>CAZTIW010000022.1:0-76719 GCA_964613915.1 uncultured Thermoanaerobaculia bacterium
GACCGCCGCAAGGCCATGCTCCAGGACATCGCGGTCCTGACGGGCGGGACCTGCATCTCCGACGACCTCGGGCAGAAGCTGGAGAACGTGGACCTCAAGGTCCTCGGCCAGGCCAAGCGCGTGGTCATTGACAAGGACAACACCACGCTCATCGAGGGCAAGGGCAAGGCCGCCGACATCCAGGGCCGGGTCAAGCAGATCCGCGCTCAGGTCGAGGAGACCACCTCCGACTACGACCGCGAGAAGCTCCAGGAGCGTCTCGCCAAGCTGGTCGGCGGCGTGGCCATCATCAAGGTGGGCGCGGCGACCGAGACCGAGATGAAGGAGAAGAAGGCGCGCGTCGAGGACGCGATGCACGCCACGAAGGCGGCCGTCGAGGAGGGGATCGTCCCCGGCGGCGGCACGGCCCTCATCAACTCCGTCGCCGCGGTCCGCAAGGCGGCCGACGGCCTCACGGGTGACCAGAAGACGGGCGCGGAAATCGTTCTGCGCTCGCTCGAGGAGCCCCTGCGCCAGATCGCCAACAACGCTGGCGACGAGGGCACGGTCGTGGTCAAGACGGTCAAGGACGAGGTCAAGTCCGGCAAGGTGACCCGTGGCTACAACGCGGCGTCGCGCGAGTACGAGGACCTGGTCAAGGCCGGCATCATCGACCCCGCCAAGGTCGTGCGCACGGCCCTCCAGAACGCTGCTTCGATCGCGGGCTTGCTGGTGACGACCGAGGCGATGATCTGGGAGGTCCCCGAGGAGAAGAAGGCCGCCGCTCCCGCCCCCGGCGGTGGCATGGGCGACTACTGATCCTGACGCAGGGCGCCCGCCGCGATGGCGGCGCGGCGCCCCGCATGCTCTTCTGGCCTCCGACCCTCGCGGGTCGGGGGCCTTCGTCTTTTCGCGGGGGTGGCGTCGTGCGGGGGCGCGCCGGGCGCTTCAGCGGGACTATGCTTGCGTCATGCTGCGCGCCGTGACCCTCCTGTTCGCCGCGGCCGTCCTCGCGACGGCCGCGCGCGCCGAGGACGCGATCCCGTACTGGCGCGAGCAGCTGTCGGCGGCGGATCCCGAGGCGCGCGCCGCCGCCGCCCGCGGTCTCGAGCTGTTGCGCCGGCAGGCGGTCAGCGCCGTGCCGGACCTGATCGCGGCGCTGGCGGATCCCGAGCCGGCCGTGCGCCGCGCGGTGATCGAGGCGCTCTCCTCCGTGGGCGCCGGAGCTTCCGCCGCGATCCCGGCGCTGGCGGATGTCGTGGTCGCGGATCCCGATCCCGAAGCGCGGCGTCTGGCCGCCCGGGCGCTGTCGCGTTTCGGCCGCGCGGGCCACGTGGCCATCCCGGTTCTCGTCGAGCGCGGTCTCGTCGCGCCCGATCCCGACGCGCGAGCGCTGTCCTGCGACGTGCTCGGCAGCCTGGACGTTCTGCCGCAAGCGGTCGTGCGCCATCTCGTGGAGGTGCTCGCGCGCGATCCCGACAGCGCCGTCCGGCAGGCGGCGCGCAGCGCGCTCAAGCAAGTCCGCGCGGACATGCGAGCGCACGCCGATCTCCTCATCGCGGCGCTCGGCGACGGCAACCCCGACGTCCGCGAGAACGCCGCCGGCTTCCTCGGTGGCATCCGGCCGGCCGTGCCCGAGGCGGTGGATCCGCTCGTGACCGTCGCGCTGGACGATCCCGTGTCGGGCGTGCGCAAGGCCGCGACCGGAGCGCTGCGTGCCATGGGGCCATCGGCTGCGAGCGCGATCCCGCGCCTGGTGCTCGCCCTCGAGCGCCAGGGCCGCGACCAGCGGGAAACCAGCGCGTCGGTGCTCGGCTCCATCGGCACCGGCTCGCCCGACGTGGTCGCGGCGCTCATGGCCGCGAACCTCGACGATCGGGAACTCGGCGTGCGTCTCGCGGCCCGCGGGGCGCTCGTGCGTCTCGCCCGGACCGACGACGGCGTCTTCCACGGCCTCATCGAGGCCGCGGGCGGCAGCGGCGAGGTCAGCCATCGCGCCGGGTGCATTGACGTTCTCGGGCGGCTCGGCGAGGACGCTGCCCCCGCCGTGACGGCGCTTCTCGTGGCGCTGCGCGACGGCACCGGCGAGGTGCGCGAGGCCGCGGCCCAGGCCCTCGGACGGATCGGGCATCCGGCCTTCGACGCCCTGCTGCCGCTGCGTCGCGCGGCCGCGTGGGACCGGTCGCAGCGCGTCCGCGACGCCGCCGACCGGGCCATCAAGTCCATCCGCACCGCCACGGAACTCGCCGACGCCGATGCGCCCTCGGCGGAGCCCGGCGAGGCGCTTTCCCCGGAGTAGCCGCTCCGTTCCCGACGCCCGGCCATCTCTCGGAGAAGGAGCGTGGCCCCTCGAGCCGTCCGCCCCGGGGCGGGCGCGGTGGTAGACTCCTGCCCCTTCCGCAGGGGCCTTCGGGCCCGAAGCGGGGTGGGGTGGCCGAGTGGTTGAAGGCAGCGGTCTTGAAAACCGCCGGGCCGCGAGGTCCCGTGGGTTCGAATCCCACTCCCACCGCCAGACCCCAGATTGACAGGTCCCGGAGAGTTGCCGGAGTGGCTGAACGGGCGTGATTGCTAATCACGTGCAGGGGGAAACCTCTGCCGAGGGTTCGAATCCCTCACTCTCCGCCACGCGGGAGGGCTCGCCGCCCGCTGGCGCCGCGCGCCTCGCGTTCGAAACGGGGCGGCTGCTCGTCTTCGACAAGCCGCCCGGCCTGAGCCTCGCGACGCGGCGCGACGAGCCGGGCGCCGCGGTGGAGCGCCTCGTGCGCGCGTTACCGCCCGAGGACGCCGCGCGCTGGCTGCCCGATCTCGCCAGCCTGCGCCTCGTGCACCGGCTCGACGTCGGCACCACCGGCCTCGTGCTGGTCGCGCGCGACGCGGACATGCATCGCGCTCTCTCGCGCGCCTTCGAGCGGCGCGAGGTCGGCAAGACGTACCTGGCCCTGGCGTGGGGCAAGCCGCGGCCGCGCGCCGGTGTCCTCGACGCGCCGCTCGGGCCCGACCGGCGCGATCGCCGGCGCATGCGCGTGGATGCGCAGGGCCGGCCCGCGCTCACGCGTTACGAGACGCTCGCGACGCCGGGGCAGGCGAGCCTCGTGCGGCTCCTTCCCCAGACGGGTCGCACGCACCAGATCCGCGTGCACCTGGCGGCCGCGGGACATCCGATCGTCGGTGACGACCTCTACGGCGGCCCGCGCCATCGCGGCGTGCGCGATCGCGGTCTCCGCGAGGCGCTCTGTCCGCCCCATGCGCTGCTTCACGCGCATCGGCTCGTCATTCCGGCGCTCGCCGGCGCGTCCGCGCTCGACATGATCACGCCGCCGCCGCCGGCCTTCATGCGCGCGCTGAAGGCCCTGGGGGTCGTGCTGGCCGACGTGGTTGAGTGACGGCCCGTTCGGTGAAACCATCGCCGCACGCGCCCGATGCGCGCGCCTCAGGAGATCCTCCCATGTCGAGACGCCCGATCGCCGGACTCGCCGTCGCCGCCCTGATCGTCCTCGCGGGCTGCCGGCCCGCCGCGCCGGATCCGGCCGTGGAGGCCGCGCCTGCTCCCGCTCCCGCGGCCTCGCCCGCCGCCGCGGCGCCCGCGGCCCGCGTCCGCAACGTGGACGGCGCCGGGGCGGCCGGCTGGCTCGCCGAGCATCCCGAGACCGTCGTGCTCGACGTGCGCACGCCGGATGAGTTCGCGAGCGGCCACATCGCGGGCGCCACCAACCTCGACTACCACGGCGAGGGTTTCGCCGAACGCCTGGCGGCCCTGAACCGCGAGACGACGTACCTCGTTCACTGCAAGTCCGGCCGCCGATCGGCCGCCACGCAGGAGACCATGACCGAGCTGGGCTTCCAGTCCCTCGTGCATCTGGACGGCGGCATCGACGCGTGGACGGCGGCCGGGCAGGCCATCACGAAGTGAGATCGTCCCCGGCGGCGGGCGTCTCCGGGCGCAGTCCCGCCAGAGATCGCCGGCTTCCCGCGCGGCGCAGCGCGGCGACCTCGGCGGGCGTCAGCTCGCGCCAGTCACCGGGCTTCATGCCCTCGAGCGCGACCGGCCCGATGCGCACCCTCACCAGCTTGAAGACCTTGCTGCCGATGGCGGTGACCATGCGGCGCACCTGCCGGTTGCGGCCCTCGCGGATCGTGATCTCGAAGATCGTGCGGCCGCCGGCCTCGCGCAGGCGCTCCACCTCGGCCGGCCGGGTCGGGCCGTCGTCGAGATCGACGCCTTCGGCGAGCGCGCGCAGCTGCTCGTCCGAGAGCCGCGTCGCCGCGCGCACGAGGTACGTCTTGGGCACCGCGTGCTCGGGGTTCGTGAGGATCTCCGCGAACGTCGAGTCGTTCGTCAGGATGAGAAGTCCGGTCGTTTCGAGGTCCAGGCGCCCGACCGTGAACAGGTGCCCCTCCGAGGGGGGAAGCAGGTCGAACACCGTTCGCCGGCCCTGGGGATCGCGCGCGGTCGTGACGACGCCCCGCGGCTTGCAGAGCAGGATGTATCGCTGGCGCGGCGCGCGCAGGGGCCTGCGATCGAGCGTCACGCGATCGCTCGCGGGATCCGCCCACGCCTCGGGATCCGTCACGGCGCGCCCGTTGACGTGCACGCGCCCGGCCCGGATCCACGCGGCCGCCTCCGTGCGCGAGCCGGCCCCCGCCTTGCTGAGCAGCCGATCGAGCGTGCGCGGCCGCGCGGGGGGACGGGGCTTGCGGGACATGTCGGGGATGGTATCGCTCCGCCCCGCCCGGCCGCGCGGGCTGGTCCGCCGTCTCGCGCGGCCGCGCGCCGCGCGCTGACGGCGCCCGTCAGTACCGCAGCACGGCGGCTGCGTGCGAGCTTCCGAGCCGGTCCGCGCTCACGACCATGACCTCTCCGCGATGGAGGAGCGTCGCGGCAGCCAGGCGGTCGAGCACGTCATGCGCGTCGGGACCGGCGTGCGCGAGTCCGTCGAGGGAGACGTCGCCCGTGGTGGCGTCGAAGCGGCCGCTGACCGTGCGGTCGCGCGCGAGCAGGAGCGTCGCCACGCGGCCCTCGGCCGCCGCGCGACCGATCGCGGAGAGCTCCGTGCACGATCGTCCCCGCGGCAGGTTCGCCTCGACGGCCTCGATGGCGTCCGCGACGCGCTTCGCGCGAAGGTCGCCGAGCGCCTCCCACGCGCGCTGGTGGATCTCCGCCTCGGGACGCCCCTTCGGATCCCAGCCCACGCCCGCGGCGAGGTGGATGCTGGGGTGGAGCTTCCGGAAGAGGCCCAGCTTCTTGTCGAGCGTCACGAGCACGAGGGGAATGCCCGAGGGGGTGCCCGTCCCGCGTGGCAGGCCCTGGCCCACGCGCTGGAGGAACCGGGTCACGTCCTTCGTGTCCTCGTTCTCGGGGTCGCTGTAGCCGTGAAAGTGCACGCCCGCGGCCGCCGCGTTTCCGCGCCCCTTGCCGCTCGCCGGCGCGCCGTGGAAGCCACGACCGATCTGCGAGTCGTCGAAAACCGTTCCGACCGCGAGCGCCAGCGAGGCGGGGATGTCGCCGAGCGGGAGGGGCGTCAGGTGAACCTGCGAGCCCTCGAACAGGCGGACTTCCTCGCGGTGCACGGCGAGGACCTGGAACTCCAGGTCCTCCGTGGCCTGCTGCAGGAGCGCTCGCACGGCGAAGGCGTCCGAGCACGCGACGATCTCGGGCGGCGGATCGGGGAGCCGTTGCACGGCCGAGAAGTTGGGCGTCACGAAGACGGCGACGCCGCGCGTGGGCGCCTGCCAGCCGGCGTCCGGCGCGTCGAAGGGGGCGGCGGCGATGCGCTCGATCAGATCCTCCATGAGCCCGGCCACGACGCCGGCGCGCAGCTCGCGGTCGGGACCCTCGGCGCTCCAGGTTTCGAGCGCGGCCTTCGCGCTCCGCGCGGCGTTCGCGAGGCGGGTGCCGGCGGACGCGACGCCGTCATGCGGCTCGAGGGGCACTTGCAGCGTGAGGCACGGAGCATCGTGCTGGCGGACGAGACCGACGAGGACGGCGTGAGAGACGGGCTTCATGGTGAGTCTCCGGGTGAGGCATGGCGGAGCGCGCGGATCGCACGGATCGCTCGAGGCATGGCGGGCGAGGGTCGTCCACCGGCCGCCGCGAGGCTGATCATCAGGCGCTTGCGCGGGAACACGCAGCTACCTTACACGCCCTCCGGTCGAACGGCCCGCGAGCGGCCTCAGAGGCCGGGCAGAAATCCCGCTGGTCGCCTCCGCGGCGGCGGCGGCCCATTCGCTTCGTTGCTCCTCCACGGATTGCTTGCGGCGTAGCGCTGCTACGCCTCAGCACCCGTGTTCGTCGCGCCTCGCGCCTGGACCACCGGCGCTCGCGGATCCGACGAGCGTCATTTCTGCCCGGCCTCTCAGGCGCGCGTGGCCGTTGCCACGCAGATCGCCATGTAGGCGAAGAAACCCAGGAGGAGAACGGCCCCCTGCGTCCTGCCGATGCGCGGCCGCAGGGTCAGGAGGATCAGCACCGCCGTGAAGACGGCCATCACCGTGAGGTCACGATGCAAGAGGCTCGGCGAGATCGGGAGCGGCGCGATGATCGCGGGCAGGCCCAGGCCAGCGCCGATGTTGAAGACATTCGATCCGACGACGTTCCCGAGCGCGATCTCCGAGTGCCCCGTGCGCGCGGCCGCAAGCGACGTGGCGAGTTCAGGCAAGGACGTCCCGAGAGCCACGATCGTGAGCCCGATCACGCTCTCGCTCACGCCCAGGCCCCGCGCGAGTCCCACGGCGCCCTCGACCAGCATCCAGGCGCCGACCGAGAGACCCGTGAGCCCGGCGACGACCTGGAAGACGGACCACCCGACCGACTTGCGCGCGAGCATGGCCGCGACGCCGGCCTCGGTGGCGGGCGCCGGTGGCACGCCGCGATGCGAGCGCCACTCGGACACGAGGACCCACCCCGTCGCCGCGACGAAGGCCACGGCGAGCAGGATGCCCGCGACGCGGCTGAGCCCGATCGTCCACGCGAGCCCGACCAGGATCGCGGTCATGGCGGCCATGAGCGGCAGATCGCGCCGGCGCAGCGACGGGGCCACGTTCATGGGCGAGAGCATGGCCGCCGCCCCCACGATGAGGCCGATGTTGCACAGGTTCGAGCCGATCATGTTGCCCACGACCACGGAGGCCGCGCCTTCATCGCCGCCGGCCACGCGCACGGCGCCCAGCACGCCCGTCAGCATCTCCGGCGAGGACGTTCCGAACGCGACGACGGTCAGACCCACCATGAGGGGCGACACGCCCACGCGCAGTGCGAGGCGCGAGGCGCCCTCGACCAGGTCCTTCGCCCCGCGCAGCAGGAGCGTGATGCCCACGACGAGCAGGACCAGTTGCAGGACGGGCGACATGCGGTTCCCCGGGGGCGGGCAGTGTACAGGCCCCTCTCCCTCCATGCGCGCGGCCGATGGCCGCGGTGCGGGCGATTCAGTCCCCGTTCGCCAGGCGCCGCACGGCGGCGGGGCTCGCGCCGCTCTCGCGCAGGCTCCGGATCGATCGGGCGTTGTCGCGCTTGGCGAGGCGCCGGCCGGTCTCGTCCGTCAGCAACGGATGGTGATGCCACGCGGGGACCGGCAGCTCGAGCAGCGCTTGCAGCAGGCGATGGACGTGCGTGCTCGGCAGCAGATCCTCGCCGCGCGTGACGAGCGAGACGCCCTGGATCGCGTCGTCCACGGTCACGGCCAGGTGGTAGCTGGTCGGCATGTCCTTGCGGGCGAGCACGATGTCGCCCAGCGCGCTCATGTCCACGACGTGCGCGGTGCCGGCATCCACGAAGCGGAGCGGTCCCGCCAGCGCCATCGCGCGGGCGGCGTCGAGACGCAGGGCATGGTCGCGCGCGCCCGCGCCCGGGAGCCCCGCCGGCGGCACGGCAGGCCGGCACGTGCCCGGGTAGGCCGCGCCGTCGCCCTGCGGGGCGCCGTGCGCGCGCTCGATCTCGGCGCGGATCTCCGCGCGCGTGCACGTGCAGGGGTACAGGAGCCCCATGCGCGCGAGGCGGTCGAGCGCCGCGCGATGATCGTCGAGATGCTCGGATTGCCGGCGCACGGGTTGCTCCCAGGCGAGGCCCAGCCACGTCAGATCCTCCAGGATCGCCGCTTCGAACTCGGGCCGGCAGCGGCCCCGGTCAATGTCCTCGATCCGCACGAGGAATCGCCCGCCAGCGCGGGAGGCGGCCTCGCTGGCGAACAGGGCCGCCCGCGCATGCCCCAGGTGGAGCAAGCCCGTGGGGGAGGGAGCGAAGCGGGTCACCACGATCGGGGCGGCGCGATTCGGGGGCGTGCCGGGTAGCATTGGCGCATGTTCCCGTCGCCCGACGGTCGCGTCAAGCTGGCTCGCTGGACCCCCGTCATGGCCGGAGCGATCGCGTTCGCCTGGCTCTGGTGGCCGGGCGCCGATCCCGTGGCGGCGCTGTCGAACATGGACGTCCTCTACCACCTGCATCGCGTGGCGCGATGCCTGGAGTCCTTCCCGCACGTCGCGTCGCTCGACACCTACTCGCATGCGGGCGCGCCGTGGCACGTGCACTGGCCGGGCTTCCACGAGCTGCTGCTGGCCACCGTCGCGCGCGTGCTCGGCCTCTCCTCGGATGTCGCCTCGCTGTCGCGCGGACTCGGCGTGGTGCCGCCCCTCCTCGGCGCTCTGGCCGCCGCCGCCACCGTGATCCTCGCGCGCGCCTGCCGGGCCACGGAAGCGCAGGCCGTCATCGCGGGGCTGGCGTGCGCGCTGTCCGGCGACGCGATCGTCGTCTTCCACCATGGCGCGCTGGACCACCATGCGTGGACGGCGCTCTGCCTGCCCGTGGCCCTGGCGGCGTTCCTGAGGCGATCGCTCGCCGTCTGGGCGGCCGCGCTCACCGCGCTGTTCCTCACGTCCCCGGAGGCGGCTCCGACCGTGACGCTGCTTCTCGTCGCGGCGGGCGCATGCGAGGCCATGAGCGTCGCGGCCTTCGGGCACGAGCCCATGCCGCGCCCCTGGGCGTTCTTCATGACGCCGTTCGTGGCGTGCGCCGTGGCGTGGGCCGTGGACAGGCTTCTCGACCCGACGCCCCCGCCGGCATGGAACCTGGATCCCTTCCGCCTCTCGCCGTTCCAGCTGGCCTGGATCGGCTTGTTCTCGGTCGCTGGCGCCGCGGCGGCCTGGGTGCCGGCGCGCGCCCGATCGCGCGGGGATCGCTTGCTCGGCGTTCTCGGTGTCGGCGTCGGCGCCGCGGCCGTGCTGGGGCTCGGCCTGGTCGTGAGCGGTCGCCTCGATCCGATCCTCGACCGGCTGCTGCACCCGCAGCGCCAGCAGGTGGGGGAGGAGATCTCGCTGCTCCGCTTCCTCGTCATGGCGCCCGACACGCACTGGGCGGCGTGGGCCGCCCTGCTGGTGCTCGTGGCGCTGGCCGCCGTCTCGCGCGCGCTGGTCGTCGTGCAGGCGCGCTCCAACGCCGTGGCCCTGCTGGCGTGCCTGGCGCCCGTGGGCGGCCTGGCGCTCGGGCTTCTCGAACTCCGGCACGCGCGCTCGCTCGCTCCCATCATCTGCGTGGCGCTCGCGCTCGCCATCGCGGACGCCTTCGCGTTCCTGCGGCCGCGTCCCGGCGCAAGCGGGGCGCGCCGGATTGGCGTGACGCTGGTCGCGGCGTGGCTGGCGGGAATCGTGCTCGTGCCGTTCGGCTGGCATGCGATCGAGCTCCGGCGCGTGCTGCGCCTTCCGCCGCGGTGGATGGCGTCGGTCGGCGAACTCTGCTCCTGGGCATCGGCGAACCTGCCGGACGCCGGACCGCGCACCGCCCGACCGGACCGCGCGACGTTCGGTCCCTGGGAGTGGGGGCATCACCTCAACGTGCTCGGCCGCTCGCCCGTGATCGTGGATGGCTTCAACCACGAAGAGAACACGAACGACGCGTCGTGGGCCTGCTGGCTGGCGACGGACGCCGACCAGTTCGCCGATGAAGCCCTGCGCGCGGGGGCGACGCACGTGGTCTTCACCCATGCGCCCGGGAACATCCTGGGGCTCCTGCAGCGCACGCCGTTCGAGGCCGCCCGGCGCGATGCGAGCGCGCCCGGAGGCGTGCTCTACTTCCCGGCGCTTCGCCAGCACGCGGCGTTCCGCTTGGACGAGCGCGGCGGGCTGGCGGATGAGGCGGGGCGCCTGCTGCCGCTCTGGGCGAGCGCCGAGCGCCGCCCCCTGGCCGTCCTCGATGGCGAGGTCGTGCGCGTCACGCAGGTGCCGTCGGCTCGCCTCTTCGAGATCGTGCCGGGCGCGCGGCTCACGGGCGTCGCGCCCGCCGGAGCGAGCCACGTCGAGATGACGCTTCACCTGCGCTCGGACGCGGGCCATGCGTGGACCCTGCGGCAGCGCGTGGCGGTGGACGCGAGCGGAACGTTCACCGCGCGCACGGCCGTCCCGGCCCCGTGGCGCGCGGGCGCCGTCGTGGTGGAGGGGCCGTGCGTCTTGCGCGCGGGCGAGCACGAGCTGCTCGCGATCATCGGCGTCGACGACATCCGCGCCGGCCGCACGGTCGTCGTGTCGGGCGGGGCCTTCGTCGATGGGGAGCGCTGAAGCGCTCGTCACGATCCGGGATCGCGCGCGCTGCCGCTCGTCGATGGACGGGGATCCGGCCGGCGCCCCCGGCTGCGACCGGCGGCGGCTGCGGCTGGCCCATGTCATGATTGCCGTCATCGCATCGTCTCGAGCCCGTGAGCCGGAGGTCCCTGATGAAGCCCTGGATGGGCGTGGTGGTCGTGATCCTGACGCTGGCCGTCGGGGCCTACCTCGTCGCGCCCCGCACCGACCCGCCCACCGGCGCGGGCGCGTCCGCCTCGCCCGGCGAGGCGCCCAAGTTCGCCACGATCACGCGCGGGGACCGGGTGACGATCGAGGATCACCTGGCGGACGGGCGGTTCACCGTCGTCGAGTTCTCGGCGGATTGGTGAAGGGGCTGCCGCCAGTTGAGGCCTCAGTTGGAGGCTCTCGTGAACAAGAAGGACAAGACGGTCCTCCGCACCGTGGACATCCAGTCCTGGTCGTCAGCCGTCACTCGCCAGCACGGCATCAGCAGCATCCCGCAACTATGGCTCTACGACGGCAAGAAGCTCGTGACCCGCGACCCCCAGGCGGTGATGGACTGGCTGTCCCGGTGACGGCGCGCGCTCGGACGGTGATCGCGCGCCGCGCGGCGAGCCTGGCGATCCTGGGGCTGGCCGTCGGCCTCGTCGCCGGCTGCGCGGGTCCTCCGAGCGACGCGGGCGGTCGCGAGGTCGCGAGCGCGAGCCCGCGTCGCGGCGCGTTCGAGCGCACGATCATGCTCACCGGCGAACTGGAGGCGGTCCGCTCGGTCGCGATCAAGGCTCCGCAGACCACCCTGTTTCAGATGCGCATCCAGTTCATGGCCGAGGAAGGCGAAGTCGTTCAGGCCGGCGACCCGCTGCTGACGTTCGACTCGTCGGCGCTGGTCGCGCAGGTGGACGATCTCGAGTCGCGGATTCTCGACGCCCGGACTCAGGTCGTGGCCAAGCGCGCCGAGATGGCGAGCTCGCTCAAGGACCTCGAGATCGAAGTGGCCGAGCGAGCGCATGCCGCCGAGCAGGCGCGGCTCCTGGCGGCGGTCGAGCCCGACGTGCTCGCGCGCAAGACGTGGGCCGAGCGTCAGCTCCAGGCGTCCAAGGCCGCTCGCGAGCTCGACGAGACGCGCGAGCGCATCCGCCTGACGCGCGAGCGGGGGCAGGCCGAGCTGGACGTCCTGATCATCCAGGCCGCCAAGCTCGAGCAGGACTTGCGCGCTGCCCAGGAGGGACTCGACCTGCTGACCATCCGCGCGCCGTCGCCGGGCATCGTCGTGCACGAGCGCCGGCAGGAGAGCCAGCAGCGCTACCAGGAAGGGGACTCGTGCTGGCCCGGCCAGGAGATCCTGCGCTTGCCGGACCTCTCGGAGATGCGCGTCGTGTTCGCGGTGGCCGAAGTGGACGTGCCGCTCCTGCGCCCGGGGCAGCCCGTGACGATGGAGCTCGACGCGCTCCCCGGCCGGCCGATCGAGGGGTCGATCGAGTCCATTCCCTCCATGGCGGTCAAGCGCGCCGACGACTCGAAGATCACGATCTTCCGCGTGCGCGCTGCGCTCGCCGAAACCTGGGCTGACGAGATGAAGCCGGGCATGTCCGTGCGCGGCACGGTCGTCGTCGAACGGCATGAGGACGTCCCGCTCGTGCGCCGCGACGCCGTGCGGGTGGACGCGGACGGAACGTGGTGGTGGCCCGCGACGGCGCCACCGGGCCGCGCGCTCTCGTTCACGCCGCTCTCGCGCAACGCCACGGACTACCTGCTGGCCCCCGAGGACCACGCCCGGATGCAAGCGCTGGGCAAGGAGGGCGCATGAGGAAGAAGACCGCGTTCATTTTCGGGGGCGCGGTGCTGGCGGCCGCCGTCGCCGGGGCCGCGTGGCTCTCGGTGGATCCACCGGGCGAGACGGCTCTCGTCGCGCGCCGCGACGTGCGCTTGCACGTGGAGGCCCAGGGCAAGCTCGAGGCGGCCGTCGCCTACGACCTCGGTCCGCCCTCGGTCGAGGGCATGTGGAACCACAATCTCGCGTGGATGATCGCCGAGGGCGCGCGCGTCGCTCAAGGCGATGTCGTCGCCCGGTTCGACGCCACCGAGATCGAGGAGCGCCTCCGCACTCAACAGGCGGTGCTCGAGACGACCATGCAAGAGCGCGAGAAGGAAGAGCGGAGCCTCGCGATGCGGCTCGAGCAGCTCCAGCTCGATCTCGTGAAGGCCGAGGGCGATCTCAAGGAGCTCGACATCGCGCTCGACGTGCCCGAGGGGCTCCTGTCGCGGCTGGACATCGAGCAGAAGCGCCTCGAGCAGCGCCTGGCCGGCGAGCGGCTGCGCTTCTTGCGGGAGAAGATTGCCTTCGAGCGCGAGGTGGTCAGGACCAAGCTCGAGCTCCTCGATGTCAAGCGCGCCAGCGCCGAGACCAGGATCGCGCAGCACGAGGCCGCGAAGGCCAAGTTCGCGGTGAGGGCACCGGTGGCGGGGATCGTCATCAACATTCCGAAGGGTCGGGGCGGCGACCGGTGGGAGGTCGGCGAGTCGGTCTGGATGCTGGCGAAGGTCCTGCGCGTCGCCGACGTCTCGAGCCTGCGCGTGGAAGCGGCCGTCCTCGAGGCGGAGGCGGCGCGCATCGTGCCGGGCCAGCCCGCCGAGATCACCGTGGACGCCCTGCCGGGCCGCGTCCTGCGCACGCAGGTGGCGGAGATCGGCCGCGTCGTCCGCGAGCGATCGCAGCAGGATCGCACCAAGGTCGTGGACATCGTCCTGGCCGTGCCCGAGAGCGACCTCGTCGATCTCCGGCCGGGCATGGGCGTGCGCGTGACGATCGAAACCGGAAACCTGCCGGCGCGCCTCGTGGTTCCCCTCGAGGCCGTTCGCGCGACGCCCGAGGGAGTCTTCGTGGACGTGGTGATGCCGCGCGGTCGGATCGAGCGCCGGCGCGTGACGCTCGGCGAGCGCGCCGCGCAGGACGTGATCGTCGAGACCGGCCTGGAGGAAGGCGAGCGCGTGCTGGCCGAGGAGTCCGGGGGGAACGCGTGAGCGGCGGCTTGCTGGCTCGCGCGGCGTCGCTGGCGATCCTCGCGCTCGCGTCAGCCTGCGCGGGATGGTCCGGCGCGGACGCGCCCGGCGTCGAGGCCGTGAGGGGTGACCTCGAGATCCTGGTGCCGGCGACGGGAGTGCTCGAGGCGACGCAGGCCTCGCCGGTGGCCGTGCCGCGCGTGGCGACGGGCGCCCTCAAGGTCAAGGAACTCGCCGAGGAGGGGAGCCTGGTGGAGGAGGGGCAGATCGTCGTCGTCTTCGATGAGACGCAGCTCTCCATCGAGCTCGAGAACGAGCGGGCGACGCTCCGGTCCGCGAATCGCCGCGTGGACCGGAACGAGCTCCAGCGCACGATCGAGAGCGGAGCCATCGGCGTGATGGGAAGCGTCGCCGAGCTCGAGCGCGACCACGTGAGCGAGTTCGCCGCGGTGGATCCCGAGGTCTTCTCGAAGATCGAGATCCTTCATGACCAGGTGCGCGCGACCGAGGCCGAGGGAACGATCCGGTACGCCAGCGCGGGCCTCCGGCTTCGCGGCGAGTACTACGACATCGAGGAGCGCATCCTGGATGTCGCGCGGACGCAGTCGTCCGGCAAGATCGGCCGCGTGGAGACATCGCTGGCGCAGCTCGTGCTCAAGGCGCCGCTGGGCGGCATGGTCGTCTACAAGAAGAGCTGGCGAGGCTCCTCGGCCGGCGTCGGCGACACGCTGTGGCCCGGCAACATGATCATGAGCATCGTCGATCCGGCGAGCGTGGCGCTCAAGGCGTGGGTTCTCGAGCGCGACGCTCCCGGGATCGCCGCCGGCGCGCCAGCGGAGATCATCGTGGACGCCTTCCCGGGGCGCACGTTCCACGGCAAGGTGAAGAGCGTGGCGGATCTGGCGAGCCCCATCGAGCGCGGCTCGCCCGTGAAGTACTTCGAGACATGGGTCGATCTGGTGGACGGCGATCCAGCGCTCCTCCGCCCCGGCATGAAGGCCCGCGTGACGATCACGGCGGGCACGGTGCCGGACGCGATCATCATCCCGCGCGCGGCCGTTGGCGGGACGCCGGAGCAGCCACGCGTCGTCGTGAGCGGTCGCTCGGGCATCGAGGAGCGCGCGGTCAAGCTCGGCGACGGTGACGCCGTCCGCGTCGCGGTGATCGAGGGCGTCGCCGCCGGAGAGCGCGTGCTCGTGGGCGAGGGGGCCGCGCCGCGCGAGGCGGCCGAGCCGGGCGGCGGGGCGCCCGCGCGCGGGAGCGACTCGTGAACGTCACGGACCATGCGCGCGCGGCCGTCGGGGTCCTCACGCGGCATGCGGGACGGACGCTGCTGACCATGCTCGGCATCATCTTCGGCACGGGCGCCGTCATCTCGATGCTCTCCATCGGCGCGGGCGCGCAGGCCGAGGCGCTCGAGGTGATCGACGCCATGGGCCTGCGCAACGTCATCGTGCGCGACAAGCCGACGGCGGGATCGGAACTCGCGTCGCTTCGCGAGCGGAGCCTGGGCCTGTCGCTGCGCGACATGGACGCGCTGCGGGCCGTCAGCCCGGACATCGTGGCGGCGAGCCCCGTCAAGCGCGTGCGCGCCGACAGCGTGCTCTCGCGCAACGGACGGAGCGACGCGCGCGTGCTTGGCGTCGGACACGCGTACTTTGGCCTGCTGGGGCTGCGGGTGATCGAGGGCTCGCTGCTGGATGCCGAGGAAGTGGCATCGAGCCGGCGGACGTGCGTGCTCGGCCACGGCGCGCGCCGCGACCTGTTCGGGTTCCTCGATCCCGTGGGTCAGCCGCTGAAGGTGGGCGACACCTGGTTCACCGTGATCGGCGTTCTCGCCCCGCAGGCGCTCGGCAAGCGACAGCTCCAGGGCGTGGCCGTCGAGAGCAGCGACAACACGGTGTTCGTTCCGATCACGGCGGCCCTGCGCATGTTCGACCAGCCCGCGCTGTCGAGCGAGCTCGACGAGATCGTCTTGCAGGCGCGCCCGGAGGCCTCGGTCGAGGCGCTCAGCGCCCTGTCGGCGCGCGTCATGACGTCGCTCCACGGCGGCCAGGCGGACTTCGCGATGGTGGTGCCGCAGGAGCTCCTCGAGCAGAGCCGGAAGACGCGCCGCATCTTCAACATCGTCATGGGCGGCATCGCCGGCATCTCGCTGCTCGTCGGCGGGATCGGGATCATGAACATCATGCTCGCCAGCGTGCTGGAGCGCACGCGCGAGATCGGCACGCGGCGAGCGGTCGGCGCGACGCGACGGGACATCAGCTCGCAGTTCCTGACCGAAGCCGTGTTGATCTCGCTGGTCGGCGGGTTCCTCGGCGTCCTGCTTGGCGTGTCCATCGCCGCGGGCGTCGAGTTCTTCTCCGACATGAGCACGGTCGTGACGGGCGCGTCCATTGCTCTCGCCTTCGGCTTCTCCTCCGTGGTGGGGCTCGTCTTCGGCACCTACCCTGCGGTGAACGCCGCACGGCTGGATCCCATCGAGGCGCTTCGCCACGAGTGAGACTTCGCATGTGGCCGGAGGCCACATGATCGCACCCGCGCAAGAGCACGCGACGAGCGAAGGGCGCTGCCGGCGCAGGATGTGCTTGAATTGGTCCGGAGTTCACGCCATGCATTGAGGGACGGACGAGCCTGCGGTCGCCGGCGCGCTCCGTGGAACATGACGCCATGACGACGGATGCAGCCGGGGGGCGCGCCCGCAACCGCTGGGTTGCGGCGGTGACGCTGACGCTTGCCTTGCTCCTGGGGCAGTCGAGCGACGGCCTCATCATCCATTCGATCACCGTGGACGGGAACGTCTCCGACTGGGGTGACGTCCTGACGGATCCCGAGAACGTCGTTGCCGACGCCGGGAGCTTCTCGGATCCTCCTGACCCCGACGCTCCGGGCACGGCGGATCGCGACCTGCGTGGCGTGGCCTTCACGTGGGATTCGACCAACCTCTACTTCTTCTTCCGGCGGACGCTGTCGGGCAACTCGTCCTTTGACTTCCTCGCCTACATTGACCTCGGACACGACGGGCGCCTGCATTCCAGCGACGTCATCCTGCGTCTGAGCTACTCCGGCAACGCCTACAGCGGGGGCGAGCTGCGCCGTTACGTTCCCGTGAACGCCGTCGCGGGCGACGCGATCACTGGCGACGGCGTCAAGCAGCCGGGCTCCGCGGGCGCCGTCATTCCTGGCACGCCGGGCGGGGCGAACTCGCCGGACGGCATCGAGTTCGAGGCGCGCATCGCCTGGTCGGCGCTCGGCGTCGCGCCGGGAACATGTCTCTGGATCCATCCGTCCATCGCGCGCGGCATCAACCTGCCGTCGCAGGTCGAGGACAACACGGATCCGCTGGACACGCAGGACATCAAGCCGTCGCTCGTCGCGGATCGCGTCGGCTCGGCGGCATCGCCGGGTCAGGTGGACCACGCCCACCGGGCATGCCATCAGGGCACCTGCACGGAAACGCTGGACCTGACGGTGCGCTCGCCGAATAACTGGCGCATCCAGCTCTTCACCGATCCCAACGGTGACGGCAATCCGTCCGATGGCGTGCTGCTGGCCACCGACGGCAACGGGGACGGCGACTACCAGGACACCCGGGACGGCGACGACCTGCGTCCCGGCGCCGACACCAACGGGAACGAGTTGCCCGACACCGGCTCCCTGACGGGGGGCCAGTGCTTCAACTTCGTCGTGCGGGTGTTCGTGCCCTCCGGAACGCCCGCCGGCACCGTGGACATCGAGAGCGTGCGCGCGCGATCGGCCACGCGGCCGCGCGATCTCGTGCGGAACTCGGACCAGACGAACGTCGGGCCGATCACGGTGTTCTCGGACGAGCGAGCGTCGGGCTTCCTCGGCGGCACGGTCTGGATCGCCCATCGAGCCTGCAACCACCAGGCGTTCACCGACACGATCCTGCTGACGGCAGCCTCCACGCTGGGCTGGACGGCGGACATCTGGAGCGATCCCAATGGCGATGGCGATCCCTCCGACGCGGCCCCCGCGACCAGCACGGGCGCGCTGGCGCCCGGTAGCTGTTCCGCTTTCTTCGTGCGCGTCCTGGTTCCCGCGGGGGCGACGCCGGGGAGCGAGGCGCAGGTGACGGTGACGGGCCGCTCGCAGGCCAGCGCGAGCGTCGTCGAGACCGCGCTCGATCGCGTGACGGCCGCGAGCTCGCGCTTCGCCCTCACGCCGAACCACGATCGGGATGCCGGTCCCGGCAACGTCCTGTTCCTGCCGCACCTGCTGACCAATCACCAGGCGATCCGCGACAGCTTCGCGCTGACGGCGGTGTCGGGGCAGCCCGGCTACACGCTGACGCTGCTGACCGATCCCAACGGGAACGGCGAGCCGGACGATTCGACGACCATCCCGAACGGCGGAGTGATCGGGCCCGTGAATCGCAATGGCGGAACGTACCGGTTCCTCCTGCGCGTGGACGTGCCCACGAACGCGGCCGTCGGCAGCACGAACACGATCACGGTGACGGCGCGATCGCAGGCGGATACCTCGCGCACGAGCGTCGCCACGGATCTCGTGCGCGTCAGGCGCATCCTGACCTACTCCGATCCGCTCTTCGCGCGACCGTCGAAGACGTTCTTCACCGGCTGCAGTCGCGTCTACGTTCAGGCGCACGCGCTCGTGGCCAACCGCTCCTATCGTTTCGTGTGGACGGATCCGACGGCCGTTCAGCGGCGCATCTCGCCGACGTACTCGCCGGATGCGCGCGGGCGCGCGGACGACGCGTACTCGCTGCCGTGCGGGATCGTGCCGGGGGCGTGGGCCGTGAAGCTCCAGGAGCGCAGCGGATCGAACTGGGTGGACACGGCCAGCGGCACCGCGGAGTTCTCGACGCTCGATCCCGGCACGCAGGGCGGCACGATCTCGCGGCTGACGGTGGACCAGCCCGTGTACAACAAGGACGGGGAGTCCATCTCGGTCGAGACCACCTTCGACAACACCACGCCGGCCGACTACATCGGGACCTTCGCGGACACCGTGATCTTCCGGGATCAGAACAACGATGGCGTGCCCACGGCGGGCGAGCCGTACATCCGCTCCGACGGCACGCGCGCGAACTGGGCGGTGGGCGAGAGGACGCACCGGACGGAGCCGATCGGGATCCTCGCCGGCGACACCTACGAGGACTACTTCCGGATCGACAACGCGCAGTTCGGCATCGAGGGCACGTGGTGCGCGCACGTGCGGTGGGTCCAGCGCTGCAACAGCGGGACGTGCTCCGAGATCGTCATCGCCACGCGGCTGACCTGCTTCCTCGTCAGCTGCCTGCCGGTTCCGGACGTGGACGCCGGCGCGGACAAGCGCCGGTGCATCGGCACGGCCGTGGCGCTGGTGGATGCCACGTCCAATGGCAACACGCACCAGTGGTCCGACGGCGGCGCGGGCGGCACGTTCTCGCCGTCCGCGACGGTGCTCCGGCCATCGTGGACGGCGCCCGCCCCGGGCAGCTACACGCTCACGCTCCAGTCCACGTTCACGGCAACGGGGTGCCGGTCCCAGGACACCGTCGGCGTGATCATCGATCCGCTGCCCGTGCTCGACGCCGGAAGCAACCGCACGACCTGCGCGGGCGACGGCATTCTCCTGTCGGAGGCGACCTCGAACGCCAGCCAGCACCTGTGGAGCTCCGGGGGCGCCGGCGGCACGTTCACGCCGTCGGCGACCGTGCTCAACCCGACCTACACGCCGCCCGACCCGTCACCGGGGAGTGTCACGCTGACGCTCACGTCCACATTCCCCGCGACGGGCTGCAGCAACAGCGACACGCTCGCGGTGACCGTGAACCCGAATCCCATCACGGATGCGGGCGCGAACAAGGTGACCTGTGCCGGCGATCCGATCGCGCTCTCGGACGCCGTGTCCTCCGCCACGATCCATCAGTGGTCGTCGGGGGGGGCCGGCGGGACGTTCAGCCCGTCGGCGACCGTGCTGAATCCCACGTACACGCCACCGGACCCCGCTCCGGCGAGCATCACGCTGACCCTCACCTCGACGCTCGCGGCCACCGGCTGCGACACGGTGGACACGCTCCTGCTGGCGGTGAACGCGAACCCCGTCGCCGATGCGGGCGCCAACAAGGTGACCTGCGCGGGGGATCCCATCGCGCTCTCGGACGCCACGTCGAATGGCACGGCGCACGCGTGGTCGGATGGCGGCGCCGGGGGCGCGTTCAGTCCGTCGAGCAGCGTGCTCAACCCGACGTACACGCCGCCCGATCCGTCGCCGTCCGGCATCACGCTGACGCTCACCTCGAGCTTCGCGGCGACGGGCTGCGATACGGTGGACACGCTCGCGCTGACCGTGCGCGCGAACCCCGCCGTGGATGCCGGCGCCGACAAGACGACATGCGCGGGCGATGGGGTCGCGCTGGCGGACGCGACCTCGACGGGGACGGTTCACGCCTGGTCCGACGGCGGCGCGGGCGGCGCGTTCACGCCGTCGAGCTCCGTGCTGAATCCGACGTACGTGCCGCCAGATCCGTCTCCCGCGAGCATCACGCTGACGCTGACATCCACCATCGCCGCGACCGGCTGCGACAGCGTGGACACGCTGCTCGTCACGGTCCGCGCGAACCCGGTCGTGGATGCGGGCGCCGACAAGACGACGTGCGCTGGCGATCCGATCGCGCTGGCGGACGCGACGTCGAGCGGCACGGCGCACGCGTGGTCGGACGGCGGCGCGGGCGGAGCCTTCAGCCCGTCGAGCAGCGTGCTGAACCCCACGTACGCGCCGCCGGATCCTTCCCCGTCCGCCATCACGCTCACGCTCACGTCCAGCGTCCCCGCGACGGGGTGTGACACCGTGGACACGCTCGCGCTGACCGTGCGCCCGAATCCCGTGGCGGACGCGGGACCGCCCAAGGCCACGTGCGCCGGCGACGGCCTCACGCTCGCCGAGGCCACCTCGAACGGCGACATCCATGCGTGGAGCGATGGCGGCGCCGGGGGCAGCTTCACGCCGTCAGCCGGCGTCCTCCAGCCAACCTACACGCCGCCGGATCCCTCGTCCGGGACCGTCACGCTGACGCTCACGTCGAGCTTCGCGGGCACGGGCTGTGACACGGTGGACACCGTGCCGATCACGGTCCACCCGAACCCGGTCATGGACGCCGGAGCGGACAAGGCCACGTGCGCCGGCGCCGCCATCGCGCTGTCGGACGCGACGTCGAACGGCACGCAGCACGCCTGGGACGACGGCGGCGCGGGCGGCGCCTTCAGCCCCTCGGCGAGCGCCCTGAATCCGACCTACACGCCGCCCGACCCGTCGCCCGCGACCGTGACCCTGACGCTGACATCCGTCACGACGGCGACCTCGTGCGACACGCTGGACACGCTCGTTCTCACGGTGAACCCGCGGCCGATCGTGGACGCCGGCGCCGACGCCTCCACGTGCGCGGCGCAGGCGGTCGTGCTGTCGGACGCGACGTCGAACGGAAGCGCGCACGCCTGGACTGATGGCGGTGCGGGAGGGTCCTTCAGTCCGTCTCCGAGCGTTCTCAACCCGACCTACACGCCCGCGGATCCCTCGCCTGCGATCGTCACGCTGACGCTCACGTCCACGGTCGGGGGAACGGGCTGCCAGGCGACCGACGCGCGCACGCTGACGGTGAATCCGCGCCCGGCGGTCGATGCGGGCGTCGATCGCCGTGCGTGCGCCGCAGCCGGCCTCGCCCTCTCGGACGCCACGGCAAGCGGCACGGATCAGGCCTGGAGCGACGGCGGGGCGGGGGGCACGTTCAGCCCGTCGAGCGCGACCCTCCATCCGACCTACACGCTGCCCGATCCGGCGCCCGCGACGATCACGCTCACGCTGACCAGCACGATCGCGGCGACGGGCTGCTCTCGGGCCGACAGCCTGGTCGTGACCGCGGATCCACGCCCGGTCGTGGAGGCGGGCGCCGCGAAGTTCGGCTGCGCCGGCACGAGCGTGGCGCTCTCGGATGCGAGCGGAGGCGCGGCGGATGTCTTCGCGTGGTCGGACGGCGGCGCCGGGGGGACGTTCGCGCCGTCGGCCGCCGTGCTGCGCCCGAGCTACGCGAACGGGGTGGGCACGTTCACGCTGACGCTCACGGCGACGATCAGCGCGACCGGGTGCGCGGCCAGCGATGCGGTCTCGGTGACCGTCCAGCCACGCCCGGTCGCGGAGGCAGGGCCCGACAAGGTCGTCACGTGCGCCACGCCGAGCGTGCAGCTCGAGGGCTCGGCCTCGGGCGGCGACGGATCGCTCGGGCGCGCGTTCGCCTGGACGCCGGCAGGACCGCTCGACGATCCGTCCGCAGCTCAGCCACGCACGAGCACGCCGGGCACGTATGTCCTGACGGTGACCGACGTCGCCACCGGCTGCGCCAGCACGGACTCGGTCACGGTGACGCGCAACGCGGACGCGCCGGTCGCGAGCGCGGGCGACGACAGGGTGATCACCTGTCGCGACCCGAGCGTGGTCCTCGACGGGCAGGCCAGCGGAGGCGATGGTTCGCTCGGCTACGCGTACGCCTGGTCGCCGGCGGCGGGCCTGAGCGATCCCTCGGTCGCGAGACCCGTCGCGAGCACGGGGGGGACCTGGACGCTCCTCGTGACGGACGTCGCCACCGGCTGCGTGAGCGCTGGCGACAGCGTCACCGTCACGCGCAACGATGCCCGGCCGACGGCGGACGCGGGCCCGGATCGCCAGATCACGTGCACGGTGACCACCGTGCTTCTGAGCGGGTCGGCGTCGGGCGGCGATGGCTCGCAGGGCTACGCGTACGCGTGGAGCCCCGCGGCCGCGGTGAGCGACGCGAGCAGCGCGACGCCGACGACGTCCATCCCCGGCACGTACACGCTCACCGTCACCGCCATCGCGACCGGCTGCACGCATGCGGATGACGTGATCGTGACGCGCGATCCGGCCGTGCCGATCGCGAGCGCGGGCCCCGACCAGGACTACACCTGCCGGACGCAGTTCGCGCAGCTCGAGGGATCGGCGTCGGGGGGAGATGGGAGCCTGGGCTACAGCTACCGGTGGGAGCCCGCGGCAACCGTGTCGGATCCGAACATCGCGCGGCCCACGACCACGACGCCCGGAACCTACACGCTGACGGTGACGGCCATCGCCGACGGGTGCACGGCGCAGGACGTGGTGGTGATCCACGACCTGCGCGCGGCGCCCGTGACGAGCGCGGGCCCCGACGCGCAGCTCGACTGCGCGAGGCTGTCCGTGACGCTCGCGGGATCCGCGAGCGGGACGGACGGTCGATCGGGCTACGACTACGCGTGGACGCCGCAGGCGGGGCTCTCCGATCCGACGTCGCCCACCCCGGTCGCCTCGCTCCCTGGCACGTTCACGCTGAGAGCGACGGATCGGTACACGGGATGCTCGAGCACCGACACCGTCGTCGTCACGCGCAACGTCGCGCCGCCCGTGGCGAGCGCGGGGCCCGACCGGGTTCTGGACTGTCGCGCCTCGGTGGTGACGCTTCTCGGCTCGGCGTCGGGCGGGGACGGCTCGGCGGGGTACGCGTACGCGTGGATGCCGGCGGGGCTCGTGTCGGATCCCGCGTCGCCGACGCCGACCACGAGCTCGACGGGCACGTTCACGCTGACCGTGCGCGATCTGGCGAACGGATGCGTGGCGAGCGACGAGGTCCTCGTGACGCTGTCGGCCACGCCGCCGATCGTGAACGCGGGGCCCGACAGGAGCCTCGATTGCCGCTCGGCGGGCGTGACGCTGCTCGGGTCGGCGAGCGGCGGCGACGCATCGCTCGGGCGCGCGCATGCGTGGTCGCCCGCGGCGGGCCTCTCCGATCCGTCCGTCGCGACGCCCGTCGCCACGCAGCCGGGCACCTACACGCTCACGGTGACCGACATCGCGACCGGCTGCAGCGCGAGCGACACCGTCGAGGTTGCCCCGCCCCCGCCGCCGCCCGTCGCCGATGCCGGTCCGGACGCGGACCTCGCGTGCGGCGCTCCGAACGTCACGCTGACGGGTTCGGCCAGCGGCGGCGACGGATCGCTCGGCTACGACGCGCGATGGGAGCCCGCGAGCGTCGTGAGCGACCCGGACGTCTTCGTGACCGAGGCGCTCGCGGCCGGCACGTTCACGCTGACCGTGACGGACCGGGCGACCGGATGCTCGGCGACCGACACGGTGAGCGTGCGGTCGCCCTCCAGCCTCGCGGTGAGCGCCGGCCCGCCATCGGTCATCTCGTGCGCCGTCACCGTGGCGACGCTCCGGGGCGCCGTGACGGGCGGCGACGCGTCGCTCGGGCGCATTCTCGCCTGGAGTCCGGCTGGACTCGTGAGCGACCCGGCGGCGCTCGTGACGACGACGACCGAGCCGGGCACGTACGCGCTGACCGTCACCGACATTGCCACGGGCTGTCGCGCGACGAGCACGGTGACCATCCCGGACGATCGCCTCAAGCCCGTCGTGGACGCCGGGCCCGATCGCGTGATCGCCTGCGGCGGCGCTCCCGCGCAGCTCGCGGGATCGGCGACCGGAGGCAACGGCTCGCTCGGCTACTCCCATCGCTGGTCGCCGGCCTGGCTGGTGGCCGATCCCACCTCGCCCGCGACCACGGCCACGGCAGCCGGCGACTACGTGCTGACGGTCACCGATCTCGCGAATGGATGCTCGGCGAGCGACACCATGCGCGTCACCGTCACGGGCGGCCCGCTGGCCGACGCCGGTCCCGACACGGTCGCGAGTTGCGCGCAGGCGGGCACGCTCTCGGGATCGGCGAGCGGCGGCGATGGATCGCTCGGGTACTCGTTCGCGTGGTCGCCCCCGGCGCTCGTCGCGGATGCGTCCGCGGCCGTGACGACGACGCGCGTTGCGGGGACCTACCTGCTGGTCGTGACCGATCTCGCCACGGGCTGCACGGGGACGGACACCGTGACCGTGGGTCCGCTGGCGGTGCCCGCTCCGGCCGATCCGTCGGCGCTCGACCTGCGGCCGAGCGCGCCGCCGCTGCTCGTGCGATGGGAGGACTGGCCGGTGCGCTCGGCTCTCGTCATCACCTGGGAGGACACGGCCGCCCCGGGCTACGCGCTGCATTCGGGCTTCATCCCGTCCGTCGGCCCGCCCGGCTCGGGTGTCTACGATCACGCGCCGCTCGCGTGCGGGCTAACCGTGCCGCAGGTGACGGTGCCTCAACCCGGCGGCAACCGCTACTTCCTCGCGGTCGCGGTGAACTGCGAGGGGATCGAATCCAGCTACGGCCGGACATCCCGCGGCGCCGAGCGCCCTGACTCCGTCGCGAGCTCTGGTCTGGCTTGCCCGTGACCGGATCGCCCGGCGGCGCGCTCCCTCCCCCGCCGGGCGGCAACGTGACGATCGCTGAACTCGCTAGCTGTTGGCCTCGAGCGTGGCGTCATCCATCTCGAAGTTCGCCCAGACGTTCTGCACGTCGTCGTGCTCCTCGAGCATCTCGATGAGCTTGAGCACGGACTCGGCGTCCTTGCCCTCGACGCGCGTCTGCGTCGTCGGGACCATGGACATCTCGGCGGAGGCCGTCGCGAGCGAGGCCTTCTCGAGCGCCGAGAGCACGGCATGGAAGGCCTGCGGCCCCGTCGTGACGGTGAAGGCCTCGCCCTCGAGCGCGATGTCGTCGGCGCCCGCCTCCAGCACGTGCTCCATGAGAGCGTCCTCGGTCGTGAGCGAGGCGTCGATCGCGATGATGCCCTTCTTCTCGAAGAGGTAGGCGACCGAGCCGGGGTTGCCGAGCGTGCCGTTGCCCTTCTCGAAGATCTTGCGGATCTCGGGGAACGTCCGGTTGCGATTGTCCGTGACGACCTCGACGAGGATCGCGACGCCGGCGGGCCCGTAGCCCTCGTAGCTGATCTCCTCGTACTGCGCGCCCTCGATCTCGCCGGTGCCGCGCTTGATGGCGCGGTCAATGTTCGCGTTCGGGACATTGATGGCCTTGGCCGCGAGCACCGCGGCGCGCAGGCGCGGGTTCATGTCGGGGTTGCCGCCGCCCTCGCGCGCGGCCATCGTGATTTCCTTGGCGCACTTCGTGAACATCTTGCCGCGCTTGGAGTCGATCAGCGCCTTCTTGCGCTTGATGGTCGCCCACTTGGAATGACCGCTCATGTCACGTCCCTGAGGCCGCGTCGGGCCAGATGCTGAGGAGAGCCCCGCCGGCCGGGGGAGGGAGGCTGCGTCGCGCGCCGCGCGGCCGACATCGGGCCGCGGATTGCCCCGATCGGCGGCGGAAAGCGCGAGACGGGCCCCTGGTGTCGAGGGGGTTGGGCGCGGCGATTCTACCATTCGCGTCAACCCGCGACGGCCGCCGTCGGCGCTCGCGCGCAGGGCGCGACCGTGGCACGATCCGGGCGCATGAACTCCGTTCCGAGACAGAGGCTCCTCGAGATCGTCCGCCGCGAGGCCGTGCTTCGCGGCGAATTCAAGCTGGCTTCGGGCAAGACGTCGAACGTCTATCTCGACTGCCGGCGCGCCACGCTCCATCCCGAGGGCGCGGCGCTGCTCGCCAACACGCTGCTCGACTTCATCGCGACCACGCGGATCGCGGTGGACTGCGTGGGCGGTCCGACGCTCGGCGCCGATCCCATCGTGGGGGCGATGACGGCCGTGTCCTACATGCGCGGGAGGCCGCTCGCCGGCTTTCTGGTGCGCAAGGAGTCGAAGGAGCACGGGACGGGCAAGCTCATCGAGGGACAGTTCCGCCCCGGGTGGAAGGCGCTGGTCGTGGAGGACACGGTCACGTCCGGCGGGTCGCTCCTGCGCGCCGTGCAGGTCGCCGAGGCCGCCGGCCTCGAGGTCGTCGCGACCGCGTGCCTCGTGGATCGCGAGGAGGGCGCCGCCGAGACGCTGCAGGGCTACCGCTTCCACGCCGTGTTCACGATGAAGGACGTCCTCGCGCGCTGAAGCGCGCGGACGTCCTCGCGCGCTGAAGCGCGCGGACGTCCTCGCGCGCTGAACCGCGCGGGCGTCCTCGCGCGCTGAACCGCGCGGGCGTCCTCGCGCGCTGAACCGCGCGGGTGTCAGGCCGGCCCCGGAGCCTCGGCAATCAGGGCGCGGATCTGCTCGGGCGTCGCCGTGAACGTGATTCGCGCGATGCGGCCCTCGCGCTCGGCGTCGAACGGCGGGAGCTTGCCGAGGATGGCCGCGTCCTCGCCGAGGAACGGCAGGAGCAGCGCCATCAGGCCCGTGCTCAGCGCCTGGTCGAGTTGCTGGAGCGAGGAGACGGCGACGCTGGCGGCGTCCTCCGTCGGGTACGTCAGCGCGATCTCTCCCGACACGACATCGGTCGTGAGGATGCGCGCGTCGAGACGCTCGATCGCGACGGCGAGGCGCGCGGCGTCGCGCGGGAAGCTCGCCGCCATGCGGCGGCGGAGGATGTCATCCGGCACCGCCACGATCCGGAGCGCCGCGCCGTCCAGCGCGAGCGCGCTGGCGACCGGCGTGCCGGGGCCGGCCAGCGCCGCCTCGAGCACGGGGGTCGCGTCGCGCCGCGTCTCGGCGAACGCGAACGCCACGACGCCTGGCTCGCGGGGCACGATGACCGCGGAGCCATCCGTCACGGCGGCCTGGCCCGCGACCACGGATGCCTGCCAGTGCTGGTCGAAGCGGGGGAGCAAGAGCGGCGAGAGGCGGGGCCCGGTGGCCGCCCCCTCGGCGAAGCCGCGCCCGTCCGTCCCGACAACCAGGAAGCTCGCGTTGCGCTCGGCCAGACCCAGGTCCATGCCGTGGCGCCGGGCGAGCGCGTTCAGATCGGGCCGGAGTTCGGCCCAGGCCGCGGAGGCGAAGATCGCGCGGGCATCGAGGATCGCGAGGATCGGCTTGTTCGCGGGGACGAAGCGCCACGCGGATGCCGGCTCGGGCCGGGCGAAGCTCGCCCGAGCGGTCCAGCGCAGCATCGGGGAGACGGCGAGGGCGATGCCGATGGCCAGCGCGGCCAGGCCCGCCAGCACGAGCAGCACGGCGCCGATCCGGCGTCCGCGTGCGGAGGGCACGGCAGGCGCTGCCGGCGCGGCGGCGGGCACGGCAGGTTGCGGGGCGCCGTCGCTCATCGCGCGGCTCGCGCGGCGGTCGCTGGCTGCCGTCCGTTGAAGTAGCTCTCGAGCCCGAGCACCAGGGCCTCCGCCATGTCCTGCCGGAACGCGGGATCGCGCAGGTTTTTCTGATCGGCAGGGTTGTTGAGGTTGCAGGCCTCGAACAGGACGCCCGCCTGGATGCGATTGTACTTGAGGACGGCCGGCACCCACGCGCCCGCGCGCACGATGGATCCGCGCACGGGGCTGAAGCCGTGCACCGGGAGCCCGGCCTCGCGCAGCGCCGCGATGAGCGACTCGCCGAGATCGCGGGAGAGGCCCTCCGATCGCAGCATCTCGCGGCGCGACATCTCGAAGCCGTTCTCGGGCCGGACCTCCTGGATCCCCCGGTACGCGGGCTCGGACGGCACGCCCGAACGCGACGTTCGATACTGTGCAGAAGCATAGTACGCCATGCTGCCGCGCGCGCTCTCGTGGAGAGAGTCGGCATGGATGGACAGGAAGACGATCCGGTCGTCGGGCACGCCCTCCTTTTCGAGACGGCGCCGGATGTCGTTGGCCAGGATCCACCGCAGGTTCACGGCCGACCGGGCGGACCAGTCCTTCATGGGCCACGCCGGCGTGGTCAGCAGGACCTCGTCGCGATCGCGCGCGATCCGTGCCAGCGGCGCGTGGCCCGAGCTGAGGTCGCGGATGATGGGGTGCACGCGCGCTCGCGTCCGATCCTCGAGCACGGCCTTGAGCCGGCAGAGCAGGTCGTACGCATAGTCGTCCTCCCAGACCCTCTCGGTGCCCGCGCCGGGATCGCCGCCGCCGTGGCCCGAGTCGAGGACGACGTGCACGCCCTCGAGGTTCTTGCGCCGCTCGCGCCGGGCGAGGCGCGTGGACTCCGACTGTTCCTGCTGCCAGCGCACGCGCCGCGGATGGCCGATCGGCAGGAACTCCGGAAGCAGGTCCGCGAGCGGGATGCGCACGGCGGAGCCCGCCGGAATCTGCCGGACATCGTCGATGCGCGAGCGGGCGGCGAGGCGGAGCGCCGCGTCGTTCACGTCCTTGCCCGACAGGAGGCCCGTGAAGCGCATCACGACATGCGTGTACAGCGTCTCGCCCTTCTTCAGGCGGTAGATGGCGTGCGCGCCCTCCTTGTCGAGCGCGAACGTCAGCTCACCGTCGGCGCTGCGCGTCCCTGGCGTGATCACGAACGCGTCGTCGGGCGCGCGTGCGCCGTCGCCGGGCACGAAGTCACCGAGGATGTCGCGCGCGGGAGGGGAGGGGCCGTCGGGGGGAGTCGTCTCGCCGTCGCCGTCCACGGCGCTGTCGTCGCCGCCGTCCACGGCGCTGTCGTCGCCGCCGTCCGCGGCGCTGTCGCCGCCGCCGTTCGCTGCGGTGGCAACCGCGGCGTCGGCCCCCGCGGGCGGATCCGCGTCGCGCGGGACGGCGGCCGCGGTTCCGCCCGAGCTGTCGCCGGGCTTCACGAGGGCGAGGGATCCGGAGCCCTCGCTGGCCAGGCCCCCGCTGCCCGCGAGCACCGGCCGGCCGGCCGGCGCGGTGGAGTTCTCGAACGCGGACACGGGCGCGTCGGCGGGCGGCACGGCCGCCGCCGTCGGCGCGTCGGCTGGCGGGGGAGGCGGCGAGGGAGCGGCATCGGCCGACGCGGCCGGCTTCTTGTTCGTGCCGGCCGGGGCCTTCCCGCCTGCGCTCGCGGTCCGGGCCGGCCGGCCACCGACCGCCACGCGCAGCGCCACGTCGCCCGGCGCGCGCCAGACCGGAAGGAGGAGGTCGGCGGGGATGAGGACGGCGTCGCCGGGACGCAGGCCCCGCGTTCGCACGGCCTCGTCCATGCCGAGCTTCTCGTGGAGCTTGCCGCTGCCCGTGAAGAGCGTCGCGAGGCTCCAGGGGGACTCCGCGAAGCCCAGGCGCGCGCCGTCGGTCACGACGTGGCGCCGGCCCGCGGGCGTTTCCGTGTCGCGCGGGAACAGGCGCGCGAGCAGCGCGTGGCCGTCGCCCGCTCGCCACAGATCGCGCGGGATCACGACTTCCTGGCCCGCGCGCAGCGGCGCGTTCTCACGTCCGCCGCACAGGTCCTTCCATCGCGCGGGCGAGGACGTGGCCCGCCGCGCGATGGCGAGCCACCCCTCGCCCGGTCGCGCGTGCGTCCAGATCTCGAGCCGGCCGTCGCGCACGCCGCCGCTCACGCCGCCGAGGTCGAACGCCGGCGGCGCGTCCACGCGCGCGGCGGCAGCCGGTCCGGACGCCGCGGCCGGCGCGTCGCGAGGCGTCGCGAGGCCGAAGGTCGCGAGCAGCGCGGCCAGGGCGCACCGCATCCCGCGAGCGCGGGCGGCCGTCACGATCCGGCCGTCAGGCACGCGGCGCATGCCTCGTGGCGAAGGCCAGCTCGCGCTCGAGCCGGGCGGCGATGCCGAGGAGCGCGCGCTCGGCATGCCGGCGGCCCACGAGTTGCACGCCGGCGGGCATGCCGTGCTCGGCGAGGCCGCAGGGCAGCGAGACGGCCGGCAGTCCCGCGAGGCTCGCCGGCACCGTGTGCACGTCCGAGAGGTACATCGCGAGCGGATCGTCCGTCTTCTCGCCCAGCGCGAACGCCGCGGTCGGGGCGGTGGGCGTGACCACGACATCGCAGGCCGCGAACGCGCGGTCGAAGTCGCCCGCGATCAACGTCCGGACGCGGTTCGCGCGGCGGTAGTACGCGTCGTGGTAGCCGGCCGACAGCACGTGCGTGCCCAGCAGGATGCGGCGCTTGACTTCGTCGCCGAAGCCCTCGGCGCGCGTGAGGCTCATCATCTCGTCGACGGAGCCGCGCGCCGCGGCGCGATGACCCTGGCGCACGCCGTCGTATCGCGCGAGGTTGCTCGATGCCTCGGCCGTCGCGACGACGTAGTAGACGGCGACCGCCGCCTCGGCGTGCGGGAGCGCGATGTCGGTCCGCTGGCCGCCCGCGCGCTCGAGCGCCGCCACGGCGTCCTCGAAGCGCGCGCGCACGAGGGGCGACAGGCCCGCCGCGACCGCCTCGGGCGGCACGCCGAAGACGAAGGGCTCGTCGCCGGCGCCCCCCCGGCATGCCTCCGGCTGGCCGGGCTCGGACGTCGCGTCGAGCGGATCGGATCCCGCGATGGCGTCGAGCACGAGCGCGGCGTCATCAACGCTGCGAGCCAGCGGGCCGACCTGGTCGAGCGATGAGGCGAACGCGACGAGACCGTGGCGCGACACGCGCCCCCACGTGGGCTTCACGCCGACCACCCCGCAGAACGCCGCCGGCTGCCGGACGGACCCTCCCGTGTCCGATCCGAGCGCCACGGGCGCCGCGCGCGCCGCGACCGCGGCCGCCGACCCTCCCGACGAGCCGCCGGGCACGCGCTCGGGATCCCACGGGTTGCGGGCCGCGCCGAAGGCGCAGTGCTCGGTCGAGGATCCCATGGCGAACTCGTCGCAGCTGGTCTTGCCGAACGCGATCGCGCCGGCCTCGCGCAGGCGCGACACCACGGTGGCGTCGTGCGGCGGCACCCAGCCCAGCAGGATGCGCGATCCCGCGGTCGTCGGCCGTCCGCTCACGCAGATGTTGTCCTTGATGGCCACGGGCACGCCCGCCAGAGGCCCGGGGGCGTTCCCGGCGGCGCGTCGCGCGTCCACGCCGGCAGCCTGCTCCAGCACGTGCGTGTCGTCGAGGTCGAGGAAGACCCCGAGGCTATCGCCCACGGCGCGGGCCCGCGCGAGGAAGGCGTGCGCGCACTCGGTGGCCGAGATCTCGCCCTTGCCGACGCGTCGCGCGATCTCGCTGGCGGACAGGTCCAGGATGCTGGCCGTCACGAGGCGTCCTCGGCCGCGGGGCGCTCGCCCAGCAGGCGGGGCACCTCGAACAGGCCGGAGTCCGCCGAGGGCGCGCCGCGCAAGGCGAGGGCGCGCGGCAGGCCCGGTCGCGCGACATCGGCCCGGAGGGCCATGCTGCGCTCGCCGGCGTGCGCGGCCTCCGCGGCGCCCGTCGTGTCCACGGCCATCATCCGCTCGATGTACGCCAGCAGGCGCGCCAGTTCGGCCGCTGCCCGCTCGACCTCGGCGTCGGTCAGCCGCAGGCGCGCGAGCGTCGCCAGCGCCCGGATGTCGCTCTCGCCCAGGTCCACGCAGCCTCCGAGTCCGCCCCGGTCATTGTAGTCGGCACGACCCCGCGCCGACGAATCTTCGCGGTTTCCCGAGCGGCGTCGAGCGGCCGGTCGCGTGTCCGGCACCCGGGCCCGGCGGGCGACCGTGCGGGCCGCCAGCGCCGCGCAGCGTCCGCGCTACACTCTCGCGTCCGCGTCATCCGAGGTCCGGGAGGGCCCTTGCTCACGTCCATGGGATCCGCCGTTTTCGCGCTCGCGCTGATCGTGGCCTCGCCGGCGCTCGCCGCCGAGGCGCCGGGCGCCGCGCTCACGCTCGACGACGCCGTGCAGCGCGCGCTTCACCACGCCTTCGGCCTGCGTCTCGAGCGAGAGTCCGTGGCGGGCGCCCAGTCGAGCCTGCGGGCGGCGGAGAACGCGTTCGACTTCAAGCTCACGGCGTCGTTCCGGGATGGCCATGCGCTGCAGCGCAACGGCGAGATCACGACGCCGCTGGGCGTCGTCACGCGGGACTTCACGGACGAGAGCCAGGGCTTCACCTTCCGGATGCATCGCGACCTGCGCATCGGCGGATCGGTCGAACTTCGCTCCGATCTGACGCGCCGCCGGACGCGCGGCGAGGACCTCGACCCCCTGCACGCGGCCACGACCAGCGCGACGTGGAGCATCCCGCTCTGGGGCGGGCGCGGCAAGCGCGTGGCGACCGCGCCGCTCGTCTCCGCCGAGACGGGCTTCCGGCAGGCGACGCGAAGCCTCGTCGCCAGCGAGATGAGCGTGGTCGTGAACGTCGTGCGCTCGTTCTACCAGGTGCTCCGGCGCGAGTCGATCGTCAGCATTGACCGTGACGCCGTGCAGCGGGCGCGGGACAATCACCGGACGTACGAGCTGCGGCTGGCCGAGGGGCTCGTGACCGAGATTGACGTCAAGCGCGCGAGCCGCGAGCTGACCGCCCGGGAGAACGCGGTCGTGACCGACGAGGAAGCCCTGGCCTCGGCGCGGGACAACCTGCTCCTCGTGCTGGGCGGGAGCCTCGACGAGCCGCTCGATCCGGTCGGGGAGCCCGTCTTCGAGCCGGTGCGCGCCGATCTCGACGCGGCGATCGCCGAGGCCCTCGGCCAGCGCGCGGACCTGAGATCCGCCCGCGAGGATCTCGAACTGGCCCAGCTCGACGCCGCCGTCGCCCGCAGCGCCACGCGCCCGGACCTCGACCTGCAGCTCTCGGCCGGCGTGTCCTCGGTGGACGGCGACGCCGCGAGCAAGTGGTTCGACCTGGAGAACGACGATCGCTGGGCGGGCGGTCTCGCGCTGTCGTACACCTTCGGCGAGCGCGCCGACAACGAAGCCCTGGTGCGCGCGCTCATCGGCGAGCAGTCCGCCCGCCTCCGGCTCGAGGACCTTCACCGGCAGGTCACCGTCGAGGTGCGAGACGCCGTGCGGGGCGTGCGGTCGCTCGAGCGGCAGATCGAGCTGCTGCGCGCGAACGTGGATCTCGCCCGCGAATCGCTGCGTCTCGCGCAACTCCAGCTCGAGGAAGACCTGATCCGGACGACGGACCTCCTGCAGATCCAGGACGAGATGGTTCGAGCCGAGACGGATCTCGTGAACGCGCTCTACGATCACGCGACCGCGCGCGTCGCGCTGGACCTCGCGCTCGGCCGCTATCGGGTGGGCAACGACAGGCCGGTCTCGGCGCACCTGCGGAGCGATCCGCGCGCGGTCGCCGACGTGCCCGTGCTGCCGCTGCCGAGCCTGAGCGGCGCCTCGACCGGGGAGGGGAACCGATGACGGCGGAAGCGATGGCGGCGAGGGGAACCATGACGCGCCGGGCGGCGTGCCTGCTCGCGGTGGTCCTGGCGGCCGGCGTGGCTGGATGCAGGACCACGACCGACGAGCCGGTCGCGGCCGCCTGGCGCGGGCCGTTTCGCAAGACGCTGGCGCTCACCGGCAAGGTCGCCGCCGAGAAGACCATGACACTCCAGGCGGCGACCCAGGGCAAGCTCAACTTCGTCGTCACCGAGGGCACGCTGGTCAAGGCGGGGGAGACGGTCTTCTCGCTGGAGACCAAGGAGATCGAGGAACGCCTCGCCAGCGCGCGGATCGATCAGGCGGTCGCGGCCGCGGGCGTGGCGAAGGCCGCGGAGGAGATCCGTTCCGCGCGCATCAAGCGCGAGCTCTCCCTGCGGGAGACGACCGCGCAGCTCGAGCACGCGCGCCTCGAGCTCGACCGCGCCGAGCGGGATCTCGAGCGCAAGCGGCGCCAGGTCGAGAACAAGATCCTGCCCGCCGCCGAGATCCCGCAGGCCGAGCTCGCGACCGAGCAAGCGAGGCTGTCGGCCGAGAACGCCGGGATCGCTCTCGAGCGGCTGACGGAAGAGAGCTCCACGCGAGAGGAGACGCTCGATCTGGACAGGCAGGCCGCCGAGGCGCGCCTCGACAAGGCGCGCGCGCAGGTGCAGGAGGCCGAGCAGTTCCTGGAGCGGGCGGTCGCCGTGGCGCCGCGCGACGGCGTGGCCATCCACGCGCGATCGTGGCGCGCGCAGGACTGGAAGGCGGGCGACGAGGTCTGGGAGCGGCAGTCCATCATCGAGCTGCCCGATCTCTCCGTCATGCAGATCGAACTCGAGATCCACGAGGCCGACGTCGCGGACGTCCGGGTGGGCGTGCCGGCCACCGTCGCGTTCGAGGCGTGGCCCGGGCTCGAGCTGGCCGGGAGCCTCAAGGACGTCTCGGGCGTCGCCAAGGAACTGCGCGATCGCGAGGGCAAGGGCACCGGCGTGCGCGCGTTCGAGGCGAAGGTCGCGCTCGCGGCGCAGGACGCGCGCCTCCGGCCGGGCATGACCGCGCGCGTGGAGCTGCTCCTCGACGAGCGCGCCGACGCGTTGCAGGTGCCCGTCTCGTCCGTCCGTCGCGCGGCCGGGCGCGCGTTCGTGACGCTGGCGTCGGGCGAGGAGCGCGCGGTGGTGCTGGCCGCAACGAGCGCGGACGCCGCCGTGATCGAGAGCGGCCTCGAGGAGGGCGACCGCGTGCGGCTCCGTCCGGCCAGCGGGCCCGCGCCGTCGCCGCAGCCGGGCGACGATCCCGCTCCGCCCTACACGGAGGAGCCCGGGCGCCGCCGTTCCGAGAGTCCGCGAGGATGATTCGCCGCGGCGATCGCGGATGGGGCGTCGCGGTGGCGGTCGCCGTGATCGCGTCGGGCCTGCTGGGCTGCACGTTCGGTGGCGCGTCGCCCGATCATGAGGAGCCTCCCGTCGCCGTCGCCGAGCGCGGCGCGTTCCAGGTCGTCGTGGAAGAGACGGGCGTCCTGCGAGCCACCAGCGGCGACCGTCTCGTGCCGAAAACCTGGGGCATGGTGGCGGAGGTCGTGGACGAGGGCGCGACCGTCCAGCCGGGCGACGTCGTCGTCCGGTTCGACACGAGCGAGATCGAGAGCTACCTGCAGCAGGTGGACGCCGAGATGGCCGAGACGCGCGCCCAGGCCAACAAGCACCTCGAGGAACTCGCGTTCCAGGAGAAGAGCCAGGCCCTGGACATCAAGTCCAGCGAGGCCGCGCTGGAGTTCGCGCGTCGCAAGCTCGCGAGCTCCCGGCAGGCGCTCGACGATGCGGACCGGCAGCTCGCGAGCGGCCTCATCTCGCATGCGGCGCGCGACCGGGCCGAGGTCGCGTGGCGGGCCGCGGCGTTCGACGCGGAGCGCGCGCAGGTGCAGCACGAGCGCAAGCTCGAGGACATCGCGACCGAGCGCCGCTCCGTCGAGCTCGAGCGACAGCGGGCGTCGCAGGTCTTCGCGAATCTCGAAGCGCGGCGTCGCGATGTCCTCGCTCGCATGGAGCAAGCGTCGCTCAAGGCGAGCATCGCGGGCCGCGTCTTCTTCACGAAGCGCCGCTGGCGAGGGAGCCCCGAGGAGCGCAAGGTCCGCGTGGGCGATGACATCGGCCCCTGGGCGGGCGCGGTCGCCGAGGTTCCCGATCTCTCGCGCCTGGAGGTCCGGTCGCAGGTGGACGAGACGCTCGTGGGCCGCGTCGTGAACGGGACCCCCGTCCAGGTCGAGGTCGGCGCCGTCGAGGGTCTGGCGCTGTCCGGTCGCGTGACGCGCGTGGATCCGCTCGCCATCGTGCGCTCGCGATCGGAGGGCAGCGGCTTTGCCGGCTCCGAGGTCACGCCCGAGGCGGTGGAGCAAGTCGTCTTCTCGCTCACCGTGGAACTCGACGGCACGGACGACCGGCTGCAGCCAGGCATGACGGTCGGCGTGCGCTACGTCCTCGACGAGCTGCCCGATGTCGTGTCCGTGCCCGAAGACGCGGTGTTCGGCAAGGGCGCCGAGGCGTTCGTGTTCGTGAAGAGCCGGCGAGGTCACGAGCGGCGCCGCGTGACGGTCGGCCCGGCCAGCGCGGGGCGCGTCGTCATCGAGCAGGGCGTTGCCGGCGGCGAGTCCGTGTACCTTGCCGATCCGCGCGCGGCGGAGGATGCCGCGTGATCCGCGCCGAGACATTCCGGGTGGCCCTGCGCGAGCTCTCGGCCAACCAGCTTCGCACCGCGCTCACGACGCTGGGGATCGTCTTCGGCGTTGCGGCCGTGATCGCCATGGTGTCCATCGCGGCCGGCGCGCGTCACGAGGCGATGGAGCAGATCCGCGCGATGGGCGCGTCCACGCTGCGCGTGAAGGCGCGCACGCTCCGCGGGCGCGACCTGGCGCGAGCGCGAGGAGCGGGGGTCGTCGGCATGACGCTCGACGACGCGTCCGCCCTCGCGACGGTCGCGGGCGTCGCGGCCGCGGCGCCCCTGCTCGTGCCCGCCGTGCCGGTGACGGCCGGCGATCGATCGCGTGACCTGCGCGTGGTCGGCACGACCGCGGCCTACACGGAGGTCGTGTCCTACCCGGTGGCGGCGGGACGGTTCCTCGCGGACGAGGACATCCGCGACAGCACGGCCGTCTGCGTGCTGGGCGCGACCGCGGCCAGCGAGCTCTTCCCGCTCGCGGATCCCGTGGGAAGCGAGCTGCGCATCGGGCGCGCGACGTTCCGCGTCGTCGGCTTGATGGAGGACCGGCGGCAGGCGACCGCGAGCGCCACGGTGGCCGGCGCCGACACGTCGCGCGACGTGTACATCCCCGTGACGACCGCCCGCTCGCGCTTCGCGTCCGATCCGATGTCGTCGGGCATCGTCGAGATCGCCGTGCGCGTGCGGGACGACGCCCCGATCCGCGCGACCGCCGCCGCGGTCGAGGCGCGCCTGTCCGGCCGGCACCGGGGCATCGAGGACTTCGAGGTCGTCGTGCCCGAGGAGCTCCTCCGCCAGGGCCAGAAGAACCAGCGCATCTTCAACGTGGTCATGGGCGCCATCGCGTCCATCTCGCTGATCGTCGGCGGCATCGGCATCATGAACGTGATGCTCGTGACCGTCGTGCAGCGCACGCGCGAGATCGGCATCCGGCGCGCGGCGGGCGCGACGCGCAAGGACGTGCGCGACCAGTTCCTGGTGGAGGCCCTGGCCATCGCCGTGCTCGGCGGGGGTGTCGGGGTGGCGCTCGGGACGCTCCTGGCGTTCGCCATCGCGGCCTTCGCCGGGTGGCTCACCATCATCTCGCCGGTCGCCATCGCCGTGGCGCTGGGCGTGGCGGGAGCGACGGGGGTCGCGTTCGGGCTGTTCCCGGCCGTCAAGGCGTCCCGAATGGACCCGATCGACTGCCTCCGGCACGAGTGACGGGGCCGGCGGGCCGGCGTTCCGGGTGTTCCGGCGTCGCGCTCGCCGGGCGTTGCGGCTGCCGTTGCCCCGCTGCTATCGTCGGGGCTTCCGCCCAGGTCTTCGCCCCTCGCGCGCCCGGCCCCCTGCCGCCCGCGCCCTGCCAGGATGCCTCAAGATGGCCCAGCGACCCGCCCTCCTCGCCCTTCTCGCCGCCGCGGTGCTGGTGGCTGGCTGCCCCAAGCCGGCGGAGGAACCCGACGCGCCCGTCGTCGCGGCCGACGAGGCCCCCGGCGCGGACACGCTGGTCGTCGCGGTGCAGTCCGATGCGGAGTCCTTCCTCTCCGTCGTCTCGCAGTCAGCGGCCGACTCGGCCATTTACGGCAACATGTTCCTGGCGCTGACCGACAGCAAGTTCGACTGCCGGATCATCGCCCCGCCCGAGCTGGCCGAGTCCATCGAGCACCCGGAAGACGGCCTCTCGATCACGTATCGCATCCGCCCCGAAGCCGTCTGGTCCGACGGCACGCCCATCACGGCGGCCGACGTGGTCTTCACGTACGACCTGGTGGCCGATCCGGCGGTGGCTTCGCCCCGCATGCCGTACATCGAGCACATGAAGCCCGACGCGCGGCCGCGGGTGATCGACGACCGCACCGTGCGCTTCGAGTTCACGCACGCCTACGATCGCCAGTCGCAGCTCGCGCACACGGGGCTCAACCTGCTGCCGAAGCACGCGCTGGAGAGCGTCCCGCGCGGGAGCCTGCGCGAGTGCGAGTTCAACAGCAATCCCATCGTCTCCGGCCCCTTCAAGATTGGCTCCTGGAAGAAGGGCAGCACGCTGGAGCTCGTGCCCAACCCCGCCTACACCGGCACGGACAAGACCTCGCTCGCGCGCGTCATCTTCAAGGTGATCCCCGAATACGCGACGCGCATCATCGAGCTCGAGAACGGATCGGTCGATCTCATCGAGTCGTTCCAGGTCCTGGAGGACGTCCCGCGCATCCAGGCGCGCAAGGACATGACGATCCATCGGCGCGGGTACCGCTTCATGGACTACCTGGGCTGGAACCTGCGCAATCCCATGTTCCAGGACAGGAGCGTCCGGCAGGCGCTGACGATGGCCATCAACCGCGAGAAGATCATCGCGGACCTGCTGACGCTTCCGAGCGGCGAGCGCGTGGCGGTCGAGGCCACGTCCTGGATCACGCCCGAGCTGTGCGACTTCCGCGACGACACGATCAAGCCGTTGCCGTTCGATCCGGGTCGCGCCAGGGAGATGCTCGCGGCCGCCGGCTGGGCGGACACGAACGCGGACGGCCTTCTCGACAAGGGCGGCAAGCCCTTCCGTTTCAAGCTCCTGACGAACGCCGGCAACGCGCGCCGCGCGAAGGCGGTCATCATCATCCAGTCGAACCTGAAGGCGATTGGCGTGGACGCGCAGCTCGAGCAGATCGAGAGCAACCAGTTCTTCGAGCGGCTGCGCAAGAAGGACTTCGAGTGCGCGCTGAGCGGCTGGTCGGCCGGCCTCTTCGTGGATCCGACGGATCTCTGGCACTCGGACACGCCCGAGAAGAAGCACGAGTTCAACTTCTGCAGCTACTCGAACCCCCGGGCCGACGAGCTCATCGACGCGGGCATGAAGGCCGTCACGGTCGAGGAGCAGGCGCCGATCTGGCGGGAGCTCCAGCAGGTCATCTACGACGACCAGCCCTACACCTTCCTGTACTGGCGGGATGAGCTCGTGCCCCTGCACTCGCGCTTCCGCAACGCGAGCGTCAACATGCTCGCGTACATCGATCACCTGAGCGAGTGGGAAGTCCCCGCGAGCCAGGTGAAGTACAAGTACTGAGCCTCCTCGGCCGTCCCGGAGCGCTCGCATGCTGACCTATCTGAGCCGCCGGCTGCTGCTCGCCCTGCCGCTGCTGGCGGTGGTGGTCACGCTCCTGTTCCTGATGGTGGAGCTCGCGCCCGGCAACGCGGCCGACAAGTACTTCACGCCGGAGACGCCGCAGGAAGTCAGGGAGCTCATCGAGAAGAAGTGGGGGCTGGATCAGCCCGCGCCCGTGCGCTACGTCCGCATGATGCGGAACCTGCTGACCGGGGACTTCGGCCGCTCGATCTCGCAGGAGCGTCCCGTCATGACGCTCATCGCCGAGGCCCTTCCCAACACGATCCTCCTGGCGTCGGTGACGCTCTTCATGGTCTTCATCACGGGCGTCACGATCGGCGTGATCCAGGCGGCGCGCAAGCACACGTGGACCGACAACGCCCTGTCGGCGGGGAGCCTGTTTCTCTACTCGATGCCTGATTTCTGGCTCGGCTTGATGCTGATGCTCATCTTCAGCCTCAAGCTCGGGTGGCTGCCGTCGTCGGGCATGGTGGACCCCGTCATGTACGCTCGCATGCCGCCCATGGCGCAGCTCGTGGACCGGATCGAGCACCTGATCCTGCCCGGGGTCGTGCTGGGACTGGCCTACGCGGGCGGCATCGCCCGGTACATGCGGTCGAGCATGCTCGAGGTCGTGGGGCAGGACTACGTGCGCACGGCGCGCGCCAAGGGGCTGTCGGAGCGGGTCGTGCTGCTGCGCCACGCGCTCCGGAATGCGCTCATCCCGATCGTCACGCTGATCGGCCTGAGCCTGCCCGGCCTGTTCTCGGGCGCGGTCGTCGCCGAGACCATCTTCGCGTGGCCGGGCATGGGCCGCCAGATCGTGGCGGCCATCTTCAACCAGGACCTGCCGGTCCTGACGGCGTGCTTCTTCTTCTTCGCCCTCATGGTGGTGATCGGCAATCTCGTGGCCGACTTGCTCTATGCGGTCGTGGACCGGCGGATCCGCTACTCGTGAGCGCGAAGGGGACACGGCGTCACGGACCGGCCGCGCGCCTGGGGCTCGTCTGCCCGGGGCTCGGTCACGTGCTGACGGGCAGTCCCTTCCTGGGGGCGGCCATCATGGCGCACGTCGGGCTCCTCGTCATCGCGGGCGTGCTCGGCTTTCCGCGCCTGCCGACGCTCCTGTCGCCACCGCCCGGGACGGGCCACCCACTCCACGCGGCGGTGGCGCTCGTCGCCTGGATCGGGGCGGCGGCCGCGCTCTGGGCGATCGCCGTGCTGCGGATCCGCGCCACCTCCGGCCGCGATCACGGCGAGGCGCAGTGGCGGATCACGTGGCGCGAGTTCATGAAGAACCGGCTGGGCATGATCGGCCTGACGTGCTGCACGGTCATGGCGCTCATCACGCTCCTCACGCCCTTCATCGCGCCGTTCGATCCCGACATGATCGACGCCGGCCCGAGCAAGATCGGGCCCTCGCTGGCGCATCTCTTCGGCACCGATGAGTTCGGTCGCGACCTGTTCTCGCGCCTGCTGTTCGGGGCGCGCATCTCGCTTTCCATCGGCTTCGTCGCGGTGGGGATCTCCGCCACGTTCGGCGCGGCCTGGGGGGCCATCTCGGGGTATCTCGGCGGGCGCTTCGACACGGTCATGTCGTGGCTCGTGGACCTGCTGCTGTCCCTGCCGCGCCTCGTGCTCGTGCTGACGCTCGTCGGTCTCTTCCGGCCGACGGGGCCCCAGGGGCTCTACCTGATCGTGGCGATCCTGGGCCTGACCGGATGGATGGGCGTCTCGCGCATCGTGCGCGGCATGGTGCTGTCGCTCAAGGAGCAGGAGTTCATCCAGGCCAGCCGGGCGATCGGCCAGACGACGCCGCGCATCATCTTCGCGCACCTGCTGCCGAACGCTCTCGCGCCGGTCATCGTGCACGCCACGCTCGGCATCGGCGCCACGATCCTGACGGAGGCGACCCTGTCGTTCCTGGGTCTGGGCGTCCCGCCGCCGACGGCCACGTGGGGATCGATCGTGAACGACGGGCGCGAGTTCATCCGGTCGGCGTGGTGGATCGCGACGATCCCGGGCTTTCTCATCGTCTTCGCGGTCATGAGCTTCAACATGCTCGGCGACGGTCTGCGCGACGCGCTGGATCCCAAGCTCCGCAATCGCGGCTGAGCCTGCGGCGGCCGGCGCGGCGGCAGCAGGCTACTCGGCCCCCGGCGGGATGTTGATGTCGTAGCGCTGGATCTTGCGCTGCAGCGTGCGCAGCCCGATGCCCAGCGTGCGCGCGGCGCGGCTGCGGTTGCCGGCGAGGCTGGCGAGCGTCTCGCGGATCAGGGCTTCCTCGGCGGCCGCGAGCGTGAGGCCCGGCCGCAGCGCGATCCGCGCGGGTCGCGGCGCCGGGGCCCCGGACGGGGGACCCGCGGATCCCGGCACGGGTGGCGCCGCCAGGCGCGCCTCCACACGGACGGACTCCGGCAAGTGCTCCGGCTGGATCGTGGCGTCGGGCACGGTCACGACGAGGCTCTCGAGCAGGTTCTTGAGCTCGCGGACGTTGCCGGGCCAGTCGTGGCGGCCGAGGATCGCCACGGTCTCCGGCGAGAGGTCCTTCCGGGCGACGCCGTTCTCCTCGCAGAGCTGGCGCACGAAGGTCCGCGCGAGGACGGGGATGTCGTCCGGGCGCCTCCGGAGAGGAGGAACCTCCACGGTGGCGACGCGCAGGCGATACAGCAGGTCCTCGCGGAACTCCTTGTCCCGGACCTTCTGCTCGAGGTCCGCGTTGGTCGCGGCCACGACGCGCACGTTGACGCGCAGCGTCTTGGTCCCCCCGACGCGCATGAACTCGCCTTGCTCGAGCACGCGCAGGAACCGCGACTGGACGGGGAGCGGCATGAGGCCGACCTCGTCGAGGAAGAGCGTTCCGGCGTCCGCCAGCTCGAACTTGCCCGGCACCGTGTCCACGGCGCCCGTGAACGCGCCTCGCTGGTGCCCGAACAGCTCGCTCTCGATGAGCGTCTCGGTGACGGCACCGCAGTTCATCGCGATGAACGGGTGGTCGCGGCGCGGCGAGTTGTAGTGGAGCGAGCGCGCGATGAGCTCCTTGCCGGAACCGGACTCGCCGGTGATGAGCACGGTCGTTCGCATCGGCGCGAGCTGGAGCACGCGGTTGTAGATCTGTTCCATGGCCGACGAGCGGCAGACGATGCGGTGGGCGCCGTAGCGGCGGTTCAGCTCCTGCTGCAGGAGATCGAGCCGGCGGTGCAGGCCGCGGCTGTGGAGCACGCGCCGGCAGCGGGCGAGAAAGTCGCCCGGCTCGGGCGGGGCGAGCACGTAGTCGTCCACGCACGTGGCCAGGGCCTCGACGGCCTCGGCGGCGCCGGACGCGTCCGCGACGGCCACCACGGCGCAGGCGGGGAGCCGCTGCCGGAGTTCCTCGAGCAGGGTGAGCAGATCGGGACCGCCCTCGCCGAAGTCCACCACGACGAGGTCGGGTGCCGCCTCGTGAAGCGCTCGGGGCAGCGGCTTGAGCGGCACGTCCGAGACGGCGATCTCGAGCGGGTCGAGCAGGCGGCGAGCGAGCTCGGCGAACTCGGGAGTACGATGGGCGACGAGAGCTGACCGCGACAAGATGGCGTACCTGCGTCAACGTGACGTAGGCAGATGCTATTCCGTTGCCGGCAGTACGTCAACATGACGCATGAGGAGCGCTCGGCGTTCGCGGGCCAGTATCGCCAGAAAGCTCTCTTTATCAGCAGGATGCGCCGGTATCACGATCGAGATGAACAGGTTTCCACAGATGGCCTCGGTCTTGCAGCCGCGCGATCGCCCGTGACGATCTCGATAGCAGGTGGACCCGGTGGAGGGCCGGCCCGAAATGCAGCGGCGCTGCGCGCGCGCGCCGCTCCTCCGACAGGAAAGGTGGTTCTCCATGGCTCGTGCCCCCAAGCGTTTCCATCCCAAGTACGTCAAGTTCGAGCATGACGGCGCTGACTACGTCCTCGACGTCGCCAACCGCGAGGTTCTCCGCAACTGGGTGGCCGTCGAGCGCCAGGTCTGCCCGGCGATCTTCGCCGCGTACGAGCAGGTCTCGACCCAGGCCGTGACCGCCTGACCGCTGGCTGAGCGGATCCAGGCGCGCCCCACCGGGCGCAGCCGGATCGCCCCCGGGTCAGTACGCTCTCTTCCTCGCCCGCACGACCGCGCCCGCGCGCGTCGTGGCGGGCGATTGTCTTTTCGGGGCATGCCGTCGCGGACGCGATCGCGCGCGAGCCCCTTCAGCGCTGGCCGGTGCGAGGGTCCATCGCGTCGCGCAGGCCATCGCCCAGAAAGTTGAACGCGAGCACCGCGAGGAAGATGAGGAGCCCGGGGAAGAACACGAGCCAGGGCTGCTCGAACAGCGCGGGCTGGCCTGCCCGCAGCATCGATCCCCACGACACGTGCGGCGGCTGCACGCCGAAGCCCAGGTACGACAGGGCCGACTCCGTGATGATCGCCTGCGCCATGCCCAGCGTCGCCGCGACGATGATGGGCGAGGCCGCGTTCGGCAGGAGGTGCCGGGCGACCAGGAGCGGCGAGGGAACGCCGATGGCGCGCGCGGCCTCGACGAACTCCTTCTCGCGCAGGCTCAGGAACGCGGCCCGCACGAGGCGGCAGATCTCGGTCCAGCTCGTGAGGCCGATGATCAGCGTGACCGTGTTGATGTTCGTGCCGTAGTAGGAGGCCAGGAGCAGCAGCACGAAGAAGATGGGTATCGCCAGGACGACATCCACGCCGCGCATGATGACCGCGTCCGCCCAGCCTCCGCGATAGCCCGCGATGGAGCCCAGGAGCGTCCCGATCAGGAGGGCCACCAGCGTCGCCTGGAGACCGACCCGCAGCGAGACCTGCCCGCCATAGAGCGCCCGGACCAGGTAGTCCTGCCCCAGATGGTTCGTGCCGAACGGATGGGAGGCCGACGGCGGCTCGAGCTTCTCGGCGAAGTTCAGCCGCACGCTCTCCTGCGGGCTCACGACGAGCGGGATCCCCGCGCACGCCACGCCGAGCAGGATCAGGACCGCGCCGGAGATCACCGCCAGCCGGTGCTTGCGGAACCGGCGCCAGGTCATGGCCCAGTAGGTCTCGCTGCGCTTCGGTCTCATCGGTAGGCGATCCGCGGGTCGAGCACGGCATAGAGCACGTCAGCGACCAGGTTGAAGAGCACGATGAGGGCGGATGAGATCAGCAAGATGGCCATCAGGCGCGGGTAATCGCCCTTCTGGATGCCGTCGTAGAACAGCCGGCCCATGCCGGGCCACGCGAAGATCGCCTCCGTGATGATCGCTCCCGTGAACAGCCCGGGCACCTGCAGGCAGGCGATGGTCACGAGCGGGATGAGCGCGTTGCGCACGGCATGGCGGACGAGCACGACACGGCCGGACAGGCCCTTGGCGCGCGCCGTGCGGATGTAGTCCTGCGAGAGCACCTCGATCAGCGCGCCGCGCATGTAGCGGCTCCAGCTCGAGACGTAGAGCAGGCTCAGCACCATGACCGGCAGCGCCAGGTGCGCGAGGCGGTCGCCGAAGCCGCCCCCGCCCGCGCCCTCGGTCACGCGTCCGGTCACGGGCAGCACGTTCAGCCACAGCCCGAAGACGACCTGCGCCATGAGGCCGAGCCAGAAGACCGGCATCGAGATCCCGACGAAGGCCAGGAACGTCGCCGCGTAGTCAGCCTTCGTGGCCCGCTTGACCGCCGTGACGATCCCGGCGCCGATGCCGAACAGGAGCGAGAGGGTGAACGCGGTCAGCGTCAGCTCGAGCGTCGCGGGGAGCCGCTCGAGGATCATTCCCAGGACGGGCTTGCCCGTGACGTACGAGTTGCCGAAGTCGCCTCGCACGCTCCGGCCGAGCCAGCGCGCGTATTGCACGGGCACCGGCTTGTCGAGGCCGAGGTTCTCGCGCATGGCCTGGATGTCCTCGGGCCGGACGCGCGGGTTCTCCAGCATCCGCGCGAGCGGCCCGCCTGGCGCCATGTGCATCAGGCCGAAGCAGATCGCGCTGATGATGAGCAGCAGCGGGACGGCGCCGAGCAGGCGCCGGAGCACGTGGGTGAGCATGTCCCTGGACTCGGTCCCTCAGGGACGGAGCGACCACTCCCAGATGTTCCAGGTATCGCCGTTCTGGGTGGGGTTCGCCTTGTAGTTGACGAGGCGCTTCGGCATCACGTCAATGTCGGAGCGCCACACGATGGGCGTCATCGGCACGAGCGTCGCGAGCCGGATCTGGAACTCGTCGTAGATGACCTTGCGCTTGGCCGGATCGAGCGTCGTCAGCCCCGTTTCGAGAAGCTCGTCGATCCGCGCGTCGCGCAAGCGCGGGTTGTTCTGGCCCTGAGGCGGCACCTCGGACGAGTGGTACAGCGACTTCTTGTTCGGATCCGGCGACGTGATCCACGCGTACATGCCGAGCTGGTACTTGCCCTTCTTCAGCACGCCGTTCTGCTCCACGGGCGCGAAGAACGCGGTGGCGTTGTGGTTCTGGATGGTGAGCTCGATGCCCACGGCCGCGAGCTGCTGCTGCAGGACTTCCTCGGTGCGCTCGCGCTGGACGCGGCCCGCGGTCGTCGAGATCGACAGGGCCAGCTTCTGGCCGTCACGGCTGCGCATGCCGTTCGCGTCCGCCTTCCAGCCCGCCTCGTCCAGGAGCGCTGCGGCCGCGGCGGGGTCATGACGCACGATCTCGCGGACCTTCGGGTTGAACCAGCTCAGCGACTCGGCGATGTCGCCGTACGCTGGCGGCCAGAGGCCCTCGTAGATCTCGCGGCTGATCTGCTGCCGGTCGATGGCCAGCTGGATCGCCTGCCGGACCCTGACATCCGACAGGATCGGATCCTCGCAGTTGAAGTCGATGTGCTCCCACATGAGCTGGGGCACGATGTGCTCGCTGACCCACGGCACGCGCGCGATGCGCGTGCGCTGATCGGTTCCGGCATTGTCGTAGCCGTCGATCTCTCCGGCCTCGAGCGCGACGAGGAGCGAGTTGGTATCGGGGATGAAGCGGAACGTGATCTCGTCGATCGCCGGCCGGCCACGCCAGTAGGTGTCGCTGGCTTCCAGCGTGACCGACTGGCCGCTGATCCACTGCTTGAAGCGGAACGGCCCCAGCCCGACCGGCGCGCGGTGAAACGGCGCGGCTCCGAAGCCCGTGCCGACGCTCGCCTCGAGCAGGTGCTTCGGCATGAGACCGTTGCTGAAGAAGATCTCCTCGACGAAGGGCGCGTGCGGCTGCTTGAGCTCGAACACGATCGTGTGCGGATCCGGCGCGGTCGTCGTCTGGATCTGGTCGTAGCCCGTGCGGGACTCGACTTCGTGGCGCATGTCCATGATCGCGGCGACGCTGAACACGACGTCGTCCGCCGTGAACGGGTGGCCGTCATGCCACGTCAGGCCCTTGCGCAAGCGATAGGTATAGCGCAGGCCATCCGGCGAGATGCCGCCGTTCTCGAGCGTCGGGATCTCCTCGATGACATCGGGGATGAGCGTCATCGTCTCGTCGTAGCGGACGAAGTACCCGTAGATGGCGTTGTTGATGTAGGTGCCGTACACCATCGCGTTGAGCGTGGTGTTGAGCTTGTCAGGCTCCTGCTCGAGGCCGATGACCAGGCGGTTGCCGCGCTGGGGGCCGGCCGAGGCCGTGGTCGTCGTCGCGCCGCCGGCATTCTCCGGGGGCGCGGGGCATCCGGTCGCGAGGAGCGCCGCCGCGAGCAGCAAGGCCAGGGGGGCTGTGGGGCCGGGTCGTGTCGAGGTGCTTGTCATCGTGGGGGACTCCACCGTCGCGCGCCGGCCGCCGTGGCCAGCGGACATGTCTCAGGTCCCGGCGCCGGCATCGGCCGGAGTCAGGGGCAGGGACCGGCCGGCACCGTAGCCAGCCGGATCGATTTCGACGCTCTCGAATCCCGCGGCGATCACGGCGCGGGTGATGCTGTCCTGCTGGCGCAGGGCGTTCGGGACCTCCGCGGGTCCGACTTCCAGGCGGCCGGTCTGGCCACGATGCCGCACGCGCACCTGCTGGAAGCCGAGGGCGCGCACGGCGGCCTCGGCCCGCTCGACACGCGCCAGACGGTCCGCGGTGACGGGCGTCCCGTGCGGGACGCGCGAGGCGAGGCACGCCATCGCGGGCTTGTCCCACGTGGGCAGGCCGAGCCGGCGGCTGGCCTGCCGGGCCTCCGCCTTGCCGATGCCCGCTGTCAGGAGCGGCGCCGCGATGCCGCGCTGCCGGGCGGCATCCATGCCGGGGCGCACGTCGCCGAGGTCGTCGGTGATGGCGCCGTAGCAGCACGCCTCGAGGCCGCGCTCGACGCGCAGGATCTCGAGCGCGTCGAACAGGTGGCTCTTGCAGAAGAAGCAACGGTTCGGCGTGTTCTCGGCGTAGCGAGGGTCTTCGGCCTCGCCGGTCGCGACCTCGACCAGATCGATGCCGATGAGGCCAGCCAGCTCGCGCGCCTCGTCGCGCTCGGCCGTGGCCAGCGATGGCGACACGGCCAGCGCCGCCAGGGCCTTCGGGCCCAGGACATCGTGCGCGACCTTCGCCAGGAGCGTCGAGTCCACGCCGCCCGAGAACGCGACCACGCAGGAGCGGAGCTGCTCGATCCCCGACAGCAGCGCCGGCCAGCCCGGCGTCGGCTCGATGGCGCGCGAGTGCGACAGGAAGCTCACATGCGCTCCGGTTCCGGCACGCCCAGCAGGCCCATGAGCTGGCGATGCGCGAGCAGGAACGCCCGGGCCACGAGCGCGCGCTGGTGCCGCAGCGCGCCCGTCTCCGCCCGGAGGATCTTGTTCTCGCGGTAGAACGCGTTGAACGCCTGGCAGGCCAGGAACCCGTGCCGCGCGATCGTCGCGATCTCGAGCGACGCCCGCGCCCTGTCGGCCACCTCGGGCAGGCGCGCGGCGAGCAGGACGAGTTCCCACGTCGTGTCGTCGGCCAGGATCGCGAAGTCCTCGGTGGCCGCCGAGGCCGCGAGGCTTTCCGGCGTGATGCCCTCCTCGGCGAGCTTGCGGAAGATGCTCGCGGCGCGCACGGCGGAGTACTGCAGGTAGGGTCCGGTCTCGCCCTGAAACTGGAGCGCTTCCTCGATGTCGAACGCAATCACGCGGTTTCGCGTGACGCGCGCCATGTAGTACCGGAGAGCCCCGACCGCGACCTCGCGCGCCGTGCTCGTTGCGGCGGCGTCGTCGATCGGCTGATCGCGCTCGGTGGCGGCCTCGCGCACCCGGGCCAGCGCGTCGGCCTCGAGCCGGTCGAGCAGGTCGGACGCCTTCACGCCGAGGCCGCGGCGACCGGACATCTCGACGTGCGAGGCCGTTCGCTCCTCCTCGGTCAGCTCGAAGCCCATCGCCTCGGCCGTCTTCGGCGAGAGCGCGACCATCTCGTAGGCGTAGTGCACCGACGCGTCGGCCTGCGCCTGGTGTTCGAGCAGCAGCAGCGCGTTCTTGACGATGGCCTGCAGGTAGCTCTGGCGGACATCAATGACGTTGTAGACGCCGCTGGCCGATCCGAAGCTCGGATGGTCGTTCGTGGCTCCCGCTCGCTGGTCCGTGGACCACGCGACCTTGCCGCCGCCGTAGTCATGGAAGCGGGCGTAGGCGAAGTCGCGGTCCACGAGGCCGAGCTTCCACATCTGGTACGCGATGTCCTTGCCCACGTAGGTGACCGTGCCATCGCCGCGCACGATCACCTTGTCGGGATCCTCGAGGTTCTTGAACTCCTCGGTCTCGGTCAGGGGCATGACCCAGCAGCCTGCGTTCTTGCCCTCGGTGACCAGATGCACGGCGCCGCAGGCCTTCATGCGCTCGAACGCCAGCGCCCAGAACCGCGCGGCCAGGACGTCGCTCTCGCGGGGCAGCAGGTGGTACCGCACGCCAATCCGGTCCATGAGCTGGAGATGATGCCTCGCGATGCACAGCGCGATGCGCTCGCCGAGCCTCGCGATGGCGCCCTCGCCCCGCTCCATCGCGTGAAGCGCCTCGCGCCGGTGCTTCAGCCTCTCGGCGTCCGCCGCGTACCACCTGCCGACCGCGGCGTACTGATCCCAGCACTCGTGATCGAACGGGCGAGCGGGGCTCTCGATGAGCGCCTCGACGACCGGCAGCGCTTCTTCCGCCGTGCGGCCAGCCATCGCCGTGAACGCGACCACGACGTCGCCGACCTGCACGCCCGTGTCGTCAATGTAGTTCTGCACTTCGACGGGCGTGCCGCCATGCTGCAGGAGCCGCACCAGGCAGTCGCCGAGCACGGCGTTGCGCAGGTGCCCGATGTGCGCGGCCTTGTTCGGGTTGATGTTCGTGTGCTCGACGATGACCTTGGGAAGCGCGGCGTTCACGAGCGGCGCGTCATGGATGTCGCGCGGGGGCGGCGGCGCCGTCTCGAGGTGGCGCAGCAGCAGCAGCAGGGTCGCCTTCCGATCCAGGAACACGTTGAGGTACCCGGGACCGGCGACCTCGACGCGCGCGACGCCCTCGACCGGAGCCATGGCGGAGGCGACCGCCTGCGCGATGTCGCGCGGGGCGCGCTTGAGCTGGCGCGCGAGCGGCAGGCACGACGCGACGGCGAAGTCGCCGAGAGAGGGCTTCGGCGGCGTCGTGAGGTGCAGGTCGGGGAGGTCCACGCCCAGGGCTCGCCTCGCGGCGTCCTGAAGCGCGTCACTCAGCCGCTGCGCGATGGCGGGCAGGGGGGCGTTCATCGGTGCTTTCCGGGATCCGCCGATTCTACCGTGTCGAGGCGCCCGGGCGCGCGGTCGACCTGCGGGGGGCGGGGAAGGGAGCGAGGTTTCGCGCGCGCCTGTCAGCGGCTGCCGGTCCGGGGCGGCGGATCGTGACGCGGCATGGCACGATGGCGCCCGACCCTCCGGAGGCGTCGCGCGTGAGCCTGGCGCCCCTGCCGCCTGACGAGGCCCCGTGACGCCGCAAGCGACGCTGACAGCTCGGTTCGCGTTCCTGCTCGCGCTCTGCGGCACGCTGGTGGCGCCCCGCGTCGAGTCATGCGCCATGATCGCCATCCGCGGCGACGCGACGGCCCTCATGGGCAACAACGAGGACTTCGTCGAGCCCGGCGTCCTCTGGTTCGTTCCCGGGAAGCCAGGCCGATTCGGCCGGGTCAACGTCGGCTTTCGGGATGACTTCGCGCAGGGCAGCATGAACGAGAAGGGCCTGGCCTTCGACGCGGCCGTCGTGGCCGAGGTGCCGTGGGGGGCCGATCCCGCCAAGCCCACGCCGAAGAACCTCCTCGATAGGATCATGAACGAGTGCGCGACCGTCGAGGAGGCCCTCGCGTACTTCGGCCGCTTCAACTGCGCGCATCTCGCGAGGTCGCAGTTCCTGCTCGCGGACGCCTCGGGCGATGCGGCCGTCGTTGCGTGGCTGCCGGATGCGGGCCTGTCCGTCCGGCGGATCGACGGCGACCACCTCATCGCCACCAACACGCGCCTGGCGCCGTCGGGCTACAGGTGCCAGCGGTTCGTCCGCGCGGAGCAAGTGCTGCGCGCGCGCGGCGACGCCTCGCGCGAGACGATGACGCTGGCGCTCGAGGCCATCCACCAGCGGGGCGCGGGCGCCTTCACGGCGTACGCGACCATCTACGACCTGCGCGCGCGGCGCGTGTTCGTGCACGACCTCGCGAACTTCGGCGAGGCCGTGTCGCTGGACCTGGCCGCTGAACTCGAGAAGAAGCCGCCCACCCGTCGCATCGCTGACCTGTTCCCGAAGAACGACCGGCTCGCCGCCCTGCGCCAGTCCCCGCCACGCGAGGACTACGGCACGCGCGTGACGCTCGCGGCGGAGGCCCTGGATCGTTTCGTCGGGACGTACAGCCCCGTCCCCGCGCCCGAGATCCGCGTGCGCGTCGTGCGCGAGGGCGACGGCCTGCGCGTCGAGAATCCAGGCCAGCCGGCCGCTCGCCTGTTCCCCGAATCGGACGTCTCGTTTCGCATCGCGCCGGATCGGGGGACCGTGACCTTCCGCGTCGCTGCCGACGGCAGCGTGGACGGCCTGACGCTCCACAAGCAGGTGGACGTCTTTGCGCGCCGCGTCGGTGACGCCGCGCCGTGAGCGCGGGGCGCCGGATGGCGCCGAGCCTCACCGCGCCGGCGGTGGTCCGTCGCAGCGGATCTCGAGATGGACCGCCTGGGGCTGCTCGCCGCGGCGGGCCGGCCGGTACCGCCACTGCGCGACGGCGCGCGTGGCGAGGCGCGCGCTGGCCGCGTCGGTGGCGTCGATCGCGCGCAGGACGGTCACGCTGCCATCACGCTCGATGACGCAGTCGAGCCGCGCGAACGCTCCCGGCGGAAGGCCGGGATCCACGCGCGACGCGAGGACGGGCGGCACGATGTCCGGGCCGATCGCGACGGGCTGATCCCCCGGATGCGATCGGTCGCGCGTCGCCGTCACGGGCGCGGGCCCGGACGCCGTGGCGTCACTCGCGCGGGCCTGGCTCTCGGCCGCGGCCAGCGGGGCGGCCGTGCGCGCGCCCGCGTTGCCTGCCGGCTTGGCCGCGGCGCTCAGGGCGGCGTCCGCGGCCGGCGGCTCGGGCGCGTACTCGTTGATGGCCTTGCCATCGGCCAGCTCGTCGCGGAACGCGCCGCGCTCGCCCCCGCTGGCCGCGTCGGCCGCCGCTTCCTTCTTCTCGGCCGGCCGGAGGTCGGCGTCGTCGGCCTCGCGCTCTGACACGCTGCCCTCGGCGAATTCCTGATCGCCGCCCAGCACGCCACCGATGACGCCGCCCGCCACGCCGCCGATGGCCGCCTCCTGGCGGGGCGCGGCTGATGCGCGCTCGGCCGCTGACGCGGCGGCGGGCGCTGCGGGCGCTGCGGGCGCGATCTGATTCAGGGCCTTGTCCTTGCGCAGGTCGGCGGGCGCTTCGCTCGCAGCCAGCGCCGCGCTGGCGGCGCCATCCACGGGCGCGTCCATGGCCGTCGCGTCGGCGAGGCGGCTCTCGGATTCGGCCGGAAGGGGCGCGTCGCCGGCCACCTGCCGGCGCGCGGGAGCCATCGCGGTTTCGTCCACGGCCATCCCCGCCATGCCGGCGGCGACGCGCGGGTCGGGGACGCGGCTCTGCTGTTCCTGGACGATGCGCACGAGAATCGCCGCGCCGAGGATGGCCGCGGCCGCGGCGAGCCAGCGCCGCAGGCGTGCGCGGCCGCTGCCCGAGCGCGGCGCCGGCGCATCGGACGCAACGACGCGCGCGCGCGCGGCGACCCGGCGGATGAGGTCGTCCGGGGCCGCCTCGCCGCCGAGCGCGCCGATGATGCGCGACGTGCCCTCGAGCGCGCGCAGCGCGCGCGCGCAGCTCTCGCAGGTCGCGAGGTGCGCGCGCAGCGATCCCGCGACGGCGTTCGAGACCTCGCCGTCCAGCAGGGCCGAGAGATCCTCGACGGGCGGGCAGCCCGGTCGCGCGGGTTCGTGCGTCCGGTCGGTCACGGCCAGCCTCCGCCGACGAGATCGCCCAGAGCCTCTTGCATGCGCAGGCGCGCTCGCGCGAGGCGGGACTTGACGGTTCCGGGCGCGACGCCGAGCGCCTCGCCGATCTCCTCGTAGGACAGGCCCTCGATCTCGCGCAGGACCAGCGCGTCGCGGAACTCGTCGGGCATCGCCTGCAGGGCCGCCTCGACGCGCGCGCGGGCTGCGGACGAGAGCGCGAGGCGGTCGGGCCCGGGGGCCGTGTCGGCCGCGATGTCCGCCAGTTCCGGCGCGTCGCCGTCCGGGTTGCGCGGGGCCCACGGCGCGACGACGCGCAGGCGCCGGCTGTCGTCGCGGCGGCGGTTGTGCGCCGTGTTGACGGCGATGCGCGCGATGAAGCTCTTGAGGCTGGCCTCGCCCCGGAAGTCGGGGAGCGCGCGGTGCACCTTGATGAACACGTCCTGCATCAGATCCTCGGCGGCCTCCCGCGTGCCCAGCATGCGCCGTCCGATCGACAGCACCAGGCCCGCGTGCGTCCGCACGATCTCCTCGAAGGCGGCTGGCTCGCCGCGCACGGCCGCGGCCACCACGGCCGCGTCGTGTTCCGGGCGCTCGCCGGCACCTGGGCGCGGCGCGCGACCGTCGCTCTCAGGGACACCGCCCGGCCCGAGAGGTTCCTGGCGCCGATCAGCGGCCACGCGGGAAGGGGCTCAGCGCGGCGCGGGAAGCGTGCGCAGCGACGTGGTCGGCGTGAGGTCGGCCAGACCGCCGCGCGTGAGCGCGCGCACCCGGTAGTGGTAGCGCAGGGAGGGGCGTGGCGTGGCGTCCACGAAGGCGTAGGACGCCGCGGCGTCCGCGAACGACTGCGCGGGCAGGGGCGCCGCGGACAGCACCAGCCACGGACCGGAGGGGCGCAGCGCGCGCTCGACGATCCAGCCCGTCATGTCCTCCTCGCTCGCGGTCTCCCACGACAGCGTCACCTGGCCGGGAGCGGGCTCGGCGGAGAGCGCCGTGAGCACGAACGGCCAGGCGAGGTTCTCTCGCACCACGAGGCGCCCGGGCGTCGCCGGCATGCCAGGGACCTGCCACCGGTTCAGGCCGCGCGGGATCGTCGGCGACTGGACGAGCACGATGACGCGGCGCAGGGCCGACGCGGGCAGCGTGATGCCACGCGAACCCGAGAGCGGAATGCGGCGCACCGTGCCGTCGGCCATCAAGACGATGGCGGAGGACGTGAGCGGCTCGGCCGACTCGAAGGCGAGTTCCACGCCGCCGCCTGGCGGGAGCTGCACGCCGAAGCGCCGCTGGCCGAACGCGGGGATGTCGCCCGGATCTATCCGGACCTCTTCCGGCAACATGTCGAGCTCGACATCCACGGACGTCGAGAGGCCGCGCCTCAGCAGATCCTGCTCGAGCGACCAGGACTGGTACTCGGCCACGGCCTCGGCCAGGGTCAGTCCGTGCCGCGACAGGACGCCGTCGAGGGCCTCGGCCAGCGCCGCCAGGGGCGCGTCCGCCGGCGCGATCCGCGGCGACCGGCGGGCTTCGTCCAGGCGCCGCGGGAGGTCCGCGATCGCGTCACCCACCCAGGCGTGCGGGAGCGCCAGGACGTCCGTCGTGAAGCGCAGGAAGGCCGCGTCGCCGCGCGCCTCGCCGATCCCCGGCGAGAAGAGGCTCCGCGCGGGGTGGCGGGCAGGCAGCAACTGCGCGGGCAGCAAGCGGAGCCCCTCGCGCTCCGCCAGGACCGTCTCGCCAAGCCAGGTCGCCACGGCCTCCTCGAACGAAGCCGGCAGGTCAGGCGCGAGGTCGCGCGTCATCGCGTGCGCGATCTGATGCGCGAGCGCGGCCGTGGCCTCGGCGCCGCGCAGGTCACGCGGCAGCACGATCACCGGAGGGGCGCCGGGGAGCGCCGCGCCCTCGGCGTACGGTGACGCCGCGAAGTCAATGTCGAGTCGCAGCGCGCCGGGCGTGACGCCGAGGAGCGTCGCGAGGCGGTCCGCGATCTCGCGGCTCTCCAGGGCCGCGGCCTGCGCGAGGTCCGGGACGCGGTCGCCGTCGAGGTCGCGCCGCGACACCGCGTGGCGCGAGGCGACGGAGGTGTCGTACCTGACCGTGATGGTCTCGTCGCCAGCGACGCTGCCTTCCGCGGCGTAGGCGGGCGGCGCGAGGAGGCGCGCGATGCCCGTGGCGCGCGTGCCCTCGGCCCGCGGAAGCGCCCGCTCGGCAGCCCGGACGAGCGCGGTCCCGCACGAGAGCGCGCCGATGCGATCCAGCACGGCCTCGGCGTCCGCGTCGGGGAGCGTCGTGCCGCCGGCGAGGCCCGCGCCGACCTCGGGTCCGCGCGCGAGGAATTCTTCGAGGTCGCGCCAGGTCGTGCTGGGGCTCGCGGGCGCGGGCCCCGCGGCGTCCAGCAACACCCGGCGCGACTCGGGCGCGTTGGCGTCGGCGAGGGCGAGGCCGGGGCAGAGCCCGAGCGACAGCGCCAGCCCGAGGGCCAAGCGCGGCGCGAGTGCGGTCGCGCGTGCGGGGCGGGGGAGGGTCATCGTGAGGAGCAGCAGCCCGGGCGATCGCCGGGAGGCCTTGCAAGAACTTCGGACGCGGGGAAGCCCGACGTGAGGCTTCGCGTCCTCCGGGGCCGGAGGCCTCTCGCAAGGTAGCGGTGAGGCTGCCTTGCGTCAAGGGATTCAATGACTTGCGGCATCGCGGATGCGGCCTGAGCGGCCTGCTGGTCGCGGGAGCCGTCCGCGGGACCTGGCCGACGGGGCGTCTCGCCTCGGCCGATGGCGGCTGGACCGCCCGGCACCAGGGTCACGGCACCTGGCGTGCGCTTCAGGCGCCCGGCGAAGGAGAGGCCGGCGCGTCGGGGCGGCAGGCGTCGCCGAGCATGCTCGCGAGCAGCGGGTCGTCACCCTGCACGGCGACGCGCTGGGTGTAGAGCGCCAGCCCGCGCGGGCCTCCCAGTTCCTCGCCGCCACCGGCGCGTCCCGGACCTCCATGAACGAGGCTCGGCAGCACGGTCCCCGGCCCCATCGAGTGCTCCGCGACCTTGGCGGAACCGAAGTTGAGGCGGCCGTGGAAGGGGCCGATGGCGGTCAGCATCTGGCCCATGAAGGCCTTGTCGTCGGAGTAGACCGAGCTGACCAGGCCGCCGGCGCCGCGCTGGACCGCGCGGCCGGCGCCATCCGCGTCGCGGTACGCGAGGAGCGTCGCGACGGGACCGAACACTTCGTGCTCGTGCACCGCGGCGGCATCGCCGGCCTTCGCGCGCAACAGGACGGGGGCCATGAAGAACCCGCGGTCGCCTTCGACGCCCAGGAGCGTCCCGCGCGAGCCATCGCCCAGCACGGCGTCGGCGACCTCGCGCAGCCGGGCAACGCCGGCGCGCACGTCGTCGAGCTGCGACCGCGTGGCGAGCGGGCCCATGCGCACGCCTTGCTCGCGCGGATCTCCGACCTTCACGGATCGCACCTGCTCGATCAGGTCGGCTTGCGCGGCGTCCATCTGCCCCTCAGGCACGAGGACGCGGCGAATGGCCGTGCACTTCTGCCCGGCCTTCTGCGTCATGTCGCGCGCGACCTCGCGGACGAAGAGGTCCCACGTGGGGCTCCCCGGCTCGACATCGGGACCCAGGACGGCCGCGTTGAGCGAGTCGGCCTCGACGTTCACGCGCACGCCCGCGCTGACGAAGCCCGGCCGGCCCGCGATGCGCGTGCCCGTGGCGTTGCTGCCGGTGAACGCGATGACGTCCTGCGACGTGACGTGGTCGAGCAGGTCGCCGACCGAGCCCGCGATCATCGAGAACACGCCGGGGGGCAGGACCTTCCGCTCGACCAGGATTTCCATGCAGCGCGCCGCGACGAGCGCCGTGCTCGTGGCCGGCTTGGTGATGACGGGCATGCCGGCGAGCAGGGCCACGGCGGCCTTCTCGGCGAAGCCCCAGGCCGGGAAGTTGAACGCGTTGATGTGGATGGCGACGCCCGTCAGCGGAAGCTGGACGTGACGCCCGATGAGGCGCGGGCTGCGCGACAGCCGGATGGCGTCGCCATCGAGCAGCACGCGGGCGCTGCCCCAGGACCTGCCGATCTCGGCGTAGTGCTGGAGGGTGCCGGTCGCGCCGTCAATGTCGAACTTGGCGTCGCCGCGCGTGTTGCCGCCGTTGGCCATCGCGAGATCGATGAGCTCGTCGCGATGAGCGTGGAGCGCGAGCGCCATCGCGGCCAGCATGTCGCCGCGGGCCGCGAACGTCATGCCGCGCAGCTCCGGGCCGCCCGTGCCGCGCGCGTGATCGATCGCGGCGCGGAAGTCGAGACCGCCCGTGCCGGTCTCGGCCAGGACAGCCTCGGTGGACGGGTCGAGCAGGGGGGCGCGATCGCCGCCCTCGACGAAGCGGTCGCAGGTGTACGACTTGAGGATCTTCATGATGCGGGGGTCCTGTCGGGGGCCGGGAGCGCGATCAGCGCGGGGCGAACTGCACGTAGCGGAAGTCCAGCTCCTGGCCGTTGATGCCGCGGCGCGGGGGCGCGATCCAGCTCGCGAACTGACCCGGCTCGACGCAGGGCTTCATGAGCGACTTCACGTAGGCGAGGTCGGCGTCGGTCGGCAGGAACTCGCCGCGACGGCGCGCGAACTCCTCGGCGGACATGGGCTTGCCCTCGGGGTCGAAGGCCAGGCCGGAGTAGAGACCGACCATCCGGTTGAAGCGCTGGTGGGGCAGGTAGAGGCGATGGGAGAGGCCGGCCTCCTCGAGGGAGCGGTTCCACTTGCCGAGCGCGCGCTCGCAGTCCTCGCGGTAGGAGTCGCGCAGGACCAGGTTCATGGCCCGGCGCAGCGGGATCTCGTGTGGCTTGAACGTGCCGTCGGCGCCGAGGGCTTCGATCTCGTACGTGCCCTCGACGGCGACGTGGTCGGGGTACTTCTTGTCGCTGCTCTCGTCGAACCGCCCCTTGAGCCCCTGCGCGAAGTACGTCGCGGCGTTGCTGGAGTCCTCGCCGCCGAAGAGGTCGAGGCTGGAGCTGTACCACTCGTTGATGTACTTCTGGATGATGTCCAGCGGGATGCCGCCGAGCGCCCGGATGTCCTCGGACCGCGCCTGCCGCATGAGATCGGCCGTTCGCTCGACCACGCGCCCGACGCCGGTCTCGCCGACGAACAGGTGATGGGCTTCCTCGGTCAGCATGAACTGCGTGGCGCGCGCGAGGGGCGTGAAGCCGGACTCGGCGAGCGCGGCGAGCTGATACTTGCCGTCGCGATCGGTGAACATCGTGAAGCAGAAGAACGACAGCCAGTCCTCGCAGGGCTTGTTGAACGTGCCCAGGATGCGCGGCGAGTCGGGATTGCCCGAGCGGCGGTGCAGCATCTCCTCGGCTTCCTCGCGGCCGTCGCGGCCGAAGTACTCGTGGAGCAGGTGGACCAACGCCCAGAGGTGCCGGCCTTCCTCGACGTAGACCTGGAAGAGATTCCGCAGGTCATAGAGGCTGGGCGCCGTCTTGCCGAGCAGGCGCTGCTGCTCGACCGAGGCCGGCTCCGTGTCGCCCTGCGTCACGATGATGCGCCGGAGTTCCTTGCGGAACTCGCCGGGGACCTGCTCCCACGCGGGCTTGCCCATCGAGTCGCCGAAGCCGATGCGGCGGTCGGCGGGCGGGGGCGTCAGGAAGATGCCCCAGCGGTACTCGGGCATCTTCACGTAGTCGAAGTGCGCCCAGCCCGAGGGATCGACCGACACGGCCGTGCGGAGATAGATGTTGTCCGCCTGAAAGCCGTCGGGCCCCATCTCCATCCACCACTGGATGAAGTTGGGCTGCCACTCCTCGAGCGCCTTCTGGAGCTTGGGGTTGTCGGCCAGGTTGACGTTGTTGGGAATCTTCTCGTAGGAGATGGCCATGTCGTCGCTCCATCAGGGGCCGGCGCGCGGCCGGCGTGAGCGGGGGCGGGCAGGAGGCGCCTGCCGCGCTACGTGCGGTTCCAGTCGAACTCGGGGCTCTCGGGCATGCCGTACAGCGAGAGGGCGCCGCGCTCGCCGACCGCGTTGGGCCGCTGGAAGATCCAGTTCTGCCACGCGGAAAGGCGTCCGAAGATCTTCGTCTCCAGCGTCTCGGGTCCGGCGAAGCGCAAGCTCGCTTCCATGCCGGTCAGGCTGTCCGGCGAGAAGCTCGCGCGCTCCTCGGCGGCCAGGCGGACCTCGTCGTCCCAGTCAATCGCATCCACGGCGGCGGTCACGAGGCCCAGCTCGGAGGCCTCGGCGGCCGTGACGGGCCCCCGCTTCGCGGCCAGTTCCACGGCGTGGCCGGGGCGCGCGAGGAAGCGCGAGGCCAGGCGCGTCAGGCCGTTGCCCATCGGGAGCGGTCCGGCATTCATCGGCGAGAGCGCGACCGTCACGCCGGGCTCGTCCAGCATGTAGGTGCGGTCGGCGGCGAGCGCCAGCTCGAACAGCGAGCCCGCGAAGCACGAGCCCTGGTCGACGATCGCGAAGAAGCTCTTCGCCGTGACGTCGAGCCGCTTGAGCACGCGCTTGGCGTGGTGCCGGACCTCGTTCACGAACCAGTCGTCGGCGCGCGCGGCGAGTTGATCGTCGAGCCGCAGGATGTCCTCGGCGCGGCCGCGCGTGGCCAGCATGACGAGGCCCACGGATGGATGGTTGAAGCGCAGGCGGAGCAAGGCGTCGTCGAGCTCGCGGAAGGCACGCAACGCCCACCACGACGAGCCCAGATCGCGCGCGCTCGCCGGGATCTCGGGGAGATCCGCCGGCACGCGCATCTCCAGCCGGGCAACGCGCGGCTGGGGACCGAACGTCAGCGTGACGTGGCGGTACGTGATCGCGTCGTCGGTGATCGCGGGGTCGAGAGCCTCGAGCTGAATGCCCTTCCGGTCCGGCCGGCCCTTGCCCGCGATTTCCTTCGAGCGGGCCGCGATGCTCTCGGCGAAGCGCGACGTGGGGAACACGCCGTCCACCAGGCCCCACTCGACCGCGCGCTTGCCCTTCACGCCCTCGGCCAGGGTCACGAAGATGTCGGCGAGATCGCGTCGGACCTTCCGCTTGTCCACGACGCGCGTGAGGCCGCCGGTGCCGGGGAGCACGCCCAGATAGGGAATCTCGGGGAGGGAGACCGCCGAGCGACGATCGTCCACGAGGTACATCTCGGCGCAGGCCAGGGGCAGCTCGTAGCCGCCGCCCGAGGCGGTGCCGTTCAGCGCCGCGATGTAGGTCTGGCCCGAGTTCTCGGTCGCGTCCTCGATGTACAGGCGCGTCTCGTTCGTGAACTTGCAGAAGTTCACCTTGAACGCATGCGAGGACGAGCCGAGCATGAAGATGTTCGCGCCGGCGGAGAAGATGCCCTCCTGCGCGGAGGTCACGACGACGCAGGTGACCTCCGGGTGTTCGAAGCGCAGGCGCTGGATGGCGTCCGCGAGTTCGAGGTCCACGCTCAGGTCGTACGAGTTGAGCTTGAGCGCGTAGCCCGGGCGCAGGCCTTCATCTTCCTTGATGTCGAAGAGGATGCGCGCGATGGGGCCGTCCGTCTCCACGCGGAGATGGCGGTACTTGTCGGGCCGGGTCTCGAAGACGACCGGCGACGCGGGGGCGACGTCTGCCTGAGCCATGGTGACGCGAGCATGGCACGGCGACGCAAATAGTGCAACATGTTGCTTCCACACCTGACAGGACATGCAGTATCATGCATGCAACATGACCGACTCCACCGCCCCGGCCGAACTGCTGCGCGCCCTCGGGGGCCGCTGCCGACAGCTGCGCGCCGACCGCGGCCTCACCGCGCGCGAGGTCGCCGAACGCGCGCGCCTGTCGCTGCGCTTCTACTCGCTGCTCGAAGCGGGCGAGGCGAACATCGCCTTCACCCGCCTGGCCGCCGTGGCGCACGCGCTCGAGGTGCCGCTCGAGAGCCTGGTCGGCACCGCGGCCGACGGCGCTCCGCTTCAAGCGCGGCCCGTCATCGCGCTCGTGGGCCTGCGCGGAGCGGGCAAGAGCACCGTGGGCCAGCTGCTCGCCGAGCGCCTGGGCGTCCCGTTCGTCGAGCTCGACGATCGCATCGAGCGCCGGGCCGGGCTCTCGCTGGCCGAACTCTTCGCGCTTCACGGAGAGGCCCTCCACCGCCGGCTGGGCGCGGCCGTCCTGCGCGACCTGGTCCATGCCGGCGAGCCCTGCGTGGCGGCGCTCCCCGGCGGCATCGTGCAGGACGACGACGCGTGGCCGCTCGCGCGGGCACGCTGCGCGACGGCCTGGCTCAAGGCGCGGCCGCGCGATCACATGGACCGGGTTCTGCGCCAGGGCGATCAGCGGCCGATGGCCAATCGCGCCGACGCGATGGGCGAGCTCAAGGCGCTGCTCGCCGCCCGCGAGCCGGCCTACCGCCAGGCCGATGTCGTGGTGGACACGAGCCGGCGAAACGCGGAGGATGTCGCTTCGGCCGTGGCTTCGGGCCTGCAGCGCCTCGGCTGGAGGGCCGAGGCCCGCACCGGGCCGGCCTGATCGCTCGCTCGCCCGAGGACTTCGCGCATGCCGCCTGCCCGCCCATCCAAGACCAAGCGTCCCGGCGCCCGGCGCGGCCTCGCGGTCGTGCCGCGCGAGCCGCGCCCGCTCGTGGGCGTCATCATGGGGTCGAAGTCCGACTGGGACACCATGCGTCATGCGGCGGACGTGCTCGACGAGCTCGGCGTGCCGCACGAGTGCGCGATCGTCTCGGCTCACCGGACACCCGAGAGGCTCGCCGAATACGCGCGGGACGCCGAGGGCCGGGGGCTCGAGGTGATCATCGCCGGGGCGGGCGGCGCTGCGCACCTGCCGGGCATGGCCGCCGCGCAGACCGTCCTGCCCGTGCTCGGCGTGCCCGTGCAGTCGTCCGCGCTCCAGGGGATCGATTCGCTCCTGTCTATCGTGCAGATGCCGGCCGGCGTGCCCGTGGCGACGCTGGCCATCGGCAAGGCGGGCGCGCGGAACGCCGGCATTCTCGCGGCGCAGATCCTGTCCGGCAGCCGCGCGACGTTGCGCGACAAGATCCGCCGCTTCCGGGAGCGCCAGACGCAGGACGTCCTCGGGGACAGGCTGCCGTGAATCCGGTTCTTCCGGGTTCGATCATCGGCGTTCTGGGCAGCGGGCAGCTCGGTCGCATGTTCGCGATCGCCTCGCGCCGCATGGGGTACTTCGTCCACGTGCTCTCGCCCGACGAGGACACGCCGACGGGTCAGGTGGCCGACGTCGAGATCCGCGCGGACTACGGCGACCTCGGCGCGATCCGCGCGTTCGCCGCCGCCGTGGACGTCGTCACGTTCGAGTTCGAGAACGTGCCGGCGGCGGCCGCCGACGCGGCGGCGAAGTTCGTGCCGGTTCATCCGGCCGGCCACGTGCTGCACGTGGCGCAAGATCGCCTGCGCGAGAAGGAGTTCCTGGCGGCGCACGGCATCCCGACCACGCCGTGGATGGCGGTGCGCACGCGCGCCGACGCCCTGGTGGCCGCACGCGACGTGGGCGTGCCGGCCGTGCTCAAGACCGCGGGTCATGGCTACGACGGCAAGGGGCAGTCCCGCGTGGCGGACGAGAAGGACGCGGCCGCCGCCGTGCCCGAGCAGGGCGGTCACTTCGTGTGGGAGCGCCGCGTGGACTTCGCCTGCGAGCTCTCGGTCGTGTGCGCCCGTGGCCTCGACGGCGCGTTCGCCCACTGGGGAGCGATCGAGAACGCCCACGAGAACCACATCCTGGATGTCTCGGTCGCGCCGGCGCGGGTTCCGGAGGCCGTCGCCGCCGAGGCCGTCGAGATCGCGCGGGCCATCGCGGCGGCACTGGAGCTCGTCGGCGTGCTCTGCGTCGAGTTCTTCCTCACGCGCGACGAGCGCCTGCTGGTCAACGAGATCGCGCCGCGGCCCCACAACTCCGGGCATCTCACGTTCGACGCGTCGGTCACGAGCCAGTTCGAGCAGCAAGCGCGCGCGGTCTGCGGGCTCCCGCTGGGGTCCACCCGCCTCATGCAGCCCGCCGCGATGGCCAACCTGCTGGGCGATCTGTGGGCGAAGGGCGAGCCCGACTTCAGGGCGGCGCTCGCGTTCCCGGACGTGAAGCTTCACCTCTACGGCAAGTCGGAGCCGCGACCGGGTCGCAAGATGGGGCATCTCACGGCCATCGCCGCGACCGCCGAGGAAGCGCGCGATCGCGTCGTGGCGGCTCGCGCCGCGCTCGCGGGACCGAAAGGGGGAGTGACCGCATGAAGGAACCCGGGCTTCCTGCCCTCCTCCAGGTCGCGATGGAGGCGGCGGATGTCGGAGGGCGACGCGCGCTCGGCTATTTCGGCACGCCTGTCCCGGTCGAGCGCAAGGCTGACGGCTCAGCCGTGACCGTGGCCGACAGGGAAGCCGAGGCGGCCATCCGCGGCATCATCGCGCGGGCGTTCCCGGATCACGCCATCCTCGGCGAGGAGGGCGGCCTCTCGCCGGGCGATGCTCCGTTTCGCTGGATCGTGGACCCCATTGACGGGACGAAGGCGTTCGTCCGCGGGGTCCCGCTCTGGGGCGTCCTCATCGGCGTCGAGGTCCGCACGGAGCCGCTGGTCGGCGTCATCTACCTGCCGGCGCTCGGCGAGATGATCGCGGCGGCGCACGGGCAGGGCTGCACCTGGAACGGCCGTCCCTGCCGCGTGTCGTCCACGGGTCAGCTGGAGGACGCGCTGGTCGTGCCGACCTCGGTTCGCGCGTGCCAGGAGCGCGCGCCGGACGGCTTCGCGGCGCTAATGGCTGGCGTCTCGGCCGTCCGCACCTGGGGCGACTGCTACGGTCACGCGCTGGTGGCGACGGGTCGCGCTGACGTGGCGCTGGACGTCGGCGTCGCGGCGTGGGACCTGGCGGCCATCCTGCCCGTCATCGAGGAAGCAGGCGGCCTGTTCACCGACTGGCGGGGAGCCAGGACCGCGCGGCACGGCGAAGCCATCTCCAGCAACGGCCTGCTGCACGAGGCCGTCCTCGGAATCCTGGCGCCAGGCTGAGTCGAGCGCGGCGAGGCTCCCGCCCCGAGGATCAGGGCCCGGCGATCACTCGCGGGCGCGCTTGCCTTGCGGGGCAGCCTGACGCTTCGCGGCGCGCGCCGGGAGGGCCGGCTTCGCGGCCAGGACATCCACGATCAGCAGCCCCAGCATCCGCGGCGGCGTCCCGGCCTCCTGCGCTTCCGGCTCGGGGGCGGGGCGAAGGACGCGAGGCGTCCGCGGCGGCGTGTCGTTGTTTTCCATCGTCAGGTCCCTGTCTGATGCGCGCCATGCGGCCGATGCGGCCCAGGCTCATCGTTCATGCGCCGGAGGCATGCGCCCCCGCCGCCCCCGCGGCACGCCCTCCACGCAAGCGTATGGCCCGCGCGCCGATCCGTCGACCGGGGGGGTGCGAGCGGCGCGCTGCCGGCATCGCGTCGGCCGCGCCGGTCACGCGCGCGGCGGGAAGATCTCGTCCGCCGTGCCCGCGAGGATGCGGGCGATCGCCTCGGGCGCGATCGGCAGGCTGGCGACGGCTGCGGCGTTCTCGGCGATGCTCTTGACGCCGGGGCTCGGCCAGTCCGTCCCGAACAGGCACTTGCTCGCGATGCGTTCGAGGTCGGGGAGGTACTCGAGCAGCGATCGCGGCGGGATGCCCGACAGGTCCAGGTACACGTGGCGGTGCCGGCGGGCGAGATGCACGGCGGTGTCCATCCAGAGCGGGCGGCCGGCATGCGCCAGGATGATGCGCAGCTCGGGGAAGTCCACCGCCACGTCGTCGGCGTCCATCGGGTCGCCGTACTTGCCGCGCGCGCCCGGGAACACGGACGTGCCCGTGTGGATCATGACGGGCACGCCCGCGGCCTCGCAGGCCTCGTACAGGATGCGCAGGGCGCCGCCGCCGACCTCGTAGTCGTTGCAGTGCACGAGCTGATGAGGCGGGTGAATCTTGACGCCGTCGAGCCGCAATTCCTGGAGCATGCGGCGCGCCTCGGCTCGGGGGTCCTTCACGAACCGCGGGTGCATGCCGCCGAAGGCGAGGATCCTGTCCGGGTGCCGATCCCGGTACGCGGCCACGAAGTCGTTGACGCCCTCGTCGAAGCCCATGAGGTCGTGCGAGGGGTAGTTGATGAGGCCGACGCGAGCGATGCCCTGCTCGTCGAGGAACGACATCAGCGCCGAGGCGTCGGCGATCAGCTTCTCGATGAGCGGGAGGTCCTGGCGGCCGCGCCGCATCATGGCGGCCACGTCGCGCTTGAGCTGATCCCAGGGCTGGATGTGAACGTGGATGTCCACGATCCGCTGGGGACTCATGCCGGACGCGCCTCGCCGCCCTCCCAGCGGTAGAAGCCCAGCCCGCTCTTCTTGCCCAGGCGCCCCTCCTCGACCATGCGACGCATGAGCGCCGGCGGATCGAACCGCCGGTCGTCGAGCTCGCGGCTCAGGTGCTCGGCGATGGACAGACGCACGTCGAGGCCGACGAGGTCCGTGAGTTCCAGCGGCCCCATGGGATGCCGGTAGCCGAGCTTCATGGCGGTGTCGATGTCGCGCGGAGACGCGACGCCTTCCTCGACCATGCGAATGGCCTCGAGCCCGAGGACGAGTCCCAGCCGCGACGAGGCGAAGCCAGGCGAATCCCGCACGACGATGGGCTCCTTGCCCCACCGCGTGGCGAGGTCGGTGGCGAGCGTGACCGTGGTCGGGGCGGTCTGCGGCCCCGTCACGATCTCGAGAAGCTTCATGACGGGCACGGGATTGAAGAAGTGCAGGCCGACGAAGCGCGCGGGCTGGCTCACGGCCTCGGCGATGCGAGCGATCGAGAGCGACGACGTGTTGCTCGCGAGGAGCGCGTCCGGCGGGGCGGCGCGGCAGACGCGCGCGAAGAGGTCGCGCTTGAGCGCGAGGTCCTCGGGGGCGGCCTCGATGATCACGTCGGCGCCCTCCACGGCGGCGTCCACCTTGCCGCACGGCGTGATGCGCCCGAGAAGCTCCTCGCGAGCGGAGGCTTCCATCTTGCCCTTCGCGACCAGGCCCTCGAGGACCGAGGCCACGCGCGCGAGCCCGCGCTCGGCGTGCTCCTGGCTGATGTCCTGCAGCCGCACGGCCATGCCCGACGCGGCGGCGACCTGGGCGATGCCGCCGCCCATGGTGCCGGCTCCGAGCACGGCGAGGGTCTTCACGTCAGCTGCCTTCATGAGCGGGACTCCTTCTTCGCCTTCTTGTCCAGGAACTCGGTCATGCGGCGCTGCTTCTCATCCGACTCGAACAGGATGGCCTGCGCCGCGGTCTCCAGCGCGAACGCCGTGTCCGGGCGCACGCGAAACAGCGCGTTCATCACGCTCTTGGCGAGGCGCGTGGCGAGGGGAGCCATCCCCGCGATGCCGCGCGCCGCCTTCATCGCCTCGTCCTCGAGCGCGGCGTCGGGCACGACGCGCGAGACGAGCCCCATGCGCAGCGCCTCGGGCGCGTCCACGATCCGTCCCGTGAGGACCATGTCCTTGGCCGCGCCCATGCCGACCAGGGCGGGGAGGCGGTGCATGCCGCCGGCGGCCGGCAGGATGCCGAGGTTCAGCTCCGGCTGGCCGAAGCGCGCCGACTCGGCGGCGATGCGCACGTCACACGCCATCGCGAGCTCCATGCCGCCGCCCAGCGCCCAGCCATGCACGGCGGCGAGCACCGGCCACGGGAACTCCTCGACTTGCCGGAACAGGCTGGAGTTGATGCCGAGGAGCGACTCCTCCGCGCCGCGATCGCGGAGCTGCCCGATGTCCGCGCCCGCGACGAAGCAGTCGCCGGCTCCGCGCAGGACGACGCAGCGCACGGCCGCGTCCTCGCCCACGCGATCCAGCGCGCCGGCGAGCGCCCGGACGACCTCGAGGCTGAGCGCGTTCTTCTTCTCGGGGCGGTTGATGGTGAGCACGGTGACGGGACCGTGGGCGGTGGCGAGGACGAGATCGGCCATGGTCACCTCGACTCGAAGCGTGGCGGGCGCTTGCCCAGGAACGCCGACATGCCCTCCCGCGCATCCGCGCTCGCGAAGAGCCTGACCTGAAGCTCGCGCTCGAGCGCGAGCCCCTGTTCCAGCCCCATCTCCGCGCCCGATTGGCAGGCGCGCTTGATCAGGCCGACGGCGAGGCCCGCGGCCCGTGGCGCGGCGAACTGCAGCGCGAACTGGTGCACCTGCTCGTCGAAGTCGCCCGCGGGCAGGACGCGATTCACGAGGCCCAGGCGCAGCGCCTCGTCCACGTCAAACTTCGCGCCGGAAGCCATGAGCTCGATCGCCCGGGACTTGCCGAACAGGCGCACGAGTCGCTGGGTTCCGCCGGTGCCCGGCAGGACTCCCAGCGCGGCCTCCGGCAGGCCGACCTGCCCGGCGCCGGCGCGGGCGACGCGCAGGTCGCAGGCGAGCGCGACCTCGAGCCCGCCGCCGACGCAGTGGCCGTTGAGCGCGGCGATCACGAGCTTGGGCGTCTGCTCGAGGCGCAGGAGCGTCTCGTTCGCGTGCAGGCAGAAGGCGTACTTCCAGTCGGGGTCGGCCCGCTCCAGCATGCCGATGGCCGCGCCGGCGCAGAAGAAGCGATCGCCCGCGCCGCGCACGACGATGACGTCCACGTCGCGGTCGAATCGCAGCGCGACGATGCGCGCGTCGAGCTGCAGCATCATCTCGTGCGAGTAGGCGTTGACGGGGGGATCGTCCAGCGTGAGGGTCGCGACGCGGTCGCGGACGTGCAGGCTCACGAGGCTGCGATCGGCTGACATGGGGCGCTCCGGTGGGGGTGGAGGCGTCAGTCTATCGCGGAGCGCTGCGTTCGATCGCGCGGCCGTGACATGCTCCGCCGGCGCGCCGCCAGGCGCCAGTCGTGCATCGAGGAGGCATCGCGTGCTGACAGCGCAGACGGCATCGTCCTGGGGCCCCCCGCTCCTGGCCGTCGCCGCCATCAGCCTGCTGTCGCTCGTGGGCTCGTTGAGCCTGCTGGTTCGGCGCGAGCGGCTGCGGGCCCTGCTGCCCCTGGCCGTGTCGCTGGCCGTCGGCGCGATGCTCGGCTCGGTGTTCCTGCACCTGGTGCCCGAGCTCGCGCACGACGGCTTCAGCCCGGGCACGGGGGCCACGATCCTGGCGGGCCTGTTCGTCTTCTTCCTGCTGGAGCGGTACCTTCACTCGCACGATCACGGCCACGATCATCACGCGCGCATCGCGCCCTACGCGTGGCTCAACCTGGGCGGCGACGCGCTGCACAACTTCGCCGACGGGATGATCGTCGCGACCGCGTGGTCCGCGGGTCCGCAGGTCGGCTGGCCCGCGACGATCGCGGTGGCGCTGCACGAGATTCCGCAGGAGCTGGGCGACATCGGCGTGCTGATCCACGGCGGCATGTCGCCGTTGCGCGCGGTCCTGTTCAACCTCGGGACCGCGCTGCTCGCGATGCTCGGCGCCATCGTCGCGCTCCTGCTGCAGGGCCGCATCGAGGGCTTCCACGAGACGCTCCTCGCGCTCACGGCGGGCGGGTTCATCTACATCGCCGCGGCGGATCTCATCCCGGAGCTCCATCGCGAGCGCGGCGCCGCCGCGACGGTGGCGCAGGTCACGCTCCTCGCCGCCGGCGTCGCCATGATGGCGCTCCTCGCGACCTCGGGTCACGCCCACTGACCGTGCCCGCCGCTTCCAGCGCGGCGCTCGGGACCGCCGCCACGCCTCTTCGGCCGCGCGGGTCCCGTCAGCGGGAGGTCATGCATCACGGTGCGGCGCTGATAGTCTCTTCGTCCTCCACTTCCCCCCAGCTTGCGAGGACTTCGGAGGACGAACTCCTCATGCACGCGCGAAGCGCGTGGCGGGAGGGGGTGAGGCTGGAGGGCCGCCCCGACAGCCGAGGGGGGACCGGCTGGTCCCCCTTGCGTTGATGCGCGGCGGCTCCGACCGAGCATTCCTGTCCGGGTGCGGCCGTGCCGCGCTGATAGGATCGGCCATCCCCCGCTGACGATCGCTCGCGCCTCGTGAGGCCTCGAGAACGGAGATTCCCGTGCCGCCTGTCATGACCGATCTCGAACGCCTCTGCATCGACACCGCGCGGCTCCTGGCAGTGGACATGGTCGAATCGGCCAAGTCCGGCCACCCGGGCCTGCCCCTCGGCGCCGCCCACCTCGCGCACGTCATCTACACGCGGCACCTCCGGCATTCGCCCGCGGATCCGGAGTGGCCCGACCGGGATCGGTTCATCCTGTCCGCCGGGCACGGTTCGGCGCTGCTCTACGCGATGCTGCACCTGACCGGCTACGACCTGCCGATGGCCGAGATCAAGCGCTTCCGGCAGTGGGGCTCCAAGACGGCGGGCCACCCCGAGCACGGGCACGCTCCGGGCATCGAGACGACGACCGGCCCGCTCGGACAGGGGTTCGCCACCGGCGTGGGGATGGCCATGGCGGAGCGATTCGTCGCGGAGCGCTTCAACACGCCGGACCACCGCATCGTGGACCATCGCGTGTACGCGCTGGTGTCCGACGGCGACCTGATGGAAGGAATCTCGTCGGAAGCGGCCTCGCTCGCCGGACATCTCTCGCTCGGCAAGCTGATCTACGTCTACGACAGCAACCGCATCACGATCGAGGGCTCCACGGATCTCGCCTTCAGCGAGGACGTTGCCGCCCGGTTCGCCGCGATGGGCTGGCACGTGCAGGGAGTGGACGGCTACGACCTGCCGGCCGTGGACGCCGCGATCGAGGCGGCCAAGGGGGATCCGCGCCCCTCGCTCATCGTGGCGCGCACGCACATCGGGCTGGACTCGGAACTGCAGGACACGGCGAAGGTGCACGGCGCGGCGCTCGGCCCCGAGCGCACCGCGCGCCTGAAGGAAAAGCTCGGCTGGCCCGTGAAGGACCCGTTCCACGTGCCCCCCGCCGCCCTCGCCGAGTACCGGCGCTGCGTGGATCGCGGGCGCGAGATGGTCGCCGGGTGGGAGAAGAGCCGGGCCGCCTGGGCGAGCGCCGACCCCGGCGCCGCGCGCGAGTTCGACCGGCAGATGCGCGGCGAGTTGCCGCCGAACCTCGCGAGCGTCCTGCCGGCGTGGGCCGCCGGGTCGGAGGGTCTGGCCACGCGGCAGGCGTCCGGGAAGTGCCTCGAGGCGCTCTTTCCGGCCATGCCGGAGCTGATCGGCGGCTCCGCGGATCTCGCCGAGTCCAACAACACGAGCGTGAAGGGCGCGCGCGACTTCGGCCTCGAGGAGGGCGGCCGCATCATCCACTTCGGCGTGCGCGAGCATGCGATGGCCGCCATCGGCAACGGCATGGCCCTGCACGGCGGAGCGCGGCCGTACCTCGGCACGTTCCTGGTCTTCACCGACTACATGCGCGGCGGCATGCGGCTCGCGGCGATCATGAAGACGCGCGTCGTCTACGTCATGACCCACGACTCGATCGGGCTGGGTGAGGACGGGCCCACGCATCAACCCATCGAGCACCTGGCCTCGCTCCGGGCGATGCCGGGCATGACGGTCCTCCGGCCTGCCGACGCGAACGAGACGGCGGAGGCCTGGGGCGTGGCGCTCGAGGCGGACGGTCCCGTCGTCATGGCCCTGACCCGCCAGAAGCTGCCGATTCTCTCGCGGGGCCCTGGTCACGTGCGGCAGGGTGGGTACGTTCTCCGCGAGGCGACGGGGGGCGAGCCCGCGGTCATCCTCATCGGCACGGGCTCCGAGGTGAGCATCGCCGTGGACGCCGCGAGCCAGCTGGAGGCCGAGGGCCTGCCCACGCGAGTCGTTTCCATGCCCTCGTGGGAACTCTTCGCGGCGCAGTCGCGGGAACATCGCGACGCCGTCCTGCCGCCGTCCGTTCGTTGCCGCGTGGCCATCGAGGCGGCCAGCTCCTTCGGATGGGAGCGGCACGTCGGCGAGGCCGGCGGCATGGTGACGATCGATCGCTTCGGCGCTTCCGCGCCGGCCGAGACGATCTACCGCGAGCTCGGCATCACGCCCGAGGCGGTCGTCGCCAGGGTACGCGCCCTGCGCCGCTGAGCGGCGGCCAGTTCGCCCGCCACGCGGCCGTGCCGCGCCGTGCCGTGCCGTGCCGTGCCGTGCCGTGCGGGGCGACAGCTACTTGCGCTTGCCGAGCCGCTTGGCGAGCACGGCCGAGACCGTGCGCGCGGCGCGAGCCGCGGGGGCGGTCACGCGATAGAAGCGGCGACGGTTGCCGCCATCGGGCCCCGGCGCGCCCCAGCGCGACGTCAGCATCTTGCGCTGCTCGAGGCGGCGCAGCGCCGTGTACACGGTCGCGAGCGGCATCTCGTCGAGCGCGAGGTCGTCAGCCACGTCCTGGATGATGCGGGAACCGTACTGCTCGCGCTTCGGGCCGCTCTCGATGGAGGCGATGATCGCCAGCTGCAGCGCCGTGAGGCGGATCAGTTCGCCGTCCTCGGCCGGAGGACGAGTGGCGGTCTTCTTGGCGGCCATCCAGGAACCTCTTCTGCGCCGAAGAATGGTCGTTGCGGAGAGCCCGCATCGGGTCGGCGAGAGGGGAGGATAGGGGAGACGATGCCGGATGCCAAGGTGTCCGGTGCCACGCCCGCGCGGGGCGAACGGCCTCAAGAACGACCGGGGGCGGCCCCGTCTCGCGACGGAGTCCGCCCCCGGCTGGAGCGAATGAGGAGGAGCAGGTCAGCAGCGCGTCGGATCGGTCCGGTTCTCGTCGCACGCGTCGCCGCAGCCGTCGCGATCCGAGTCGGCTTGATCCGGGTTCGGGACGGTCGGACAGTTGTCCGCTGAATCCGGAACGGTGTCGCCGTCGGTATCCACGGGGTTGCAACCGCTCGCCGAGCACTCGGTGCCGTTGCCGCCGAACTGGCCGCCCTCCCGCGCGCAGTCTTGCTGCGTGAGGTTGGCGCAGGTTCCGTCGTCGAAACAGCAGCGGCCGGTCGGCGGCGGGGGCGGGCAATTCGTCGTGCCGGGCGCGCCGCACTCGGTGCCGGCGCCGCCCCACGTGCCGCCTTCGCGGTCGCAGGCCTCGGCGCCCAGGTTCGCGCAGCTGCCATCCGGGAAGCAGCAGCGACCCGAAGGCGGCGCGCAGGGCGCGCCAGTTGGGCTGCACTCGGTGCCCGCACCGCCCCAGGTGCCGCGCTCGCGCGAGCAGTTCTCCTGCGTCAGGTTCGCGCAGGTTCCGTCGGCGAAGCAGCAACGACCCGTCGGCGGGGGCGGAGCGCAGTTGTTCGAGCCGGGGGTGTTCGAGCACTCGGTGCCCGCGCCGCCCCACGTGCCGCGCTCGCGCGAACAGTCTTCCTGCGTGAGATTGGCGCACGTGCCGTCAGCGAAGCAGCACCGGCCCCGCGGGGGCGGGGGTGCGCAGTTGTTCGTGCCGGGGTTGCTGGAGCACTCGGTGCCCGCGCCGCCCCACGTGCCACGCTCGCGCGAGCAGTTCTCCTGCGTCAGGTTCGCGCAGGTGCCGTCGGCGAAGCAGCAGCGACCGACGGGCGGGGGCGGCGAGCAGGGATTGCCGCCGATCGTTCCGCACTCGGTGCCGGGGCCGCCCCACGTGCCGTTCTCGCGCTCGCAGTGCTCGTGCGTCAGCTGAAGGCAGTTGCCGTTGGCCAGGCAGCAGCGCCCGGTCGGCGGCGGCGGAGCGCAGTTCACGTTCACGCACGTGGTCCCCGCGCCGTGCCAGGTCCCGCGCTCGGAGCGGCACCCGGCCTCGGTCGCGAGCACGCAGTCGTCGCCAATGCAGCAGGCGCCGCGCGGCGCCGGCGGCGGCGCGCAGGTGGTGTTCATGCAGCGCGAGCCCCAGCCGCGCCACTCGCCGCGGGCATCCACGCACTGCTGCTCGGTGGTGTCCTCGCAGTGGCGCGTGCCGGCCGCCGTCACGAGGCAGCACGCTCCCGTGCGAGGCGGCTCGGGGCGGCACGTCATGGCGGTGCAATGACCGCCGCGCCACACGCCACGCTCGCGGGCGCAAGCCTGGCGCGTCAGCTCGACGCAGTGGTCGCCGACGCAGCAGGCGCCCCGCGGCTCTTCCGGGGGCTGGCGCTCGCAGGCGCAGGGGTCGCAGCCGCGCGTGCCGAGGAAGCGGCCGCGCTCGCGGCTGCACTCCTCGCGGGTGAGCTGGACGCAGTGGTCGCCGATGCAACACGCGCCACGCACGGGGGGCGGCGCGCAGGTCCGCTCGCCGCAGGGAACGTTCGCGCCCAGCCAGCGTCCACCCTCGCGAACGCACGTGGCTTCCGTGAAGAGCTCGCAATGGTCGCCCAGGCAGCAAGCGCCACGCGGCGGTTCCGGCGTGCAGTCATGGGTTTCGCATCGCGTGTTGTCGCCCGCGTAGCGTCCGCGCTCGCGCTCGCACGTCTCGGCCGTCAGCTGGCGGCAGTCGAGCGTCCCGATCGATGTCGGGAGGCAGCAGGCGCCCGTCGTGTTGGGGCTGCAGCCGGTCGCCGTGCACTCGGTGCCGGGGCCGCCCCACCGTCCGCCTTCGCGCGCGCAGGCCTCCTGCGTGGCGTTCGCGCAGTTTCCGTTGTCGAAGCAGCAGCGGCCGGTCGCCGGCGGCCGGCAGGTGGCCGGATCGCACACGGTGCCGGCGCCCAGGAAGTCACCGCCCTCGCGGTGGCAGGAGTCCTCGCTCAGGATCTCGCAGTGGTCGCCCAGGCAGCAGGCGCCCCTGGACGGCGGCGGCGGGCAGGTCGTCGTCTCGCAGCTCGTGCCGTCCCCCCGGTATTCGCCACCGCGTGCGCGGCACTGGTCACCGGTCAGGTCGTCGCATCCAGGGACGCCGGAACTGGTGGGAAGGCAGCAGGCGCCGGTCGGCGGGTCAGGCGGGGGGCAGGCGGTGGGGCCGCAGGCCGTGCCGGCGCCGCCCCAGGTTCCACCCTCCGCTCGGCAGTCGTCGCTCGTCGCGATGACGCAGTCCCCGCCCGGCAGGCAGCAGCGGCCGGTCGCCGGCGCGCAGGGGTTGTTCTCGCAGTTCGTGCCCTCGCCCTGGAAGCGGCCGCCCTCGCGGGCGCAGGCTTCCTGGCTCAGAACGTGACAGTTGTCCCCGATGCAGCAGGCCCCGGCCGCAAGCGCGGACGGCGCGGCGAGGACGGCCATGGCGACCAGAACCAGCACGGACAGGAACGGGACCCGACGGGCCAGGCCCGAGAGTCCCGCGGGACATGCGCATCGCAACAGCGAATCGAACATGAGTCGGCCTCGGCTTGAGGAGGTGGGGGACGGCCAGGTCGGGGGCCGGACCGTCGGGCAGAGCTGGCGTTGCGGGAATATGGGCGATGCGGGACCGCCAGGGCAAGGGGCAAGCCCGGTCCCCCGGGCAGTCCGGCATTGGCGGCAGCGGGCAGGCGTGTCAGTATCCTCGCTCACGAATCAGGGGGGTTACCGGAGGGTCAGGCGAGCGCGCTTCGCCTGGCACGATGCAAGGACGAGAAGATGCCGAACCTGGGGGCAGCCCTCGAGGCTGCCATCGCGAAGATCACCCGGCGAGAAGTTGCCGCGGCCGTCAAGGACATGAAGAAGGGGATGAAGCGGCTCGAGTCCGCCATCGGGCGCGTGGGGCAGCGGCGGTCCGGAGGCGGCCCGACGCGCGGGCGCCGCGAGGACGCCGGACCCACCATGGCCCCCGCCGAGGTCCGAGCCCTCCGCAAGCGTCTCAAGCTCACGCAACAGCAGTTCGGAAACGCGACCGGCGTCACGCACGTGGCGGTCTATTTCTGGGAGTCCGGGCGCACGCGACCCGTGGGCGCACGGCTCAAGGCGTTGCGCGCGCTCGAGAAGATGTCCGTCGCTGACGCGGCCGCCCGGTTCAAGGGCGGCGCCACGGCGGCCGCCGGCAAGGGGCCGGCCCGCAAGTCGGCGACCCGAGCTGCCCGCCCTGCCCGGAAGGGCGCCCGACGCAAGAAGAAGGCTGCCGCCAAGCGCTGACGGCCGGCGGCGACCGGACCGGGATCTGGCGACGAGGTCAAGGGGCCTGCCGGCCGCGTGGCAGCCCCAGCGGGATTCGAACCCGCGCTACCGCCGTGAAAGGGCGGTGTCCTGACCCCTAGACGATGGGGCCGCCGGGGACCGAGATGGTCGCATGACCCGCGCGCGCGAGCAACGCATGACGTGCGCGCGGATCAGCCGACGAGGAGCTTCCAGAAGCGGGAGTCCTCGCGGACGATCGTGCGTCGGCGTTCCGGCCCCGTGCTCACGATGGCGATCTCGACCTTGAGGAGATCCTCGAGCAGCGAGAGGTAGTCGCGTGCCCGCGCGGGGAAGTCCTCGAGCGTCTCGAGCTGGCCCAGGGGCGCCTGCCAGCCCGGCATCGCGCGGTACACGGGCTCGCAGTCCTGGAGGAGCCGCACCTCGGAGGGGAAGTCGGTGAGCGTCCGGCCGCGGTGGCGGTAAGCCGTGCACACGCGGACTTCGGCAAACGAGTCGAGGACGTCCAGCAGCGTCAGCGCGATGGACTCGATGCCGTTGATGCGCAGCGCATGGCGTGCCGCGACGGCGTCGAACCATCCGCAGCGCCGCGGGCGCCCGGTGGTCGTGCCGTACTCGTTCCCTCGCTCGCGGATCGTCTCGCCCGTGGCGTCGAGGAGTTCCGTGGGCATGGGGCCCGCGCCCACGCGCGTGCCGTAGGCCTTGAACACCCCGAACACGGCGTCGAGCCGCGTGGGCGGCACGCCCAGCCCGGTGCAAGCGCCGCCGGCCGTGCAGTTGGAGGACGTCACGAACGGGTACGTCCCGTGGTCGATGTCCAGCAGGGCGCCCTGCGCTCCCTCCATGAGGACCGAAGCGCCCTCGTCCATGCGGCGCGCGAGGTAGTCCACCGTGTTGCCCACGTACGGCTCGAGGCGGTCGCGATGCCCGCCCGGCGCGAAGTAGGCGGCCAGGACGGGCTCGATGTCGAGCGGTTCGGCGTGCCACAGGTCGCGCACGGACGCGTTGATCCGTTCGAGCACGGCCTGCAGCCGGGCGGGACCCTCCGGGTCGAAGAGATCCGCGACCCGGAAGCCCGTGCGCGACGCCTTGTCCGCGTAGGCGGGGCCAATCCCGCGCCGGGTGGTGCCCAGGGCGCCGCTCGCGGGCCCGGACTCGCGGGCGGCGTCGAGCAGCGCATGGCCGGGCAGCACGAGGTGCGCCCTGTCCGACACCAGCAGGCGCCCCTGGACCTCGATGCCCTGCTGCGCGAGCTGGTCGATCTCCGAGAGGAGCTTCGAGGGTTCGACGACGACGCCGTTGCCGATCACGCACGTCGTGTGCGGGCGCAGGATGCCGCACGGCACCAGATGCAGCGGGTACTTCACGTCCCCGATGCGCACGGTGTGCCCGGCGTTGTGGCCACCGGAGAAACGGGCGCAGATGTCGGAGTGCTCGGTGAGCAGATCGACGATCTTGCCCTTCCCCTCGTCGCCCCACTGGCCGCCCACCACCACCACGTTGGCCATCGGCTGAACACTCCTGTCCGCTCGCGCCGGCCGTCCGGAAGCAAAGCACGGTAGTCTCTCACTCCTCGACTCGCCGCCATCTCGCGGAGAAGACGTCGAGGCGGCGCCGCACGCACGCGCCCGGCGCGTGGCGGCAAGGAGTGAGGCCGGAGTGCCGCCCCGGGAGCCGCGGGGTGAACCAGATGGTTCCCCCCGCCTTGAAGCGCGGCGGCTCCGACGTCGCATGCCTGTTCGCTTGCGGCCGTGTCGCAGTAGCCTAGCGCGATCACGGCACGGCCGACAGGCCGGGTCTGCGGCGAACCGCCGATCATCACGGCCGTGAGGCGCGTCACGCTCGCGGTCAACCAGGAGAGCACGCCGTGTCGCGCGTCATCCGGGCCCCTCGAGGGCCCGAACGGAGCTGCCGGGGCTGGGTTCAGGAAGCCGCCCTGCGCATGTTGATGAACAACCTCGACCCGGAGGTCGCCGAGCGCCCCGAGGACCTGGTGGTTTACGGCGGCACGGGCAAGGCCGCGCGGGACTGGCCGTCGTTCGACGCCATCGTGCGCACGCTGCGCACGCTGGGCAACGACGAGACGCTGCTCGTTCAGTCCGGCAAGCCGGTGGGCGTGCTGCGCACGCACGAGGACGCGCCGCGCGTGCTGATCGCCAACTCGAACCTGGTGCCCAAGTGGGCCAACTGGAGCATCTTCCGCGAGCACGAGCGGCTGGGCCTGACGATGTACGGGCAGATGACGGCCGGCTCGTGGATCTACATCGGCACGCAGGGGATCCTGCAGGGCACGTACGAGACGTTCG
>CAZTIW010000023.1:0-23735 GCA_964613915.1 uncultured Thermoanaerobaculia bacterium
ACGGTCGAAGAGGGCTTAGGAGGCCCTTGACACGGCCGTCCGCTTCACAGAGGGGCACCGGCTGGTGCCCCCTCCCTCACGATTCGCTTGCGAATCGTGAGAAGCGATTCATGGCAGACCCTTCCTCATGCACGCGGCAAGGCCGCGTGGCGGGAGGGGGAGGCAAGGTCCGGCTTCGCCGGCCGCAGGCGGGGGCACCGGCTGGTGCCCCCTCCCTCACGATTCGCTTGCGAATCGTGAGAAGCGCTTCACGCCACGTCGAAGAAGTCCACGGCGCCGGATTCGAGGCAGTACTCCGCGCCGACGACGCGGAAGCCGTCGGTGGCGGAGAGGCGCTCGATCAGCGCCGATCCGTGACGCAGGTGATTGGCCGACGCCCGGATGTTGGCCCGGCAGCCCTCGCGAATCAGCGCTTCGCGGTCGAGGCGCTGTCCGGCGGCCAGGGGCTCGATCGCCGGCCTGACGCGATCCACGATCGAGCGAACGCCGTCGGAGCGGGGCTCCCCCTCGCCGAGAACCGCATCCACGGTCGCCATGACGGCGCCGCACAGCGTGTGGCCGAGAACGACGGCCAGCTTGGTGCCGAACTTCGCGGCCGCGAACTCGACGCTGCCGATCTGGCTCGGGGCGACGATGTTACCCGCCACGCGGATCACGAAGAGGTCGCCCAGACCCTGGTCGAAGACCATCTCGGCCGGCACGCGCGAGTCCGAACACCCCAGGATGATCGCGTGCGGGTGCTGGCCGCTGGCGAGGTCCGCGCGCTTCGTCGGCGTGGCGAGGGCCTCCCGGCTCCGCACGCACGCGACGAAGCGCGCGTTCCCGGCCTGGAGCAACGCCAGAGCGTCGTCGGCCGTCGGAGGAGAAGCCGTCACGCCTTCGGGAACTTGATCGTGCAGCCGATGGCCTTCGTCTCGGCCACGTCCACGGCCTCGCCCGCCGCGACGGCGCGAATCGCGTCGGCCAGGAAGGTCTTCGTCACGGCCTCGGCGTCCTGCGAGCTGTCGTCCACGGCACCGTGGTACGCGAGCTTCCCGTCGGCGTCGAAGAGGAAGACCTCGGGCGTGCGCGTGGCTCCGAAGGCGCGAGCCAGCACCGCGCCCGTGTCCTGGACGTACGGGAAGCGGTACTTCGCCTCCTTCGCGAGGGCCTTCATGCCTTCCATGCTGTCGCCATCGACGATCGCCGGATCGTTCGAGTTCACGAAGATGACGCCGATCTTCTTTTCACGCGCGGCCTTGGCCAGCTCGACCATGCGCGACTGCCACGCCTTGACGTACGGGCAGTGGTTGCACGTGAACATCACCATGAGCCCCTTCTCGCCGGTGACGCTGTCGAGGCTGACGGCCTTGCCGTTGACGCCCATCATCTCGCGCGACGTCGCCGGGGCCTCCTCGCCGAGAGCCAGGCGGGCGGGCCGGTCGGACGCGGCGGGCGCGGCCGGAGCCGCGGCGACCGGGGTCGTGACGGCGGCGGACGGATCCCCCGCCAGGATGAGTGCCAGGCTGAACGCGAAAGTCATGATCACGGGATGTCTCCTTGTTCGTCGAGAAGCGGCAGCACGCGGGCGCGGAGCTGCTCGAGAGTTTCGCGGCCTTCCCACGACGCCCGGAGCTTGCCGTGACGATCGGTGAGGCCCGAGTACGGAAGGGCGCCGGACCACGTCGCGTCCAGGCCGTCGATGAACTCCTGGTCCTTCTGCTTCTTGTGGTACGTCTTGAACGTCACGCCCTTCTCGCCGAGGAACGCGCGCGCCTGATCCACGGCGTCGTCGAAGTCGGCCGAGATGAGCACGAGATCGAAGCCCCGGTCAGACAGCTCGCGGCGGAGGCGAAGGAGGTCGGGCATCTCCTGCCGGCACGGGATGCACCACGTGGCCCAGACGTTCACGAGCACCACGCGACCGCGGGCGGACGACACGACATCGCGGACGTCGCTGGCGGTGACCGGAACGAGCGCCGGCACGCGCGCGGCCGGAACGGGGGTGACGGCCGCCTCGGGCGGGCCCGCCGCGCTTGCGGATGCGAGCGCCCCGGCCAGCAGCACCACGGCGGGGAGGACGATTCTGAGGGTCGCGCGGAGCATGGGGCGGAAGTGTAGCGCGCGATCCGGCCCGTGGCCTCCCCGCCGCGTCACGCCGGCCGGCAGGCGTCGCGCAGGCCGTCCGCCAGGGGCGAGATCGGGAAGTCCGGGACGCGCGAGGCCAGCCGAGCGCGACGCGAGCGCGGTCAGAACTTCTCGGGCCTCAGGACCGCGACGTCCGACACGAAGAGGATCATCGCGTAGTTCTCGTAGTAGCGCTCCGCGAGATGATCCACGATCGCGGTCGCGACGCGCTCGTCGCACACGATCTCGACGCGGATGCTCGCGCCGTGCTCCCACACGGCGTCCCTCGTGCCGCGATGTCCCTTGCCGCGCGCGTCGGTGACCGTGTACCCGGACACGCCCAGGCCCTCGAGCGCCTGCGTGAGTTCCCTCTCGATCACCGCCTCGGTCACGATGGTCACGAGCCGTCGCGCATGCAGGGGCATGGTCACCTCACGTCACGTCATGGAGCCAGCGGGCCGCTTGCAAGTAGATGGGGATGCCGACGGTCACGTTGAACGGAAAGGTCACGCCGAGGGAGGCCGCCAGGCTCAGCGTCGGGTTCGCCTCGGGCACCGACGCGCGCATGGCCGCGGGCACCGCGATGTAGGACGCGCTCGCGGCCAGGATCGCCAGCAGCGCCGTGCCGCCGACCGACAGCCCCAGCGCCCGGCCCAGGCAAGCCCCCACGCCCGCTGACGCGAGCGGCATCAAGATGCCGAAGGCGATCAGGAAGGCGCCATGGCGCCGGAGGCTGTCCATCTGGGTCACGCACAGCAGGCCCATCTCCAGCAGGAAGATCGCCAGCACGCCACGGAACAGGTCGAAGAACAGGCCGTCGAGGGACGTCATGCCGGCCGGCCCCGCGATCCAGCCGATGAAGAGCCCGCCGAGCAGGCAGACGAGCGCCTTGCCGGTCAGGACCTCGTGCAGCATGCGTCCCCACGGCATGCGAACCGTCACGCCGCGCGCGAGCATGACGCCCACGACGATCGCCGGCATCTCCAGCAGCACGACGAACAGGACCGCGTAGGACTCGTGCGGGACGCCTCGCAGGCTCAGGTAGGCCAGCGCCACGGCGTACGTCCCCACGCTGACCGAGCCGTAGTGCGCCGCGATGGAAGCGGCGTCCGGGCGCTTGAAGCGGCCGAGGGTCCGCAGGATGGGGTACGCCAGCAGCGGCAGCACGAGGCCCATCGCGATCACCGCGACGACCTTCGGCACGAGCGGGAGCAACGGATGCCGGGCCAGCTCGACGCCACCCTTGAGGCCGATGGCCAGCAGCAGGTAGATCGTCGTGATCTCGTGGACGGCCGGCGGGACCTTCAGATCCGACTTCAAGAGCCCGGCGATGGCGCCGAGCACGAAGAAGAGGATGACCGGATCGATCGCCGTCATGCCGCGCCTTGCCGCGGCCGCGCGCGCCGCGGGACAGCCGTGCCGTCAGGCCGAGCGCGCGGACCGCGACGGATCACGCCGCGGACTCTTCCTCGCCCAGCTCGTCGAAGCGCACGCCGACCAGCTTGCTGCATCCGGCCTCCTGCATGGTCACGCCGTACAGGACCTTGCCCCGCTCCATCGAACGACGGGCGTGCGTCACGAGCACGAACTGCGTGTCCCGGGCCATCTCCTCGACGAGATCCAGGAACCGCATGGTGTTGCTCTCGTCGAGGGGCGCGTCCACCTCGTCCAGGACGCAGAAGGGCGACGGCTTGTACCGGAACAGCGCGAAGAGCAGGGCGATGGCCGTCAGGGCCTTCTCGCCGCCCGAGAGCAGCATCATGTTCTGCAGGCGCTTGCCCGGAGGCTGCGCGATGATCTCGATGCCGCACTCGAGCGGATCTTGCTCGTCTTCCTGGAGCCGGAGCTCGGCGCGTCCGCCACGGAACAGCGTCTGGAAGGCCTGGTCGAAGACCACGCGGACGTGCTCGAACGCCTGCGTGAAGCGCTCGCGCGACATCTCGTCGATCTCCTTGATCGTCGCGCGCAGGCTGCGGATCGCGTTGACGAGGTCGCCCTGTTCCTTGGCCAGGAACGCGTACCGCGCCTGCAGGCCCTCGTACTCCTCGATGGCCATGAGGTTGACGGGCCCCACGCGGTCGAGCCGGAGCCGCAACTCCTCGGCCTCCGTGGCCAGCGCCTGCAAGTCGAGCTCGTCGCCCATCCACGGGAGCGACTCATCGATCGGGGCGTCCGCGTCCTCGTCGTCCACTTCGGCGCTGGCCTCGGCGCCGGCCGGGGCATCGGTGATGCCGCCGTCCGCGGCCTGCGCCACCGCGGCGGCCTCGGCCTCGGCCGCGGCGTCGGCGGCTTCCTCGGCCGCTCGCGCCGCGCGCGAGCGGCGCTTGCGCCGGCCCTCGCTGGCCGCCGCGCGCTCGGACTCGGGCGGCGGCTCGGGATTCGGGAGCTCGGACGGATCGCAGGAGAGCTTCTCGCGGCAATCGGCGATCACGTGCTCGAGCTCGAGGCTCGCGCGCTCGTGCTTGCGCTCGGCGTCCGTCACGAGGCGCGCCCGCCGCTCGTGCTCGAGGCGCAGGTCGCGCAGACGCTCCGCGTTCTCCAGCAGGCCCGCGCGGCCGTCGCGGACGGCCGTCTCGACCTGGTCCAGCTCGACCTTGAGCGTCTCCCATTGCGCCGAGCCCGACGCGATGGCCTCTTCGGCGCGCGCGAGGAGCGCTGCCGTCTCATCCCTGTCGGCGACCAGGGCGCGGACCTGGCCCTCGGCCTCGGCCTCCTCGTCGCGCCGCATCTTGAGCTCCGCCGCCAGCCGCGCCGCCTCCGCGCGCGCGACCTCGCGGCGTTCCGCCTTCACGGCCAGCTCCTCGCGCAGGCGCGACACTTCCGTCTCCGAGCCCTCGGCCTCGGCCTCGAGTCGCGCCGTCAGCTCGGTGGTCTTGCCCAGCGTCCGCTCGAGATCCGTCTTGCGCGAGGCCGCAGAGGCCAGCCGCAGCGACAGCTCGCTCAGGCGCTCCGTCAGCTCGGCCATCTCGGTGGCGGCCGCTTCGTGCTCGGCGCGCGCCGCTGTCTCGCGCGACTGCGCGGCCTGGACCGCCTGCCTGAGCGCCGCGACCGCGTGGCGCGCGGTCAGGGCTTCCTTCTCGCCTCCAGCGAGCGCGACCTGCAGGCGCAGGCGCTCCGCCGACAGCGCGTCGCGCCCCGATTCGGCTTCCTTCAGCTCGCGCGCGAGGCGCTCGACGTGCCCGCGGCGCTCGGCGACCTGCTTCTCGAGCCGCTCGCCGCGCGCGCGGGTCTCGAGGATCCCGTCCGCCTCGCCGTGCGGGCGCCCGACCGACCCTCGCCCGCCGGGGCCGAGGCACGCGCCATCGCGCGAGACGAACGCCGCGGACGGGAACTTGCGAGCCAGCGCGATCGCATCCTTCGCGTTCGCGCAGATCCACGCGCGGGGCACGAGCTGCGCGATCCACGCGACGTCCTCGTCGAACGTCACCGAGTCGGCCACCGCACCGAGAACCTTCGCGTCGCGCGGCGCCTCGCCGTCCGCGGCGGGCCCGGCCTTCTCGGGGAAGACGAAGCTGATGTCCGCCGTGCGCTCGCCGGCACGCTCGCGCGCCGCGCGCTCGGCGGCCTCGCGCGATGAGAACACCACCGCCTGGAGGAGGCTCCCGAGCGCCTTCTCGACCGCCAGCTCGTCGCCGGGCGTCACCGTGACGAAATCCGCCACGGCCCCGAGCACGCCTTCCGGCGGCTCGTCGAGGAGCGCCTTCACCGCGTCACCCCACGCGGCCCTCGTTCGGATGGTCTCGGTGACGGCGGCCAGCTTCCACTCGACATCGTGCAGCTCGCTCGTGCCCTCCTCGTGACCGCGCCGGAGCGATGTCACGCGCACGACCGCGCCCTCGAGATCGGACGAGACGCTCGCCAGCTGCGCGCGCAGGCCGTTCTCGGCCTCGAGCGCCTTCTGCAGGCGCGTCTCGCCCTGCACCATGTCGCCCTGCAGCCGCTGCACCTCGCCGCTGGCGAGCGCGAGCGCATGGAAGAGGCGCTGCGAGAGCGCCTCCAGCCGGGTCACGCCCGTCTCGATCTCTTGCTTGCGGTTCCGCAGGCCCGCCGCCTCGCTCATGACCTCGAAGATGGTCTCCTTGAGCTCGGCGATCTCGCGGTGGGCGGTCGCCAGGCGATCGCGCACGTCGCGACCCGCGGTCGTGCGATCCTCGAGCGTGGACTGCGCCGTGCCGAGCTCCTCCTGGAGCTGCTCCAGCCGGCGGGCGGCGCGTCCGGCCTCCGACTCGGCCTCGCTGCGCGCCGCTTCGAGCGCCCGGCGCTTCTCGGCGGTGCGCTCGATCCGCTCCGCGAGCTCCGCCAGCCGCGCCCGCGACGACTCGACGACGTGGCGCGAGCGGTCCAGCTCGCGATGCAGCCCGTGTCCCTGCTGCGACACGTGATCGCGCCGGGCCTCGGTCTGCGCCACGACGTCCCCCGCCCCGCGCGCGGACGTCTCCAGCGCTTCGAGCGCCTCGGCGCTGTCGGCTGCCTGCGCGCGCAGGTCGGCCAGGTCGCGGTCCAGATCGGACAGGCTCGCGGCGAGGCTCCGGTAGCGCACGGCGTGCAGCGCGCGCAGGACCACGCGGCGGCGGCCGTTCAGGCGCCTGTAGCGCTTGGCCGCGCCCACCTGGCGCTTGATCGAGCGCACCTGCTTCTCGACCTCCGCGATGATGTCCGTGACGCGGAGGAGATCCTGCTCGGACTGGTCCAGCTTGAGCTTGGCTGCCTTGCGCTTGGCCTTGTACCGCGTGATGCCGGCCGCCTCCTCGATGAGGATGCGCCGGTCGGTGGGCTTGGCCTGCAGGATCTGCCCGACGCGTCCCTGCTCGATGATCGAGTAGACCCGCGTGCCCATGCCCGTGCCGGCGATCAGCTGCTGGATGTCCTTGAGACGCGAGCGCTCGCCGTTGATGAGGTACTCGGAGTCGCCGTTCCGGTACAGCCGGCGCGTCAGGTGGAGCGGCTCGCGCAGGCGCGAGTCCACGTCCTCGCCGTCCACGCCCGGCGGGATGTCCTTGGGCGAGAACTGCAGCGTGACCTCGGCCATCCCGGCAGGCTTGCGGGACCGGGTGCCGGCGAAGATGACCTCCTCCATGCGGGAGCCCCGGAGCATCCGGGGGCTCTGCTCGCCGAGAACCCAGGCGATGGCGTCCACGACGTTGGACTTGCCGCACCCGTTCGGGCCCACCACGCAGGTGATGCCGTCGGGAAACAGGATGTCCGTGCGGTCCGAGAAGGACTTGAAGCCAGCCAGCGACAGGCCATCGAGCTTGAGCAAGGGGGGCTCCGCTGTTTTTCTGAAGATTACGGGGACGCTACCGGCCGCGCGGACACGACGGGCAGAGCCCCCGGCTGAGCCGGGGACGGAAGCCACTTCCAGTCCCCTCGGCGGGCATCGTAGCAGCCGCTCCCGCCCGTTTTCCACAGGTTTTCCGCCGATGTCCTAGGACGGCCTGAGACGGGCCAGGACGGGCCGGATCTCGCGGCCGTGGGGGCCCGCTGCCGCCCACGTCCCGCGGCTCGCTCACCCGGGCGGCCGGACGGCGGATGGCCTGCCGGAGCGCTCCCGCCGCCGCCACCGCCCCGGGAACCGGGGCCGAGCGACCGCCGCCGGGTGGCCTCAGTCCAGCGAGATGTTGCCGCACGCGTCGGCCACGCGCACGTCGTAGAACCAGACGTGCGTGGGGCTGTACCGCGGCGGCGCGTCGGGATCCGTCCACATCCGCGCCGCGGGCGAGCCGACAGCGAGGAACGGACCGCGCGGATCATCGTCCGAGCGCAGGACCACGTAGTGCTCGTCGGCCGCGGGCGGCGGGGCGAGCAGCCACTCGAAGTCCACCGTCGAGGGGGTCTTTCCCACGGCGCGCAGGGTCGGTCCGACCTCGGTGGCCGGCGGATCCACGTCGCCGAGATCCACGACGCCGGGAGCGTCCGCGGTCGCCGTCGAGCCGTTCACGGCCGGGCCCGTCCCGCAGTCCGGGAAGTCCAGGCTCTCGGCCATCACGACGTAGAAGTACGTGGGTCCCGCGAGCGAGGAGTCGTCCACCCAGGACGTGCCCCCCACGCCGCCCGCTGGCGTGAGCGGCGGCCGGGTCAGCGCGTCGGCATGGCTCACCGTGGATCGGTACACGTGGTAGACGCCGTTGCCGGCTCCCGGGAATGTCGCGGCATTCCAGGAAACGAGGATGCCGCCCTGGCACGGCCTGGCGTCCACGGCGGTCGCCGTGGTCATCGCCGGCGACTCGCAGGGAATGTCGCACGGGAAGGCGCAGCGAAGGCCGATGCGATAGCTCGCCGTCGCCGTCTGGCCCGGCATGAGCTGGCCGAACTGCGGGAATCGCCAGATGAAGAGCACCGAGTTGTCGGGCGGCGAGCCCGGACAGCCGCCGAAGGCGGTGCCGTCGGCGAGCCCCTTCCATGTCGTGCAGGGCGCCCCGCCATCGTTCCAGTCCAGGTATTCCATGGCGTTCGGCAGGTTGGGCGGCAGCATCTGATAGCTCGCGCGCAGCTGGCTCGGGTGATCGGCGGAGAACATCTGCACCTGCCCGGCGCACGTGTCGCCACCGACGGACAGCAGGTTCACCTCGGTGTCGAAGCGCGTGCCCGCGATCTCGATGTGACCGCCGTCGATCGTCGAGCCCGCTCCGCAAAGGCCGGCGCCGTCGCCCGTGCCGAACGCCGTGTCGTGGTAGGCCCGGAACTCGTAGGAGTGCGGCACGGCGTCCGTGTTGGTCACCGCCATGTTCACCAGCAGGCCGCAGCACGCGCCGACCGTCGTCTGCGAGAAGGTCGTCCGGACGGTGCCCTCGGGAGCGCCCCACTCCGTGAACGCCGGGCCGGACGGCACGCGCACGCCGTAGGTCGACGACGGGAACGGGAGGCATCCACCGCCGGTGCTGTAAGTCGTGCCCGAGTCCACCCGCAGCGCGAAGTCATGCGTGTCGCCGGGGTGGTAGAGCCAGCCGTTCACGAGCCACACGCCACTCTGGTAGCCCCACGGATCCATCTCCAGCATTCCGGTGCCGCAGAACGGCATGGTGTCCGAGAGGCAGTCGATGGCGAGCTCGTACGCGCCTTCCTGACCGGGCGGCGAGTCCACGACGACGTAGACGCTCCCGTTGAGGTCGTCCACGACGAGCGAGCCGGAGTCCAGGACCTGGCAGGTGTTCGGGTCGCAGGCGTTGATCAAGATGAGGTCCGGATCGCCCGAGAGCTCCGTGAGCCGGAACTCGACGCGCGTGGGCGCGCGCAGGTCCAGGCGGTACACCTGCTCGCGGCCCGCGTAGTCCGCGAGCGTGCAGGCATACGCGTCCTGCTGCGCGAGCCCCGAGGACGTGTCGCCCGTCACCTGCGTGCCGCAGACCAGGGCGGTGGCGCCGGCGCAATCTGCCCGCGACGCCAGCGGCAGGCAGTCCGCGCGGAGCGTGAACGCGCCCTCGGCGCCCGCCGCCGCGTCCACGACGACGTGGACGGTGCCCGTGAGGCCGCGCAGCGTCACGCTGTCGGTCGGAGGGCTGAGGCAGGCGTTCGGATTGCACGCCGGCACGACGATCATGTCGGGGTTCCCCGAACTCGCCTCGAGCACGAGTCGCACGTCCGTCGGCGTCGCGAACGTCATCTCGTAGACGATCTCGCGCCCGGCGTAATTCGCGAGCGTGCACCGGTACGCGTCCTGGTTCGCGACGCCCTCGGTCGCGAGGTTGGCCTGCACGCGCGAGCCGCAGGACAGGGGCCTGGGGTTGGTGCAGTCCAGATTCGGCGGCACCGGCACGGGCGGCGCGTACTCGATCGCGTACGAGCTGGCGGGAATGCCGGCCGGGTCGTCGAACCATGCCGTCAGGCCCACCGTGTTATCGGGGCTCTCGATGCCCGCCGTGCACTCCGTGCGCACGCCCGTGAGGTTGCTGTACTGCGCCTTGATGCGGCCGTCCGCGTAAAGGATCACCTGGAACGTGTTGACCGAAGCGTCGTTGCCGAGATCGGGAACGTTCTCCCACGTGATCACCGCGTGCGTGCTGAAGTCGCGAAACAGCACGCGACTCAGGCCGGTCCGCGTGACGAGATCATCCCAGAACACGGCGATCGTTCCGTTCGGCACGGCCGCCGCCGGCAGCCTCACGTTCGTGTACGCCGTGGCCGTCCCGTCCACGACCGAGACCCAGCCGTTCGTGCACGCGGCGACGCTCGTGTAAGCGTTCCCGTAGTAAGGAAAGGCAAACGAGAGCGGCTGCAATCCCATGTTGACATCGTCGCCGATGAGCGTGATGTCGGTGGCGCCGACGCTGATGTCCTCCCAGGCGTACGTCACGCCGGGCTCCGCGCTGTCCCGGAACGTGTAACCGAAGGCGTCCGGCCCGCCCGTGCGCGCCGCGGCCGCGCCGCCCAGGGACGCCAGGAAGAACGCGAGCGCCGCGCGTCGGATCCACCGACGGGCGGGGGCCGGCGGCCGGCCCGGGGACTGACACCGGATGAGGGCGCTCATGGCTTGGCTCCAACACGGATCGTCTCGGAGAATCGCGCTTCGTAGAGAGCGCCGAAGGCGCGGCTCGCGACCTGGGTCATCACGGTCGCGAACGCCGCCTCCATGTGCCTTCCCGTGGGCAGGCCGCGCACGTCGATCGCCTCGGTCACGGAGACCGGCACCGCGAGGATCAGCTCGCCCTCGCGGTCGAACCACGAGCACGTCGCGTCCATGGCCACCGTCAGCGTGCTGCTGGCGTGGCCGGCGTCCCCGAGGTCGCGGAAGTCCGCGGTCGCCCGCTCGATGGCGGTCGCGAGGCGGTACTCGCCGGCCTCCGGCACGAACTCCCGGAACGCCTTCAGGTCCGCCAGATGCCCCGCGAGCAACGCCCGGATCGGGGGGGCGGCATCCTTCCCGAAAGCGTGGAGGAGCTCGCGACGGCCGCGGCGCGTGGCCGGGAGCGCCGGAGCGTCCACGGTGACGGTCGCGTCCACCGAGAACACGGGGGCATCGGCCGACCAGGCGGGGCTGGCGGCACCGACGAACGCCGCCAGGCACAGGGCGAGACGACCGGGGCTCTTCTTGGTGTTGATGGCGCTGTCGCTTCCCGTGGAGTGCTGTCCCCCGCGGAGATCATCGCACTTTCGCGCGCGACCTTGCAGGGTCCACAAGGCACGGATCACGCTCGACTGGGGCGAAACGACACGGCGCACCGCATGGTGCGCGTTGCGCTTCCCTCCGACGGGCAGGAGAATCCGGGGCTTCTCCCGGAGAGCTGTCATGCCCGCACGCACGCTGGACGGCGCAGCCGTCGCCGAACGCATTCACGCCCGCGTCGCCGAGCGCGCCCGCCGCTTCCACGAGACCGCGGGGCGGCGGGCCGGCCTCTCCGTCATCCTGGTCGGCGACGATCCCGCGAGCCACGTCTACGTCCGCAAGAAGGAGGAGGCCGCGAAGGCCGCGGGGCTCCTCGGCAGCAGCGTGCGCCTGCCGGCCAGCGCATCGCAGGACGACGTGCGACGCGCGGTCGCGCAGCTCTGCGCCGATCCCGCGACGGATGGCATCCTGGTCCAGATGCCGCTCCCGAAGGGCCTCGACTCCGACGACATCCTGCAGCGCGTCGATCCCGGCAAGGACGTGGATGGCTTCCATCCGGTGAACGTCGGCAGGCTCCACGCGGGGCTCCCCGGCCTGAGGCCCTGCACGCCGGCCGGTGTCATGGAAGCCCTGCGCCACCACGACATCGCCCTGCGCGGCGCCCATGCGGTCGTGGTGGGTCGCAGCAACATCGTCGGCAAGCCCATGGCGGCGCTCCTGCTCGACGCGGACGCGACCGTCACCGTCTGTCACTCGCGCACGCGCGACCTGCCCGCGATCACGCGGCAGGCGGACATCCTCGTCGCCGCGGTCGGCCGGCCCGGGTTCATCACGCGCGAGCACGTTCGCGAGGGCGCCGTCGTGGTGGACGTCGGCATCAACAGGCTCGAGTCGCCGGAGGACGACGCGCTCGCGGCGCGCATGCTGGTCGAGGGCAGCCGGCGGCACGGCCGGTATCTCGAGACGAAGGCGGCGCTCGTGGGCGACGTGGACTTCGTGGCGGCCTCGGAGGTCGCGAGCCTGATCACGCCCGTCCCCGGCGGGGTCGGCCCCCTGACGATCGCGATGCTCCTCTCGAACACGCTCGATGCCGCCGAGCGGCGCGCGGAAGGCGCGTGATCGCGATCGGCCTGACGGGGAACCTGGGCTCCGGCAAGTCCACCGTGGCGCGACTGCTGCGCGAGCGTGGCGCCGCCGTTCTCGACGCCGACCTCGTCGTGCGCGAGATGCTGGCCGAGGGCGGCGAGGCGGTGCCGGACGTGATCGCCGCGTTCCCGTCGGCCGCCACGCCCGACGGACGCGCCGTGCAGCGAACGCGCCTGGCCGAACTGGTCTTCGGCGACGAGGACGCCAGGCACCGGCTCGAGGACATCCTCCATCCGCGCGTCCATGCCCGTCAGGCGGCGTGGCTCGACGCGCAGCGGCGGGAGGGGGCCTCGCTCGCCGTCGTGGAAGCGAGCCAGATGCTCGAGGCGCACGCGCGCGGTGGCCCGGATCCGCGCGAGCGCTTCGACCTGATCGTCGTGGTGACCTGCGATGACGACGAGCGCCTGCGCCGCGCCGTGAGCCGCGCGGTGGCCGCGGGCGTGCCCGCGGACAGGGCGGAGCGCGACGCGCGATCGCGCATCGCGGCGCAGATGCCGCAGGAAAGAAAGGCCGCTCTGGCCGACCTCGTCGTGGACAACTCGGGCTCGCTGGCCGACGCGGAGGCCGCCGTGGACCGCCTGCACGCCGACCTCGCGCGGCGCGCCGCCGGCGGCGCGTCATGACGTCCGGCACGCCGCCCGCGGCCCTGTCCGCGCGATCGCTTCGCAGCCGGGAACTCGGCAACGGGCTGGTCGCGCACGTGCTGCCGGACCCGGCGGTTCCCCTGGTCGCGTTCTTCACGACGTGGCGCGTGGGCTCGCGCAACGAGCGCCCGGGCATCACGGGGATCTCGCACCTGTTCGAGCACATGATGTTCCAGGGAGCGAAGAAGTACGGGCCGCGGGAGTTCGACCGGCTGATCGAGAGCAACGGCGGCAGCAGCAACGCCTACACGACGCACGACCTGACGGCCTACCACGCGGTCCTGCCGAGCGATCGGCTCGATCTCATCCTCGACCTCGAAGCCGATCGCATGCGCGATCTCGACCTGACGGAGCGGAACCTGACCTCCGAGCGCGAGGTCGTCAAGGAAGAGCGCCGCATGCGGACCGACGAGTCCCCGGTCGGCGCCCTGTACGAGCATCTCTACGCCACGGCGTACATGGCGCATCCGTACCGCTGGCCGGTCATCGGCTGGATGGCCGACATTGACGCCATCTCGACGCGGGACATCGAGGACTACTTCCGCGTGCACTACAGCCCGCGCAACGCGGTCGTCACCGTGGCCGGCGACGTCGAGCCCGAGGCCGCGCTCGACGCCATCGAGGCGGCCTTCGGCGGCATCCCGAACGGACCGCCGCAGCCGCCCGTGGTCCGCTCCGAACCGCCCCAGCGCGGGGAGCGGCGCGTCACCCTGCGCAAGGAAGCGCAGCTGCCGACGCTCATGGTCGGCTACCACGCGTGCGACGCGCTGTCGCCCGACCTCGCGGCGCACGACGTGCTGCAGGTCATTCTCGACGCGGGAGAGTCCGCGCGGCTGCGGCGCTCGCTCGTGCTGGATGCCTCCCTCGCCGTGGATGTCCACGCTGACTTCCCCTGGACCGTCGATCCCGGGCTCTTCGTCGTCTCGCTCACGTTGCGGCCCGATGTCGAGATCGCGCGCGTCGAGGACGCCCTTTCAGCGCAGCTCGATCGCCTGCGGCGCGAGCCGCCTTCGGAGCGCGAGCTGGCCAAGGCGAAGGCTCAACTCGCCGCGGATCAGTTCCGCCGGATGAAGACCGGCGAGGGACGCGCCGACATGCTCGGGCTCGCGGCGTGCCTGCTGGGCTCGCCCGACAGGCTCTTCGACCTTCCCGGTCGCTGGGAGGCCGTGACCGCCGATGACGTCGTGCGCGTGGCGGAGGAACTCTTCGCGCCCGACAACCGCACCGTCGCGATCCTCGACCCCATCACGGGCGAGACCGGGACCGAGGGCGCATGAGCCCGGCCACGATCACCCTGCCGCCCCTGCGGCGCGCGCGTCTCGAGAACGGCCTCGTCGTCATCGTCGCCGAGCGGCCGCAGCTCCCGCTCATCACGCTGCGCCTGTCGCTCCGTGCGGGGAGCTCGCGCGATCCCGCGGCCCATCCGGGCACGGCGGCGTTCACCGGGCGCCTCCTGCAGAAGGGCGCGGGTTCGCGCGACGCGCGGCAGTTCGCCGAGGACCTGGACGGCATCGGAGGCCTGTTCGGCGCGGCAATCGGGCTCGATCAGCTGGCCGTGGACGCGGAGTTCACGACCAGGAGCTGGGAGGCGGGGCTCGAGCTCTTTCTCGACGCGCTGTGCCGGCCGCGATTCGACGAGGCCGAGTGCGCGCGGGAGCGCGATCTCGCGCTGGCCGAGATCGCGCAGTCCCACGACGATCCGGATCACGTCGCGGATCGGGCGTACCAGTGCTTCCTGTTCGCGGGCCATTCCTACGGGCATCCGGCGGAAGGGACCGAGGGCTCGCTCGCGTCCATCAACGCGGCGCGAACCCGCGCGTTCTGGAGCCGCGTCGCGCCCACGGGCGGCGCGCTCGTCGTCGCCGGCGACGTGCGCGCTGATGTCGAGATCGCGCGCCTGAGCGAGGCGCTGGCCGCGTGGCCGTCCAGCGAGCCCTCGGCGCCGCTGGCGTCGGCGCCCGACCAGCCCGGAGGGCGCGTCGTGCTCGTTCACGATCCGGGGGCCAGCCAGGCGCAATGGCGGGCCGGCAACGTCGGGCAGGCCCGATCCCTGTCCTCGTATCACGAGCTGGTCCTCGCGAACGCGATCCTGGGCGGCGCGTTCACGTCGCGCCTCATGCAGGCCGTGCGAGTCGAGCGAGGGCTGACCTACGGCATCGGCTCGCGGTTCGTGCTCGGACTGAGCCGCGGACCGTTCGTCATGACGAGCTTCACGAAGAACGAGAGCGTCGTCGAGCTGCACGAGGTCGCCGCGCGCGTGCTGTCCTCGTTCCGGCGTGACGGGGCGACCGGGGCCGAGCTCGACGCCGCTCGCGCGTACCTCATCGGCCAGCACCTTCGCCGGCTGGAAACGACCGACGGCCTGGCGGCGGCGCTGTCGGAGGCCGAGTTCTTCGGCCTGGGCGATGGCGCCATCACCGGGTACATCGCGAACCTGCACGCGGTGACGCTCGATCGCCTCAACGCGGCGATCCCGGAGCTGTTCCCCGAGAACCTCCTGACTGTCGTCGCGGGGGACGCTGACGAGATCGCGGGGCCCTGCGCTAAGCTCGGTGACGTTCACGTGGTCGGCTCCGACCACGCCGAGAGCGCGACCGCATGACGACCCTGCCGCGGCGAGACCGCGCATTCGTCCGTCGGGGCGGCCATCCCTCCCCGCCTCCTCCTTCCCGCCACGCGCCGCGCGCGCGTGGCCGGCGCCTTCTCGATCCTCCGCGACAGAGCGGAGCGTCGAGACAGGAGAGACACCCGTGAAGGCCGTCATCCTCGACCAGAAGAACAAGCGCGTGCTCGTGGAGGATCGACCCCAGCCGGTGCCGGCCAGGGGCGAGGCCCTGATCCGCGTGCGGCTCGCGGGCATCTGCGGCACGGATCTCGAGCTGCTGCACGGCTACATGGACTTCCGGGGCGTGCCCGGTCACGAGTTCGTGGGGAAGGTCGAGCGCTGCGACGATCAGCCGGAGTGGATCGGCAAGCGCGTGGTCGGCGAGATCAACGCCGCGTGTGGCGCGTGCCCGGAGTGCGCGCGCGGCCTCGGCCGCCACTGCCCGACGCGGACGGTGATGGGGATCCTGGGCCGCGATGGCGCGATGGCCACGCACGCCTGCCTGCCGATCGCCAACCTCTTCGAGGTCCCGCCGACGCTCGGCGACGAGCACGCGGTGTTCACGGAGCCCGTGGCGGCCGCGCTCGAGGTCATCGAGACGGCGCACGTGCGCCCGTCGGATCACGTCCTGCTCATGGGCGACGGCCGGCTCGCGCAAGTGACGGGCCAGGTGCTGCTGCTGCTGGGCTGCGACCTCACCGTCTCCGGCCGCTACAAGAGCAAGCTCGAGCTGCTGCGCTCGCGCGGCGCTCGCGTCGTGATGTCGGACGAGCTGCCCGAGCGCAAGTGGGACGTCGTGATCGAGGCGACCGGCTCGCCCGAAGGGCCGGGCCTCGCGCTCCGGCACTGCAGGCCGCGGGGCACGGTCGTTCTCAAGAGCACGGTCGCCGGGGCGGCGGGCGTGCCCGTCGTGCCGGCGGTCGTGGACGAGATCCGGGTGACCGGTTCGCGCTGTGGGCCTTTCGCCCCGGCGCTCCGCCTCCTGGACGCGGGCCGGGTCGAGGTCGCGCCGCTCATCTCGGGCGTGTGGCCGCTCGAGAAGGCGCCGGAGGCGTTCGCCTTCGCCCAGGGCCGGGAAGTGCTCAAGGTTCTGCTCGACGCGACGACAGATCATTGATGAAGACTGCTCCCGCGCAGGACCAGCCGGTCCCGGGGGGCGTCACGCGCGGGGTGCGGCCGTGAAGAAGATCCTGCTGGTCGAAGGACCGATGCCCCTCGAGGGCCTGTCCGGCTCCCTCTTCCGCCGCCGCGAGTGCGTGCTCGAGGTCGCGTCCTCCGCCGCCGAGGGGCTCGAGGTCGCCGAGGGCTCCCACCCCGACCTCGTGCTCTACGACGGCCGCGTGAGCGACATGTCGCCCGAGGAGTTCGCGCTGGCGCTTCGATCGCTCGACGGTCCTCGCTGTCCGGTCATCGCGTTCGTCGGCGACGGCGAGGACGCGCGCATCGCGGCCCTGGCGAAGTCGGGCGTGGACGCGGTCTTCCCCCGCCCCGCCGATGAGATCGCCGTCAACGCGGCGATGTGCGAGCTGCTCGGCATCTCGCTGCGCCGCCACCTGCGGACGTTCGTCAAGATCAAGGTGGACGCGACCTACGGCGGCACGACGCACTTCGCGACCATCTCGAACATCTCGCTCGGCGGCGTCCTCGTGGACTCGGACAAGCCGATCGCGATGGGCGAGGTCGTCAAGCTGTCGTTCTTCCTCCCGGGCGACGACGTCCCCATCACGGTGATCGGCAAGGTCGTCCGGCAGGAGAAGGACAGCAAGCATTCGTACGGCTGCCAGTTCCTCGACCTGACCGAGACGCAGCTCCAGCGCATCCACGAGTTCGTGACGGCGGCCGAGGGCGACTCCTGACGCGGGCCCGCGTGACGCCGCGCCGCGTCACGCCCCTCCTCACGCCCCGGCGAGCAGATCCCGCAGGACGCGACGCGCGAAGCCAGGCCCGGCGTAGACGAACGCCGTGTACGCCTGGACGAGATCCGCGCCCGCCTCGAGAAGGCGTCGCGCGTCGTCCCCGCTCGCGACGCCGCCGACCCCGATGATCCCGGGGCCCGTGCCGGCGAGGCGCCGCGCGCGGCCGACCAGCTGCAGCGCCCGCGCACGCAGGGGAAGACCCGAGAGCCCGCCCGCTTCCCCGCTGCGCTGCACGCAACGAAGGTCGGCTGGCCGGCGCGAGCTCGTGTTGGCCACGACGAGGCCGCGCGCGCCCGCGCCCAGCGCCGACTCGCACGCGGCGTCGAAGTCCGCGTCCTCCATGTCGGGAGAGAGCTTGACGAGCACGGGCTTCCCGCCCGCGGCCGCCACCACCGGCCCGACGATGGCCTTGAGGCTCGCGGCGTCCTGCAACGCGCGGAGCCCCGGCGTGTTGGGGCTCGACACGTTGATGACCACGTAGTCCCCCGCGCCGCGCAGGACGCCCAGCGCCGCGACGTAATCGGCGGCGGCGCGGTCGTTGGGCGTGCGCTTGTTCTTGCCGATGTTGACGCCCACGATGCACGGCGGCCGCGAGCCGAGCGCCCGGAGCCGGGCCGCCACCGCCACCGCGCCTTCGCTCGGAAAGCCGAGGCGGTTGATGGCGGCGCCGTCCGGGGGCAGGCGAAACACGCGCGGCTTCTCGTTCCCTTCCTGGGGCTCCGGCGTGACCGTTCCGGCCTCCACGAATCCGAAACCCAGCGCCGCGAGCGCCGGGATCGCCACGGCATCCTTGTCGAGGCCCGCCGCGACGCCCAGCGGATTCGGAAACCGCAGGCCGAGGACCTCCACCGCGAGCCTCGGATCGCGCGCGGCGCACGCGCCGCTCGCGAGGGCGTCCAGCACGCGCGGCAACGCGGAGGCGCGGCGCAGCACGGCCAGCGCCGCATGATGCGCGGCCTCGGCGTCCATCGCGAACAGGAGCGGCCGGGCCAGCGCCATCGCGAGGCTGGCCGGCTCGACGGGGCTCGTCGCGCTCACGGGGCGGCCTCCGGCCGGCGCGTGCGCTCGCGCGCGAACTCCCGGATCGCCGTGAGGTCCTCGCCGGCCGCCGCGCGCTCGAGCACGACCTCGAGCGCGAGCTGACAGCGCGTGTCGGCCTCCTCGCGCGCGCGCGCCAGCCGGCCCGCGCAATCCGTGGCCTGCTGCGAGAGCGTCGCCTGCACGGCCGCCAGGCGCTCCGACTCGCAGGCCTTGCGCACGCGGGCCTCTTCCTCGCGGCGCACGCGGGCCTCGTCGTACTGCTGCCCCCGGTGCCTGGCCTCGACGCGGGCTTCGATCTCCTGGGCCGCCAGCACGAGCCGCGCGCCCAGCTCCTTCTCGAACTCCACTTCCCATCCGGTCTCTCGGCGCGCCGCGCGCAGGCGGCGATCCATCTCGCGCCGCTCCTCGACGAGGCGTCGCTCGCAGTCCGCCGCCGCGGCCGCGCGATCCCGCGCCAGCGCGTCCTCGTGCCGGACCGTGACGATCTCGACGTAGCTGTTGATGAGCCTCTGGTGCTCGGCGTCGAGCCGATCGATCTCCTCGGCATGCGCGAGGGTCGCGGCGGCGAGATCCTGTTCGAGCTGCCCGGCGCGCGAGCGGGCGGCCTCCGCGGCCGCCTCCAGCTCCGCGGCACGCGCGGCCTCGCCGTCCGCTCGCTCGACGGCCGACGCCAGCTCGCGACGCAGCGACTCGTCGCCGGCGGCGGCGCGGAGGGAGGACTCGGCCTCGGCCGCGGCGAGCGCGGCCTCCGCCGCGTCCAGGCGGGCCTGGAGCTTCGCCAGCGAGCGCTCGGCCGCCTCCGCGCGGACCGTCGCGACGCCGAGTTCCGTGCGCATCACGGCGAGCTCCTCTCGCCACGTGACGGGCTCGGGGGGCCGCGTGGCGACCGGCGATACCGGGACCGGTTGGGGCGCCGGAGCCACGGGCGGCGGAGCGGCCGGCGCAGGCTGGACCGGCGCAGCCGCGGGCGGCGTCGCAGCCGGTGCGGCCACGGGCGCCGCCGCGGTCGCCCGCTCGTCGAGGAAGTGCTCGTGCAAGAACCCCTCGCGCCCGTCGGACAGGCGGACGCGCCGGAAGGCGCCCAGCCGCTCGAGGACGCGGACCGTGTCGCCGCGCGACGGCCGCCCGACGATCTCGCCCGCGAAGCCCTCCGTCGCGCGGACCTCGGCCCCATCCCGGCTCACGCGCGCCTCGGCCGCGGCGCCGCTTGCCGCAACAACCTCGGCCGACGCCTGCGGCGCGCCGAGCGCGAGAAGGGTCACGAGCGCGAGGAGCGGGCGGGCGAGAGGCATCACGGCGAAACTCCGGGCGAAGGGTCCATGGCGTGATCGTAGCCCCCGGAGGGCCCCGACCGCGCATGAGATGATCGGGCCCTCCCCGATATCCCGACGCCGCGCGGCGCGATCGCCCGCCACCCCAGCCGAGACCGATGTCCCTGCTCGCCTCCCTGAACCCGCAGCAACGCGCCGCCGCCGAGAACGCCGGCGGGCCGATGCTCATCCTGGCTGGCGCGGGCTCCGGCAAGACGCGCGTCATCACGTATCGCATCGCGCACCTCATCGCGAGCGGCGTGGCTCCCTGGAAGATCATCGCCGTCACGTTCACGAACAAGGCGGCCGGGGAGATGCGCGATCGCGTGAGCCGGCTCGTGGCGCAGCAGGCGGCGGCGCGACCCGGCGCGCCGGCGGACATCCCGTGGGTGGGCACCTTCCACGCCTACTGCCTGCGGCTGCTCCGCCGCGAGGCGGCGCGCGCCGGCCTGCGCCCGAACTTCGTCGTGCACGATCAGGACGACGCGCGCGCGCTGGTGAAGGCCTGCGAGCGCGATCTCGGCATTGACGACAAGGAGCACCTGCCGGCCCGCGTGCAGGGCCGCATCTCGCGTCTGAAGGGCGACTGCGTGACGCCCGAGGATTTCGCCGCGAAGGCCCGCCGGCCGGGCGCCGACCTCGCCGATGCCGTCCTGGCCGATGTCTACGCGCTGTACCAGAAGCGGCTGGTGGACGCGAACGCGTGCGACTTCGACGACCTGCTCATGCGCGCCGTGCTCCTGCTCGAGCGCGACCCCGCGGTGCGCGCGTCCTGGCAGGGGCGCACCGAACACCTGCTCGTGGACGAGTACCAGGACACGAATCCCATCCAGTACCGCCTGATTCGGCTCCTGGCCGGCGAGCACGAGAACGTCTGCGCCGTCGGCGACGAGGATCAGAGCATCTACCGCTTCCGCGGCGCGGACATCCGCAACATCCTCGACTTCGAGAAGGACTTCCCGGGCACGCGCATCTTCCGCATCGAGCAGAACTACCGCTCGACCGGGACCATCCTGGCCGCCGCGAACGCCGTCGTCGCGCGCAACGTCGCGCGCAAGGGCAAGGTGCTCTGGACCGAGAACCCCGCCGGCGACGAGGTGACGGTTCGCGCGGTCGAGGACGATCTCGCCGAGGCCGACTGGATCGCGTCGCAGGTGCGCGGCCTGCTGCGCGACCATGACGCCGGCGACATCGCGGTCATGTACCGGACGAACGCGCAGTCACGCGTGCTGGAAGAAGCCTTCGGTCGCGCGCGCATCCCGCACGTGGTCATCGGCGGCATGCGCTTCTACGAGCGCCGCGAGGTCAAGGACGTCCTCGCGTACCTCCGGCTGGCCCTGAACGGCGGAGACGAGCTGGCCTTCGACCGCATCGTGAACGTGCCGGCGCGCGGCCTCGGCCGCGGCACGGTGGAAGCCCTGCGCACGCTGTCGCGCGAGCGGGGCAGTTCGATGTGGGACGCGAGCCTCCACGCCATCTCGGAAGGCCTCCTGCCGGGCCGGGCCGAGGTCGCGCTCGAGCGATTCGTCGAGCTGATCGCGGACCTGCGCCGCGACGCCGAGACGATGCCGCTGCCCGAGCTCGTGCAGTCGGTCATCGATCGCTCGAAGTACCTGGGCGAGCTGGCGAAGGAAGGCCCGGACATCGCGCGGGACCGCAAGGAGAACCTGGACGAGCTCGTGAGCGCGGCCGCGCAGCACGAGGAACTGGAGGCCGAGGCGTCGCTGGCGACGTTCCTCACGCAGATATCGCTGACCTCCGACGCCGACGCCCTCGGCGGCGACGAGCGGGTGCCTCTCCTCACGATCCACTCGGCCAAGGGCCTCGAGTTCGACGTCGTGTTCCTGGCCGGTCTCGAGGAGGGCCTCTTCCCTCATGCGTCGTCGCTCGACCACCCCGACGACATCGAGGAAGAGCGCCGCCTCTGCTACGTGGGCATGACCCGCGCCCGGCACCGGCTGTTCCTGTCCCACGCGCATCGCCGGCGCCTCTGGGGACAGATGCGCGAGAACCTCCCCTCCCGCTTCCTGGCCGAGATCCCGAGCGAGCACGTTCGCCGCGAGGGCACGGCGCGCATCCCCGTGGTGCCGACCGCGGCTCGCGGCGCCTCGGCGGCGCTGGCAAGTTTCTTCGGCAGCGACGCCATCGCCGTCGAGGACATCTCGCAGGAGACCGCCGAAGACGAGCCCGTGTTCGATAGGGGCGCGCAAGCTCCCGAGGTCGCCGCGCCTGCGGAGGGCGACGCGCCGTCCCGCCCGAAGCCGTTCCGCAAGGGCGACCGCGTGGAGCACCCCAAGTTCGGCCCCGGGCTCGTCATGAAGCGCGAGATGAACGGCGGCAGCGCGTTCGTGACGGTCTACTTCGAGCGCACCTACCGCACGGTCAAGCTGGCCGAGGCGCACGCCAAGCTGGTCGCCGCGCGGCGTTGAGCCGCGCGGCGAGGAGCCGCGCTCTACGATGTCACCTGGATCAGTATGAAATGATCATCAGGCCCGACTCGCCGCCCGAGCCCGCCGAGCCGACCTGATTGCCGTTGCCGTTGCCGCCAGCGCCGCCGACGGCGCCGTTGCCGGTCGCGGCCAGGCTACCGGATACCGAGGTGCCGCGCGCGCCGCCCGCTCCGCCGGAGCCACCGCTGGCGCCGCTGGAGCCCGCCCCGCCGGCCCGCTTGATGCCGGCCGTGGGATCGAGGCCGCCGCCCGAGCCGCCCGCGCCACCGCTTCCCCCGCTCCCCGCCGCGCCGCCGGAGCCACCGGCGCCGCCGTTGACGCTCGCGAGGGCGCCGAAGCTCGTCGCGCCACCGGGGTTTCCAGCGCTGCCGTTGCTGGTGCTGCCACCGCCGGCGCCGCCGGTGCCGCCCGCGCCGATGGTAATCGCGTACGTCTGGCCAGGCACGACGGCGATCACGGTGCGCGAGTAGGCGCCCGCCCCGCCGCCGCCGCCACCGCCGGCGATGCCAGGGCCACCGCCGGACTTGCCGCCGCCGCCGCCACCACCGCCGCCGCCGCCCCACGCCTCGATCATCACGCTGCTCACGCCAGCGGGCACGGTGAAGTTGCCGCTCGAGCTGAACTCGACGAGGCCCCGCGGACCGAACACGGACGCTGCCGTCCACGCCGAGCCGTTGAACTGCATGACCTGCTTGTCGGTCGCGCCGTTCCCGGCGATGTCCGCGAACAGGATGCTCGCGTCCGCGATCTCCGACGTCCCGACGGCTCCGGCCGCGATCTCCGGGGATCCCACGGCGTCCGGCGCGATCTGCAGGTTCGTGTGCGGGCCGGTGACGTCGCCGGAGTGCGTGTCACCTGCCGCCCGGGTCGCCGCCTCCGCGTCGATGTTCGCCTGCAGCGTCGTGTCGGCGGCCGCGCGCGTCGCCGCCTCGGCGTCAATGTTGTTCTGGAGGGTCGTGTCTGCCGCCTGGCGCGCCGCTTCCTCGGCGTCAATGTCCGCCTGCAGCGCCGCGTCCGCGTTCGCTCGCGTCGTCGCTTCGGCGTCAATGTTGCTCTGCAGCGTCGTGTCGGCAGCCTGTCGCGCCGCTTCCTCGGCGTCGATGTCCGCCTGCAGCGCATCGTCAGCCGCCTGCCGCGCTGCTTCCTCCGCGTCGATATCCGCTTGCAGTGCAGCGTCCGTGGCGTCGTGCGCGGCGTCCGCAGCCGCCCGGGTCGCAGCCTCGTCGTCAATGTTGTTCTGGAGCGTCGTGTCGGCGGCCTGTCGCGCCGCTTCCTCGGCGTCGATGTCGGCCTGCAGCGCATCGTCAGCCGCCTGTCGCGCCGCTTCCTCGGCGTCGATGTCGGCCTGCAGCGCATCGTCAGCCGCCTGTCGCGCCGCTTCCTCGGCGTCGATGTCCGCCTGCAGCGCCGCGTCCGCGGCGTCGTGCGCGGCATCGGCAGCCGCCCGGGTCGCCGCCTCGGCGTCAATGTTGTTCTG
>CAZTIW010000023.1:23835-72197 GCA_964613915.1 uncultured Thermoanaerobaculia bacterium
CGTGCGCGGCATCGGCAGCCGCCCGGGTCGCCGCCTCGGCGTCAATGTTGTTCTGGAGCGTCGTGTCGGCGGCCGCCCGCGCTGCTGCCTCGTCGTCAATGTTGTTCTGCAGCGTCGTGTCGGCAGCCTGTCGCGCCGCTTCCTCGGCGTCGATGTCGGCCTGCAGCGCATCGTCAGCCGCCTGTCGCGCCGCCTCTTCGGCGTCGATGTTCGCCTGCAGCGCTGCGTCCGTTGCGTCATGCGCAGCGTCCGCCGCCGCGCGGGTCGCCGCCTCGGCGTCAATGTTGTTCTGCAGCGTCGTGTCGGCAGCCTGCCGCGCCGCTTCCTCCGCGTCGATGTCCGCCTGGAGCGCCGCGTCCGCGGCATCGTGCGCGGCGTCGGCTGCCGCGCGCGTCGCCGCCTCAGCGTCGATGTTGCTCTGCAGCGTCGCGTCCGCGGCCTGTCGCGCCGCTTCCTCGGCGTCGATGTCCGCCTGCAGCGCTGCGTCCGTTGCGTCATGCGCAGCGTCCGCCGCCGCGCGGGTCGCCGCCTCGGCGTCGATGTTGCTCTGAAGCGTCGTGTCGGCTGCCGCGCGGGTGGCCGCTTCAGCGTCGATGTTGTTCTGGAGCGTCGTGTCGGCGGCCGCGCGCGTCGCCGCTTCAGCGTCGATGTTGCTCTGCAGCGTCGCGTCCGCAGCCTGCCGCGCAGCTTCCTCGGCGTCGATGTCCGCCTGGAGCGCCGCGTCAGCCGCCAGCCGCGCAGCTTCCTCGGCGTCGATGTCCGCCTGCAGTGCAGCATCCGCAGCGTCGTGCGCAGCGTCCGCCGCCGCTCGGGTCGCCGCCTCGGCGTCGATGTTGCTCTGGAGCGTCGTGTCGGCCGCCGCTCGGGTCGCCGCCTCAGCGTCGATGTTGCTCTGCAGCGTCGCATCCGCGGCCTGTCGCGCCGCTTCCTCGGCGTCGATGTCCGCCTGCAGCGCTGCGTCCGTTGCGTCATGCGCAGCGTCCGCCGCCGCGCGGGTCGCCGCCTCGGCGTCGATGTTGCTCTGAAGCGTCGTGTCGGCGGCCGCGCGGGTGGCCGCCTCGGCGTCGATGTTGCTCTGCAGCGCTGCATCCGCCGCCTGTCGTGCCGCCTCCTCCGCGTCGATGTCCGCCTGCAACGCCGCATCCGCGGCCTGTCGCGCCGCCTCTTCGGCGTCGATGTCCGCCTGGAGCGCAGCGTCCGCGTTCGCCCGCGCCGTCGCCTCGTCGTCAATGTTGCTCTGAAGCGTCGCGTCGGCCGCCTGCCGCGCCGCTTCCTCGGCGTCCAGGTTCGCCTGCAGCGCCGCGTCGGCGGCCTGCCGCGCCGCTTCCTCGGCGTCGATGTCCGCCTGCAACGCCGCGTCCGCGGCCTGGCGCGCCGCCTCCTCGGCGTCGATGTCCGCCTGGAGCGCAGCGTCCGCGTTCGCTCGCGTCGTCGCCTCGGCGTCAATGTTGCTCTGCAGCGCCGCGTCCGCGGCCTGCCGCGCCGCCTCCTCGGCGTCAATGTCCGCCTGGAGCGCGGCGTCCGCGTTCGCGCGCGTCGTCGCCTCGGCGTCAATGTTGCTCTGCAGCGCCGCGTCCGCGGCCTGGCGCGCCGCTTCCTCGGCGTCGATGTCGGCCTGGAGCGCCGCGTCCGCGGCCTGCCGCGCCGCCTCCTCGGCGTCGATGTCCGCCTGGAGCGCCGCGTCGGCGTTCGCTCGCGTCGTCGCCTCGTCGTCAATATTGTTCTGCAGCGTCGCGTCGGCCGCCTGCCGCGCAGCTTCCTCCGCGTCCAGGTTCGCCTGCAACGCCGCATCGGCCGCCTGGCGCGCCGCTTCCTCGGCGTCGATGTCCGCCTGCAGCGCCGCGTCCGCGTTCGCGCGCGTCGTCGCCTCGGCGTCAATGTTGCTCTGCAGCGTCGCGTCAGCCGCCTGGCGCGCCGCTTCCTCGGCGTCGATGTTGCTCTGCAGCGTCGCGTCGGCCGCGGCGCGCGTCGTCGCCTCGGCGTCAATGTTGCTCTGCAGCGTCGCATCGGCCGCCGCACGCGTGGTCGCCTCGGCGTCAATGTTGCTCTGCAGCGTCGCGTCCGCCGCCGCCCGCGTCGTCGCCTCGGCGTCAATGTTGCTCTGCAGCGTCGCGTCCGCCGCCGCCCGGGCCACGGCCTCGGCGTCAATGTTGTTCTGGAGCGTCGTATCCGCCGCCTGTCGCGCCGCCGTCTCGGCGTCCAGCTCGTCCTGTCGCGCGGGATCGAAGGCCAGCTTCGGCTCCGTCACTGCGCCGTCCGCGATCTCGGGCGTGCCGACGGCGCCCGCGACGATCTGCAGGTCCGTCGCCGGCCCCGTCACGTCCCCGGCGAACGGCGACGTCACGAGCAGGTAGTCGCTGGGCAGCCGGCCACCGAGGCGGTCAGCGTCGTCGGCGAACGTGGCGCGCGTGGCGCGATCCGTGAGCAGCGCTCGATCCGCCAGCAGCGCGTGGTCGGCCTCGATCGCGTGGTCGGCCTCGATCGCGTGATCGGCTTCGAGCGCGTGATCGGCGGTCGCGGCGGTCTTGGACCGGTAGGCGTAGGCCGCCGCCGTGATCTGCCTGCGCAAGATGATGGGGGCGCGACATGAGCCGGGGTTGGTCATCGTCCGGCCCGTGCAGCCGTCGCGGTCGTAGCACGACCAGATCCGCATCCAGTACTTGTCGTTGAAGGGGAGGTCGAGCGGGTTCGTGGCCGGCTGGACGCTCCCGACAACGATCTCGAACCGTGCCTGGCGTCCCCGCGTGAGCACGCCGCAGTGCGACTCGCGGTAGTGGACGACCGTGCCGGCCTCGTTCTCGATCGTGACGATCATGTTCGCCACGCGATCCGCGCCGCCCCCGTTGTCGGGCTCGTTGGGCTCCAGCATGCCCTGCACGGTGATGAGATGCGGGAACTCGGGCGTCACGGCCGCCATGGCGGCGGGGACGACGAGACACGCGACGATAGGCGCAAGGAGACGGCGAACAGACACCACGATGGACCCCCGTTTGCGGGCCGGCTCTCCCGAGGGAACGCCGGGGCGATGACGAATGCGCGGAGGATAGTCCCGCCGACGCGTCGAGCCAAGGGCCCCCTCCCCCCCCCCCGGGCCACCCGGAGCGCCCTCCGCAGCCGGCGCATCCCGAATGCTCTCTATCACTTGCAGCGATCGCCCCTCTCAAGCTCCCGGGGCGCCCCGCCACGCCGCATGCGGCCCCGGCGCCTCCTTGGCATGCTCTGCCCCATGCACATCGTCACCGCGGAGCAAATGCAGGCGGCGGATCGCCATGCCATCGAGTCCTTCGGCATCCCGTCGCTCGTCCTCATGGAGAACGCTGGCGCCGAGGTGACGGACGCGCTGGCCGGCGTCGTGGCCGATCTCGACGGCGTGACCGTGCTCGTGCTGTGCGGCACCGGCAACAACGGCGGCGACGGCATGGTCGTCGCGCGGCGCCTGCATGGCCGCGGCGCGCGGGTGCTCGCCGCGCTCATCGGCGACCGGGCTCGGCTCTCGCCCGACGCCGCGCACCAGTGGCGCCTCCTGAAGAGCTTCGGCGTGCCCACGATGACCTGTGCCGACGAGGCGGCCTGGCAGCGCGCCGCGGCCAGGCTCGCGGCGTCCGACGTGATCGTGGACGCCCTCCTCGGCACCGGGTTCCGCGGATCGATCGCGGGACTTCTCGCGCGGGTGATCGGCGACGTGAACGCGCAGGACGCCCTGCGCGTTGCCGTGGACGTGCCCTCGGGCCTCTCCGGATCGCTCTCCGCGACGCCCGGGCCCTCCGTGCTCGCGGACCTCACGGTGGCGCTCGGCGCTCCGAAGATCTGCCACGTCTTCGCGCCGGCGCAGGACCGGTGCGGCGAGGTCGCCGTGGCGGACATCGGCATCCCGCCGTCAAGCCTCACCGCGTCGGGCGTCGCCCTGCGCGGCACGCACGACGCCGACATCGCGGACCTGATCCTCCCGCTGGCTCATCGCCCGCCGTCGTGGCACAAGGGAAACGCTGGCCACGTCCTCGTCGTCGGCGGCGCCGCCGAGCGCTCCGGCGCCGCGGCGCTCGCCGGCCTCGGCGCGCTGAGCGCGGGCGCGGGCCTCGTCACGGTTGCCGCGCCCGAACCGTGCACCGCGGTGATCGCCGCGCATGCGCCGGAGCTCATGCACGCGCCGCTGGGAGCGACGGCCGCGGGCGAGGTCGCCGTGCGCGCGACGGACGTGAGGGCCCTCCTCCGGCGCAAGGGCGTCGTCGTGATCGGGCCGGGCCTGGGCACCGGCCCCGGCGCGGCTGACCTTCTCGCCGCGATCGTGTCGGAAGCAAGGGTCCCCATCGTCGCGGACGCCGACGCCCTGAATCTCCTCGCCGAGCACGGCTTCCCGGCCGCGCGCGCGGAGCGGCCTCTCGTGCTCACGCCGCACCCGGGCGAGTTCAGCCGCATTGCCGCGAGCCTCGGCATCGTCTATTCGCCGGAGGGCGAGGCCGTGCCGCGCGTCGAGGCCGCGCGAGCGGTCGCCGAGCGCCTCGACTGCGTCGTGGTGCTCAAGGGCTTCCGCACGCTCATCGCGTCGCCCGGCCAGCCAGTCTTCGTCAATCCCACGGGCGGCCCCGGCCTCGCCACGGGTGGCTCCGGCGACGTGCTCGCGGGCATGCTCGGCGCGCTGATCAGCCAGGGGCTTTCCGCGCACGACGCCGCGCTGGCCGCGACCTACCTGCACGGCCTCTGCGGCGACGTCGCAACGGAAGAGCAAGGCGAGATGTCGCTGCTCGCGAGCCATCTGCCCGCGTACCTGCCGCGCGCGATCCGCAGGCTGCTCGGCGAGGACGAGGAGGAGGACGACGACGACGCCTTCGCCGATGACCTCCTGGCAAGCGCCTTCGACGAGATGGACGCCCCCGGGTTCGACGATCGGCCGGAGCCAGCGCCAGACCGCCACCCGCGCCCGCGGCTGACTCTCGCCCCCGGCGGGAAGGCCGCGCCCGAGGAAGCGGCCAGGGACGCGAAGAAGAAGGCGAGTCGCCGCGACAAGCCCCGCAAGCCGAAGGGTCCCCCAGCGTGAGGGCCGGCCCCGCCCGCCCGCCCGCCGAGCGCCACGAGACGCAGGGCGAGGACGACACGCAAGCCATCGCGGCGGATCTCGCGCAGAGCCTGTCAGGCGGCGACACCGTGCACCTGATCGGCGATCTCGGCACGGGCAAGACGCGCTTCGCCAAGGGGCTCGCGCGCGGCCTGGGCCTTGACCCCGACAGCGTCACGTCGCCCACGTTCACGTTCGTCGCGACGCACGGCGCGAGCGAGCGCGGGCTGGGCCTGGTCCACGTGGACCTCTATCGCGTGAAGGACGCGTCCGAGCTCGCCGAGCTCGGCCTCGAGGACATTCCGGGGCCCCGCGCCATCGCCGCCATCGAATGGGCGGAGCGCCTTCCCCCCGGCCCGCCTCCCGCCGCGATCGTGCGCATCACGGATCTCGGCGAGGATCGCCGCCTCATCGAGATCGAACGGCGGGCGGCGTCAGGGTAACCTGGGCCATGCCGGCACCCGCCATGCGCGACAGGACGAGCCTTCCCTACCGCCTCGTGCGCGGCGCCTGCCGGTTGCTGCTGCGCGCCTACTACCCGGATCTCGTCGTGGAGGGCGCCGACCGCGTGCCCGATGGCCCGGTGATCGTCGCGGCCAACCACCCGAACTCGCTCGTGGATCCCGTGCTGGTCTCGGTGTTCATGCCGCGGAAGATCCACTGGCTCGCCAAGCACACGCTGTTCGGCAACCCCGTGTCGCGGTCGCTCCTGACGGCGCTGGGCGCCATCCCCGTCAAGCGGCGTCACGAGGGCGGCGACCGCTCCAGCTCGGACGAGGTCATCCGCGTCGCCGCCGAGGCCCTGACCGCGGGGAAGGCCATCGGGATCTTCCCGGAGGGCCGATCGCATGACGACGATCAGTTCGGCGCGCTCAAGACGGGCGCCGGCCGCATGGCCGTGCTCGCGGCGCGCGATCTCGCCGCCAGCCAGAGCGCCGCGACGGTGCGCGTCGCCCCCGTCATGCTGCACTTCTCGTCCAAGGCCCGCTTCCGCACGGGGGCGCTCGTGCACGTGGCCGAGGCCCTCGACGTGTCGCCGCACGACACGCCCGAGGAAGTGACCGCCCGGCTTCGCGCGGCCATGTCGGAGGTGATGGTCCACGTGGACGACAGCGAGCAGCAGCACCTGCTGCGCGACGTGCGCGTCCTGATCCGGCGGCGCGCCGCGCTCGATCCGATGCACTCGGATCCGCGCGAGGTTCACCGCGCCGACCGCGCCACGGCGCGCGCGATCCGGCGCTTCCACGCCGAGGAGCCCGAGCGCCTGCGCGCGTTCGCCTCGCGCCTGCGCGCCTACGTCGAGGCGCTCGAGCGCAAGGGCCTCTCCGTGCACTCGCTCGAGGAAGTCCGCGAGCCCGTCATGCGCCGCTGGACCGCCATGGCGCTGCTGCCCATCGGCCTGTGGGGCGCCCTGCACTCGATCGTTCCCTACCGGCTCACGCGAGCGGCCGGCCGCAAGGCCGCGCGCAGCACGGACCGCACGATGATCGCCCTCTGCACGCTCGCGACCGGCGCGGTGCTCTTCCCTCTCTTCTGGCTGGCCGAGGCGCTGGCGGTCGGTCACTTCTGGGGAACGCGCGCGGCGGTGCTGTTCCTGATCACGGCGCCGATCACGGGCCTCGTCGCGCGGTGGACGTTCCACGTCCTGCACCGGCAGCTCGGCCGGATCGGCGACGCCCTGCTCATCGCCGCGCACCCGCGCGCCGTCGAGCGCCTGCGCGCCGAGCGCGCCTGGCTCTGGTCCGAAATCGACCGCTGGCAGTCCATGCTGGATGGCCCGCCATGAACATGGTTCATGGCGCGCCTCATGCACGCGGCGAGGCCGCGTGGCGGGAGGGGGCAAGGTCCGGCTTCGCCGGCCGCAGCCGGGGGCACCGGCTGGTGCCCCCTCCGGCCACGAGAGGAAGCGAACGCTTCCGAATCGTGGCATGCGATCTGGAACCGGAGAGGCGCCCGTGAAGAACGACGCGACAGGCACGCTGCTCACCAGGAAGTCCGTCTACCCGGGCCGCACGATCCATCTCTTTCTCGAGCGCGTGGCGTTGCCCAATGGCGCCGTCGCCGAGCTCGAGATCGTCCGGCATCCGGGAGCCGCCTGCGTCGTGCCCGTCACGGACGACGGCCACGTGCTCATGGTGCGGCAGTGGCGGCACGCCGCCGGGGGCTGGCTCCTCGAGGCGCCCGCCGGCAAGCTCGATCCGGGCGAGGCGCCGCGCGCGTGCGCGGCACGCGAGCTCGAGGAGGAAACGGGGCACGTCGCCGGCGACCTGATCGAGCTCGGGTTCATCCTCGTGTCCCCCGGCTTCTGCGACGAGCGCATCCACCTGTTTCTGGCGCGCGGCCTGACCCCGGGAACCGCGGCGCTCGAGCCCGACGAAGCGCTGAGCGTCGAGCGTCACGCCATCGAGGATGTCGTGAGCATGGTCGCGGGGGGCGCCATCACCGACAGCAAGACGATCGCGGCGATCAGCCGCGCCCGCCTGCGCGGCCTGCTGTGATGAGCGGCCAGACCGACGGCTGGTGGAAGTCGGCGGCCGTCCCCGGGAGCGGCGCGCTGCTCAGGTAGACGCGGGCGCCGGGCGGCCCGCACGCGAGGCAGGCGATGCCACGCCAGGGCCTCGCGCCGGCGACCGCCTCGGCGGCGGCGAGGGCGAACGAGACGCTCCCGGTCCAGCGGCGCCCGGCGACGCTGCTCGCGATCGCGGGATCCAGATCGCGCAGCTCTCCCGACCGCTCGCGCACGCCGTCGAAGGAGAGCGCGAGCCAGTGGGCGCCCGGACCGATCTCGACCTCGAGGTAGCGCGGCCGAGGGGTCTCGATCGCGTCACCGGTCACGAAGAGTTCGACGACGTCGTGCTCCCAGAGGCCATCGAGAAAGCCCGGCGCCGCATCCGGCACGCGAGGCGCGTCAGGCAGGTCGAGTTCCCACTCGAAGCGGACGCGATCCTCGTGCGCCGTGAGCCGGGCGTGCCCGCCCAGGCCCTGCGGCGCGGGCCGGGCGTTCCAGAGCGCGCGCAGCAGCAGGCGCGTCAAGGCGCTCAGCGCCGGCGGCCGACATCCACGCGCCCGCCCTTCGTGCGGCGCTCGGTCTTCGGCGCCGCGGCGGGCGCCGCCGCCGGCAGCGCGCCCGCGGGCCTCGGCGCGATGTCGCTACCGCCCGCGGCCCCGGGCCCATCCACGCCGGGCAGGGCGATCTCGCCCTCCGGAAGCGGGCCGCGCGCCTCGCCATATCCGAACGCGAGCTCGTAGTGAACGCCGGCCTCGACCGACAGCCTGCCCTCGATCGGCTCGACGCCCGGAAGGCGCGACTTCACCGTGACGAGTTGCTCGCCGCCGGCGATGCGCGCGATGAGCCGCTCCTTCGGCTTGAGCGTCGTCCCGCCGCCGCCCACGATCACGTCGAGGGTCTGGTCGGTCAGGTTGAGCAGGTCCACCATCGCGAGCGTGCGCGAGAGGGCGCGGTCGGTCCGGCCGAACTCCACGAAGTCCACGAGCAGCGACATGTCGCCAGCGGGCTTGGGCGCCGGCGCCGGCGCGGATGCGGATGCGGATGCGCTGGCCGCGAGCGTCGCGGGCGCGAAGCCGACGAGAGCGATCACGAGCGCGAATGCGAGCACGAGAGAGGATGCGAGCTTCATGTTGGCCTCCAGGCGATCCGATCATCCTCGCATCGGCCGCTCGCCGCAAGCGCGCCCGCGCACGCGCGCAGGAACGCTCACTGGGGATCCCGCCTACACCAGCGACGCGACGACGGGAGTGCCGACGCTGATCAGCGCGAGCACGAGACCGACGGCCACCATGAGCCAGCCACCCCGCCGGCCCTCGACGGCGCAGCGTCCCGGGCTCGCCGCGCGGGAGAAGCTCATGCCGAGCGGCACCCACGGCAGGAGCCAGGCGATGGCCCACACCTCGTGGAATTCGCTGGCCGGCGTGACGAGCACGCCCCCCACGAGGACCGCGCTCATGACCGCCGCGGTCGTCCACCACGCCCAGTGCGGCGCGGGCCGCGCGCGCACGACGAACCACGTCATGCCGAAGATGCCGGCGGCGAGCGCCAGAGCGGCCGCGATGGAGGACCCTCGCGTCGCCGGCTGCGCGATCAGCGTCACGACCAGGACGATGACGAGCAGGAGGCCTGCGCCCGCGCCAGCTCGCGCGAGCCGGGGACGGACCGGGGTGGTGGCGTCTGTCATGGGAAGTCCTTTCGTCGAGCCCGCATCACCTGCCGGGCGAGAAGATGTCCTCGATGCGCCTGCCGAACAGGCGCGCGATCTTGAACGCGAGCGGAAGGCTCGGGTCGTACTTGCCGTTCTCGATGGCGTTCACGGTCTGCCTCGACACGCCCAGCCGCTGGCCGAGTTCACCCTGAGACCAGCCCCTGTCAGCGCGCAGCTGGCGAACGGCGTTCTCCACGTCACGCGTACCGGCGCTGGATGACGAGAACGCCGAGCCCCCAGACCGCGGCCATGAAGAGCCACAGCAGGCGTTCCCACCCGTCCACGCGCAGGCCCGCGCGCTCGAGCAGGGACAGCGCCGAACCCAGGACGGCCGTCGCCGTGAACGAGACGAGAATCGCGTGAAGGTGGATGCGCTGGTTCATCTCGTCGAGGAGGCGAATCGTGCGCACGGTCGCGATGATGATGAAGCCGATGACGACGGACTCGAGCGCGACGACCAGCAGGCGGCCCACCGAGCCGCGCTCCAGGACACGCGCCCAGAGGGCGAGGCCCACCGCGACGGGCGTCGCGAGCGCGATGTGCGCGAAGAAGCGCCGGTCAAAGCACCGAAAGGGCTGCGTGTCAGGCATGGGCCTCCCGAGTCCGCGTCGTGAGCGACTCGGGAGGAGTGTAAAGCCTGCTTGACACGCTGTCAAGCACGCTTGACAGGTCGATCTCGACCGGGCGCGGCGGCGGGCGCCGCTCAGGGAACGGGAGGGAGCGCCTCGTACGTGACGGACCAAGTCGCCTCGACGGGCTCGCCGTCGGCCTCGGCGTGCGGGTAGATGAACGTGTTGAGCGGGGGCTGGGCCTGCGGCGGGACGAGCATGATGTCGCGCCCGCGCGAGAATGCGACGGCGCTGCGCTCGAGCAGCAGGTGACCGAAGAGGCGCTGCTTGATGTCCTCGCGCCCCGCGTCGAGCCAGCGCCGCCCGTCCGACGCGTCGAGCGGCTTCCACCCCTCGCCGTCCACGAAGAACCATGTCCAGCAGTGATACCCGCCGATCTTCCCCGACGGCGGGAGGGGATCCGCGAGCGGGATGCCGGTCAGCGGGAAGCCGTACTCGAGGTACGCGGGGATTCCCTGGCTGCGCGCCAGCGCGATGACGTAGCTGTGCAGGTCGGAGCAGTTCCCCTTGCGGTAGTCGCAGACGAACGGCACGTCACCGGCGCCGAGACGCGGCGACTCCTTCTTGTAGTCGTACTCCATGGTCGCGACCACGTGCTCGTAGATGGCGCGCATCTTGGCCTCGGCGCCCTCCTGCGCGCCGGCGACCTCGCGGCCGATCTCCGCGGGCCGGCCGGTGATGGGCACGCGGCTGTCCGCCTCGAGGTAACGTGCGCGCCCGCGTCTCCCGCGCAGGGGACCGGTCTCGCCGCCCGCGCGCCGGCTCACGGTGAACGACGCGACCACGACCGCCGGAAGGCTCGCGGCGTCCACCTCGACGTGCACCATGCGGTTGCCGTGCTCGCGCTCGCGCGTGAGGCGGTACCGGCCGGGCGCGGTGACGACGAGATCGCGCACGGACTGCAGCGCGCTCGTGGAGGGCAGCGGCATCCAGATGCGAACGGATCGCGTGCCGGGCGGAGCCGCCTGAACCGTGGCCGTTGACGTGAAGCGCGCCTCGAGACGGCGCGCCGGCGAGGCCGCTACCGCACTCGAAGCCAGCACGCACGGTGCCAGCAGGGCCGCCAGCCTCAAGGACCAGCGCATGCGCGCCACCTCACGCTCGCGCTCGATGCGCCATCCATCATGTTTCGATTCCTCAAGCTGAGAGGGTCTGCGCCCCGTGCGCCGGGTGGCGCGGCAAGTGCGTCAGGAGTTGAAGGTCAGGCGGACCATCAGGAGGACGGCAAGGGGCTCGCCGTCGCGCGTGGCGGGCTCGTACTGCCAGCGGGAGACGGCTTCGACGGCGGGACCATCGAGCCCCGCCACGGACTTGAGCACGCGCGTCACGGTCACGTCGCCGGCCCCGTCCACGACGCACTCGAGGACGATGTCGCCGCTCAGCCCGGCCGCCCGGGCGGCCGCGGGGTAGGCCGGCTCCACGCGGGTGCGGATCGTCGGAGGCGCGATGCCCTCGGTCAGGCGCGTCGCCGCGATCGTCGGCGAACCCGGCTCGGCCGCGACCTCGACGCCCCCGAGCGGACCCCGCGTGCCCGTCCGCACCATCAGCGGCACGACCATCGCGCCGCTGCTCGGCACCTGCGTGCGGCGGACGTCCGAGAATCCGGTGGCGAGGCCCGTCGCCTCGATCTCCAGCCGGCCGGCTGGCGCGTCGGCCAGCACGAGCACGGGCGCGTCCACGCTCGTCTCCCCCACTCTCACGCCGTTGACACGCACGGTCGCCGGCACGTCCACGTCCACGAGCAACACGCCGTGCGCCCGCGCCGGCGCCGCGCCCAGCGCGCCGATCGCCACCAGCCCCGCCAGCGCCGCCACGCCGAGGCGCGACGCTCTCACCCTGTCGTTCGCTTCCATGTCGCCGCCTCCGTTCCCTCGCCGGCCTCTGCCGTCGCCAAGCGTACCTCCGGGATCGACCGCACGCTCGCCACCCCCGCTACGCCGCCCCGCCCGTGCGGCTCGCGGTCCAGGCGCGGATGGCGTCCATGATCTCCATCGGCAGCGCGACCACGACGGTGTTGGACGAGGTCGGCCCGAGCCCGTCGACCGTCTGGAGCGTCCGCAACTGCATGGCGCCGGGGCTCGCGGCCATGGTCGCCGCCGCCGCCGCCAGGTTGACGGCCGCGTCGCGGTCGCCCTCGGCCTTGGTGATGTTCGCCCGCTTCTCGCGCTCGGCCGAGGCCTGCCGGCTCATCATCTTCTTGAGATCCTCGGGCATGTCGATGTCCTGGACCTTGATGTTGCTGACTTCGAGACCCCAGGTCTTCGACTCCTTCTCCACCATGGCCTCGATCTCCTTCCCGATCCGCTCGCGCTCGGCCAGGAGCTGGTCCAGCGTCATGCCGCCGATGACGTCGCGCAGCGTCGCCTGCGCGTACTGGCTCATCGCGAACATGTAGTTCTGCACCGTGATGATGGCCTCCTCCGGCTTGGCCACGCGGAAGTACACGACGCCGTTGATGGAGACGGGCACGTTGTCTTGCGTGATGACCTGCTGCTTCGGAATCTCCAGCGTCAGGATCCGCGTGTCCACGAAGATGGCGCGATCCATGATCGGGATGATGATGAGAATCCCCGGGCCCTTGACGCCCGCGAACTTCCCGAGCCGCAGCACCACGATGCGTTCCCACTGATCTGCCACCTTGATCGCGCTCGCGATGAAGAACGCGACCGCGAAGGCGACGACGCCCACCGCCGTGCCGAGGGGCTGGTTGACGGCGCCGACGACCGAGGCGATCAGCAGCCCGACTCCGAGGACGACGACGAAGAAGACGAGATTGATGGGCTTCACGGGACGCTCCAATTCCTGCCGGGGGCGGTGGATTCACGGAGGGTACTCCGCCGGGCCGTTGCGCCTCCACCGTCGCTTCGAGAGCGGGTCGCGGCGCGTCGCGGCGACGGAGCCAGCGCCGGGCCGCTTCTCATCAGCTCGCTCTCCGATACGCGACCGTGCGCACGTACGGCTGGCGTCCGGACCCGTCCGTGAAGAGGGTCATGAACTCGACGACGAGCATGTCCCCCTCCCTGCGACCGACGGCCAGGACTCGCGCGAACGAGAGCTCCCACTCCGCCACGATGCGCCGACCCGGCCCACCGTCCACTGACTCCCGGAAGATGACGGCAGGTCCGGACAGCGGGCTCCGGCCGACGCGCGGCGCGCTGAAGACGCTGATGCCGCAGCCGGGACCGTCGCCGGGGCCGTCGCAGGTGAGGGCGATTCGCTCCTCGTCCGCGTCCCCGACGCTCAGCCAGAGCCCCGACCAGTCGGCCGCGACTCGAACCGCGACCGAGGACGCTCTCGCGTCCTGCGCGGCCTCCGTCGCCGGCCGAGCGCTCGCGACGACGGCGCCAAGAATGCTGAAGGCCAGCACGAGCCTGACAATCCCGTGACCAGACATGGGACACCTCACGAGAGAGCGCGTCAGTTTCAGAGACAAGAGCGATGCTAACAGGCCACCCCTCGCGGCCAGCCCGGACAGGGGGTGTCGCGCCGGCGAGATGCGCGCGCGCGGCCAAGCCTGGTCAGGCGCTTCGGAGATCCAGCCCCCCGGCGGCAGCAGCGTGTCCGTGTCCCCGGCGAGCTCGCCGCCTCCGGGTTGACATGGACGTATATCATGCCTATTATAACCACTAGATATGACTATATCCCGATCCAAGCCGCTCCCCCGCTGGACCATCGCGCGCGCCAAGGAGCGATTCTCCGAGCTCGTCCGGGCGGCTCAGCGCAGTCCGCAGGTCATCTACAACCGCGATCGGGCGGTCGCCGTCATCGTGGACGGCGAGACGTTCCGAGGGCTCGCGGCAGCGCAGGCGCGGTCGGTCTCGCGCACGCTCGAGGATGCCTTCACCGAGTTGCGTGTTCCGGCGGATGACGCTCAGGCGATCGGCGTTGCCGAGCGCACGACACGGCCCAATCCCTTCGCCGATGTGCTCGATGAACTGCCTCGTTGACACCAACATCCTCAGCGAACTCGCCAGGCCGAACGCGAACGCTGGGATCCGCGCCTGGGCTGCCACCGTCACGCGGGCGGCTGTCTCGGTGATCACCGTCGAGGAACTCCACTTCGGCCTCGCGTGGAAGCCTCACCCGCGCGTGGAAGCCTGGCTCGCGGCGTTCCTCGAAGAGGACTGTGACGTTCTCCCCGTGACCGGCGTGATCGCGCGCCGTGCCGGCGAACTCCGCGGGAGCCTCCAGCGACGCGGCCTGCCGCGCCACCAAGCCGACATGCTCATCGCGGCCACGGCCTCGATTCACGGCCTGACGCTCGTCACGCGCAACACGCGCGACTTCGAGGGCTGCGGGATCGCGCTGCTGGATCCCTTCGCGGGCGGCTCGTGACGCGATCGCCATCGGAGAGCCTGACCAAGCTCAGCTGGCCGTCATGGGGGCCGCCGCCACGGAGAGCTCCGAACCATGCGTGCCCCGCGAGCATCTCGGTCCAGTGCCGTCCGAATGACGGAGACGGTTGCTCCCTCCCGTGCCGACCTCGATGGACAGGCCGGAATGTTGACTGGCAGCGTGTCCGCCCAGGCACCGAGCGCCCGGTGCCCTCTGGGCCTGCCCCGATCTCGTGGACAAGCCGATCATGCCGTCTCGAGCCGCCGGGCGATGGCGTCCGGAGGGCGTCGGGATGGCCTGGACTGGACACGCGGGTGTCAGGGGCGTTCCCGAGGCGGCCCCCCCTCTCGGGCGGGGTCGCAGCCGTCGCCAGGCCCCGCCGGCGGGCGACCGGGGCGCTCCGGGCGGTCTTCTGAGGGCCGCCTGAAGACGGGTTGCCCGAATTCGAGGCGTGCCGTACTTTCCCTCCCTGCGCTCCCTCCTTCAACTCGTGATGCCGCTCTTCGTGCGCGCATCCACGGCCGCCTCCCTCGGTCCCCAGGAACCTCATGCAAGCACTCATTCTCGCGGCAGGACGCGGCAGCCGGCTGGGCGACCAGGCCGGCGGCGTGCCGAAGTGCCTGCTGGAGGTTGACCGGCGCCCGCTGATCGAGCACCAGATCGAAGCCCTGGCGTCCTGCGGGATCGGTCCGGTCGGCGTGGTGATCGGCTACGGCGGGGACGAGGTGCGCGAGACGCTCGGCATCAAGGCCGAGTGCGTGCGCAATCCGCGCTGGAGCGTGACCAACAGCCTCTACTCGTTCTGGCTCGCGCGCGACTGGGTGAAGGAGGACGTTCTCATCCTGAACTGCGACGTCCTGTTCACGCCCGAGATCGTGGAGCGACTCCTCGACGTGAAGGGCGACGCGCTCGCCTTCGACTCGGGCTCGGGCGAGCGTCGCGAGGAGATGAGCGTCCGCGTCAGCGACGGATGCCTGACCGACATGTCGAAGACGCTGCCCGCCGACCAGGTGAGCGGAGAGAACGTCGGCATGATCAAGCTGACGCTCGAGACGGCGCGCGAGGTGTTCGCGATCGCGGGCGAGCTCGTCGAGCAGGGGCGCGAGCGCGAGTGGCTCGGCTCGGCCATCCGCGAGGTCGCCAGCCGCAAGCCGATCCGCGCGGTGGACATCGCCGGTCTCCCCTGGGCGGAGATTGACTTCCCCTCCGATCTCGAGCGCGCGCGCAAGGTGACGTGGCCCGCCATCGCGAGCCGCCAGCGCCGCGCGCGCGGCCCGCGACGCCTCCTGCGCCTGGCGGCCATCGCCGCCGCGGGACTCGCGCTGGTCGTCGCGACGGCCGCCGCGCTGCGCGCTCCGCGCGAGACCGTCTGGGAGACCATCGCGATCACCGGACCGAAGGCCGTGACCATCACGAACGGCGTGCAGCATCGTCAGTGGATGCTCGTCGGCGAGGGCGACTCGGTGGGCTTCCACGCCGAGGGCCCGACGGTCGTGCGCCTCTACGCGCGCCCGGTCTTCGACGACGACGGCGCGGGCAGCGCGCGCCTCGTGCTCCGGCTCGGCATGGACGACGCCAACCCCACGATCCACACGATAGAGGGCATCCCCTCGCGCACCTGGAAGCTGGACGATCGCCGCGTGGGCAAGCAGGAGCGCATCGAGTGGCGGGTTCCAGCGGGGAGCCACCACGTCACGGTCACGCTCGTGGCGTCCGAGGCCAGCGCCTGCCTCGTCCGGTTCGCGGAACTCTCGCCGGACATCTGACGCCCCCATGCCCGACGACGCCGATCTCCGCCCGCTCCCGCCGCGTGCCGCCCGGCCGCTCCGGCGCGTCGCGCGCATCGTCCGCCACTTCGGCGCGCGACATCGAGGCACGTTCATCAAGGGGTGCCTGGCCGCCCTCGTGACGGTCGGAGCCCGGCTCGCGACGCCGTGGCCAGCCCACGCGCTCATGGCCTACTGGAAGCTCGGCGTTCCCGGCGCGCCGCCGGTGCCGGCCGAGTTGATGGGGCTCGACCGGCCGCTCGCGCTCGGCCTCGCGTTTCTGCTGCTGCTCGCGACCCTCGGCCTCGCCGACGCCGTCCTCCGCGTCCAGTTCGCGCGCTTCTCGATCGGCACGATGCGCGACATGCGGTCCGCCGCCGTCGCGGCCGCCACGCGCATGGCCTCGACGCGCGCGGTGCGCGCCGGGGATCTCGTGGCGCGCCTCGTCGGCGACACCGCGCGCGTGAAGGCGGGCCTCAAGGGCTTCCTGGTCCACGTCGCGCCGAGCAGCATGCTGTTCCTCGGCGTCAGCGTGATCCTGCTGACGCTGAGCGTCCGGCTCGGCCTGGTCTTCCTGGCGGCAGGGCTGCTGACGGCCGCCTTGACCGCCTTCGGCGCGCGAGCGATGTACCGCCGCTCGAAGAAGTACCGGCGGAAGGAAGGCAAGCTCGCCGATCACCTGGACGGGACGCTGCGCGGCGATACGGACTCCGGCCCGCTCGAAGCAGCCAACCGATCCAGCGGCCGGCACGAGGCGTCTCTCACGCGGATCCAGTCGCTGACGACGTGGGGCACCTACATCATCTACGGCTCCGGCGTGCTGGTCGCCATCGGCATCGGCAGCCGCGAGATCGCCCTCGGCGTGCTCGAGCCGCGCGACATGGTGCTGTTCCTCATGTACGCGCTGATCCTGCGGGGCCCGACCGTGCGGCTGGCGCGGCAGGGCTCGCGGCTGGGCAAGACGGTCGCGACCGCCACGCGCGTCGTGAAGATCCTCTACCGCACACCCGATGACACCACGGAAGACAGCGAGATCGCTCCCGTTCCCGTGACCGAAACGGCCTCATCATGAAACCACCCATCCGCGTTCTCTTCACTGGCTACGCTCCCGTCCACTACCTCTGCTACCGCCCGCTGCACGAGCGGCTCCGCGCCATGCCCGGGGTCGAGACGTTCGTGTCCGGCGGCCTGGAGGTGCGCACCGATGACGGCAAGGTCCACGACGAGCGAGCCATGTACGGCCCCCTCGGCCTGCCCGAGCACGAGATCCTGTCCGTGGACCAGATCCGCGAGCGGGACTTCGACTTCCTGTTCGCGGGCAACACCACGCTGATCCGCCCGCGCAGCGTCCGCAAGACGGTGCAGATCTTCCATGGCGTGTCGTTCCGCAACCGGGCCATCCGCCCGGCGAACATGACGTGCGATCACTACTTCCTCGTCGGGCCGTACATGCAGCGGCGCTTCGCCGAGAACGATCTCCTGCCGCCCGGCGACCCGCGCGCGGAGCGCATCGGCTTCATGAAGACGGATCGGCTGGTGAACGGGAGCCTCCAGCGCGCGCAGCTCCTGCGCGAGTTCGGCCTCGATGGCCAGCGGCCGATCGTGCTCTACGCGCCGACCGGCCAGAAGCGGAACTCCCTCGAGACCATGGGCGAGCGCGTGCTCGAGAACCTGGTCGCGGCGGGCCGGCATGACATCGTGCTCAAGCCGCACGATCATCCGAAGAACGTCATTGACTGGCCCGCGCGGCTCGCGCGCCTCACGGGGCCGCGCTTCCAGATCAGCCGCGAGCCCGACGTGATCCGGCTCCTGGCCCTGGCCGACGTGCTCCTCACGGACGCGTCCTCCGTCAGCACGGAATTCTCGCTGCTCGATCGGCCGATGATCTTCCTCGACGTGCCCGACCTGCTCGTGAAGGCCGAGAACAAGAAGGACTCGATGCTGGATCTCGACACGTGGGGCCGCAAGGGCGGCGCCCTCGTCGGATCGCCGGACGACATCGTGGCGGCCGTGGATCGCGCCGTCGAGAACCCTCGCGAGCACTCCGAGATCCGCCGCGCCATGGCGGCGGACATCTTCTTCAACCCGGGGCAAGCCACCGACCGCGCCGAGGCCTGGTTCCGGCGCGTGGCGGGCCTGGGTGACGTCGCACCGCCGCGCGCGGCTTCGTGAAGGACGCGGCATGACGCCCGGCTCCCGCGCGCGCGCCGTGGCGCCCGACGATGACCCCGTGTACCGCGCGGTCATCGCCGCGCGCGACCCGACGCTGCTGCGCGCGGCGCTCCTCGCGGCCTGGAAGCGCGAGGGCTTCGTTCCGCCCGACGAGATCGATGTCGAGCTCGTGCAGGTCCACTACAAGCCGCGAACCCGCGCGCGCATGATCGCGCGCGTCTCGCTGCATCGCCCGCCTCCCCGCCGCAAGCCGAGCGTGCACCACGTCTACTTGCAAGCGCACCGCTCGGCGGAGGCCGCGAGGCGCCGCACCGCCGGCGCGCGGTCCAAGGCTCCCCTGCGCTGCTTCGGCCCGCCGGTCGCGCTCATCCCCGAGTGGAACTGCATGGCGTGGTCGCTCCCGAACGGCCCGATGCTCCGGCACGCGAAGGCCCTGCTGCGCCGGGCGCCGTTCCGGCGGTTCCTGCTGGAGGCGGGCGTCATCACGGGAGACGAGCCTCGCCGTCCGAAGGCCCCCGTCCTCGTGCGCTACGTGCCCCGCCGTCGCGCGGTGTTCCGCACGCGCAAGCCGCACCTGCCCGACGGCAAGGCCCACATCAAGCTGTACACGCGCGAAGCGGACGGATCGGCGGCCGCGAACCTGCTGCTGGCCGCGCGGGCCGCGACCGACGCGGCGGACGCGTTCGCCGTGCCGCGCCTGCTCGCGCACGTGCCGCGTCGCCGGGCCATCATCATGTCCACGGTCCGCGGCCGCCGGCTCGACGCGGCCGACCCGGCGCAGCAGGGGGCGGCGTACGAGGCGTGCGGCGTCGCTCTCGCGGCGCTCCACGGAACGCGCGTGGCCACGGCCGCCCGATGGAGCGCCGAGCGCGAGCTGAGCGGGCTGCGCGCGGCGATGAAGGATGTCGCGCTGGCGCTGCCGGCGCTGAGCGACCGGCTGCAGGCGACGGTGACGACGCTCGAGGGGCGCGCAAGCGAGCTGGTCTTCCCCGAGAACCACCCCATCCACGGCAACATGTTCTGCGAGCAGGTGCTGATCGGCAAGCGCGGCGACGTCGGCATCGTGGACTGGGATGACCTGTGCCTCGGCGATCCCCTGTTCGACGTCGGCCGCCTGGCGGCTGACATCATGTTCCGTCATGCGAGCAGCGGCGCCGATGTCGCCGGCGTGCGCGCGCTCCTGTCGGGCTACGCGCGCGGCGGCGGGCGCGTGGATGCCGCTCGCCTGACGTGGCAGGTCGCGACGGCGCTGCTCATGCGTGCGAAGATCTCGGCGCTCCGGACGCTCCCCGCCGGCTGGCTCGAGAGCCTCGATCGGGCCGTGACGCGCGCCGACGACCTGCTCGCGGGCACGGCCGCGGTCGTGACGCCATGACGGCCGCTCGCCTGTTGCGCGCGGCGCTCGCGTGCTGCCTGCTCGCGCACGCGGGCGCGGCTGCGGCGGCGGCGCAGTGGGTGAAGCTCCTCGACGGCTGGCCGACCTCGCGCAAGAACTACGCCTGGGCGCTCGACGAGGCGCGCGGCGTGGTCGTGCTGCACGGCGGGAACGGTCAGGGCGGCCTCATCCACGACGACACGTGGGAGTTCGACGGCCGCACGTGGCGGCTCATGAGCCCCGCGACGACACCCGGTCCCCGCCAGAAGCACGCGATGGCCTACGATCCCGTCCGGCGCCGCATGGTCCTGTTCGGCGGCAACACCGGCGCGGTCACCGTGAACGAGACCTGGGAGTACGACGGAACGACGTGGACGCGCGCGACCCCCGCCGCGTCGCCGCCCGCGCGCGAGACGCATCGCCTCGTGTACCTGCCCTCGCTCCGGGAAGTCGTGGTCTTCGGCGGGCTCGACGCTGCCGCCACCGGCCTGCTCGGCGACACGTGGACGTACGACGGCGCGCGCTGGGCGTCGGTGCCGACCGCGACCGCCCCGCCGGCGCGCTACCGGCATGCGATGGCGCTGGACCCGACGCTCGGGCAGGTCGTCCTCTTCGCGGGCGACACGATCATCGGCCTCGGCGGCGACGTCGCTGACACGTGGGCGTTCGACGGCGCGGCCTGGCGCATGCTCGCGCCCGCGGTCTCGCCGCCGGCGCGCGACGGCCACGACCTGGCGGCGGACGCGGCGCGGCGGCGCATCGTCCTCTTCGGTGGCTCGCAACCGGGCACCGGCGTGCAGGCGCATGGAGACACGTGGACCTTCGATGGCGCGACGTGGGCGCGAGCCACGCCGCCCCGATCGCCCACCCCGCGCGATGCGCATCGCATGGTCTTCGAGCCCCTCGCCGGCGGCGTCATGCTCTTCGGCGGCGACGTCACGACCGGGGGCGCGGACACGACGGGCACCGAGGGCGAGGACGCGTGGATCTTCGACGGCGCGACGTGGTCCATGGCGGTGACGACGTCACCGCCCTCGCGGTCAGGCGCCGTGATGGCCTACGACCCCGACCTGCGCCGCATCGTCCTGTCCAGCGGCAAGATGGAGTCCGGCCATCTCGACGACACCTGGCAGTTCGACGCGAGCGGCTGGAGCCCCGTGCCGACCACGCGCGGCCCCGGCTTCATGCACCAGGGCGCGGCCGCGTTCTTCGCGGGCGCCACCACGCGCGCGGTGATGTTCTACGGCGGCCGCCGCCCCGACGACACGGTCTCGAACCAGCTCTGGCGGCTCGACGCGACGACGTGGACGCAAGTCCCCGCCGGCACGCCGACGCCGAGCTACTCGACGGACATGGTCTTCGACGAGCTCACGCGCGAGCTCCGCTGGGCGTGCGGCAACAGCGTCGTGCCCGCGCCGCTCCCCCTCGTGCTGAACGAGACCTGGGAGTACGCGGGCACCGCGTTCCAGCGGCTGACGCCCGTCGCGTCGCCACCGGCGCGCTATCGCCACGCGATCGAGTACGCCGACTCCGCGGCCCCGGCCGGGACGGTGCTCTTCGGCGGCACGAGCCAGACGCTGCTCGCGGCCGACGACACCTGGGTCTTCGACTCGGCGGCCAACACCTGGGCGCAGCTTCCCATCCCGCCGCCCGCCGCGGGGCGCTACAACCATGACCTCGCGACGTTTCCGGCGCATCGCTCCATCGTCATCTTCGGCGGGCACGTGGCGGCCGGCGGGCGCGTCGGCCTGACGTACGAGCTGGATCTCGTGGCCCGCGCCTGGCGGCCCGTCGTGACCGCGATCGAGCCGCCGCCGCGATCGAACTTCGTGATGGAGTACGACGCGGCGCGCGATCGCATCCTGCTCTTCGGCGGCAGCGTGACGTCCGGCACCGCGGGCGACACGTGGGTGCTGCTCGAGGATCGCGACGGCGACCTCATCGGCGACGGCGCGGACACCTGTCCCGACACGCCCAACGCCGACCAGCTCGACGGCGACTCGGATGGCCGCGGCGACGCGTGCGACAACTGCCCCGGCATCCCCAACGCGTCGCAGGCCGACGCGGACGCCGATGGAGCCGGCGACGCGTGCGACACCTGTCCGGCGGTTGCCGATCCCGGTCAGGTGGACGCCGACGGAGACGGTCGCGGGGATGCCTGCGACAGCTGCCCTGCCATCGCCAACGCGTCGCAGGCCGACGCGGACGCCGACGGGGTCGGCGACGCGTGCGACAACTGTCCGGCCACGCCGAACGCCGGCCAGGAGGAATCCGACGCGGACGGCGTCGGCGACGCGTGCGACAACTGCTGGTCGGTCAACAACCCGACGCAGGCGGACGCGGACGGCAACTGCCCGGCAGCCCCGTACGCGAGCGACCCAGCGTGCGGCGACGCCTGCACCGGCGCCTGCACGGTCGCCGCGTCGCTCGAGGTGACGGGCGTGCGGGTGCGACGCGCGACGGCCACGTCGCCCGACGTGCTGATCGACTTCGACGCCAGCGTGCTGCCGGGCCTCGCCGATCACGTCAACGTCTACCGCGGCACGATCGCGGCTCTCCAGGGAGCGAGCTACGACCACGCCCGCATGACGGCCGGCTGCGGGCTGTTCGCCAGCCCCGCGCGCGACGCTGGCGCCGTGGGCGGGGCGGACAGCTACTATCTCGCCGTCGCGGCCTGCCCCGGCCCCCCGGACGTGGAGGGATCGTACGGCAGCGCCTCACCCCCTCTCGGCGCGCGACCGCCCGCGAGCGGAGGCCCGTGCCCGTGAGTTCGCTTCGAAGGACGCTGGTTCTCGCCGCGCTCGCGCTCGCGCTCGCGCTTCCCGTCGCCGCCGGCGCCGGCGCGCCCGCCGGCGCGCCGGCCCCGCGCTGGAAGCCCGTCGCGTTCTCGCACGCCTCGGGCATCAAGCTCGTGCACGAGAGCAACATGTTTGGCGTCCAGCGCCGTCACGAGTCGGCCTTCGACACGGACGCGGATCCCTACGAGCGCTTCCACCGCATGAAGGGGCCATCCGACACGGCCACGCGCCTGCGCTTCGACGCCTCGTGGCGCTGGAAGCACGCGTCGAAGCGCTTCATCGAGCTCGGCGTTTCGGCGCGGCGCGAGGACTGGTTCCGCAACGAGCTGGCCGGCAACTCCCGCCTCGCGCTCGGCGCCGACTTCGGCGTCACGCGAGACGACACCATCAAGCTCGATGTCAGCTGGACGCCCGAGCACTTCCGCAAGAACTCGAAGGTCGAGGCCTTCCCCGGGATCGTCGTGTTCCAGCGATCCGACGCCACCAAGCACGGCATGCGCCTCGCCTGGTCCCGCGACTGGAACAAGAAGTGGTCCACGACGGTCGGCTACGGCGTCCGCCGCCGCGACTTCACCGAGCCGTTCGACGGGCGGGATCTCCGGCGCGAGGAGATGCGGGTCGCCGTGGACTGGAAGCCGACGAAGCGCGCCGCGTTCGGCCTCGCGATCGCGCGGCGGCAGGGTCGCACGGACGCGTCGGTCGAGGCGGGCATCGCGAAGGACCGCTCTCGCGACGAGGATCGCCTCGACCTGGACGCGCGCATCAAGCTCCCGCGCGAGTGGCGCCTCGAGCCGGCCCTCTCCTGGCAGACGCGGGACTACACGACGGACAACCCCGATGACACCTCGCGCTTCGACCGCACGGACCGGCGCTTCACTGCCGGGCTGAAGGCAGAGAAGCGCCTCGGCGACGCCTGGCGCCTGTCGTTCGGCGTGTCGCACCGAGACCACGACTCCGGCCGCCACAGCCCCACCAGGCCATCGCGCGACTACGACAGCGAGAACCTGAAGGCCTTCGTCGCCATCGGCTTCTCGCGCTGACGGGCTGGCAAGAGCGCGGCCTGCGAGTGGCGCCTCGCGACCCGGCGCGCGGCTCGCGAGCGGGGGCAGCGGATCGCGCTCCCCGCCGCGTGGCGATAATTGGGGTCAGACCCCGGTTTCGATTGGGGTCTGACCCTGGTTGCGGAGGGGGTCTGACCCCGGTTTCGGAGGGGGCGGCGTGGTGACGCGGGTCAGGGCGTTCGTCGCGATACGCGAGCGTTTTCTAGCGTGGTCGAAAACGCTCGCGAGTGTTCTTGACCTGAGTGGAAGACGCGAGACGCCGTCACGCCCGAGGGGATCGGCCTGGCGCCCGCCGTGACGTTCCTGCGCACGCTGGCCTGAGAGTGCGAAGCGGGAGGCGGAGCGCCCGTCACGCAGCGGCGCTCCGCGAGCATCCCGGTCGGAGGCGAGACCGAGCGCTCTGACGGTCGCCATCGTCACCGCTGCATCCCGCATGCGCAGGGTCCATCCGCCCGGCAATCGCAGCGTCTTTCGGTGACGGATGCGCTCCCGGACACGCCCGGCGGCCAGCTCGGCACGGGTCGGATCGACCCGCCGCTCGGCATGCCGAGCCCTCCCTCCTGGACAGCGCGGGGCGGCGCGAGTACGGTGGCGGCTCGGGGATCGCTCACTCTGCCCGGCGGGGGCCTCGGGGAAGGGGACTGCCATGGCGCGCCATCTGCCAACCAACGCCACTCGCGCGCTCGCCAGCATCGCGCTGGCCCTGGCGCTCGCGCCGGTCGTGCACGCCCAGGCCTCGCCGGCCAGCGGCGCCTGCCCCTCCCGCAGCTCGCGCGGCGTCAACGCCCTCGCGCGCGACTTCCTCACGCCCGGCTGGGACCCGCGCCCCGCTGCGAGCAATCCGCATCAGGCGGCGCAACTCGGCATTGACTGGCTGACACGCGATCTCTGCGCGTGGATGCAGACGACCGGCCAGGGGACGGACTGCGCGACGGGTCGCACGGACTCGTGCATGGGATGCCACGTGCAGGCCGAAACCGTCCTCGGTCTCGCCCGCTCGACCGCGCGCTGCTACACGCTCCCCTCGACCCCGTGCCAGCAGCCCGGCGACGAGAGCCCCATCCAGTTCGCCGCGCGCTTCATCGCCGCGTGCCAGCGCAAGCCCTGCATCATCGGCCCGTACAACACCACCTGCACGACCACGTACGGCGTCATCCCCGTCGATCTCAACACCCGCGACGGCCAGCCGCCCGAACTCGGCAGCATCGGCCACTACCCCGACTGCGGCAGCAACGCGCCACCCGCCTCCATCCATCCCATCATCCAGAGCGCGCATGCGGGACTCAACCTCGCCGGCTACGCGCGGTACGTGTCGCCCGCGTACGCGAGCAACCTTCTCGCGCTCGCCGACTGGTTCCTCACCAAGTAGGATCCGTCGGGTCGCTGGATCCCCGACAGGTTCGAGGCCCCCGTCGATCAGGGCGAGCTCTTCACGACAGGCTCTGCCGTCATCGTCCTGCGCTCCGCCACGCCCTTCGCGGACGCCACGCAGCAGGCCGCGTACGACGCGGCCGTGGCGCGAGCCATCGCCTTCACTCGCACCGCTTCGCGCGGCACCACGCAGGACAAGGCGTTCGCCCTGCTCGCGCTTGGCGAGGGCGGCGTTCCGAGGGGCGATCCCGATCACGTGACGGTGCTGAGTGATCTCCTCGACGATCAGCACCCCGACGGCGGATGGTCCGAGCGCCCCGGCCTCGCCTCCAACGCCTACGCGACGGGACAGGCGCTCTACGCCCTGCTCGAAGCCGGCGAATCGGTGGACCTGCCCTCCATCTGCTCGGGCATCGGCTGGCTCACCGATCACCAGAATCCCGACGGCTCCTGGTCGCTCGGCACGCCCGGCATCGAGACCGACTCCTCGCGCAACTCGTTCTTCACGGCGACGATCTGGCCGGTGCTCGCGCTCGGCTCGCTCCGTCCATGGGGTGCCGACGTGGTCGTGCCCTCCTCCGACATCGTCTCGTGCGCGGACGAGATCGTCTTCGAGCTCGAGGTCCGCCACGCGGCCGACACCGCCTGCGGTCTCTTCGCCGAGCGCGACACGTACGACCTGAGCGTCTTCAACGATCGCGGCGACACCGTCGTCGTGTCCCCGCCCGCCCTGACGCTGCAGTCCGGCGAGCGCGCCACCGTCACCGTGACCTGGACGCGCTACGGCCCGCAGCCTTCCGCCGGCACCGTCTCGACGACCACGCTCATGCTTCGCTCGCAGGGCGCCGCCGCCGCCGGCTGCCCCGAGCAGGAACAGTCGCGCCTGACGGTCACGGTGCCCGACGATCCCCCGCCCACCGCGATGGGCTTCGGCCTGCGCGCGACCAAGAACGGCCCCGACCTCGCGCTGAAGTGGTCGCCGCATCCGGATCGCATTGACGGCGTCGAGGTCGTCCGCGTGGGCTGCTCCGACCGCGCCTCGTGCGCGGCGGATCCCACGCGCCAGGAGATGGATCTCATCACCGCGTTCCAGTCCCTCGGCCCGAACGCCCTCTCCGCCAACCTCCCCGGCGAACTCCTGCCCGGCGCCGACCCTCTCGTGTTCTACAAGACGCGCGTCTTCACGTCCTGCCTCGACCTCCGCGGCCCGACGTGCAACTTCCCCTGCTCGGATCTCCGCGGGTGCTACGCCACCTGCCCGTGAGAGGGGGCGCGTGGTGGAACAGCCGCTGTTCGCGGCGGATGCGAACCATCGCAGCCGTCACGGATCCCGAGGCGGTGTGACAGGTCCTCGCGCGCATCGGCCTGCCGACGCTCCGCCAGGCGCACGTTCAAGCTGTTCGTGGAGTCCATGAAGGCGCTGGGCGCGCCCTGATTCTCGCTGGCCGTCGTGTCGCTGTCAGCGGCCCCGCGACCATCCCGCGCCATGTTCCCTCGAGTGTCGCACGCTCGCCGAGTTCGCCGGGACTTGTCCGGTCAGCGCCGTGGCAGGCCCACCTCTCAGCGCCGCCGCGTCTCCTCGGCGCCCAGGAACGTGTTCGTGAACTCCACGACCTTCCATCCGTTCGGCGTCTCGTGGAGCGTGGCGACCTGATTGAAGCGCGCCTGCATCGCCGAGAACATGGCCGACTCGACACCCGGCGGATTGAAGCCCACGGTCTGCGTGACCTCCAGCGTGACGCGGTCGCGCGAGTCCTTTCGCGACGTGACGCGATGCTGAACGCTGCGGAGCTCTTGCACCGGGATCCACCCCACGGCAGCGAAGCGCTCTCCGGCCTCGCGGTCTGCGACGGGCTCCTCCAGGTACGGCTCCGCGAGATCCCAGCGCCCCTGCGCGACCGCGTTCGAGAACTTCTCGAAGACCTCCACGGGCGCCTGATGCGCGCGATGCACGCGCCAGCCCAGGAACCCGGCCAGCGCGACGACTCCCAGCACCACGAGCTTCTTCATGCGCTCATGCCTCCCTCGGCGCGTTCCGCGTTCGAGCGTGCGCCCTCACTCGGCCGTTGTCGGATCGATGCTCTGTCTCGCTTCCGAGGCGCAGTCCGCAGCGCACGTGCCCCGGCGCGCGTGCTCACGAGACGATGGTCTCGTTCGCCCCAATGTATCGCAACTGGCCCTGTCCCCGGTGACGGAGCCTCCGAGCCAAGGCACGCGCGGACCCGTCTACCTGAGAACGCCGCAGGACTCCCGGGCGATGGCGTGGAGTTCGGCGGCCGAGAGACTGTCCGCCCCGAGAATCTCGCGCAGGACGCTGTACTCGGGCATGGAGACCCCGCTGGATGGGAGGGCGCCGCGCGCCGGTGGCGCCCGGCGACGAACCGATGCGCACGCCATTCATGGACACGTGCGCCAGGAACAGCGCATGGTCGGCGAGCACGAAAACCCCGATGATGAGGCCGTCGAGGAGCCCGAGGATCGTGACGACCAGGACCGTCCACACGAGCGGCCACGACCAGCGCCGCGGTCGCGCCTATCCGCTGCCCAGGAGCTCTTCGGCCTGGCCGGCGGGGTTCTTGGTTTCGATGGCTTGCTCGATGAGGCCGTCGGAGCCGATGACGTAGGTGATGCGGCGAGCGTGCTTGGCGTCGGGCGCGTCGCAGGCGCCGTAGGCGATGCCGAGCTCGCGCGTCGTGTCGCACAGGAGCGGGAAGGCGTAGCCGAACTTCTCGGCGAAGGCGGCGTTCTCCGCCACGGTGTCGAACGAGGCGCCGAGCACCTCGATGCCACGCTGCGCGTACCGGTCGGCGAGGTCGCGGAACCCGCAACCCTGCTTCGTTCAACCGGGCGTGTCCGCCTTCGGATAGAACCAGAGCACGACGCGACGGCCGCGCAAGTCCGACAGGCGCACGGTGCGACCGCGATGGTCGCTCACAGCGAATTCAGGGGCCTTCGTTCCGACATTCAGCATGGGCACCTCCGGGGTCGAGAGGCCCAGCATGCCAGCATCGGGCCGCTGGCGCCGAGGCCAGCGCGCGGTGGCGATGCCCCCGCGCGCTGGCGTGCCGTCGCGTCAGGGCCCCGGGTTCTGCTCCCCGCAGGCGCGGGACTGCTCGTGGGCGCACGCGGCGCGCTCCGCGCCCGAGAGTCCAGAGCAGTTCTGCCGGATGCGATCCGCGACGCAGCGGCCGCGACTGTCGTAGCCCAGCGATCCGAACACGGCGTAGGCCTCGGTCACCCGCGTGCCGTAGACCTCGTCGCTGTCGTCGCCGAACCACCCGCCGCCGAGCGGGTTGCTCGATCCGCAGACCTGGTACTCGACGCGGTACTCGGCCCGCCGGACGCCGGGCCCCGCGGGGAACGGCATCGGCGGCGACGACTGGAAGCCGACCCAGCGATGCCCGGGCGTGAGCGTGCCGAAGGCCGACCGCGCCTCATCGGCGACTGCCGGCATCGGCGCGAGGGTCAGCGCGACACCACCCACGAGGACCGGGGCCCCGGTGGGGTCGGTGATGCGCGCCGTCGCGCGAAGGACGGCGCCCGGATCGGCGACGGCCTCGACGGCGGTCTGGAAGTTCCACGGGCGGGCGGACAGAGCGGACTCATCGGTCACCGTACAGGTGATCGTCCATGTCCAGACCTGTCAACCGCTCGGGTCCACGTGACAGTTCGTCTTGCTGTAGTCCCAGCTCGGGCGGGCATGACCCGCGCGCGGCGACAGCGTCGTCGCCAGCGCGGCCGCAAGCACCATCGCGGAACGAATCATTGGACGACTCATGTTCTGCCTTCCTGGCTCGAGGTCGGCAGCGACCGGCCGGACCCGAAGGGTCCGTCATGACCAGGTCACTTGAAGACCTCGTCAGTCGGCAGTGTTCTCCCGTCCAGGATGGCTGTCAACCGGCCCGCCGCGGGGCTCCGACCGGCCCTGGCGATCGCCTCGACAGGCGGCCGGCTCGCGCCCGCGCCAGGCGTTCGAGGTGAACCGCTCGGATGGCGGTGGCTCGCGCTCCGCCGGGCCCCCCGGTGGCGGAGCGGCCCGGCCAGAGGCAGGATCTTCGCGCGGGCGGCGATCCAGCGCTGGCGCCTGACCCCCGGGCGCCTCCCCTCCCTCGCCGCCCTGCGAGGACGCATGCAGGCGCAACCCCAGAAGGCGATTGACGAAGCGAAGCTCCACGCCATCCTCGGCAAGGTCGTGGGCGATCTCGGCGCGGCGCTGAGCTGCACGCTCGCGCTGACCGGCGACCGGCTCGGCCTCTATCGCGAGCTCGCGAAGGACCCGGCCGACTCCACGGAGCTGGCCAGGCGCACGGGCGCGAACGAGCGGTACGTGCGCGAGTGGCTCCTCCATCAGGCGGCCAGCGGCTACGTGGACTACGACGCCGCGACGCGGAAGTACTCGCTCCCGCCCGAGCACGCGCTGGTGTTCGCCAGCGACGACAGCCCGTTCTCCGTGCTGGGGGGCTTTCAGATCGTGGCGGGGCTCGCCAAGGCGCAGCCGCGCATCGAGAAGCTCATGAAGACCGGCGAGGGCATGGCGTGGGGCGAGCACGATCCGGACCTCTTCCAGGGCACGGAGCGCTTCTTCCGGCCGGCGTACATGCGCAACCTCGTCTCCGCGTGGATTCCGGCGATCGAGGGCACGCAGGCGAAGCTCGAGCGCGGCGCGCGCGTGGCCGATGTCGGCTGCGGACACGGCGCCTCGACCATCCTCATGGCGAAGTCCTTCCCGAAGTCCACGTTCCATGGCTACGACAGCCACGCCCCTTCGATCGAGAAGGCGCGGCAGGCCGCGAAGGCCGCGGGCGTCGCGGATCGCGTGACCTTCGAGGTCGCGAAGGCGTCCGAGTTCCCGGGCGAGAACTACGACCTCATCTGCTTCTTCGACTGCCTGCACGACATGGGCGAGCCGGGCGCAGCCCTCGCGAGGTCGCGCAAGACGCTCGCGCCCGACGGCGCGGTCATGATCGTCGAGCCCATGGCCGGCCGCACCACCGAGGAGAACTTCAACCCCATCGGCCGGGTCTACTCGGCGGCCTCCGTGCTGTGCTGCACGCCCAACGCCGTGGCCACGGGCAAGACCGCGATGGGCACCTGCGCCTCCGACGACACCCACGCGGAGATCGCCCGGACCGCCGGCCTGACGCGCTTCCGCCGCGCCTGGGAGGATCCGTTCAACCGGGTGTTCGAGGCGAGGGCCTGAGTCGCGCGTCTCGCCGCCGGACCGCCGGCGCCGCCCGCCACCTCACGCGCCGCGAGGTGACGGGTTCACGACGAGCTCGCGCGTGATGTCTTCGATGCGGGAGCACCCGCAGAGGGCCATCGCGACGCGCAGCTCGTCGTTCAGGATCTCGAGCACGCGCGCGGCGCCGTCCTCGCCGGCAACGGCGAGCCCCCACAGCACCGGGCGCCCGAGCAGCACCGCGCGGGCGCCCAGGGCCAGCGCCTTGATGACGTCGGTGCCGCGGCGGATGCCGCCGTCCACCAGGACCTCGCACCGCCCGCCGACGGCGTCCATCACGGCCGGGAGCGCGTCCGCGCTCGCGATGGCCGTGTCGAGCTGCCGGCCGCCATGGTTGCTGACGACGACGCCCCGCGCGCCGTGCTCGAGGGCGAGCGCGGCGTCCTGCGGGTGGAGGATCCCCTTCGCGATCACCGGCAGCCGCGTGAGCTCGCAGAGCCACTCGAGATCGCGCCATGACAGCGTCGGGTCGAGCTGGGCCGCCGCGTGCTCGGCCAGCGCCGACGCGGGGCGATCGTGCTTCACGGTCATGTCTCGCCCGCGGTCCACGACGTTCGGCAGGTCCAGGTGGGCCGGCATCGCGAACCGGTTGCGCATGTCCGCCTCGCGCCGGCCCAGATGCGGCAGGTCCACGGTCAGGACGAGCGCCTGGCAGCCGGCGGCCTCGACGCGCCGCACGAGATCGCGGCTCGCCCCGCGGTCGCGGTACACGTAGAGCTGGAACCAGACCGGGCCGCTCGCCGCGGCGACGACGTCCTCGACGGCCGTGTTCGAGATCGTCGAGAGCATCATGATGGTGCCCGCGCGACCGGCGGCACGCGCCGTCGCCCGCTCGCCCGCCTCGCAGGCCATCCCCTGCAGCGCCATGGGCGCCACCAGCACGGGGCTCGCGACGCGCTCGCCCAGCACGGTCGTGCTCGCGTCCACGCCCGCGAGCCCCCGGAGCACGCGCGGCAGGAGCCGCAGGCGCGACCAGGCCTGCCGCGCCTCGCGCAGGCTGACCTCGTCGTCCGCGCCGCTCGCGAAGTACCCGAGCGCGCCGGGACTCAGCGCCGCGCGCGCCGCCTGCTCGTAATCGTCCAGGTTGATGAGATCGCTCACGCGGGCAGACCTTTCGGTTGAAGGGCGAGTCTACCGGGGACACCCGGCGCCCGTCCGCAGCGTCCTTCCGATACGATGCGCGCGCGATGTCCCCCGCCCCTCCCGACGAGCACGCCCTGCCGCAGCCCCCGGGCGAGCGCTGGGACCTGCTCGTCATCGGCGGCGGCGTCCACGGGGCGGCCATCGCGCGCGACGCCGCGCTCCGCGGCCTGTCGGTCATGCTCGTCGAGAAGACCGACTTCGCCGCCGGCACGAGCTCGCGCTCGAGCAAGCTCGCGCACGGCGGGCTCCGCTACCTCGAGCACTTCGAGGTCGGCCTCGTGCGCGAATCCCTCCACGAGCGCGACGCCATCCTGCGCATCGCGCCGCACCTGGCGTGGCCCCTCCCCTTCCTGATCCCGCTCTCGGGACCGAAGCCCCGCGCCGGATGGAAGGTCCGCATCGGCCTGTCGCTGTACGACCTGCTCGCCGGGGCGTCCTCGCTGGGACGCCATGACGTCATCTCGGCGGAGGAGGCCATCGAGATGGCGCCCGCGCTCGAGGGCTGCGGCATGCGCGAGGCCGCGCGCTACTTCGACGCCGGCATGGACGACGCGCGCATCGTCGTCGAGATGGTCGTGGACGCCGTCTCGCTGGGCGCCGCGTGCGTGAACCACGCGCGCGCGATCCGCCTCGTGGGCGACGGGGATCGCATCACGGGCGCGGTCATCCGCCGCGACGGCGCCCCGCGCGCCGAGACGGTCGAGGCGCGCCTGACCGTGCTGGCGTGCGGCCCGTGGACGGATCGCGTGGCGCCCCGGCGCGAGGGCGCGGGGCCGCGGCTCGCGCTCACGAAGGGCGCGCATGTCTTCGTGCGCCGGCCGATCGTCGAGCGCGCGGCGCTCATGCTCGCGGCGCCGCAGGACGGGCGCATCTTCTTCGTGATCCCGTGGAAGGGCGGCTCGCTCATCGGCACGACGGACACCCCGTTCGGCGCGAGCGCCGACACGGCCCGGCCCTCCGCCGCCGACGTGCGCTACCTCATCAAGGCCGTCAACGACACGCTGCCCGCGGCCGAGATCGATCCGGTCGAGATCGTGACGGCGCAGGCGGGCCTGCGCCCGCTCATGGCTCCCGAGGAGGGCGACGAGCCCGGCTCGATCTCGCGCGACTACCACCTCGACGCGACGCCGGGCCTCGTGACGGTCGAGGGCGGCAAGTACACGATCTTCCGCAAGCTCGCCGAGCGCGTCGTGGATCTCGCGTCAGCCGAGGCGCTCGAGGAAGACCGGGACGCCGAGATCGCGCCCTGCGAGACGGAGGACCGCCTGCTGCCCGGCGCGGTCGAGGACTTCGAGGAGTTCGCGGAGAGCCAGATCCGCACGCTCTCGCGTCGCATGCCCGCCGAGTCGGCCGCGCACCTCGTCCGCCGCTATGGCGCGCGCGCCAGCGAGGTCGCCGCGATCGCGCGCGGGCACAAGGACCTGCTGCGCCCGGCCTGCGAGGAGCACCCTCACGTGATCGCCGAGGCCATCCACGCCGCGCGCCACGAGCTCGCGCGCACGCCCGCCGACGCGCTGCTCCGGCGCCTCGCGCTCGGATGGTGGGACTGCGGCGGCCGCCGCTGCCGCCCCGTGTGGGAAGAGGCGCTCGCCGGCGAGATGCCCGGCGACATCGCGAAGGGCCTCGACGCCTGCGAGGCCGAGCTCGAGCGCGACTGGCGCGCGCCCTGACGGGTTCGGCGCGTCCGGCGCGTCCGTCGCGGCGCGCGATCGCTCAGGCCATCCGGAACCGCGCGCACTCCGGGGGGAGGGCGCGGCCCTGCGCGAGGTCCGCGCACAGGCGGCCGGTCAGCACCGTGAACTTGAAGCCGTGTCCCGAGCACGCGCTCGCGACGATGAGGCCCGGCGAGCCCTTCACGCCGTCCACGATGAAGTCCTCGCCCGGCGCCATCGTGTAGAGACAGGACTGCGCGAAGGCGACGCGATCGGACAGGCCCGGCAGCCGCGCGCGCGCCCGCGCCACCAGCCCCGACTCGAGCGACAGGTCCACGGCGCGGCCCGCGTCCGCGTCCACCCTCACGCCATCGAGGTGGTGCGCGACCTTGATGCCGGGCCGCTCGCCGTCCGCCGGAAAGCCGTAGTCCTGGCTCGCGGAGTCGATCCACACGGGCAGGCGATCGGGTTCGAAGTCGCGCGCGTCGCGCTCGGGCTCGAGATGGACGATCTGCTGCGCCTGCACGTGAAGGCGGCTCGCGAGCTGGGGAACGAGATCGGCGACCCACGCGCCGGCCGTCACGATGCACGCGTCGAACGTCTCGTCGCCGCCGGGCGTCGTGACGACGGCGCGTCCGCCGCGCGAGCTCACCGCGAGCACGCGCGCGCCCTCGCGGAGTTCCGCGCCCGCCTCGCGCGCCAGGCGCCAGGCGGCGGCGACGCAGCGCGACGCGCGCAGGAACCCGGCGTCGCGCTGGAAGAGCGCGACCTCGCCGGGCCCCAGGCTCAGCGCCGGGAAGCGCTCGGCCGCGGCCTCGGCGCCCAGCTCCTCGAACGGCACGGCCTGCGATCGCAGCGCGTCGCGAACGGCGACGAGACGCGGATGCGCCGCGGGTCCGAGCGTGAGGCCGCCGCACCGCACGAAGAGAGCCTCGTCCGCCTCCGCCTCGAACGCGTCCCACAGCGGCATCGCCCGCCGCATGAGCGCCGTGTACAGCGCGTCCTCGTAGGCGAGCCGGATGATGCGCGACGAGCCATGCGAGCTGCCGCGATCGTGCCCGGCGTGGAACCGCTCGAAGCCCGTGACGCGCGCGCCCTCCGCCGCGAGGAACCGCGCCGCATGAGCCCCCGCGCCCCCCAGGCCGACCACCGCGATCCGCATCACGTCTCCTGTCGCTCCCGCGCCGCCGGGGCGCGATAGACTCCGCGATTCCCCGAAGGATGCCGTCGTGAACCCGTCCGCCTCATCCGCCCTCCAGGCCCTGACCACCGAGTACTGGCACGCCCTCATGGAGCGCCAGCCGAGCTGGGCCACCCAGCTCGCCTACCACGAGCATGACAGCAAGCTCGAGGACATGTCCCAGGCGAGCTTGCACGCCTGGGCCGCGCGGATCGAGGGGTTCCTGTCGCGAGCCGAGAGCCTCGACCGCGACGGCCTGTCCGAGCGCGAGCGCGTCACGCTCGAGATGCTCCGCGAGGACCTGGGCATCACGATCCTCGCCGCCGGCACGGGCGTCGAGACCTGGTCGGTGGATCAGCTCGGCGGGCCCCAGGTGGCCGTGTTCGACCTGACGCGCGTGCACGCCGTGACCGACGCGAAGAGCGCCGCGACGTGGCGCGATCGCGTGCGGGCCATGCCGCGCATGGTGGACCAGGTCACCGACAACCTGCGCCTGGGCATCGCCGCCGGACGCTTCGCGTCCCGCGCGACGGTGGCGCGCGTTCTCGAGCAGCTCGACGAGTCGCTCGCGCGGGATCCCGCGACGTGGCCCGTCGTGACCGCCACGACAACTCGGCCGGCGGACATGAGCGAGGCCGACTGGACCGCGCATCTGGCCGAGCTCGCGACGACCGCGACGGAAGGGCTCAAGCCCGCATTCGAGCGCCACCGCGCGCTGATCGTGAACGAGATCGCGCCGCGCGCGCGCGCGGTCCCGGGCCTGACGAGCCTGCCGGGCGGCGACGCGGTCTACCGCGCGTACGTGCGGCTGCACCTGGGCCTCGACGAGACGCCCGACAGCCTTCACGAGCGGGGCCTGGCCGAGGTCGCGCGCATCCGCGCGGACATGCAGGCGCTCTGCGAGAAGCTCATGCCCGGCAAGAGCCTCGCCGAGGCGCTGCGCGTGCTGCGCGAGGATCCGGCGTACTCGTTCGGGTCCCGCGAAGAGATCGTCGAAGCCGCCCGCGCCGCGATCCGGCGCGCGACCGCGGCGGCGAAGCAGTGCTTCGACCTGCTTCCCGATCACGAGTGCGCGGTGCGGCCGGTGGACGCGCACGCCGAGAAGTCCTCGCCCGCGGCGTTCTACATGGCGCCGGCTCCCGATGGCGCGCGTCCGGGCACGTACTTCGTGAACACGTCGGAGCCCCAGTCGCGCCCCCGCCACGAGGCCGAGGTCGTCGCGTTCCATGAAGCCGTGCCGGGCCATCACCTCCAGATCGCGCTCGCGCAGAAGATGGACGCGCCCGAGTTCCAGCGGCACGGCCACAACACGGCCTACGTCGAGGGCTGGGCGCTCTACACCGAGCGCCTCGCGAACGAGCTGGGCCTCTACTCGGGCACGATTGACCTGCTCGGCATGCTCTCGTGCGACGCGCTGCGCGCGTGCCGGCTCGTCGTGGACACGGGCCTGCACGCGAGAGGCTGGTCGCGCGAGCAGGCCATCGCGTACATGACGGACAACACGACGAACTCGATCGTGGACATCCGCAACGAGGTGGACCGCTACATCGCGTGGCCGGGGCAGGCGCTGTCGTACAAGGTGGGGCAGCTCGAGATCATCGCGCTGCGCGAGCGGGCGGAGCGCGAGCTGGGCGCGAAGTTCCGGCTGGGCGCCTTCCACGCGGCGGTGCTGGAGCACGGCGGCGTGACGCTGCCCGTGCTGCGAGGTATCGTGGACAGGTACATCGCGGCGGCCCGAGCCTGAGGGCTGGCGCGACGTCCTGAACGGGAAGATGATCGGGCAGGAGATTCGGCTCATGACCCTCGTGCTCACGAGTTCGGCGTTCGCTGCCGGCGAGGCGATCCCCTCGCGCCACACGGGCGAGGGCGACGACGTCTCGCCGCCGCTGGTCTGGACGGCGCCGCCCGCGAACACCCGCGAGATCTGCCTGCTCGTTGAAGACCCCGACGCACCCCGTCCGCAGCCGTGGGTCCACTGGCTGGTCGCCGGACTCCCGGCGGGCACGACGTCGCTGGCCGAGGGCGTGCGTCAGGGATTCGTCGAGGGACACAACGATTTCGGGGACATCGGCTGGGGCGGCCCCATGCCCCCCAAGGGCCACGGCGTGCACCGGTACATCTTCAAGGTGATGGCCGTTGACCGCCCGACATCCCTGCGGCGCGGCTTCAGCAAGCGCGAGCTGCTCGACGCCATCGCCGGCCACGTCCTCGCCGACGGCCAGCTCACCGGCACCTACCGCCGCGACTGACGCCTCCCGGTTGGCGCTGCGGCCCGCCCGCGCTACGCTCTCGGGCTTCCGCGCCCCGAATGTCCCCTCCCGCCCGATCCGTCCTCCACCTCGCGTGGCCGCTGGTGCTCTCCTTCTGGATGCGCCAGCTGTTCACGTTCGTGGACACCTGGTTCGCGGCGGGCATCGGCGATCACGCCGTCGCCGGCATCGGCCTCGCGTTCCCGTACGAGTTCCTGCTCATCGCCTTCTGGGTGGGCACCAGCACGGGCATGACGTCGCTCCTGTCGCGCGCGATGGGCGCGCACGAGGGCCAGCGCTGCGATCAGATCATCGCGATGACCAAGCGCGTGGCGCTGGCGTTCATGCCGGTGTTCTTCGTGCTCGGCGCGGCCATCTGGCTGCGGCCCGCGTGGTTCGTGAGCAGCGGCGTGAGCGGCCCCGCGCTCGAGCAGTTCCGCATCTACGGATCGGTCATCGTCGCGGGCACGGCCCTCACGGGCTTCTGGTCCATCATCCCTGACTCGATCGTCAAGGCGCACCACGACACGAAGGCGACGATGTGGGCCGGCATCGCCTCGAACCTGCTCAACGTCGCGCTCAACATCGTCTTCGTGATGGGCTTCGGCTGGGGCATGTTCGGCATCGCGTTCTCGACGGTGCTCGGGCGGCTCGGCGGCCTCCTCTACGCGCTCGCTCGCGCGCGCCACCACGAGCGCGCGCGCCTCGCGGCCGCCAGCGACACGGTTCCCGGCGTCTTCGCGCGGCCGTACCGCGCCCTCGGCGTGCTCGCGGTGCCGGCGGGCCTGGCGTACGTGCTCATGGCGATGGAGTCCGCGATCATCAACGCGCTGCTCGCGCGCGCGGCCGACCCGACGACCGCGCTCGCGGCGTACTCGATCTACTACCGCTTCCTCATGTTCTTCCTCATGCCGCTCATCGCGTGCAGCGTCGCGTTGCTGCCGTTCACGGCGCGCGCGTGGGGCCGGCGCGACGTCGCGGCGATCCGCGGCGCCGTGCGCGACGTGGCGCTCGCCGCCAGCGCGTACATCGTGGTCATCGTGCTGCCGACCGTGGTCTTCTTCGGCGACTGGCTGGCCGCCCGCTTCGCGAACGAGCCGCTGACGCGCGCGCTGGCCGAGTGGGGCTTGCTCGTGTGCCCCGTCGCCTGCCTCGCGGCCATCCCCTTCTTCACGTGCCGGCCCGTGTTCGAGGGGCTGCAGCGCGCGACGCCGGGGCTGGTCATGGCCGCCGTGCGCTACATCGCGCTGACGGGGCCCGCGTGCTGGCTGGGGATGTTCCTGGCCCAGCGCTCGGGCCTGCCCGTGCTCAAGGGCGTGGTCCTCGCGCTGGTCGTCGTGACCGCCCTCTCGTCGCTCATGTTCACCGCGTGGACGCGCGTGGCCCTGCGCCGCGCCGCGGCCCAGGACTCGCCCGCCCCGATGGCTGTAGGCTGACCCTTTCCGGAGGCCCCCTCGTGTCCCTCAAGCCCTTCACTCCCGAGACCCTCATCCGCGTGCGTCGCATCGCGGGCCACGACATCTCGCCCGATGGGCGCTTCTCCGTGCTGGCCGTCGAGGACCTGGCCGACGACGGCAAGTCGTTCCGCACGAACCTGCTGCGCGTGACTCTCGACAACCCCTCGGAGCACGTCTGGCTGACGCGGGACGAGCGCAAGAAGGGCTCGCCGCGCTTCGCGCCCGACGGCACGCTGCTGTTCCTCTGCCAGCCCGACCCGGCGGCCGCGCGACCCGCGCACCTGCCGAAGCCGGAGAGCGACGGCAAGAACGGCGACGACGATCCGAAGAAGGCGCCGCGCCAGGTCTTCCGCATGCGCGTGGATGGCGGCGCGGCCGAGCAGCTGACGGACCTGCCCTGCGGCGCGGAAGCGTTCGACGCGAAGGCGGCGGGCATGCTCGCGCTGCTCGCGGGCTCGCATCCCGCCGCGAAGACCGTCGAGGAGAACCGCGAGCTCGAGAAGGCGTGGAAGGACCGCAAGCCGACCGGGCTCCTCTACGACGGCTACCCGCTGCGCTACTGGGATCACTGGCACGGCCCGCAGCATCCGCATCTCGTGGCGACGACCGCGAGCGGCCTTCAGGCGCGCGACCTGACGCCGGGCCTGGGCTTCGGGCTGTTCGAGGCGACGCTCGACGTCTCGCCCGCAGCGGCGATGGCCTGCGTGGACATCACGACGGTGGATGCGGACAAGCGCTTCGTGCAGCAACTGGAGATCTTCGATCTCGCGACGGGCGCGCGGCGCCAGCTCACCGAGGGGCTCATCCAGCACTCCGCGCCCCGCTGGTCGCCCGACGGCACGCGCCTCGCGGCGCTCATCTTCAAGAACGAGCCGCGCAAGACGGGCAAGCACGACCTCGCGATCGTGGACGCGAAGACGGGCGAGTCGCGCAACGTGACGGCGAACCTCGACATCTGGCCGGACCGCCCGATCTGGGTGGACGCCGACCGGCTGGTCTTCGCGCACGACGAGGAGGGGCATCGCGTCCTGCGCCTGCTGAACTGGCGCACGGGCGACACGCGGCTGCTGACGACGCGCGGGAACGCCGCGGACCCGCGCCTCTCGCCGTGCGGCAAGCAGGTGTTCTTCACGCTGGATCGCGTCAACGACGGCCCGGATCTCTGGCGCGTGCCGGTGGACGGCGGCGGCGAGCCCGTGCGCGTCGCGGGGCTGAACGCGCCGGTGCTCGAGGGCGTCGCGCTCTCGCCGGCCGAGTCGTTCACGGTCAGCGGCGATGGCGGGACGCCGGTGCAGCTCTACGAGGTGAAGCCCCCGGACTTCGACGCGTCGCGCAAGTACCCGCTGCTCCTGTGGATTCACGGCGGGCCGGTGCACGCGTACCTCGATCAGTTCCACTTCCGCTGGAACGCGCAGATCTACGCGGCGCTCGGTTACGTCGTCATCATGGTGAATCCGCGCGGATCGACCGGCTTCGGGCAGGAGTTCATCGAGGGCAACAACGGCGAGTGGGGTGGCGCCTGCTACCGCGACCTCATGGCCGCGACGGACGAGTGGGTGAAGAAGCCCTACGTGGACAGCACGCGCGTCGCGGCGCTGGGCGCGTCCTTCGGCGGCTACATGGCCAACTGGATCGCGGGGCACGAGGACCGCTTCAAGTGCCTGGTCTCGCACGCGGGGCTCTTCCACCTGCCGGCGTTTCACGGCGTGACGGACGCCGGCCCCGAGTGGGAGCTCGAGTTCGGCGGCAAGCCCTGGGAGAACCCCGAGCTCTACGAGAAGTGGTCACCCAGCAAGTTCGCGTCCAGCTTCAAGACGCCGACGCTGGTCATCCACGGCGACCTCGACTACCGCGTGCCGATCGGCGAGGGCTTGCAGATGTTCCTCGCGCTGCAGCGCCAGGGCGTCCCCTCGCAGTTCCTCTACTTCCCCGACGAGAACCACTGGATCCTCAAGCCCGCGAACCTCCTCCAGTGGAACCAGACCATCATCACCTGGCTCACCCGCTGGCTCTCCTAGCCCGACCCTCCCCCAGCCGCCAGCACCCGGGGAGCCCCCGTTGGGGTCAGGGCCCCGTTGGGGTCAGACCCCAATAACTGAACACGCACGGCGCGGATCCCCGGCAAGCGGCGGACCCTCTCGCTGCGCAGGAGCGGGGGCGGCCCGTGGGGGTCAGACCCCAATAACTGAACACGCGCGGCGCGGATCTTCGGCTAGCGGCGGACCCTCTCGCTGCGCAGGAGCGGGGGCGCCCGTTGGGGTCTGACCCCAATAACTGAACACGCGCGGCGCGGATCTCGGGGAAGCGGCGGGAGCTTTCGGTGCGCAGGAGCGGGTGGGCAGGCGGGCGGCGTGACGGGTGCGGCGTCAGCCTGGGTGCGAGAGGAGCCAGGACACGACCTGGCGCTCGAGGCCGGGGGCGGAGGGCAGGCCGAGGCCGAGGTCCAGGTCGCCCGGGAAGCCGACATGGCCGCCGCGCGCGACCTCGCGGAACTCCAGCGCGCCGCGATGCGCGCGCACGACGTCGCGCGTCGTGCGCACCGGCACCATGGGGTCGCCCTCCGTCGCGACCAGCAGGCTCGGCACCGTCAGCGATCGCAGGCGCGGGGCGACGCTCTCGCCCTCGTAGTACGCGTCCGGGCTCGCGAAGCCATGGCGCGGCACGACGGCCATCTCGTCCCACTCGCGCACGGTCCGCGCGCGCATGAGCTGCGCGACCGGCGTCGGCACGGGCCGCCGCCGCGCGACCTCGCGGTAGATGCTCTTGAGGCCGCCGAGCACGTAGTGCCGGTACACGGGCGCGACCTCGTGGTCGAGCGCGCGCGCGGTCGTCACGAGGTCGAGCGGCGCGCACACCGCGGCGACCGATCGCAGCCCCGGCACGCCCTCGACCGCGAGGCGCAGCGTCACGTGCCCGCCCAGCGAGTAGCCGATGACATGGAGCGTCTCGTGCGCGCGCGCCTCGGGGCTCTCGAGCGCCGCCCGCAGGTCCGCCGTCAGCCCCGCGTGGTAGAAGTCCTCGCCCTGCCGGTCGGCCCCGCGCAGCGCGAGACGCAGGCTCGACAGGCCCGCGGACCACGCCGCGTTCGCCGCCCGCACGGCGTAGTGGCTCGTCGGCCGCCCGCCCATGCCGTGCACGATGAGGACCAGGCCGCGCGCGTCGGGATGCCGCGCGTAGAGCCCCGTCAGCCGCACGCTCCCCCACGCCGCGTCGGGCACGGTGACGGCCCACGGCTCCGACACCGGCCCGCGGGCCGGCCGCACGCGATGCGCCAGCGAGGGCGCGATGCTCCAGTAGTGGGCGGCGAGTCTCATCATGGACGGCGAAGGATACAGGCGGCCGGGCTCACCCGCTCGGGGCCGGCTCGCACAGCACGAACCACTTGTCCGAGAGCACGGGCGTCACGACGAAGACCCGCGCCGCGCGGAGCCCGGCCGCCGCCAGCTCGGCGTGCATCTCGTCCCGCGAGACACGGGGCGGGGCCGGCGAGCTGCGCAGCCGCAGCGCGTGCGCCCAGCGCTTGAGGACGTTGCGCGGCGCGTGCCGGTGGCGGTAGTCCACGAGCACCCAGCGCCGCGACACGCGTGCCAGCTCGCGCAGCACGCTCACTCGCACGCGCGGGGTCAGGTGCATGAAGAAGCGGATGCTCATCGCGCAGTCGAAGCTCGCGTCCGGAAACGGAAGCGCCTCCGCGTCGCACTGCACGAACGCGGCGACACCGGGCGCGGCCAGCCGCCCGCGCGCCTCGACCATCATCTCGCGCGAGATGTCCGCGCCCGTCACCGCGACGCCGCGCGCGAGCAGCCCCGGCGTGAACCGCCCCGTCCCCGTCGGGATGTCGAGCATCGTCCGCACGCCGCCCGCGAGATCGAGCGCGCCCTCGATCGCCCGCCACTCCGCGCGATGCCGGCCGGCGCGCCCGCCGCCGATGCGATGCGCGTCGTACCCGGCCGCGATCTCGGCGCTCCGGTAGAACTCCCGCCGGATCGCGTAGTAGCGCTCGGCGTCCACGCCCTGCAGGTCGTCCTCGGAAATCCCCTGCTGGCGCTCGCCTTCCTTGGCGGGCATGGGCACCTCGTCTCTCGCGGCACGCGCCGCGCCCGCGATGGTACCCGACCGCGCCGCCCCCCGCGCCGCCCCATGGACCCGTCGCCCGCAGGGGGGCACCATCGCGGCATGCGCATCGTCATCACCGGCGGCACGGGCCTGGTCGGCTCGAAGCTCATCCCCAACTTGCAGGGTCGCAACCACGGCGTCGTCGTCGTGACGCGCGATCCCGAGGCCGCGCGCGCGCGCCTCCCCCACGGCACCGCCACGTTCGCGCTCGACGCCCCGTTGCGCGAGGCGCTCCACGGCTCCGGCGCCGTCATCCATCTCGCGGGCGAGCCGATCGTGCAGGGCCGCTGGACTCCCGCGAAGAAGGAGCGCATCCGCGCCTCGCGCGTGGACGCGACGCGCCGGCTGGTCACCGAGATCGCGGCCGTCCCGAAGGCCGAGCGCCCCGGCGTGCTCGTCGCGGCCTCGGCGATCGGCTGGTACGGCGACGCGGGCGAGCAGGAGATGGACGAGACCGCGCCGCCGGGCGCCGACTTCCTCGCCGGGGTGTGCCGCGACTGGGAGGCTGCGGCGCTCGCGGCGCGCGATCTCGGCGTCCGCGTCGCGGTGCTGCGCTTCGGCATCGTGCTGGCGCGCGAGGGCGGCGCGCTGCGCGAGCTCGATCGCGTCTTCCGCATGTTCGTGGGCGCGCCGCTCGGCCCGGGCGCGAACTGGATGAGCTGGATCCACCACGAGGACCTCACCGCGATGATCGGCTTCGCGCTCGAGCGCGAGGACATCCGCGGGCCCGTCAACGCGGTCTCCCCCGAGCCCGTGCGGCAGGTCCAGCTCTGCCGCGCGCTCGCGCGCCGGCTGCGCCGCCCGTGCTGGCCCGGCGTGCCCCGCCCGATCGTGCGCCTGCTGTTCGGCGAGAAGGCGGACGTGCTGCTCGGCAGCCAGCGCGTGCTGCCGCGCGTCGCGCAGTCCCACGCCTTCGCCTACCGCCACCCCACGATCGCGGGCGCCCTGGCGGACCTCTACCCCTGACGGAGAGGGTGGCGGCACCCGCTCGCGGCCCGCGCCTCGCGCGCCGCGCGGACACGCCACTGCCCCCGGGCGCCCCGAAACTGGGGTCAGACCCCAATAACTGAACACGCATCAGGCGACCGCGCGGGTAGGGCCGGCCCGGTTCGTTGCGCCGGCGCGCGGGAGACGCCCGCGCGGACACCCCGGCGCCGCCAGGGGCATCGAAGTGCGCGACGGCCGCCCTGGCCCCTTCCGCCGCGCCGTGCCACGCTTGACCCGGGCCCTGGCCCGCGAGACCTCGCTGATGACCCCAACCCTGCCCCTTCGCCCCCTCGCCCGCCCCGCCGCGCTGCTCGCGGCGCTCGCGCTCGCCGCGATCGCGACCACCGCCTGCGCCGGCACGAACGGCCCCCTCGCCTCGGGAGAACACGTCATGTCCCTGCTCGGCAAGAAGCTCACGCTGCCCACGGCGGAAGAGGCCCTCCCCGGCCGCACGACCGCGATGCCCGTCCCCGAGAAGCACTTCGTGAACGGCCACCCGCTCCGGCCGCCGTTCCCCGAGGGGATGCAGCGCGCGATGTTCGGCATGGGCTGCTTCTGGGGCGCCGAGCGCAAGTTCTGGCAGGCGCCGGGCGTCTACACGACGGCCGTCGGCTACGCGGGCGGCATCACGCCCAACGCCAACTACCGCGAGGTCTGCAGCGGCAAGACCGGCCACACCGAAGTCGTCCTCGTCGTCTTCGACCCGAAGAAGATCGCGTACGCCGACCTCCTCAAGATCTTCTGGGAGAGCCACGACCCCACGCAGGGCATGCGCCAGGGCAACGACGTCGGCACGCAGTACCGGTCGGCCATCTTCGCCTACGGCCCGGATCAGCTGAAGGCCGCGCGCGCGTCGAAGGAGGCGTACGGCCGCGAGCTCGCGAAGGCGGGCCTCTCCGAGATCACCACCGAGATCGCCGAGGCGCCCGAGTTCTACTACGCCGAGGCCGAGCACCAGCAGTACCTCGGCAAGAACCCCAACGGCTACTGCGGCCTCGGCGGCACGGGCGTGAGCTGCCCGGCGGGCCTGGGGCTGGCCGCCCACTGACGGCCCCGGGGGAGCCCCGCGCCGACGCCAACGCCCCGCCCCCTCCCGAGGCGCCGAACATCGACGCCGCCCGCGCCGCATGGCATCGTGAGGCCCGCGAGCCTCATGACACCCCCCTGCCCCCCGACCCGGCCCCCCGCAAAGCCAGCGAAGACAGCGCCCCCAGCGCCCCCAGCGCCGCCAGCGCCTCCAGCGCCTCCCCCGCCAAGGACCCTGACGGCCCCGGCGGCGGCGACCCCGACGCGCCCGCGACCCGCGCGGCGAAGGTCGCCGAGCGCGCGCATCGCCGCCGGTACATCCGCTCGCTGCAGCGCTGGATCTGCACGCGCTTCGGGCTCGACCCCGACGATCGCGGCGAGATCGCGTCCGACATGCTCGAGGGCCACCGGCGCGGCGCGCCCGCGTACTGGATCGAGCTCGGCCTCTCCATCGCGATCGCCACGCTCGGCCTCGTGCTCGGCAGCAGCGCGGTCGTCATCGGCGCGATGCTCATCTCCCCGCTCATGCAGCCCATCGTCAGCCTCGGCATGGGGCTCGCGGTCGGCTCCCCGCTGCTCACGGTGCGCGCGGTCGTGCGCATCACCGGCAGCGTCATCATCGCGATCGCGGGCGCCTCGCTCATGACGATCGCGCTTCCCTACCGCGAGATGACGGCCGAGATCGCCGCGCGGACGTCGCCGACGCTCCTCGACCTGCTCGTCGCGGTCGGATGCGCGCTCGCGGCGGCCGGCACGACCATGCGGCAGGGTTCCTCGACGCTCGGCGCGGCGGCCGGCACGGCCATCGGCATCGCGCTAGCCCCGCCGCTGTGCGTCATCGGCTTCGGCATCGGCACCGGCGACGCGCAGGCCGCCGCGGGCGCGAGCCTTCTCTTCATCGCGAACCTGGCGGCGATCCTGGTCGTCGCGGTGCTCGTGTTCCTGCTGTTCGGGTTCGACGAGGTGACGATCTACGAGGCGGAGGCCGCGCACTTCGGCGTCCGCCGCCCCGCGCCGATGATCGCCGAGTTCCTGCACCGCGCGTTCCGCTCGCGGTGGAGCCCGGTCGTGCGCGTGCTCATGCCGATGGCGCTGCTCGCGGGCATCGCGATTCCGCTGCGCGAGGCGCTGCTCGAGGTCAAGTGGAAGGTCGGCGCCCGCGCCGAGGTCCTGCGCATCCTGAACGAGAACCCCGTCACGCGATCGGCGCTCCGATCGCAGCTCGTGGTGGACCGTCACGCCGTCGCGCTGAGCCTCGTTCTCGTGGGCACGCCCGACGAGATCGGCGGCCTGAAGGACGAGCTCGAGACCCGCATCGCGGCCTCCACGGGCGCCGTCCCGACGATCGAGATCCTCGCGCTGCCCGATGAGGACGACGTCCGACGCGTCGCGCAAGCGGCCGCGCTGCCCGCGCCGCGGCCCGCGGTGCCCGTCGTGCCCGCGCCACCCCGGATGGACGACGCGCGCCGCCGCGTCGCCGAGGCGCTCGCGGCGTCATGGCCAGGCGAGGAGGCGGGCGCGCTGCTCGGCTTCCGGATCGAGCTCCCGCACCGAGGCGGCGCGCGGCTGCTCGTCGTGCACGCCGGCGACCCTCTCGGCCCCGCGGCCGAGCGCCTGCTCGCGACGGCCATCGGCGCGCGCATCCAGGAGCCGCTGACCATCACCGATGTCGCGCTGCGCGCCCAGCCCCTCGAGGCCGAGCCCGGCCAGCGCGACGCGTTCCTGCGCGAGCTCGGCGTGCTGGTCGCGGCGGCGCGCGATCACGACCTCGCGCTGACGGCGACCTTCCCTGCCGGTGGCGAGGCGAAGGCGACCGAGAACAACGCGGCGGCGCTCACGAAGGCGCTCGAGGCGCTGCCTGCCGGCCGGGTCACGGCGACGCAGGGCACGAGCTGGACCGCGCGCATCCACGCGCCAGCGGAGCCCGCGCCGACGCCGGCCGCTTCGCCCGCGGCGCCCGCTTCGCCCGCCCCGGTCACGCCTCCCGCGACGACGTCCGGGAACTGACGCGAGGCCGCGCTACCACATCGCCATCGTGTTGATGGCGCGGATCTTGTCGTTGTTGTCGCGCAGGCGCGTGCAGAGGGAGCGCATGAACTGGAACAGCACGTCCACGGCGAGGCTGGCGTTGACTTGCAGGAGCGTCGTGAAGGCCGCGCGGTCGATCGAGTAGAGGACCGAGTCCTCATGCGCGATGGCGTCCGCCGAGCGCGGGCGCGCGTCAATGAGCGACATGTCCCCGAAGAACTGCCCCTTGCGCAGGACGGCCAGCGCTTCCTCCCGCGCGCCGCCCAGGAGCGGTTGCGAGATGCGGATGGCTCCCTCCGCGATGAGGTACAGCCGGTCGCCGGTATCCGTCTCGCGGAAGACGTGCTCCCCGGCGCGGTAGGTCTCCCGCGAGAACCCCTGCGCCAGCGCCCGCGCGTCTGCGTCCTTGATGGACCTGAACAGATCGAACTGCCGCAACAGCGCCGGATCGATCGAGTCCTTGCTGATACCCATGCTTCGAAGTCTCCGGCCATCCAAGTTGCGCAGCCGGCACCCAACCACCCCGAGGCACCCCGCCCCAGCCCCGCATCCCTCCCCGGCCGGGGCGAGGCTACCACGGGGGCGGGCGGGGGCGCCGAGGTGACGGTTTCGTGACGCCGCCGCCTCCTTGATGCGGCAGGCCAGCCGGGGAACACCCCCGGTACGGCGACGCTCCGGTTGACGCAGCCCCATTCCCTCTCCCACCATCCATCCACGTATCGGAGCCGGGCCGGCGAAACCGGTAGACACGGGGGACCTGGAAGCCTTCGGGACGCGAGCGCCGTGCAGGTTCGAAGCCTGCTCCCGGCAACATCGAGGGGCCGCGCCAGGCGACTACAAGCGAGGGGCTCTGGATGTCAGCAGATAGTTCGGGTCCAGGCACTGCTAGCCCTCCGAATCCGGGCGCTGGAGGCCAGACGCCGCCTTCTGGATTCGGTTCAGGCCCCGGGAAGAGGACTCAGCGGAGCTACTGGGTCGTGAGGGCGGATCGCCTGACCGCGGCAAACCTCCTAAGTCTCGGGTCAAGGCGGCGGATACCCCTCCAGGAGGGCGACCGCGTCTTGCTGCTGGAGGGAAGAAGTCGTGGCCGCGCCTTCACGGCCACCGCCACGCTGGGCGACGTCTCGAGGAAGGACGCGGACGTTGATGGCCGCACCCATTGGACCTTGACTGCTCACGTGCAGAGAGATCTCGAGTTCGAGCCGCGCCCACTGGAGGTCCTCGCCTACTCCCTCGTGCAAGTCCGGAACGCCTCTCGACCCTCGGGGTACTTCAGGCTGCCCTACACTCGCATCCGGGAGCGCGACTTCGAGACGATCGAGCACGGGCGCATCCACTGGGCGCGAACGGCATTCGGGCTCCATACGTCAGAACTTCCCCGTGGTGCGGCGCAAGCCTTCTTGCGCTCTCTGGCAGCGACACATCCGAGCCTGCTCTCGGGCGGTGACTACCGACAACTCTGGCAGTGCCTCGAGGAGTTCATCCGCAGCGAGTACATCGCGGCGCACACGCTGCTGTGCGCCATCCGCGAACGATGCCGCGTACTCCGCGAACGGGGCGTGGACGTGCCATTCGAGTCACTGTCCCTCTTGGATGACGATACGCCGGTCCGCCGTCCTGATTCCCTGTCCTCGCAACTAACCCGCCTCGAGGCGCTCGTCGTGGCGCTGGAGCCAAGAGGGGCAGACCGTCGCCGTCTCTTCTCCGAACTCGAGCGCCGCATCGAGCAGACCGAGAGCGGCGTGGCACCGCACGATGACGTCTTCAGGGACAGACCATGGCTTTCGATGCTGAACTTGTGAAGGCCGTCCAGGCTGCGGCGCGTCGCCTCGGCGTTGCGGCCAGCTGGGCGGACAGCGGTCGCGCGCTGGATGTGGCAGACGACTTCCTTTACGAGATGCATGTGCTCTTCGAACTCCTGGAGGATGCCTCGTCGAGTCACCACGTCCGCTACCGCCCTGGGGCGGGCAAGGCGATGCACGCCTTCCCGCGAAAGGGAGCCAACAAGCAGGGCCGGCCTCGCTTCGAACTGTCAGACAGCCCACAGGGCGAGGTGCTCGCGCAGCTCTGTGCAGGCACGAGGGTTACGGATACGCTCTCCAACACTCATGCGCCGGACATCTCGCTTCAAGCCAGTACATCACCGGAGGACATGCCCGTCGCGAACGATGTCCTGAACATCTGGGAATGCAAGTACCGCAAGAACGGTTCTGACGGACAGGTGCAGAGATCGGAGTACTCAGAGTTCGCTCAACGCGTCGAGCTGCTCGGGCTGCAGCCTCCTGCGCAGCTTCCAGTGAAGCTCTCCCGCCTGAGCGACCTAGCTGCGCGATGCCTCGTCACCAACGGCCAGCCGTCGACGTTCACATCCGCCACGCGAGCCCACCATGGCGTGACAGAGATAGCTTCTTTCTTCCCTGGACAATCGCACTCCAAGCATTCTTGACGCAAGAGTGAATCGGCCCGGGACTATCGGAGGCTCCATTCTTACGAGAGGATGGTGCCATG
>CAZTIW010000024.1:0-68795 GCA_964613915.1 uncultured Thermoanaerobaculia bacterium
CGCCGCCGGCGCGATCGCGAGCAGCGCGGGCAGGAGCGATCCGACGGCGTGGCCCGCGTCCTGGAGAGCCGCGTACCACGCGAGCGCTCGCGTCCGTTCGGTCTCGGGCACGAGGCCCGGGAGCGCCGCCTGCTCGAGCACGAGCGAGGCGCCCCGATCGCGGCCCATGCCGTTGACCATCCCCGCGAACGCCGCGATCGCGAGCAGGCCCGGAGCCGACGCGTGCGCGACCGCCCACGTGCCGGCAGCCGCCAGAGCCGCGAGCACGACGAGGCCGCGACGGCGCGCGATGCGATCCGCGAGCAGCAGGACGACGCCGGTCGCGACCGCCGCGCCCCAGAGCCCGGCGCCGATCACGAAGCCGAGCTGGCTCGCGGACAGTCCCCGGCCGGCGAGCGCGAGGCCGAGCGCGACGCCGCAACCGCCCGTCGCGATGGCGCGCAACAGGGCGGAGACGAGCAGGAGCGAGCGATCGCGCGACGGGCGGTCAGCCATGCGCGCGCTCGCTCACCGCCGGCTCAACTGTCCGCCTTCGGCTTGCGCGGGGGACGGGCGGGGTTCGCCCAGTCCACGCTGATGCCCGCCTCGCGCATCATGCGCGCCGCGCAGTCCAGGCACGCGCCGTGCGTGAAGCTCGCGTCGGTGTGCTCGACCACGTACTCCTCGATCTGCAGCCAGTAGCCCGGTCCATTCATGAGGGTGGCGCAGTCATGAGGCGGAACTCTCCGTACGACGCTGCCGAAACCGACCTGCGTTGGCAGGGCTCATCAGCAGACTGGATCCGACGAGGCGATCGTGGCCGAGGGCAAGGCGGACGACGGAGGGAACCGGAGGCGTAGCCGTGCCCTACGTCGAGGATTCCCGACGGAGTCCAACGCAGCCATCGGCCGCGAGCGCCCGTCGGATGCGTCAGCTTCATGAATGGTCCGGGGTAGCCCTGGTCGTCCCGCACCTTGCGACAGGACGCGCAGATGGGCAGCAGCCCGCGGAGCGTTCGCACGTGCTGGAGCGAGACCTGGAGCTTGTCGGAGAGCTGGCGGGACTCTGTCAGCAGGCTCCTGATGCGCGAGATGGTCAGGGCGATGACGAGGAAGGCCACCAGGCGAACGAGGGCGTTCCAGACTCCGAACAGCGGGCTGCTGTACTGGTGATTCGAGAGAACGTCGGCAGCCGCCCAGACGACCGCGCTCCATCCGGCCACGCCGATGGCGGCAGGCCTGCCATGCCACCAGGCCGTGGCGCCGACCGTGATGAAGTAGAAGAGGAAGAAGTTGAGCTCGTGGCCCGAGATCCAGTCCACGACGCCGAGCATGGCCGTGCCGGCGATGCCGGCAGCCAGGACCAGGCGGCGCTCGGGCTCCCCGGCATGCGCCGGGGCCGCGGTGGCCGCGGCTCCGGGTTGCGGAACGGGCTCCGTCACGTGCGGCGCGCGCGGGTCAGCGGTTCCACTGCGCGGCGGGCATCGTGCCGTAGATGCTGAGCTGGTTGCCGTCGGGATCGCGCAGGTTGCCCGCGACGCCGACGATCTCGGGCGACTCCCACACCGCCTTGAGATCGTCCACCTTCACGTTGCGACCGCGGAGCGTGGCGTGCGCCGCGCGCACGTCGTCCACCGAGAACACGACGTTGGGGAGAGCCTCTTGCGGCGGCGGGACCTTGTCCGCGCGGTGAAGGGCGACGGTCGTGCCCTTCGTCTCGAGCTCGGTCCACTCGGGGCTCTCGCTGCGCACCGGAACCGAGAGCGTGTCGCGATAGAACGCGACCGACGCCTTCATGTCCTTGACGAAGAGAATGACGTAACCGACCGTGTCGAGCTGGAAGGAAGAGGGGGTCATGATCTTCTCCGGTTGGGAGGCGGGCGCGGGTCACGGCGTCGCCCGCCGCCGAGGGAACTCGACGCTACCACGGCCCGCGCCGCTCCGCTCGCGAGCGCGCGCGGGTCGTGGGAGAATCCCGGCCTGCTCAGGAGGACCCCGCATGCGTCGCTGCCTCGTCGCGCTCACGCTCGTCCTGATGACGCTGCCGGCTCGCGCCGGGCGCATTCAGGTCGTGGATGCAGCGGCCGCTCCCGTCGCGGGCGCTGAGATCCGCTGGCTGGGTGGCCGCGCGCCGGCCGACGCCGACGGCTGGGTCGAGCTGCCCGACAGCGCGCCGGGCGCCTGCGCGATCGCTCCCCGTTCGCTTCCCGCGTCCGTCGAGCGCGCGCTGGCCGCGGGCGACCCGTCCATCACGCTGCGCGCGGCGTCCACCATCCTGGGGGTCGTGCAAGCGCCCGACGGCTCGCCGGTCGCGGGCGTCGGCGTGCGCGTGGCGGCCGACTTTGGCGCGCCGGGCGACGCGCCCGAGCCCTGCGCGCGCGCGGCCGTGTCGGACGCGGCGGGCGCTTACACGCTCGACGGCCTCGTCCCGGGCGCGAGCGTCGAGCTCGCGATCGTGCCGCCCGCGGACTACCTCGCGCCGCGGCCGCGCGTGCGGGCGCGGGCGACGGCGGGCGCCCGGCTCGATCTTCGCGTCCACCCGGCATGCCGCGTCAGCGTCGCGGTGACGCGGCCGGACGGCAAGCCGGCCACGGGCGCCAGCGTGCGCGTTCACGCGGATTGGGATCGCCTCGCGCTCGATCCGCCGCTGGACGGGGATGCCCGCCGCGAGATCGACGACTTCCGGGGGATCGCGGACGAGAGCGGGACCGTCTCGCTGCCGCTGCTCGCGCGCGGACGCTCTCGCCTCAGCGCGACGCACGCCGAGTTCGCGCCGATCTCGGCGACGGTGGACCTGCGCGCGGCGACGGCGTCGGTGCCGTTGCGGCTGACGCGCGGCGGCAGTGTCACCATGCGCGCGGTGGACGAGTCGGCCGTCGCGCGGGCTGGCATCGTCGCGACGCTGTCGTCGGCGAGCGTCGTGGATGCCGATCTCGTGCCCGCCTCCAGGCCCTCCGCGGCCGATGGCGTCGTGCGCTTCGATCGCGTGCCGGCCGGACGCCACGACGCGGACCTGCGCGGCCCTGGCGCGCGACCCGTGCTCGTGCGCGGCCTCGTGGTGCGGGACGGCGCGCTCACGGAGCGCGGCGACGTCGTCATGCCGCCCGGCGCGCCGGTCGGCGGGATCGTGCTCGGCGAGGGGCGCGCGATCGAGGGCGCGACCGTGACGCTCTGGACGCGCGCGGCGGGCGCGCCTCTCCGGCTGACCACGGCCACCGACGCGCGCGGCGGCTTCCTGTTCGAGGGCCTGGATCCGGACGAGAGGGTCGATGTCCGCGCCGAGGCCGACGGCTACCTGGCCGATCGCCAGAACGAGCGCGAGCCGGGCGAGATGGATCTCGCGTTCGAACTCGCGCGCGCCGCGAGCCTCGCGATCACGGCTCACGACGGCAGCACGGGCGAGCCGCTCGAGGCGATCGACGTCTCGCTCGCGGGCGCGCGCGTGGCCATCCGGAGGGCGGAGGCCGAACCCGTCGAGGGCTCGCCGGGGGAGTTCCTCGCCAGCTCGCTCGCGGCGGGCGAGCGCGATGTGACGGTGCGCGCGCAGGGCCTGCTGCCCGAAACGCGCAAGGGCGTCGTGCTCCTCGCCGGGGACGTCGTGCGGCTGCGCTTCGATCTGGCGAAGGGGGCGAGCATCGCGGGGCGCGTGGCCGACGCGGCGACGGGCGCGCCCATCCCGTTCGCCCAGGTGAGCGCCCAGGCGTCGGCGACGCGCAGCGCCGCGGACGGGACGTTCCTGCTCGAGGGGCTGCGCGCGCCGTGTGATGTCGTGGCGAGGCACGACGCCTTCATGACGGCTCGCGCGCTGCTGGTGGATCCGGCGAGCCTGCCGGCCGAGGGGCTCGTCATGACGATGAGCCGCGGCGGTGCGCTCGAGGGCACGGTGCGCGGCGCGGACGGCGCGCCGATCGCGGGCGCCGAGGTTTCCGTGGACGGCGAGGGGGAGAACAAGAGCGCGATCGCGGATGAGGCCGGGCGCTACCGCCTGGACGGGATCAAGCCGGGCAGCCAGCGCGCGACGAAGGTGGATCGGCCGGGCTCGCATGACGGCAGGCAGTCGGTCACGGTCGGGATCACGGAGGGCTCGGTCACGCGGCTCGACTTCGGCGGAGGCCCTCGCATCAAGGGCACGGTGACGCGCGGCGGCGAGGCGGTTCGTGGCGTGCAGATCGCGGTCCTCCGGTCGGTGAAGCCCGAGGAGGCCACGGCCGTGTTTGACGCCGAGCTCTCATCCACCCGCTCGGACGCCGACGGCCAGTACGTCCTGCTGCTGCCTCGCCCGGGCGACTACGGGCTGAACGTCGCCGCCGGCGAGCGGCGCATCACGCGCATGGTCACCGTGCCCGAGGGCGTGCCGGAGCTCGTCCACGACATCGCGCTCTCGGACCTGCATGTCGCGGGGCGCGTGGTGGACGCGGAGAGCGGCGAGCCGCTCCAGGCCTGGCTCGGCCTGACTCCCACGGGAGCGCGCAGCGGAGGCAGCATGTCCACGAGCATGTCGTCCGACACGGCGGATGGCATGCGCGAGATCCTCAGCGTGCAGAACTTCCCTGGCTCGCGCGGCGAGTCGGGCGCGGACGGATCGTTCCGGCTCGCCGTGGATCGTCCGGGGCCCCACTCATTCTGGGCGCATGTCGAGGGGTACGAGTCCTGGAGCGCGCCCGAGGACTTCGCGATCACGGACAGCCTCGACGACATGCGGATCGCGCTGGTGAAGAAGAAGACCACCGGCCGGGTGAACGTCCGCCTCGTGGACGCGACATCCGGCGACGCCGTCACGGGCACGATCATGATGATGACACGCGCCTCGGACAGCGAGCAGGGCGGCTCGACCATGACCACGGGAGGGTCGAGCACCGGCTCGGCGAACGCTCCCGATCCCGGCGGCGTCATGACCATCCTCGCTCTCGCGGACGGCCGGGGACTCGCGCTGCGCGACGGCATCGAGCACTCCGCGACCGACGTGGACATCACGATCGGCATGTCTCCTGGCGGCGGGCTGCGGCTGCTCGTGCCCGAAGGGGCCCTGACGGCGGATCGCATGCTCGGTTACAAGGGAGACCTGCGGATCCAGCTCGCCTCCGGCCTCGACCTCGGTCCTCCGAACATGAACGTCCAGGCGAACATCCTCGGCCGCATCATCACCCAGGCCGCCCCCGGCGAGTGGCTCCTGCGCGATCTCCCCGCCGGCCCGCTCACGCTCACCCTCGGCAACGCCGCCCCCCGCACGGTGGACATCCTCGCGGGCGACACGGTCGAAGCGGACCTGCGGTGAGGGTCTCGGGCGAGGGCTGACGCCCCGCTGACCGGGGCGCGCCTTCTCACCGGTCGCGTCGCCCGACGCAGGATTCTCCCCAGCGCGCGGTGAAGTCCCCGCACCCCGAGGCGCGAAGGACCGCTCGCGGCCTCCTGCGGCCGCGAAACAGCGACGGCACGAACGTTGCAACCCCCGGGGCAAGTTGACCCTTGCCGGCGCGGGAATTCGTGCGAGCGGAGTCCCCGGTTTCGCGACCCCCGACTGGAGGTACTGACGTGTCCAGCATTCGTTCGTCCCGTGTTCGGGCCAGTTCCGCGATCCGGATCGTGGCTGCCTCGTGCCTTGCGTTCGCAACCGTCGCCTGCGGAGGCGCGACCTCGGAGCCATCGGCGGCGAAGCCGGCCGAGGCCGCAACGGCCACCGCGACGGCAGCCGGGGGAGGTCGGTCGGCGGGGGACGCGGCGGCAGAAGCCAAGAGCATCTTCACGACGCGTTGCGCGCCGTGTCACGGCGCCGAAGGCAAGGGCGACGGCGCGGCCTCCAAGGCGCTCGTTCCGCCCCCGCGCAGCTTCCACGATGCCGTCTGGCAGGACTCCGTCACGGACGAGCACATCGAGCGCATCGTCATGTACGGGGGAGCTGCCGTCGGCAAGTCGCCGACCATGCCCAACAATCCGGATCTCGTGGCCAAGACGGATGTCGTCCAGGCCCTGCGCCAGCACGTGCGCTCGCTCCGTGGCGCATCGGCCGCTCCGTGAACCGTTTCTCCTCATCGAAGGGCTCTCTCATGTCCAGCGCATCCCTGTCGAATCGCACGTGTCTCGCGGCTGCCGCCGCCGTCATGGCCGCCATGGTCGTCACGCTGGCGGGCTGCGGCGGCGGAGCGCCGGTGCCGAGCCAATCTGGCGTCGCGCCCGGCATCGCCAAGCTCATGACCGATCGCAAGCTGTCCGAGGCGGACGTGTCCGCCGCGCTCAAGACGTTCATGCCAACCGGGCGCATGGACGACTACTACGTCTTCGCCTCGGGCGGCCACGGCAGCCAGGTCGTCGTGATCGGCGTGCCGTCCATGCGCATCCTCAAGTACATCGCCGCATTCGCGCCCGAGTCGTGGCAAGGCTATGGCTACGGGGACCAGAGCGACAGCGTGCTCAAGCAGGGCTGGCGGCGGGACCGCGAGATCAGCTGGGGGGACATGCATCACCCGGCGCTGTCGGAGACGGCGGGGGACTATGACGGCCGGTGGCTGTTCGTGAACGACAAGGCCAACGCCCGCCTGGCGCTGGTGGACTTGCACGACTTCATGACCAAGCAGATCGTCTCGAGCGATCTCATCGAGTCGGATCATGGCGGCGCCTTCGTCACGCCCAACACCGAGTACATCATCGAGGCGTCGCAGTACCCCGCGCCTCTCGGCGGCAAGTACGCCGACGTGTCGCGCTACAACGACGAGTATCGCGGCGCGATCATCTTCTGGAAGTTCGACCGGGAGGCCGGCCGCATCGTCCGTGACGCCTCGTTCGCCATCGAGCTGCCGCCCTACATGCAGGACCTCTGCGATGCGGGCAAGCTGGACAGCGATGGCTGGGCTTTCTGCAACTCGTTCAACACCGAGCGGGCCTTCGGCGGCAACATGGAGGGCAATCCGCCCCTGGAGTCCGGCGCGTCGCAGAACGACATGGACTACATGCACATCATCAACTGGCGGAAGGCCGAGAGCGTGGCCGCCGCCGGCAAGACCGTGACGATCGCCGGCTTCAAGGTCATCACGCTGCAGACCGCGCTGGCCGAGGACCTCCTGTACTTCGTGCCGGAACCCAAGAGCCCTCACGGTTGCGACGTGACGCCGGACGGCAAGGAGATCGTCGTGGGCGGCAAGCTGGACACGCACGCGACGGTTTACAGCTTCGCCCAGATGAAGGCGCTCATTGACGCGAAGACGTTCGACGGAACGGATCCGTATGGCGTCCCGATCCTCTCGTTCCAGAACTCCATCCGCGGGCAGTGCGAGATCGGCCTCGGCCCGCTGCACACGCAGTTCGACAACGAGGGCTACGCCTACACGTCCGTCTTCATCGAGTCCGTCACGGCCAAGTGGTCGCTCAAGGACCTCAAGGTCGTCGAGAAGCTCCCGGCCCACTACAACATCGGCCACCTGGTCGCCGCCGAGGGGGACACCGTCAGCCCCGACGGCAAGTACGTGATCGCCATGAACAAGTGGGCGCTGGACCGCTTCCTGCCCGTCGGTCCGCTCCTCCCGCAGAACTTCCAGCTGCTGGACACCTCGGGCCCGAAGATGGAGCTCCTCTACGACATGCCCCTGCCGCTGGGCGAGCCCCACAACGCCCAGATGATCAAGGCGGACAAGCTCAAGCCGCTGCAGGTCTACTCGCCGGTCGGCATCGATCCGCTCACGGACAAGGTCAGTCCCTTCGCCGTCGAGCCGGGAAAGCAGCGCATCGAGCGCAAGGGCAAGACCGTCCACGTGTACATGACGGCCGTCCGCAGCCACTTCACTCCGGATATCATCCGCGTGAAGGAGGGCGACACGGTGCACCTTCACATCACGAACATCGAGCAGGCGCATGACGCCACGCATGGCTTCACGATCGGCTCGTACAACCTCCACTCGTCCATCGAGCCCGGTGAGCACGTGGACATGACGTTCGTCGCCGATCGCGCGGGCGTCTTCCCGATGTACTGCACCGAGTTCTGCTCGGCGCTCCACCTGGAGATGGCTGGCTACTTCCTCGTCGAGCCGTCCTGAGCTCGGACGGGCGGCGCCCCGCGGCGCCGCCCGTCATGTTCGCCTGACACGGAGTCGAAAACCTGATGCCTCCCGCCGATCCCCACGCCCCCGGGGTCTCGGTCGCCGTCCTCGCCGCCATCCTGCTCGTCGCCGCGCCGGCGTCGGCAGGGGACCCCGCGTCGCTCCGGCCGTTCGTGCGCGCCGAGCCGCCGCGGCCCGTTCCATGCGCGGACGTGGCCCCGGGTGGCTTGCAGGACGCGCTGGCCTCGGCGGAGCACGGCGCGTCACTGTGCCTGCTGCCGGGGGTCCACCCCGGGCCCGTGCGGCTGGATCGCGCCATCACGATCTGGGGTCGGCCCGAGGCCGTGATTCGCAGCTCGGGCGAGGGCACGACGGTCGCGCTGGCGGGCGCTGGCTGCTCTCTTCTCGGCCTGACCGTGGACGGCAGCGGCGGCCGGTTCGACCAGCTCGACGCGGCCGTGCACGTGATCGCGGATGACGCGCGCGTCGAGGGCGTGCGCATCGAGAACGCCGTCTTCGGCATCCTCGTCGAGAAGGCGAGCCGCGCGATCGTTCGCGGATGCGACGTCGCGGGCTCCGGGCGCGGGCCGCTGGGCCTTCGCGGCGACGGCATCCGCCTGTGGGAGACCCGGGCCTCGATCGTGGCCGACAACCGCATGTCGGGCAGCCGTGACCTCGTCATCTGGTACTCGCCGGGCAATCGCCTCACCGGCAATCTCGTCGAGGACAGCCGCTACGGCGCGCACCTGATGTACAGCCACGACTCCGTCGTCGAGGACAACATCCACCTCCGGAACGTCGTCGGCATCTTCGTCATGTACAGCCGCAACGTCCGGCTCGATCGGAACGTCCTCGCGCTCGGCACGGGCGCCGCCGGCATCGGGCTCGGGATCAAGGAGTCCGGCAACGTCGTCGCCCGTCAGAACGTCATCGCCCGCAACACGGTCGGGCTGTACGTGGACTCGTCGCCGTCGCGCTTCGACGAGCACAACGCCTACGAGTCCAACGCCATCGAGGGCTGCGATGTCGCCGTCAAGTTCCACGCGAGCGAGCGCCGCAACCGCTTCGACGGCAACACGTTCCGCAACAACCAGGTGCAGGTGAGGGTGGATGGCGGGGGCGACGCGCTGCAGACCGAGTGGCGGGGGAACGCCTTCGACGACTACCAGGGCTACGACTTCGACGGTGACGGCGTGGGGGACGTGCCCTATCAGGTCACGGACTTCTCCGGCGGCCTCCACGCGCGGCACCCCGACCTGGCGTTCTTCGGCGGCTCGGCGGCGCTGGCTCTCGTGAACGCGCTCGGCCGCGCCTTTCCGCTCGTGGAGCCGCGCGTGATCCTGCGCGACGCCTCCCCGCGCATGGCCGGCGCGAGTCCGGGCGTCGCCGGCGTCGCGCTGGCAGGGGGCGCCCGTGCGCGTTGAGATGGCCGGGGTCGGCAAGAGCTTCGGTCGCGTGCGCGCGCTCGACGGCGTGGACCTCGACGTCCCCGCGGGCCGTCGCGTGGCCCTGCTCGGCCCGAACGGATCGGGCAAGTCCACGCTCATCCGCGCCATCATGGGGCTCATCGCTCACGAGGGGTCGGTGACGCTCGACGGGCGTTCGCTCGCCTCGGCGCGCACGGAGCTCGGCCGGCGCATGGCCTATGCGCCGCAGGTCGCGCCCCAGGTCGCGGCGCCGGTCCGGGAGCTCGTGCGCGCGATCGCGTCGCTCCGTGGCATGTCCGTCAGCGCGGTCGCCGAGTGCGCCGCCGAGATGGACCTCGATCTCGAGGCGATCGGGCCGCGGCCCTTCCGCGATCTGTCGGGGGGCATGAAGCAGAAGCTCCTGGTGGCCATGGCGCTCGCGGGCGACGCGGGCCTGCTCATCCTCGACGAGCCAACGGCGAGCCTGGACCCCCGCGCGCGCGAGCGGTTCTTCCGTCTCTTCACGCAGCGAGCGGACGGGCGGACGCTGGTGCTCTGCTCGCACCGATTCGACGAGCTGGCCCGCCTCGTGGATCACGTCGTGCTGCTTCGCGAGGGTCGCGTGTCCTGGGAGGGATCCGCGACGGCCTTCCTGGACGCGCGCGCCGCGAGCGTCATCGAGATCAACGCTCCGGGCGCCGAGGCGGAGCTGGCTGCCGCGGGCTTCGCGCGCGGGCTCTCATCCTGGTGGAGCTGCACGGCGAGCCGGACCGACGCGTCCGAGCTCGTGCGGCGGCTCACGCCCGTGCTCGGCGATCGCCTGATCGACATCGCCGTGCGCAGCGTCGAGACGGTCGAGGCCAGCAAGCCCGGCGAGGCGCGGCCGTGATCCGCGGTCTCGCGATCGCGTTCGGCGTGCTCGTCGCCGCGGTCGTCGCGTCCGCGCTCGTGCTCGCGCTCCGCGGCGGGCCGTCGGACGCTCCGGTGCCGGTGGCGTGGGACCGGCAGGCGTGCGCCTTCTGCAAGATGCACGTCGGCGATCCCGCGTTCGCGGCGCAGGTCCATCTTCGGAGCGGAGACGTGCTCTTCTTCGACGATCCCGGGTGCTGGTTCCTGCACGAGCGCGATGCTGCGCCCGACGTCCGCGAGGTGTACTTCCGCGCCCATGATCGCGACGTCTGGTTGCGCGCGGCGGACACGGCCTTCGTGCTCGTGGAGCCGAGTCCCATGGGCTTCGGCCTCGCGGCGGTCGCGAAGGATCGCGAAACCCTGGACCTCGCGGCGGCGCGGCGGCGCGCGCTCGAGCGCGGGAGCGCGGCGCGCGCCGAGCCCGCCTCCGCTTCCGCCGCGCTGGCCGCCGATGCGCATGGCGAAGCGCCATGAAGACGTGGTGTCGCGCCGTTCTCGCCGTCGCGCGCCTCGACGCGGCCGAGGTCATGCGCTCGCGCTGGCTGTTCCTGGCCGCCGGCGTGTACGCCGTTCTCGTCGCGGTGCTCGTGATGGTGGGGCTGCGCGAGTCGAGCGTGTTCGGCTTCACGGGCACGGGCCGCGTGCTCGTGTCGGTGACGCACGCGCTGCTCCTGCTGCTCCCGCTCCTCGCCCTGACCGGCACGGCGCAGGTGATCAACGGCGCACGCGCGGAGGGGACGCTCGAGCTGATGCTGAGCCAGCCGCTGCCACGAAGCGCCTACTTCACGGCCGTGTCGCTCGTCCGCATGGTCGCCGTGACGGCGCCGTTCGCGCTCATGCTCGTGGCGACCTCCGCTCTCGGCGCGATCACGCAGAACCAGCGCGTTCCGTGGGCCTTCGTCGGGCACTGCCTGCTGGTCGGCGCGGCCTTGCTCTGGGCGTTCGTGGGCCTCGGCCTGCTGATCTCGACGCTCGTCCGCAGCCAGGCCAAGGCCCTGATGTACATGTTGCTCGCCTGGGTGCTGGGCGCGGCGCTCGTGGATTTCGGTCTCATTGGCCTGATGCTCCAGTGGCGCCTGGAGCCGCGCGCCGTGTTTGCCCTCGCGTGCCTGAACCCCGTGCAGGCGGCGCGCCTGGCGCTGCTCTCTTCTGCCCAGCCCGACCTGGCCTCGCTCGGTCCGGTCGGATTCTGGCTGTCCACCCATCTCGGGCCGGCGCGCCTGCTGGCGCTGGGTCTCGCGTGGCCGATGGTGCTCGGCACGACCGCATGGCTCGCGGCTCTGGACGCGTTCCGCCGCCGCGACGCGTCATGAGTTCGTGACGCTGTCGTATTGGAGTCTCCCGTGAAGAAAGCTCTCGAACAGTTCTACGAGTTCCTCGCACGTCCGGTCTTCATGAGCAGCCGCCTCGTGCTGGTCGTGCTGGTGATCCCGCTCCTCCTGTCCTTCACGCAGCCGCTCTGGCACATCCGCATGACGGCGCCGCAGTACCCCAAGGGACTGGACCTGTACATCCACGCGCACAAGCTGGAGGGCGGCAACTCGGGCCACGACATCCAGGAGATCAACACGCTCAACCACTACATCGGCATGCGGCCGATCGATCGCGCGGCGCTCAACGACCTGGACTGGATCCCGTTCGCGTTCGGGCTGCTGGCCATCCTGTGCCTGCGCGTGGCCGCGGTCGGAAACGTCCGGTCTCTCGTGGATCTCGCGGTGATCACGGGGTATGTCAGCGCGTTCGGCCTGGGGCGGTTCTGGTACAAGCTGCACGTGTTCGGGCACGAGCTGAGCCCCGAGGCACCCTTCAAGATCGATCCCTTCATGCCCGTGCTCTGGGGAAAGAAGCAGATCGCGAACTTCCACACGGAAGCGGGCCCGGCTGCGGGCTCGTACCTCGTCGGCGCCTACGCCGTCGGGGTGCTCGCCGTGCTGGCCTGGCACCTGATCGCCGGTCGCCGCCAGGCCAGGGCGCGCGTGACGACGGTCTGATCGGGCGGATTCGCTGCCGGCGCCGTCGGGCGTCGGCGGGGGAGCCAGCCGGCGCCCCCCCGCCCACGAGAGAGGGCGCGAGCGAAGCGAACGCTTCCGGTCATCGTGGCGAGGGATTCCGACTCACGCGCGCGCGGCGAAGGCGAAGGCGGCGTCCACGGGCGTGCGGGCGAGGTTGTTCGCGAGGTTGCTGAGCGTCTTGTGGGCGATGATGGTGATGACCTCGAGCGCGTGAGCGGGCGTGAAGCCGACGGCCAGGAACCCCTCGATCTCGCCGGGATCGAGCATGCCGGCGGAGGCCAGCAGGGACCGCGTGAAGAGGCGCAGCGCTTCGAGCCGCGGATCGCCGAGAGCGACGTCATCGCGCAGGTCGCACAGCACCTCGCGCGGCATGCCGGCCGTGAGAGCCGCCGCCGAGTGCGCGGCGACGCAGTACTGGCAGCGGTTGGCCGTGGACACGGCCAGAGCGACCACCTGCTGCTCGGTGGCTGACAGGGAGCCCAACTTCAGCGCGTCCGCGACGAGCACGTAGCTCGTGACCGCCGGCGGCGAGGCGGCGAGCATGCCCACGAGATGCGGCACGAAGCCCATGCGCTCCCGGGCGCGGGCCATGACGGGCTGGGACTCGGACGGGGCGGACTGCTGGTCGAGGACGGGAAAGTTCACGCGGACTCCATGGCCCGTGATGCGGGGCGTGCGCATGGGCTCACCGCTCTGATTCCGTCGCCTCCCGGAGGTGTCGCGCGTAACCAGGGCGGGAGCCGCGGCATCGGAAGCGCAGGCCGGGTGACCTTGACGGGGCCCGCGCGCCGGGGTTCCATCGTGGGGATGGCCCGCGCGTCATGGCGGTCCCGTCGTCGAGGGCTCCCCGGCGTGTGCACCTACATTCTTCTTCGCGATGTCCTCGGCCCGGGAACGTTCGCGTTCGCCGGCAACCGGGACGAGCGCGTCGCGCGGCCGTTCGAGGATCCCGCCATCGTCGGCGGCGTGCTCATGCCGCGCGATCATCTCGGCGGAACCTGGATCGGCATGACGCGGACATTCATGGCGGCGCTCACGAACGCGCCCGGCTCCCCGGGCGTCGAGCCCACGCGCAGCCGGGGCCTTCTCGTGCGCGACGCTCTCGCCGCGGGATCGATCGCGCGAGGGCTCGAGGCCGTGGGCGATGCGCTCGCCGCGGATCGGTACGATGGCTTCAACCTCGTGCTCGCGGAGCGGGACCGCGCCGTCCTGGTCGGGCACGGCGCCATCGCCGAGATTCGCCCGCCGGTCGCGGACGTTCCGCCCGGCGCGCACGTTCTCGAGCATCGCGCGGCCGGCCTGCGCGCGTTCGATGGCGCCTCGATCGACGCCTCGGCGGGGCCCGAGGAGGCCGTGCTGCGCCTCGCGCGGGACGTCCTCGGATCGCATGCCACGCTGCCCGCCACGGGACACCCGCCCTGCCGTCACGAAGGCGAGCGGGGGACCGTCGCGACGATGCTGGCCTTTCTCGGCGACTCGCCGTCCTTCTCCTACTCGCGCGGTCCGGCCTGCGAGGCTCGCTTCGCACGGCTGGCGCTGCCGGAAGCCTGAAGCGGCGAGGCGCGCCGAGCGCCGCGCTCGCTTCGACCGGGAGGTTCTCGATGTCTGAAGACCTGGCGCGCATCGTCCTGTGGCTGTCCGGCGCGTACCTGGCGGCGGGCGCAGCCTTCGCGGCCGCGTTCCACGCGCTGGGGCTGACGCGCCTCGATCCGGCGGCGCGCGGCGCCGGGCTCGCGTTCCGGGCGCTCATCACGCCCGGCGTCGTCCTGCTGTGGCCCGTCATGGCATGGCGCTGGCGGGCGGGTGGCCCCGCGGTCGTCACGGACGCCACGCGGCCGTCCCCGCGCCGTCTACGCGCCACGCATCGCCTGCTGCTGCAGGCGCTCGCGGTCGCGATTCCGATCCTGATCGCGATCGCGATCGCGCTGCGGCCCGTCGAGGCGCCGCGCCAGCGCCTGCCCCCGGCGCTCGTCACGCAAGGGGCGCGCTGATGTCGGTCCAGCACGCGGCGATCCAGTGGACGCCCCAGAAGAAGCGCTACGACCTCGCGCTGGTCGCCGTGATCGTGGCGTGCCTCGCGGCATGGGTCGCCATGAGCCTCGCTCTGCGTCCGCAGGTGACCGTCGAGACGCTCATCATCCGCGGCACGGCGGTCGCGGCGCTCCTGCTGCTGCACGTCATCCTGGCGATGGGGCCGCTCGCGCGCCTCGACCGGCGCTTCCTGCCGCTGCTCTACAACCGGCGGCACCTGGGCGTCGCGATGTTCCTGCTGGCCGCGACGCACGGGGCGTTCACGCTCGTGCAGTTTCATGCGCTGGGCGACGCGAATCCGCTGGTGTCGGTGCTGACCGCCTCGCGGCCGGCCGCGGGATCGGGCGTCGTCCACCAACCGTTCGAGGTCTTCGGTCTCGCGGCGCTCGTCATCCTGCTCGTGATGGCCGCGACGAGCCACGACTTCTGGCTCAAGAACCTGGGCGCGCCCGCGTGGAAGGCCATCCACCTGTCGGTCTTCGTCGCGTACGGCGCGATCGTCGCCCACGTCGCGTTCGGCGCGCTCCAGTCCGAGCGCAACCCGCTGCCAGCCCTCGTGCTCGCCGCGGGCGCCGCGACGCTCCTCGCGCTGCATCTCGTCGCGGCACGGCGCGAGGCGTTCGTGGACCGGGCGCGCGAGAATCCGGCCGCCGAGGGATTCGTGGACGCGCTGGCCGCTGCCGATCTGGTCGAGGGCCGCGGGCGCGTGGCGAAGGTGGGCGGGCGCCGCGTGGCCGTCTTCCTGACGAACGGTCGCGTGCACGTCACGTCGAACGCGTGCCGCCACCAGGGCGGACCCCTCGGCGAGGCGCGCATCCTCGACGGCTGCATCACGTGCCCCTGGCATGGCTGGCAGTACCGGGCCGAGGACGGCAGGAGCCCGCCGCCGTTCAGCGAGGTCGTCGAGACTTACCGCGCGCGCGTGACGCAGGGGCGGGTGCTCGTGCATCCGGAACCGCTCCCGCCGGGCACGCGATCCGAGGGCGAGCCGATCGCGCCCGCCGGAGACCGCACGGGCGCCGGCGACGAGAGCGACGAGTTCCACGTCGGCTGGATGGCCGCGGCGCCGCCGCGCCTGGCGCGGTTCACGCGCCGCGTCGCGCTCGCGCTCGGCGGCGGAGCGCTGCTCCTGGCGGGTCTGCTCGCCGCGAGCCAGCGACCGATGGCGGACGGGCTGTTCGAATACGGACACCTGCGCACCTTCGAGGGCATCCTGCGCGCTCAGCCCTTTCCGCACCTCGCGATGACCGTGTCGCCGCCGGATGTCCCGGAGCGCGCCCTCGTGCTGGTGGGCGCCGGCAAGCGCGGCATTCCCGGCAACGTCACCGCGCTCGACGGCCACGCGGTGCGGTTCCGCGGGACGCTCATCCGCCGCGACATCGCCATGGCGGAGATCACCGATGTCGCGTCCCTCGAGGACCTCGGCGCGGCGCCCGCGACGCCAGCCGAGACGATCGCGATCGGCGACGTCACGCTGACCGGCGAGCTCGTGGACACGAAGTGCTGGCTGGGCGTCATGCGTCCGGCGACGGGCAAGGTCCATCGGAGCTGCGCCGTGCGGTGCCTGTCGGGCGGGGTCCCCCCCGGACTCCTCCTGCGCCGGGATGACGATACGCTTCTCACCGTCATGCTCGCCGGGGCTGATGGCGGGCCGCTGGCCATCGATCCCTTGCTGGCCGCGCGCGTGCTGCGCGTCTCGGGCGCCCTGGGCGTGAGGGACGGCATCGCGACGCTCGCGGTGCGCGACTGGAGGCTTCTCGATGCCTCGTGAGATTCCCGTGGTGGGCGGGTGCCTGCTGGCCTGCGATCGGCTGGCCGCGGTCGCGCGGATCGCGACCGAGCACGGCGCCTTCGCGCTGGCGGGGCCGCACCTGCGCCACGCGCTCGACCACCTGCTCATGCTGCTGGACGGCCTGTCGTCGGGCTGCGTGGATTACGCCGCGCGGGCCCGTGACGATGAGCTCGAGCGCGACCCCGAGACCTTCGGCCGCGCGCTCGCGGCGGCGCGCGAGGACCTCCTCTCGCTGAGCCGCTTGCAGGTGGGTTCGGCGGTGGATGTCCACGATGTCGTGTCGCACGGCCTGCGGCAGCGCGTGCCGAGCAGCGTGGCGCGCGAGCTCGCGTTCGTCGCGAGCCACGCGATCCACCACCTGGCGCTGGTGCGCGCCACGCTCGCACGGCACGGCATGGACGTGCCCGTGGAGCTGTGCACGGCGTTCTCGACCGAGGATCACGATCGCGAGCTGGCGCTGCGAAGGGAACGCGTCTCGTGAACGCCTGGCTCGCCGACGCGCTCGCGGCGCTCGCGGGCCAGCCAGCCTGGCAGGCCGTGCTCGCGGCCCTCGCCACGTTCGTGCTCGAGGACGCCGCGACGCTGGCCTGCGGTGCGCTCGTCGCCGCCGGTCACATGGACCCGGGCGTCGCGTTCGTGGGCCTCGCGGCGGGCATCGCGATCGGCGACCTCGGTCTTCACGCCATCGGTCGCGCGCTGGGCGGTCGCGTCGTCGCGCGCGGCTGGATCTCGCAGCGGACGCTCGACGCGGCCTCGCGGCGCTTCGAACGGCACTCCGTGCTCGCGCTGGTTGGCTGCCGCTTCGTGCCGGGCATGCGCCTGCCGACCTATCTGGTCTCGGGCGTGCTGCGGGCGCGCCTGGGCGTGTTCATCCCCGTCGTGGTGCTGGCGTCGGTCGCGTGGGTGGCGCTCCTGCTGCGCGCGGGCACCGCGGCGACGCACGCGCTGGGCTGGGGCGCGCTGCCGCTCCTCGCGGGAGCTGTCGGCGCTCAGGCGTGGCTCGCGCGACGGGCGCGGCGCGGCGCGCTCGCGGGGGCCCCGCCCGCGCCGCCCGTGTCCTCCGTCTTCGAGTTCTGGCCGCCCGCCGTGTTCTATGCGCCCGTCGGACTCTGGTACGCGCTCCTCGCGGCCCGCCATCGCAGCATGCTGCTGCCCTCGGCGGCGAACCCGTCCATTCACGCGGGCGGGCTCATCGGCGAGTCGAAGGCCGCGGTCATGGATCTCGTGCGCGGCGAGGCGCGCCGGTTTCTCCTGCCGCATGGCGTCCTCACGCGCGAGGCCGCGGACACGCGCGAGTCGCTCGCCGCGCGCGCGCTGGACGTCATGTCGCGCGCGGGGCTCGCGTTTCCGGTCGTGGCGAAGCCCGATCTCGGCATGCGGGGCGCGGGCGTGCGGCCCTGTCGCGATGAGCGCGAGCTCGCCGAGCACCTCGCGGCGTTTCCGGCCGGCACGCGACTGCTCGTGCAGAAGCTCGGCGGCGGGGGAGAGGCGCCGCCCGACGCGGAGCTCCCCGAGCGCCTGCGCGGCGTGCGGGAGGCGGGCGTGCTCTGGTATCGCGATCCCGCCACGGGCCGAGGAGTGATCTTCTCCATCACGCTCAAGCGCTTCCCGGCGCTGGCGGGCGACGGGCGCTCCACCGTCCGCGATCTCATCGAGGGTTGCCCGCGCGCGCGGCTCCACCGGCGCAAGCTGCTCGCGAGGCACGCGTCGGAGCTGGACCGCGTGCTCGCGCCCGGCGAGCGCTTCCCGCTGGTGTTCGCGGGCAATCACTGCCAGGGCACGATCTTTCTCGACGGCACGGACCTCGCGAGCGACGGCCTGCGCGCGCGCGCCGACGAGCTGGCCGCCGCGATCCCGGACTTTCACTTCGGGCGGTTCGACATCCGCTTCGACGATGCGCGCGCCTTCCTGCGCGGCGACGAGTTCACGGTCGTCGAGATCAACGGCGCTGGCGGCGAGGCGACGCACGTCTGGGATCCGTCGGCGAGGTTGCTCGACGCGTGGGCGACGCTCTGCCGGCAGTGGACGATCCTGTTCGCGATCGGCGCGGCCAACCGCCGGCGGGGCGCTCGCCCGGTGAGCGTGCGCCAGTTCGCGCGGGACGTGCTCGCGTGGCGCCGGCTCTCGGCGCGCTGCCCGGCGACGCGATGAGCGACGCGCGCGGCCCGTTCTCGCTCGCGGCGCCCGGCGCCGGTCGCGCGCCGCGCTTCGCTTCGGGTCTCGTCGAGCGGGCGCTGGGCCTTCCGCGCCTCGCGTCCATCCACGCGGCGCGCCCATCCGGCTTGCGACCGGGTCCGCTCCTGGCGTTCTTCCTGCGCGAGCTGGGCATCGCGGTCGAGGTGGCCGACGCTGACGTGCAGCGCATCCCGGCCGAGGGGCCTCTCGTCGTCGTCGCGAACCACCCCTTCGGCGGCGCCGACGGTCTCGCCGTGGCGGAGGTCCTCCTGCGGCGGCGCGACGATGTCGCGATCCTCGGCAATCACCTCCTGGCGCGCATCCCGGACCTGCGCGACATCATCATCGCCGTGGATCCGTTCGGTGGCGCCGACGCCGCGCGAGGCAACGCGCGCGGGCTCCGGCGCGCGCTCGCGCACGTGCGGGCGGGCGGCGCGTTGCTGGCGTTTCCGTCAGGCGAGGTCGCGCACGTGAGCGTCGCCGCCGGGCGCGTGCTGGATCCTCCGTGGAGCGCGACGGTCGCCGGGCTCGCGCGGCGCACGGGCGCCGCCATGCTTCCGGTGCACGTGCCGGGGCGCAACAGCGCGGCCTTCCAGGTCGCCGGGCTGGTTCACCCGCGCCTGCGCACGGCGCTGCTTCCGCGCGAACTCCTCGCGCGACGGGGCACGACGGTGGTCGTCCGCGTGGGCGCCGCCGTGGACGGCGAGGCGCTGCGCGCGGCGCCGTCCGACGAAGCCGCCATCGCCGCGATGCGCTGGCGCTGCGAGCTCCTGTCCGGGCGATCCGAGCGCCCGGCGGGCACGGGTCGCCGCAGCGAGCAGGCCATCGCCGAGGCCGTGCCGCCGGAGGCTCTCGCGGCGGAACTCGCGGCGCTGCCGGCCGAGTCCACGTTGCTGGAATCGCGGGACGACGTCGTGCTGCTCGCACGCCAGCACGAGGCGCCGCTCGCGCTCCAGGAGATCGGGCGCCTGCGCGAGATCGCGTTCCGGGCGGCGGGCGAGGGCACGGGAAGGCCGCGCGATCTCGATGCGTTCGACGGCACGTACCGGCACCTGATCGCGTTCAACCGCGCTCGTCGCGAGATCCTCGGCTCGTATCGCATCGGCGCGGTGGACGAGCTCCTCGCCGCGGGCGGGCGCGCGGCGCTGTACACGTCCACGCTCTTCGACGTGCGCGAGGACCTGCTCGCCGAGCTCGGCCCCTCGCTGGAGCTGGGCCGATCGTTCGTGCGGCTCGAGAGCCAGCGACGGCCCGAGGGGCTGCCGCTGCTGTGGCGCGGCCTCGGCGCGCTGGCGTGTCGCGAGCCGCATCGGCCGGTCTTGCTCGGCGCCGTCAGCATCAGCGCGAGCTACGGCGAGACGGCGCGGCGGCTCATGACGGCCTTCCTGCGGCGCGTCCACGGCGACCCGGAGGCGGCGCGGCGCGTGCGCGCCAGAACGCCGCCGCTGCGGACGCGGGCGTGGGAAGACGAGGTCGCCGCGCTCGGTAACCTCGACGAGATCTCGCAGCTCGTGGCGCTGGCCGATCCGGAGGGCAAGGGCATGCCCGTGCTCGTGAGGCAGTACCTCAAGCTCGGCGCGCGCGTGCTCGGGCTCAACGTGGACCACGCGTTCGGCGGCGTGATTGACGCGCTGATCGTCGTGGACCTGCGGCGCGTGGAGCCGCGGGTGCTCGAGAAGTTCATGGGCCGCGACAAGGCGGCGCGGTGGCGCATCGAATCGGGGGCCTCACATGACGCGAGATGACGACGGCGCGGGCGAGTGGATCGATGCCGGCGACGCGGGCGAACTCGCGCGCGCGGCCGTCTCGCGGCTGCGGTTCGGCAGGCTCGACATCGCGCTGACGCACGCGAACGGCGTGTTCGGCGCGATCTCGGGCGTCTGCAATCACGCCGGCGGACCGCTCGGCGATGGATCGCTGAAGGGCGAGTACGTCGAGTGCCCGTGGCACTACTGGAAGTTTCACCGGCTGACGGGCGAGGGCGAACCCGGGTACGAGGCGGATCGCGTGCCGCGTCATGACGTGCGCGTCGAGGGTGGCCGCGTGCTCATCGCGCGCCAGCCGGCCACGAAGCGGCAGGCCGCGCCGCACGCGCCGCATCCGCTCGCGCGCACCATCGAGCGCTCGCCCGGGCCGGTGCGCGTGGCGGGGATCTCGGCGACGGTCATGGATCGCGAGCATCCGCGTTACTCGACGTCGGAGGCCCTCCTCGAGCACGCGCTCGACCATGCTCGCGATGGGCTGGGATGCGAGGCGCAGCTCATCCGCCTCGACTCGCTGCGGGTGCGGCCGTGCGAGGGCTTCTACAGCAAGGCAGCTCGCGCGTGCACATGGCCGTGCTCCATCACGCAGATGGATCCCGCGGACGAGATGGCCGTCGTGTACGAGGCGCTCGTGCACTGGGCCGATGTCGTGCTCCTGGCGACGCCCATCCGGTGGGGGAACGCGTCGGCGCTCTACTACAAGATGGCGGAGCGGCTGAACTGCGTGCAGAACCAGGTGACGACGCATGATCGCGTGCTGATCCGCAACAAGTGCGCGGCCTTCATCATCACCGGGGGCCAGGACAACATCCAGGCGGTGGCGGGCCAGCTTCTCGGCTTCTTCGGCGAGCTGGGCTTTCACTCGCCGCAGTTCCCGTACATCGCGCACTCCCGCGGCTGGACGGCCGAGGACATGGAGCGCAACGTCGCGCAGGTGCAGCACAGCGAGGAGCTCAGGAGCGGCGCCCGCGATCTCGTCGCCCGCAGCGTCGAGCTGTCGAAGACGCTGCTCGCCGCCGCTCCCCAGACCCGCACGCCCCGCGGCGGCCGCAAGGCCCACCGCCTCGAAGTCGAGCGCACGGCCGCGGAGGGCGGCTCGCCTCTCCCGTCCTGATTCACCGGCGTCTCGCGGCGCCGACGGGCGTGAGAGGATGGGGGCATGTTCGCGTCCGTGCTTCTCGCGGTGATGGCCGCGGCGCCGGTGGCGCCGGGGGCCGCCGACCTCACGGCGGCGCTCGACCTCGTGCCGGCGACGCTCCGGGCTGACGTGGCGTTCCTCCTCGACAACATGCCGGCGCGCGATCGAGCGGCGCTCTCCGCGGACTTCCTCGTGGACGAGGTCACGCTGGCGGCGGACACGTTCGCGAAGGCGCCGTGGCGCGACAGCGTTCCGCGCGACGTTTACTTGAACGCCGTGTTGCCCTACGCCAGCGTCACCGAGCGGCGCGAGAGCTGGCGGCGGATGCTCCACGATCGATGCGCGCCGCTGGTGAAGGACGCGCGGACGCCCGGCGAGGCCGCGCTGATCCTGAACCGCGAGCTCTTCCCGTTGCTGAACGTGAAGTACTCGACGGGGCGCGCGCGGCCGGATCAGGCGCCGTCCGAGAGCATCGAGCAAGGCCTCGCGTCCTGCACGGGGCTCACGATTCTCCTCGTGAACGCCTGTCGCTCGGTCGGCGTGCCCGCCCGCTTCGTCGGCACGCCTCTGTGGCCGGATGGCAGCGGCAATCACAGCTGGGTCGAGGTCTGGGATGACGGCGGCTGGCACTTCACGGGCGCCGCCGAGCCCGCGGAGGCGCTCGACCGCGCCTGGTTCACGAGGCGCGCCTCGACGTGCGTGCGGGATGACCCGAAGCACGCGATCTACGCCGTCAGCTTCGAGCGCACGCCGCTGCCGTTTCCGGTCGCGTGGGATGAAACCGCCGACTGGATCCATGCCGTCAACGTCACGGATCGCTACGCGGACAGGGCGCCGCTCGCGCCGGGCCATGCGCTGGTGCGGCTTCGCGTCGTGAATGCCGACGGCCACCGCGTGGCCGCGAGCGTGCGCGTCGTGGACTCCATCAGCTCGCTCGCGTTCGAGGGCACGTCCAGGGACGAGGGATTCGACGCCAACGACCATCTCGAGATCGCGCTGCCGCGAGGCAAGCGCTTCGTGGTCGAGGCCGCGCTCGACGAGGCCCGCGCGCGCCGTCGCGTGAAGGCCCGGCGCGGCGGTGACGTCGTGACGCTGACGCTGCGAGCCGCGCCGCGCCGCCTCAGCCCCTGATTCACGGCGGATCCCGCCCGAGCCGGGTTGGCAGATCGCGCCACGGGCGCTACCCTGAAAGGGAAGCCCCGAAACTGCGGGCGATCGCCAGCGATCGGCCGTGCAGAGACGGTCCGTCATCCGTCCGGCGGGCCCGGAGGATTCGACATGTCGCACCCCTCGTCCCTCGCCGCTCGCGTCGCCGCCGTTGCCTTCATCGCCTGCCTGGTTCCCGTTGCCGCAGGGGCCGCCGTGGATCGCGCGTTCTTGCAGGAGCACGCGCTCGAGCCGATCCCCGGGAGCTTCCTCGTCCAGGCCACGACGCCGCAGTCCGTCGAGGCCGTGGGCACCGTGGCGCGCGCCGCGGGCGGGTTCGTCGCGTTCGAGTACGCCATCGTGCCGGGTCTCGTGAACGTCCGCGGCATCTCCGACGCCACGGCGGAAGCCCTGTCCACGGTGGCGGGCGTGACGCGCGTGCTGCCCGACTACGTCGTGGATGCGGGTCACGCCGAGAGCATGCCGATCGTGGGCGCGCTGGTTTCGCAGAAGCAAGCGGCGGGCGTGGGTGACTTCGACGGCGCCGGCGTGCGCGTCTGCGTGGTGGACACGGGGATCCGCAGCACGCACGTCCTGTTCGAGAACCGCGTGGACGTGGCGGCCGGGCGCGACCTGGTGAACGGCGACCTGGATCCGGCGGACGACAACGGCCACGGGACGCACGTCGGCGGCACCGCCGCGGGCGGCGATGGCTTCCTGCTCTCGGGCGCGCCCTTTCAGGGGCTCGCCCACGAGGCGACCCTCGTCGCGGTCAAGGTCCTCAACGCGTCGGGGCAGGGTTCGGCCTCGTGGATCATCGGGGGCATCGGCCACTGCACCGACCAGGGCCCGAACGGCGGTCGCGCGGATGTCATCAACCTCTCGCTCGGCGGGGGCATCTTCATCGGCGCCTGCGATGGCGATCCGATGGCGCAGGCGGCGAACAACGCCGTCGCCAGTGGCGTCGTGGTCGTCGCCGCGGCGGGCAACGACTGCTCGCCCAACGCCATGGGCTCGCCCGCCTGCGGATCGAGCGTGATCGCCGTGGGGGCGACGTGGGACAGCTCGGGCAGCCGCAGCCCGCGCTTCGGGTGCTTGCGCGGGAACTGCGTGGACCGCGACTACAACGCCGACGACATCGCGTGCTTCAGCAATCGCGGCTCCGAGCTCGACGTGGTCGCGCCAGGCGCGGCGGTCACGTCCGCGGCTCATGGCTCCGACTCGGGCGTCGTGACGTACTACGGCACGAGCCAGGCGACGCCGCACGTCGCGGGGCTCGCGGCGCTGCTTCTTGACCAGGATCCTTCGCGAACGCCAGCCACGGTGCGCCAGATCATCCGCTCGACCGCGCGCGACCTGGGCGCGGCGGGCTGGGACTCGACGTTCGGCGCGGGTCGCATGGACGTGATCGCGGCGCTCTCCGGGACCGGTGGCTGCGGCGACGGGACCTGCGCCACGAACGAGAACCCCTGCGGCTGTCCGCAGGATTGCGGCGCGCCGCCCGCGATCGAGACCGCGTGCGCCAACGGTCTGGACGACGATTGCGATGGCTTCACGGACTGCGACGACCCGGACTGCTCGTCGAGCCCGAACTGCGTGAGCCCTTGCGGGAACGGCGTCTGCGAGATCGGCGAGAGCCCGTGCAACTGCCCGCAGGACTGCGGATTCCCGGCGACCACCGAGACGAGCTGCACGAACGGCATTGACGACGACTGCGACGGCAGCATTGACGGCGCGGATCCCGACTGCAGCGGCGGCGTGATCTGCGGCGACGGCGTCTGCGAGGGCGGCTCGGAGAACTGCGAGACCTGCCCGCAGGACTGCCGCAACGCTCGCCGCGGCCGCGACTGCTGCGGCGACGGCGTCTGCTCCGGCAGCGAGAACAGCCGCAACTGTCCGATCGACTGCGCGGGATGAAGCGCAAGCCACGATCCGGTGAAGACCGGTAGTCTGTTCGTCCTCCATGTCCCGCCATCTTGCGGGGATTTGGGGGGACGAACTCCTCATGCACGCGCGAAGCGCGTGGCGGGAGGGGGTGAGGAGGGAGGGCCGCCCCGACCGACGAGGGGGGACCGGCTGGTCCCCCCTCCGTTCATGCGCGGCGACGCGACCGTGGACCCCGTTCGGTTGCGTCTGTGCCGCGCCAGGTCAGCTCGCGATGGGCAATCGGATCGTGAAGCGGCTGCCGCCACCGGAGCGGTTGGCCGCTTCGATCGTGCCGCCATGCGCGTGGGCGACCCAGGCGGAGATCGCGAGGCCGAGGCCGAAGCCCGTGCCGAGCGTTCTCGCCTCCTCGCCGCGATAGAAGCGCTCGAACAGGCGCGGCAGGTCGGCCTCGGGCAGGCCGGGTCCGCGATCGGCGATGCTGATCGCGACGTCGTCGCCGTCGCGCGTCAGGTCCACCTCGACGAGCGCGGGCGCGTCGGCGCCGGATGAGAACTTGATCGCGTTGTCGAGCACGTTCGTGACCAGCTGCCGGAGCCAGGGCTCGTCGCCGAGCACCGTGATCGGCTCCGGGATGGAAGCCCGCAGCGTCACGCCGGCCTTCTCGGCGAGCGGCGCGAGCGCCTCGACGACGTCGGCCACGACGACGTCGAGCTGCAAGGGCTCGAGACGCAGGTTCGCGCCGCCCGCGTCCGCGCGCGCGAGCACGAGCAGGTCATCCACGATGACGCGCAGGCTCTCGACGTCCTCGGCGATGCTCCGGAGCGCGGCCTCGTACTCGGGCGCGTCCCGCGGCTTGGCGAGCACCACGTCAATCGTCCCCGAGATCGTCGCGAGGGGGGTCCGCAGCTCGTGCGAGGCATCCGCCGTGAACCGCTGCATGCCCGCGAAGCTGGTCTCCAGGCGCTCGAACATCTGGTTGAGCGTGGCCACCAGCCGCCCGAGCTCGTCCTGGACCTCGGGCGCGGGCAGGCGCAGGGAGAGGTTGCGGGCCTCGATCTCCCGCGCCTTCGACGTCACGTCGTCCACGGGTCGCAGCGCGCGCTTGGCAAGCCACTGGCCGCCCGCGAACGCCACCAGGAGCGCGAGCGGCGCGAGGTAGAAGAGCGTGTTGCGGAGCGCCCGCAGGGGCTCGGCCACGTCGCCCAGCGGATCCATGATGCGCACGAGGCCGCTCCGGCCCGCGTGCGATCGGTACGGAGCGCTGTAGACGCGCACGAGGCCCGTGCTGGTGTCGTGCGTCTCGAACCAGGGGTTGCGCGCCTTCACGGGCGCGCGGTCGAGCATGTTGGGTGGAAGCGGGAACCGCGCCGACTCCGAGGATCGGTAGAACACCTGACCCTCGCCGTTGACATCGTGGATGAGGATGAGGCCGCCGATCTCATTCATGCGCGCCTGCTGGTCGGGCGTGAGCTGCGCGCAGTCCTCGTGCTCCCGGAGAATCTCCGTGACGGCGCCGGCGGCCCGGATGAGCTCGTCATCGTGATGGCGCAGGAACTGCTCGCGGGACACGGCGTAGAGGGCGGTGGCGAACGCGAGCAGCGTGCCGAGCAGGACCAGGCAGTACCACGCCGTCAGCCGGAATCGCAGCGATCGGATGACGGGGCTCACGCCTCGTCTCGCAGCGAGGTCGCGCTCTCGTCCGGCGCGCGCAGCACGTAGCCGGCGCCGCGGATGGTCTGGATCAGCTTGGGCTCGAAGTCCTGGTCAACCTTCTTGCGCAGGTAGTTGATGTAGACCGCCACGACGTTGGACCCCCGCGCGTGATCGTAGTCCCAGACATGGGCGAGGATCATGCGCGAGGTCACGACCTTGTTCACGTGACGCAGCATGAAGGCGAGAAGCGTGAACTCCTTCGCGGTCAGGTCGAGCAGGCGCCCGGCGCGGCGCGCCTCGTGGCTGACGGGATCGAGCTCGAGGTCCGCGGCGCGCAGCAGCGTGTTCACCTCGGTGCGCGGCCGGCGCACGAGCGCCCGGATGCGGGCGAGGAGCTCCGCCAGGTCGAAGGGCTTGGCGAGGTAGTCGTCGGCGCCCGTGTCGAGACCCCGCACGCGATCCTCGACGGCCGAGCGCGCCGTGAGCATGAGGATCGGCGCCGGATGGCCGCGTTCGCGAAGAGTGCGGCAGATCTCGAAGCCGTCCATGCCGGGCAGCATCACGTCCAGCAGGATCACGTCGTGCGCCTTGCTCTCGGCAAGCGCGAGGCCCTCGGCGCCCGTGCCCACCACGTCCACCGAGAAGCCCTCCTCGAGGAGGCCCTGTCTCAGGACGTCTCGCATCTTGCGTTCATCTTCGACGATGAGGACCTTGAGCACGGGCGGGCCCCGGAGGAGACTGGCGCGGGCGGCGCCTCGGGGGGGAATCGTAGCGGAGCGGGCGCAGCCGCGGGGGGGCGTTCGGCGGTCCGGAGGGGCCGGTCCGGGGCGCAGGGGCCCGATTCCGGCCGTCTTACGCCAGCCTAATCCTGCCGGTGCCACCCTATGCGGGCCATGCTCGCCCGCACTCCCGCCGCCGCCTTCATGCTCGTCTTCTTCGCCACCACCGCGCTCGCCCACGGTGGCGAGGACCACGCGCCGCCGCCGCCCGTCGCTTCGGCCGAGGCGGGCGCGCGCGTGGCCGAGGCGGCGACCGCTCAGTTCGAGGCCGTCCTCAAGTACTCCGCGGCCGAGGTCTCCGAGCCGCTCTCCATCCGGCTGTACCTCTCGGACTACGCGACCAACGCGCCGATCGCGAACGCGAGCGTGATCCTCTCCATCCCCGAGCTCAAGCTCGACGTGACGGCCTCCCCGACGCCGGCGGCGGGCGTGCTCGAGTTCATCCTGTCGCCCGGGAAGGCGGGCACCTTCTCCGCGATCGCGGCCGTGAACGCCGGCGAGCGCTCGGACCTGCTGGTCTTCGACGCGATCGAGTTCGGTCCCGAAGCGGCGGCGCCGTCGCCCGCGGGGTCAGGCAAGACCCTCGGCATGGTCGGCGGCGCGGTGGCGGTCGCCCTGCTTGCCTTCGCGCTGGGCCGGGCCTCGTCGCGTCGCGTGGCGTCCGGTGGCGCGATGGGCGCCGCGGTCCTGCTCATGGTCGTCGCGTCGGCGCGTGCTCATGGCGGCGAGGACCACGGGGCGCCGGCGGGCGCGAAAACCGCGGGTCCCGCCGAGATCGCGATCGTCTCGAAGGAAGCGCAGTTCACGTTCGAGATCCGCACCGTGCTGGCGCGCGAGGTCACCCTGCCTGGCCGTCGCGCGCTGCGCGGCACGGTGATCGCCCGTCCCGACGGCAAGGCCGTGATCGTCGCGCCCGAGTCGGGCCGCGTGCTGGCCGCCGGATCGGCGATGCCCCGGATCGGCGATGTCGTTCGCAAGGGGCAGCCCCTGGTCGTCATCGAGGGCTTCATGAATCCGCAGGAGCGCGTGGCCTCGCGCAGCGCGCTCGTGGAAGCCGAGGCGCATCGCGTGGCGGCCGCCGAGGAGCTGGCCGTGGCCGAGCGGCAGGCCCGTCGCGCCGAGAGCCTGCCGGAGATCTTCTCGCTGCGCGAGCGCGAGGAGGCGGCCGCCCGGTTCGCCACGGCGCGCGCGGCAGACGAGGCGGCGCGCCGCAACGTCAGCGTGCTGCGCGCCGCCGTCGAGGGCGGACAGGGGAGCGCGACCCGCCACGTTCTCGCGGCGCCCATTGACGGCGTGATCCAGTCGGGGATCGTCACGGCAGGCGAGGCCGTGGACGTCGGCGCGCACCTGCTCACCGTGCTCGAGGCGTCGAGCATGTGGATTCGCGTGGACCTGCCCGAGGGAGAGGCCGGCACGTTGCGCCTCGCGGCCGGCGCGGAAGCGCTCGCGACGTCACCGGCCTCGCGCACGCCGGTCGTCGCGACGTTCGTCAGCGCCGCGAGCAGCGTGGACCCGGCCACGCGGACGGTCGCCGCCTACTTCGAGACCAGCGCGTCGGGCGGACGCCTGCTCGAGGGCCAGCTCGTGGACGTGCTCGTGCCGACCGGCGCGGCGCGGCGCGGCTTCGTCATCCCGGCATCGGCGGTCGTGAACGTGTCCGGCAAGACCGTCGTCTTCGCGCACGTGCACGCGGAGGAATTCGCGCCGCGCGACGTCGAGCTGGGCGTCGCCACCGGCGATGTCGTCGAGGTGCTGTCGGGCCTTCGCGGCGGCGATCGCGTCGTGACCTCGGGCGCGTTCCAGGTGCGCGCGGCGCTCCTCGCGGGAAACTGACGCCGCGATGCTGAACCGCCTCATCGCGCTGGCCCTGCGCAACCGCCTGGTCGTCCTGGCCATCGCGGGGCTTCTCGTCGTCCAGGGCGCGCTGGTCATCATGCGCATGCCCGTGGACGTGTTCCCGGATCTGAACAAGCCGACGGTCACGCTCATGACCGAGGCCCCCGGCATGGCGCCGGAAGAGGTCGAGACGCTCGTCACGCTGCCGCTCGAGACCGTCCTGAACGGCGCGCCGGGCGTCACGCGCATCCGCAGCGTCTCGGGCATCAGCCTGTCGATCGTCTACGTCGAGTTCGACTGGTCCACGGACATCTACCGCGCCCGGCAGCTCATCAACGAGCGCCTGCAGATGGCGCAGGGGCGCCTGCCCGAGGGCACGACGCCGGCCATGGCTCCGATCTCGTCGCTCATGGGCGAGATCCTGCTCATCGGCCTGAGCGCCGAGGAGGGCACGGCGACGCCGATGGAGCTGCGGACGCTGGCCGACTGGACGATCCGGCCGCGCCTCCTGACCATCCCCGGCATCTCGCAGGTGACGCCGATCGGCGGCGAGGTCAAGCAACTGCAGGTCTTGCTCGATCCCTACCGCCTGCAGGCCGCGGGCGTGTCGCTCGACGAGGCGGCAGGGGCCGCTGCCGCGGCGCAGGGGAACACGACCGGCGGCTTCTTCGACCAGCGCGGCCAGGAGATGCTCATCCGCAACGTCGCGCGGACCACGAGCGTCGAGACGGTGGCCAGCACGCCGGTGGCGCTCTCGAGCGCCGGCCCCCTGCGCCTGGCCGATCTCGGGCGCGTGACTCTCGGAGCCAGGCCCAAGCGCGGCGATGCCGGCATGAACGCCGGCCCGGCCGTGATCCTGGCCGTCTCCAAGCAGCCGGGCGCCAGCACGATCGATCTCACGAGCCTCGTCGAGCGCGAGCTGGATCAGATTCGCGGCGCGTTGCCGCATGGCGTGACGCTGGACGTGATCTTCCGGCAGGCGAGCTTCATCAAGGCTGCCGTCTCGAACGTCGAGGAAGCGCTGGCGCACGGCGCGCTCCTCGTCGTCATCGTCCTGGTCCTGTTCCTCGCGAACTTCCGGACGACGGCGATCACGCTGACGGCCATTCCGCTGTCGTTCGTCGTCACGGCTCTCGTCTTCAAGGCGATGGGCCTCTCGATCAACACGATGACGCTCGGCGGCATGGCGATCGCCGTCGGCGAGCTCGTGGATGACGCGATCGTGGACGTCGAGAACGTCTACCGGCGCCTGCGCGAGAACCACCACCTGGCGGCGCCCCGGGCGGCCCTGCGCGTCGTCTACGAGGCGTCCGCGGAAATCCGCAACTCGATCGTCTACGCGACCGCGCTCGTCGTGCTGGTGTTCGTGCCGCTGTTCGCGCTCTCGGGCATCGAGGGGCGCCTGTTCGCGCCGCTCGGCATCGCGTACATCGTGTCCATCCTGGCCTCGCTCATCATCTCGCTCACGGTGACGCCCGTGCTCTGCTCGTACCTCCTGCCGCGATCGCGCGCGGTGGCTCGCCAGGAGTACGGCAGCCGCTTCGTCAGGTGGCTCCAGGGGCTCGACCGCCGCCTGTTGCGCTGGGCCCTGCCACGGACGGGCAGCATCCTCCTGATCGTCGCCACGCTGGTCACGGTGGCCGCGGGCGGCATCGCGTGGTTCGGCAAGGAGTTCCTGCCGCCGTTCAACGAGGGAACGGCCACCGTCAACGTGCTCAGCCCGCCCGGCGTCTCGCTCGCCGAGTCCAACAAGATCGGCACGGTCGCCGAGCGCTTGCTGCTCGCGGTCCCGGAAGTGCGGGCGACGGGCCGGCGCACGGGTCGCGCCGAGCTCGACGAGCACGCCGAGGGAGTTCACTACAGCGAGGTGGACGTGGACTTCGCGCCAGGCGGGCGCCCGCGGGAAGAGGTCCTGGCGCACATGCGGCGGCAGCTCTCGCAGATACCCGGCGTGTCCACCAGCATCGGGCAGCCCATCGGGCATCGCCTGGATCACCTCCTGTCCGGTGTTCGCGCGCAGGTCGCGGTGAAGATCTTCGGCCCGGATCTCGCCATCCTCCGGCAGAAGGCCGAAGAGGCGAGGCGCGCGATGGCCGCCGTGCCGGGCGTCGTCGATCTCTCGGTCGAGACGCAGGTGCTCATTCCGCAGCTCCTGATCCGGGTTCGTCCCGAGGACGCGATCCGCCGGGGACTCCAGCCGGGCGCGCTGGTCGAGCAACTCGAGACCGCGCTCAACGGCCGCGTCGTGGCCGAGGTCCTGGACGGGCAGCGCGTGCACGAGCTCGTCGTCCGGTTCGACGAGCCATTCCGGGCTTCGCCCGAGGCGCTCCGCATCGTGCCGGTGAGCACTCCGGGCGGCGGCACCGTTCCGCTCGGGGATGTCGCGGATGTCGTGGAGGCGACGGGGCCGAACCAGATCAATCGCGAGAACGCCCAGCGGCGCATCGTCGTGTCCTGCAACGTGGCCGGTCGCGATCTCGTGGGAACCGTCGAGGAGCTCCGCGACGTCATCGGCAGCGGCGTGGCCTTCCCGAGCTCGGATTACTTCGTTCAGTACGGCGGGCAGTTCGAGAGCCAGCAGTCCGCGTCGCGGAAGATCGCTCTCCTGTCCATCATGTCCGTGCTCGGCATGTTTCTCGTGCTGTTCTCGCACTTCAGGTCCGTGCCGATCGTGCTCCAGATCCTGCTCAACATCCCGCTGGCGCTCATCGGATCCGTCGTGGCCGTGGCCCTGACTGGCGGGACGCTCTCCGTCGCGTCGCTCGTCGGGTTCATCACGCTCACGGGCATCGCCTCCCGCAACACCATCATGATGATCTCGCACTATCTTCACCTGGCGCGGCACGAGGGCGAGACCTGGAGCCAGGAACTGGTCATCCGGGGCTCCGTCGAGCGGCTCGTGCCGGTGCTCATGACGGCGCTCACGGCAGGCCTGTCGCTCATCCCGCTCGCGCTCGCGGCCGGCCAGCCCGGCAAGGAAATCCTGCAGCCCCTCGCGGTCGTGATCCTCGGCGGGCTCATCAGCTCGACATTGCTCGACATCATCGTCACGCCGGCCGTCTTCTGGCGCTTCGGTCGTCGCTCGCTCGAGGCGAGCCTGCGACCCTCCGCCGAGGACGGCCTGCTCGCTGCTCCCACAACCCCATCTCCTCACGAGGCTCCCAGCTCATGAAGCACGTCACGCTGTCACTCACGATTCTTGCCCTTGCGGCCCTCGCTGGTTGCGCCGGGGATCGAGGCGCAGGGGGTGACGCCCCGGCCCGCGCGACGAGCGCGCCCGCCAAGGCCCCGGCGGCGCCCGTCGCGACGCCCGTCCTGCGCGCAGGAGCGCATGACGACCACGATCCGAAGCACGGCGGCATCCTGCTCATGGACGCCAACCTGTATCACCACTTCGAGGGGACGCATGCCGAGCCTGGCGTCTTCCGGCTCTACCTCTACGACGACTACACGAAGCCGATTGACGCCAAGGGCACGACGGGCTCCATCCTGGTGCGCGGAGCGCCGGCCAGCAGCGCGGTTCCGCTGGAGTACGACGACGCCACGCAGACGCTGGTCGCTCGGATCGTCCCGCCGCCCCCGCTTCCGTTGCTGCTCGACGTCACGCTGAACCTGACGAATCCGCTGAACTCGTCCACGGCCACGTCCGCCCACGAGTTCGAGTTCAAGGCTGTCGGCGGCGAGGCGCACGCGGCGCACGGCCACGACCATGATCATGGCCACGGCCACGACCATGCCGATGGCGGACACTCGCACGGGAGCGGCGACCACGAGCATGTCGCCGCGCATGGCGGGCAGGTCGTCGAGGCGGGCACCGATCACCACTTCGAGCTCGTGCGCTCCGGCGGCTTGCTCACGCTGTGGATCCTGGACGTGGACGAGAAGACCCTGACCGTGGAGGGCATGGAGGCGAGCCTCCTCGTCCAGCCGAAGGGCAAGGCGCCGATTCAGATGCCGCTTCCCGCCATGGGCAACGTCCACTTCATGGGCAACTCGCCGCTAAGCTCGGACGAGTCCGCGGTCGTCGTCGCCTCCGTCAAGATGCGCGACGGCAAGACGCTCACCGCCCGCTTCACGCTGGGCGCCCCCGAGTGAACGGCCGGGCGCCGGGTCCTCGGCCCGAGGCAGGGACGGCGTGACGCGTCCCGGCCGACGGCCGTCCGGCGCCGCAGCAGGTCGCGCTTCGCTCTTCCCTCACACACGTGATTCAGCCCCCGACAAGCCCGGGGCGGTTCACCCGGCTGCACCTGGACGGAGTACGACCTCGCCGGGCGCGTGAAGTGGCGGCGTGACGAGCGCGGGGCGTACACGCTCACCGAGCACGACGCGCAGGGCCGGCCGCAGGTGACGTGCGGGCCGTTCACGAGCGCGACGGAGCCGGACACCTGCGACGGCAGGCCGCTGCGCACGGAGACGGTCTTCGACGAGGCCGGGCGCGTGCGGGAGGTCGTCCACGGCGACGGCACGCGCACGGTGACGCTGCGCGACCGCGCCGGCAGGCGCGTGGCGGAGTGCAGGCTCCTGGACGCCGGCACCGCGGTGCCCTCGCTGCCGGTGACACCTCCCGTGGCCGATCCTGAGGCCACCTGCCGGGCGTTCGAGCTGGACGCGCTGGGCCGGACCGTCGCGGAGACCGACGCGAACGGCCGCAGGACGCGGTTCGGGTTCGACGCGGGCGGTAGGCTGACGTCCGTGACCGACGCGGCCAACCGCGTGACGGAGTACGGGTTCGACGCCGCGGGGAACATGACCTCGCAGCGCGACGCGCTCGGCCGCGTGACGCGGTACGAGTTCGACGCGGGCGGCCGGCGCAAGGCGCGGATCCTGCCCATGCTCCAGCGCGAGACGCTGGACTACACTGTCACCGGGGCGGTCAGGCGGCGCACGGACTTCGAGGGGCAGGTGATCGACCACGAGGTGGCTCGCGCGACGGATCGGACGCTGCGGCTGGTCCTGCCGCATGACGCCGACGTGATCACCGAGCACGCCGCAGGCGGCCAGCGCGCTTCGGTGAGCGTGGGCTCCGAGACGGTCGAGTACGTGCGCGAAGGGGGCCCGCGGCGCCTGCTCAGCCAGGTCCGCCGCAACGGCCTGCCGTGGCTGTCTCACGAGCACGATCTCGCCGGCAACCGCACGGCGAGCATCACGCACGACGGCTTCGGCAACCCCGCGCGGCGCACGACGTTCGGGCACGACGCGGCCAGCCGGCTGGAGTGGGTGTGCGAGGACTGCACCGATCCGGGAGGCCTCGGCGCCGCGCCGACCTGCCCCGGCCCCGCGCCATGTCCCGCGGCGCGGTACGCGCACGATCCGCAGACTGGGCGCCTGGCCTCCGTGCAGTACGGCGAGATCGCCCCCGGCGGGAGCTTCGCGGTCCACGTGACGGGCGCGTACGCGCACGACGCGCTGACGGGGGGCCTCGCGTCCATCACGTGGAGCACGGCTTCGGGCGAGCTCCTGCGGCTGGACCACGGCCCCTACCTGGACGAGGCGGGCCGGCGCGAGGGAGCCGACGAGTCGCGCGACGGCGCCCCGGTGCGGACGGTGGCGTGGGGCTTCGACGAGGTGGACCGTCTGGTCGAGGAGCGCGTGAACGGCGCGGTGGTGAGGACGTTCACGCTGGATGCGGTGGGGAACCGGCTGGTCGAGACGAGAGCGGGCGAGGGGAGCATCACGCACGGGTTCGACGACAACGACCGGCTGGTGTCGATGAACGGCACGCCGCTGCAGTGGGACGGGAACGGGAACCTGCTGCACGACGGCGCGCGGCAGTACGGCTGGGACGATCTCGGCCGCATGACGGAGGCGGGAGCGCGGGGGTTCGTGTACGACGCGGACGGGCTCAAGCGCGAGTCGGGGAGCCTGCAGCACGTGGTGGACGCGAGCTTCCCGCACGCGCAGGTGGCAGAGGACCGCGCGGCAGGCGGGGCGTTGGTGGCGCGGTACACGCGCGGGCACCATCCGATCCGCATCACGACGGCAGACGGCGCGTGGTGGTACCTGCACGACGCCCTCGGCTCGACGCGCGCGCTGGTGAGCGCCTCGACGCTGCAGGTGACGGACACGTGGGACTACGAGGCGTTCGGGGAGGTGGAGGCGAGCGCGGGAGCGAACGCGTCGGGGAACCGGTGGCTCTTCGCGGGTGAGGAGCGCGTCGGGGAGATCGAGCTCGACTACCTGCGCGCGAGGTGGATGCGGCCGGAGGTGGGGAGGTTCGTGAGTCGGGATCCGCAGGAAGGCGACCGCCGCCGCCCCGCCACAAGAAACCCTATGCCCTACGTCGGCAGTAGCCCGACGGCACTCGTTGACCCAAGCGGGGCGTTTGCCGTCTCGGATGCCATTGCTACCATGGTCCTCGTAGGTGTGGCGGTCACCACGAGTGCCTGCAGAGCGCCTGGCCCATGGGGCCTGCGTGCCCCTGCCGCGGAGGAGCTAGCGCAGCTCTTGCAAGCTCGCGCGGAGGCGTTCGAAGTCATCCGCTTCGCGCTCTTCGCCGCAGGGGATGTCACGGATAGCACTAGCTACGCCAGCGCTCCCATGAACAGCCTGCTGCTAAGGCGGTGGTTTGGCGCAACCGCGACGGCTCACCGAGACCAGATTCAGGATGTCCTGTCGAGCGTCGCAGACAACCTTCATCAGCTTCATTGGCGGGTCACGGACACGCCAGCATTCGTTGAGGGCGGTAGGATTGTTGCGGAGGCTATCGGGCCTGGCTTCCTGACCAACATCTTCCCCGCCTACTGGCAGCTTCCATTCCTGGACCCCGACGACGTATCGCAAGTCTCAGTTCACATCCATGAGACCGTCCATCACCAAGGAGGACCTGCGTATTATGACAAGGCGAGGACATATGCCCGATCGCGGGATTTGGCGCGGAGCTCACCAGACGCTGCGCGCCTGAGCCCCATGAACTACGAGGGGTTCGCGATCGAGGCGATGTATGAACATCATCCGTGCCGATAGACGCCTCGTCTGGCTCGCCGGCTCCAGCTTCGCGCTGGTGGCGCTCAGTCTCGGCGCAATCATTGTTCTTGACGATGCGATCGTCGTCACGAGTCGGCGCGCCGAACGTGGCATCACGAACGGCATTGCTTACGATCGCGCTACGCTGCGAACGGACGTCACGTGCGTCATCCTCCCGGGCTCGACGCGCACGCGCGTGGGGACACCCGGGAAGGTGGTGCTGCACCTGAAGAAGGAGCTGCTCGATGTCGGGCATCCCGGGGGCGTCGTGACGCCGCACTTGGCGCGGCGCAGCATGGGCAGTGCTTGGCGCGTCGTTGATGGATGCCTCGCGCTTGATCTGTTCGGCCAGGCGAGTGGCGTCGAGGGCGGCGCCTCGATCTCGCTTGTCGCGGACCTGCCGCCTGGCACGCGGGTCGAGCGTGTACAGGCTTCGGATCGTTTCGCCGGCGCGGGGAGCCACCCCGAGGCAGTGACCTGGGCCTGGGAGCACCGCGGGAAGGGTGATTGGTGGTACACGGCACCGGAGCCAGCCCCCGGATGGATACGCATCAGGGATCGACCCGCGCGCATCTGGGAACGGCGTGTCTGGGATCCCGTCGCGGAAACCAGGTGAGTCCGATGGGAACCGTCGGCAGGGCCGGCATGCCGCCCCGCCTTCAGATCTTCAGATGCGCAGCTACTGGCGGATGTCCCCCTCACAGCTATAGCTTCCCGAAGCAGAATAGCGGTGATCGCCGAATCGACATCGAGATCTGGCGTGGCGTGAACCTCACTCCGACCATCACGCCTGGCCTCGACGTTGATGGCGTCTTGGGCTCAAGCGTGTGCTGGTGATGGAATGATAGCCATGCCGAGCGACGTCGCTCCCGTGATGCAACGCCTGCAGAAGCTTCAGCGGAACCAAACTCCGACGAGCCGAGCGTTCGTGGATCCCGATGACCTCGAGCCTGCGATTCGTGACTTCGGAATTGCGGAACTGATTCGGAAGTTCACGCCCGTGCGTTCAGGCGCCGTGGCCATCGTGCTGGCGCAGTGCGTGGCTCGCGCTGTGTTCGCGAGACGGCCCGGCGCCATTGATGCACTCCACGATCTCATTGCACAGCTCGACACATCAGCGATGGGGCCGAGCAGGAGTTGCGTTCTGGGAACACTCACGAGCGCGGCAGTGAACGGGCGACGCATCGCGATCCGCAGGCACCGCAAGGTGATCGCGGCGGCCATCCTGCGGTCGATGCAGTCCGAGGTGGCGCCGGGCCCCACGAACCTCGCAGGACTCGAGGCACTCGATGCTCTCGTTGGCCGCCACGGCACGAGCTGGCTCACCACGGTAGACCGAAAGCAGATGCAGGCGTGGCTAGACAAGTATCTCTCCCGGAGGGGGCACCCGGCTCTTCGGGCCTACATCGCAGGCATTGCGCTCCCTCTCAGCAAGCGACTCGGAGATTCCGCTGGACCAGCCAGCGCAGGTGAGTAGTTCCTTGAGGGTCCGCGTGTGCTCAATTGTCAGGGTCAGCAAGCGCCACCCTCGCGACCTGGTCGGGCGGGCGCATGACGTCGAGCACCGACGCCACGGGCGTCGAGACGACGTACCACCACGACACCAACGGCAATGTCGTCGAGGTGATCCGTCATCTCGAGGACAGCGACCAGGTCACGCGGTACGTGTTCGACGCCAGCGATCGGGTCATCCGCACGGAACTCCCCGACGGCGCGATCACCGAGACCGACCACGACGGCTACGGCCGCGTCGTCGAGCAGCGGGAGTGGGTGGACGAGGATCCGCGCGACGGCACGCCGGGCGAGTGGCGGCGCACGCGGTACACGTTCAACCAGTACGGGCGCCCCGAGTACACGCTGTACCCTGACAGCACCCTCACCGAGGTTCGCCACGACCTGAACGGCAACGTGATCTGGGAGCGCTCGCGGACCGCGTACGCTTCCTGGCATCCGGACGGCTACCCCATCGGCCTCGTCGAGTCCGAGTCGGTCATCACGCAGACGTGGCATGACGAGCAGGACAGGCCGGTGAAGACGTGCTGGGGAAGCGACGAGGATCTCCTCGAGCCCGTGGACGAGTGGGAGCCCGGCTGCACGTGGACCGAGTACGACCGCGCCGGGCGCGTGAAGTGGCGGCGTGACGAGCGCGGGGCGTACACGCTCACCGAGCACGACGCGCAGGGCCGGCCGCAGGTGACGTGCGGGCCGTTCACGAGCGCGACGGAGCCGGACACCTGCGACGGCAGGCCGCTGCGCACGGAGACGGTCTTCGACGAGGCCGGGCGCGTGCGGGAGGTCGTCCACGGCGACGGCACGCGCACGGTGACGCTGCGCGACCGCGCCGGCAGGCGCGTGGCGGAGTGCAGGCTCCTGGACGCCGGCACCGCGGTGCCCTCGCTGCCGGTGACACCTCCCGTGGCCGATCCTGAGGCCACCTGCCGGGCGTTCGAGCTGGACGCGCTGGGCCGGACCGTCGCGGAGACCGACGCGAACGGCCGCAGGACGCGGTTCGGGTTCGACGCGGGCGGTAGGCTGACGTCCGTGACCGACGCGGCCAACCGCGTGACGGAGTACGGGTTCGACGCCGCGGGGAACATGACCTCGCAGCGCGACGCGCTCGGCCGCGTGACGCGGTACGAGTTCGACGCGGGCGGCCGGCGCAAGGCGCGGATCCTGCCCATGCTCCAGCGCGAGACGCTGGACTACACTGTCACCGGGGCGGTCAGGCGGCGCACGGACTTCGAGGGGCAGGTGATCGACCACGAGGTGGCTCGCGCGACGGATCGGACGCTGCGGCTGGTCCTGCCGCATGACGCCGACGTGATCACCGAGCACGCCGCAGGCGGCCAGCGCGCTTCGGTGAGCGTGGGCTCCGAGACGGTCGAGTACGTGCGCGAAGGGGGCCCGCGGCGCCTGCTCAGCCAGGTCCGCCGCAACGGCCTGCCGTGGCTGTCTCACGAGCACGATCTCGCCGGCAACCGCACGGCGAGCATCACGCACGACGGCTTCGGCAACCCCGCGCGGCGCACGACGTTCGGGCACGACGCGGCCAGCCGGCTGGAGTGGGTGTGCGAGGACTGCACCGATCCGGGAGGCCTCGGCGCCGCGCCGACCTGCCCCGGCCCCGCGCCATGTCCCGCGGCGCGGTACGCGCACGATCCGCAGACTGGGCGCCTGGCCTCCGTGCAGTACGGCGAGATCGCCCCCGGCGGGAGCTTCGCGGTCCACGTGACGGGCGCGTACGCGCACGACGCGCTGACGGGGGGCCTCGCGTCCATCACGTGGAGCACGGCTTCGGGCGAGCTCCTGCGGCTGGACCACGGCCCCTACCTGGACGAGGCGGGCCGGCGCGAGGGAGCCGACGAGTCGCGCGACGGCGCCCCGGTGCGGACGGTGGCGTGGGGCTTCGACGAGGTGGACCGTCTGGTCGAGGAGCGCGTGAACGGCGCGGTGGTGAGGACGTTCACGCTGGATGCGGTGGGGAACCGGCTGGTCGAGACGAGAGCGGGCGAGGGGAGCATCACGCACGGGTTCGACGACAACGACCGGCTGGTGTCGATGAACGGCACGCCGCTGCAGTGGGACGGGAACGGGAACCTGCTGCACGACGGCGCGCGGCAGTACGGCTGGGACGATCTCGGCCGCATGACGGAGGCGGGAGCGCGGGGGTTCGTGTACGACGCGGACGGGCTCAAGCGCGAGTCAGGGAGCCTCGAGCACGTGGTGGACGGGAGCTTCCCGCACGCGCAGGTGGCAGAGGACCGCGCGGCAGGCGGCGCGTTGGTGGCGCGGTACATGCGCGGGCACCATCCGATCCGCGTCACGACGGCAGACGGCGCGTGGTGGTACCTGCACGACGCGCTCGGCTCGACGCGAGCGCTGGTGAGCGCCTCGACGCTTCAGGTGACCGACACGTGGGACTACGAGGCGTTCGGGGCGGTGGAGTCGCCCGCGGCTGCGAACGCGTCGGGGAACCGGTGGTTGTTCGCGGGCGAGGAGCGCGTCGAGGAGATCGAGCTCGACTACCTGCGGGCGAGGTGGATGCGGCCGGAGGTGGGGAGGTTCGTGTCGCGGGACGCGTACGAGGGGAGAGTACGGGAGGCGATCACGCGGCACGGGTACGTGTACGGGAATGCGCTACCGGTGGTGTTCGTGGATCCGAGTGGGCAAATGAGCCTTTCGGAGGGAGTTGCCGTCGTGGCGATCATCGGTCTGGAGGTCGGGACTCTTTACTACTTGGCGACGCGGCATCCGCCTTCCAGCTACCCCATTGTCACGATGGGTGCCTACGACACAGCTGTCATGCCAGGAGGGCTGAGGGCGACGCTCCGAGCGAAGATGGCGTCCGACAGGCAGAGCGCAGTTGATTTTGTCTATTGCGTGTTCTTGCACGCCGAGTGGACGGCTCCGCATGGCGATGCACTCATCGCCACGCCGCCACGCTACAAGTCCGGCCTGCCGGGGAAAGACAAGCTTGGTAAACGCAAGTTCGGGGAGACGACTCTACCGGCTCGTGGAGCCGTCGTGACGTTCGTGTCCGATTGGTCTTGGTTGGCGGCACCACATTACTACCGCAACCAGCATGACCTCGAACTCGTTCATACTATCGGTCACGAACTCTACCACCAGGGCCGCCTAATCGGCGCGGGTGCAGCGCTCCCGAACTGGGACGAGGACCTGGAGGAGATGCTCGGCGATCTTGCCGGCGAGGCCGCTGCGAAGTGGTGGCGTCAGTCCGATCTAGATCCGCGCTCCCCGTCCGTATGCGAGAGTTGCAAGTCGTACCAGCCTCCGCCTCGAGGATTGCCAGAATGACGGCGCATGGCGGTGGTCGTATGCTCCGACGAGCAACAGTTCGTCTCGTGCTCACGCAGTGTTTCGTCCTGGCCACAGCAAAGGTGCTCCTATCTGACATCGTTGCCCGTGCGCGGGATCCGTGGGGAGGTGCGCCAAGATCGAAGTTTTCGACTTACTTTGAGGGCTTCTTTGATGCGTCGCCGGAGCGAGCAACGCTGGCCATCGCGTGTGGCCTCGTTCTCGCGGGCGTGTTCGTGGTGCGACGGCGATGGGCGTCGGTGGCGCTGGTCGGCCTGTGGCAGATAACGATCCTGTTGCTCCTGACAGCTATGCTGCTGTTCCCCTTGTGGGCTTACAGCTTCCGCACGCTCGCCCAGTTCCGATAGCTCCTGGTGTCCAGGGCGCCCGAACGACTCGCCGCGCGGAAGCTGGCGCAGCAGACGGCGACTGGGAGCCCATCCGTACCTGGACGGACCGCGACCTCGCCGGCCGGCGCGTGGCGGAGTGTAGGCTGCTGGACGCTGGCACCGCGGTGCCCTCGCTGCCGGTGACTCCTCCCGTGGCCGACCCGGAGGCCACCTGCCGGGCGTTCGAGCTGGACGCGCTGGGCCGGACCGTCGCGGAGACCGACGCGAACGGCCGCAGGACGCGGTTCGGGTTCGACGCGGGCGGTAGGCTGACGTCCGTGACCGACGCGGCCAACCGCGTGACGGAGTACGGGTTCGACGCCGCGGGGAACATGACCTCGCAGCGCGACGCGCTCGGCCGCGTGACGCGGTACGAGTTCGACGCGGGCGGCCGGCGCAAGGCGCGGATCCTGCCCATGCTCCAGCGCGAGACGCTGGACTACACTGTCACCGGGGCGGTCAGGCGGCGCACGGACTTCGAGGGGCAGGTGATCGACCACGAGGTGGCTCGCGCGACGGATCGGACGCTGCGGCTGGTCCTGCCGCATGACGCCGACGTGATCACCGAGCACGCCGCAGGCGGCCAGCGCGCTTCGGTGAGCGTGGGCTCCGAGACGGTCGAGTACGTGCGCGAAGGGGGCCCGCGGCGCCTGCTGAGCCAGGTCCGCCGCAACGGCCTGCCGTGGCTGAGCCACGAGCGCGACCTCGCGGGCAGGCTAAGAAACGGGGAAGCGTGACGCTTCCCCGGGCGTGCTCACGCGGCGCACGCCTGCCGGAAGGGACACGTGGCGCAGGCCCAGCCACGATTGGGCGGGAACACGCCGTGCTCGCGAGCGGTCCACACCGCCGTGGCGACCTCGCGAAGCTCGTCGGCCTGCCTCGCCGTGCGGCGCGTAGGCCGCTCGTCGATGGCGGGCTTCTTGAGCTTGAGCAGGACGTTGAAGCGGACCTCCACGTCCTCGATGGACGTCACGCCGGGCAGTCCCATCTCGAGGGCGGCAAGCGCGTACGCGGTCGGCTGGTAGTCGTCCGTGACGCGCTGGTCCGTGAACCGCTGGGCACCTGTCTTGTGCTCGACGATGACCGCCCGGCCGTCCCGCTCCTCGATGAGGTCGATGACCCCGACGAGAGGCGGGATGCCGGGAGCGAGCTCGATCCGGAACGGCTCCTCGACGGCGACGAAGGGGACCGCCGAGGGCGCCTGGATCGGGTCTATACTCGGCGCCATTGCTGCCGGCGCGATGACGGCGGACTCTCGCCGCCGGTCGCTCACGGCGGAAAGGTCGAGGCCCGAGTGAAGGAAGTGATTTTCATCGTGGAGGAGGCGCCGGAGGGCGGATACGTGGCGCGCGCGCTCGACATCTCCATCGTCACGGAGGCGGACACCCTCGAGCAACTGCACTCTCAGGTCAGGGACGCCGTGCGGTGCCACTTCGAGGAGGGCATGGCGCCGCCCGTCATCAGGCTGCACTTCGTTCGCGATGAGGTCATCGCGACTTGAGGCTGCCACGCGACCTCTCCGGGGACCAGCTGGCGCGAGCGCTCTCGGAGCTTGGCTACTCCGTGACGCGCCAGACGGGAAGCCACGTCCGACTCACGACACGTGATGGCGGTGAGCATCACGTGACCATCCCACGGCACGCCAGCCTCCGGGTCGGCACGCTCGCGGCCATTCTGGCTGAGGTCGCCCAGAATCTCGGCGTCACGCGAGATGCGCTGGTGGCGCGGTTGTTTCCCGAGCGCTGACCTGATCTCAGCCGCACGGCCGCTCGCGGGGGAGCCATGAACGATGACAGGATTCCAGAGCTCACGGAGAGCGCGCTTGCCAGGGCGATGTCCCGGCGCCAGCGCGAGCGGTTGATGCGCGGCAGGTTCGAGAGCGGCGCCGACGTCGTCACGCTGCGGCGCTTCATCGGCCTGACGCAAGCAGCGTTTGCCGAGGCGCTCGGCATCAGCGTCGCCACGCTCCGGAACTGGGAGCAGGACCGGCGCAAGCCGGAAGGGCCGGCCCTCGCGCTGCTGCGCATCGCGGCGCGACACCCGCGGATCTTGCGAGAGGTTGTCTCGGCGCGTGCGTGAGCGGGCGCGTGCGTGAGTCGGCGCGTGCGGACGGCGCGCATCCCGCCCCTGCTCCAGCGGGAGACGTGCGCGCATGCGCTGACGGGCGTGCTCTACCCGGCGTGCGGCCTGCGGCTCAGCCTGATGATCGCGGCCGCGGCCATGAGCCTCGGCTCGGTCTCCGTCATCGCGAACGCCCGGCGCCTGAGGCGGTCGGCGCAGGGGCGCTGACCGGGGCCGGTTCGAGCAGCACGTTGGCGAACCAGCCGTGGTCGTCGGTCCAGGACCGGCTGACGGCAAGGCCGGCTCGCGCCGCCAGCCGGGCGATGTCGTCGCGATCGTACTTGGCGCTGACCTCGACGCGCATGGCCTCGTCGCGGGCGAACGCGTGGCGGCGGCCGCCGACGCGCACGACCTGATCGCGCAGGCTCACGATGTGGGTCTCGATGCGGCCCGCCGCGGCGCTGTAGGCGGCGTCGTGACGGTACGAGGCCACGTCGAACGTGCCGCCCAGCTCGCGATTGATGCGGGTCAGGATGTTGAGCGTGAACGCGGCGGTGACGCCAGCGCGGTCGTTGTACGCCGCGTTCAGCAGGCTCTCGTCCTTCTTCAGGTCCATGCCCACCAGCGCGGCGCCGCCGGGGCCCATCTCCTCGCGCATCCGCCGCAGGAGAGCCACGGCGTCGTCGGTTTCGAAGTTGCCGATCGTCGAGCCGGGGAAGTACACGACGGTCCGCTCCGCCGGACGCGAGAGCTCTGGCAGCGCGTGCGGCGCGGTGAAGTCGGCGCGCACCGCGCGAACCTCGAGCGAGGGGATGGCGGCCTTCATGCGCCCGACGGTGGCGGCGAGGGCGGCGCCGGAGACATCCACGGCGAGGTAGCCGGCGGGTCGTTCCAGATGGCTCAGCAGGAGCCGCGCTTTCGTGCCCGCGCCGCAGCCGTACTCGACGAGCCGCACGCCTGGCCCGAGCTCGCGGGCCATGGCTTCCGCGTGCGCGTGCATCAACGCGAGCTCCGTCCGCGTGAGGTAGTACTCGGGCTGCGCGCAGATCAGCTCGAACAGGCGCGAGCCCTCCGCGTCGTAGAGGTACTTGGACGGCAGGCGCTTGGGATCCGAGCTCAGACCCAGCGCCACGTCGGCGGCGAACGCCGACGCGGGCGCGGCGGCGCGTGCCGGCCGCACCTGGCCCCCGTGGCGCGGTTCACTTCGAAGCATCAGGCATCCTTCGCGAGGCGCAGTCCGCTGAACTGCCAGCGATCGGCCGGGTAGAAGAAGTTGCGATAGGTCGCCCGGATGTGATCGGCGGGCGTCGCGCATGATCCGCCGCGCAGGACCCACTGGCCGCTCATGAACTTGCCGTTGTACTCGCCGACCGCGCCGGCCCACGGACGATAGCCAGGGTAGGCGACGTAGGGACTCGCCGTCCACTCCCAGACATCCCCGAACATCTGCAGCACGCCGTCGCCGTCGGCAGCATCGTCGGCCGCCGCCGCGAGCGGACGAAGATGGCCCGAGTCGAGGAGGTTCCCGCGCGGGCTTTCGGTCGCGGCGCGCGCTTCCCACTCGGCCTCCGTCGGCAGCCGGCAGCCGGCCCACCGCGCGAACGCGTCGGCTTCGTGGAAGCTCAGATGCGCGACCGGGGCGTGGGTGTCGAGAGGGAGCCGGCCGCCCAGCGTGAACGAGGTTTCGAGATCGGCCGACCAGTAGAGCGGCCGCTCCCATCCGTGGTGCTGGACGGCGTTCCAGCCCTCGGCGAGCCAGATCAGGGGAGTGCTGTAGCCGCCATCCTCGATGAACTGGCGGTACTCGCCGTTCGTGACGGGCCGGTTCGCGATCGCATGCGGATGCAGCACGACGCGGTGACGCGGCGTCTCGCAGTCGAGGGCGAAGGCGTCGCCGGCGTGGCCGATGTGAGCGAGCCCCTCGGGCCCCGGGCGGAAGCTGAGGGGCACGGGCGCGCTCGGCGGCGCCGCCGGGAGCCGCCCGAACGCGGGCTCGACCGGATTCTGCGCGAACGCGTGGAGGATGTCGGTCAGCAGGAGTTCTTGATGCTGCTGCTCGTGGTTCAGGCCGAGCTCCACCATGGCGAGCGTGGCCGGATCGGGCTCGCAGGCCAGGAGCTCCAGCATCGCGGCGTCCACTTGCTGGCGGTACTCGACGACCTCGGCCAGCGACGGACGCGACAGGAGACCGCGCTGCGGCCGCGCGTGGCGGGGTCCGACCGATGCATAGTATGAGTTGAACAGGACGAGCCACGCGGCGTTCACGGGCTGGCGCCCCGCGCGATCGATCAGCACGAACTGCTCGAAGAACCACGTCACGTGGGCCAGATGCCACTTGGCGGGGCTCGCGTCGGGCATGGACTGGAGCTGCGCGTCCTCGGGAGACAGGCCCGCTGCCAGCTCGAGCGTGGTTCCTCGCACGCGGGGATAGCGCGCGCGGAGGTCACCGGCGCTCGCCGGAGTGTTCGGTTGGACGCCCACGGGGCCAGTGTAACCCCGGACTCCCCGGAGCGCCTGCTCGCGGGCGGTGGCTTGCCGGCACGACCGCCGCGGGAGGATGATGCGGCGTGCCGAGGGGGAAGGGATGAGCGTGAGCGCGCACGGGCAGGGGGGAGCGGCGAGGCGCCGGCGATTGCCGAGGATCGCGAGCCTCGTGGCGGCGGCGATCCTGGCGTCCTCGGCAGCCACGGCGAAGCAGCCAAATCTCGTCTGGAAGCCCGGCGCACGGCCAGCGGACGAGCGTGCGACGCGCGCCTGGTCGAAGGCGATCCAGCGCGCCGTCCGGAAGCGCTGGCTCCTCGAGATCCCGGACGAGGCCAAGGCGGGCGTGCGCGGGGCGGTCATGCTGCGCTTCTGCATCCTGGCGGACGGCACGATCGCCCACCTCGAGGTCGTCGCGCGCAAGGGCCCGGCGTCCTTCGATGAGGCCGCGCTGCGAGCCATCACGACCTTGTCGCCCCTGCCGCCGCCACCGCCGTTCGCGGACGGGGATGGGCTGCGCATCAGTTACACGTTCTTCTACAACGTCGAGGGCGATCTGGCCGAGGACTGGCAGAAGCGCGCCACCGAGAACGCCGAGACCATCCCGAAGGCCGACTGCCCCGGGCGGGAGCAAGTGACTCTCGAGGCGCCCTGATCCAGGATCATGGCGTGGCGCCTACGCGGCGCTCTCGACGCAGACGATCTCGTACTTGATCCCTTCGGGATCCTTGAAGAAGACGGCGTAGGTGCCGGGCGGCGTGTACTCGGGGTACTCGCGCGGCGGGCTCAGGATCGTGGCGCCGATCGCGGCGAGCTCCAGGTGCAGCCTGTCCACCTCGGCGCGTGATGCGGCGCGAAACGCGAGGTGATGGAGCGCGCCGGGTCGTCGGCGATTCATGACGTCGCTCGCGAACGCCCCGAGGGGCGAGGTGATGGCGAAGCCCAGGCGCGGATGCTCGTACGACACGACGTGCTTCTCGTGCTTCTCGAGCACCGCGCTGCTCCGCCGGGCCAGGTCGAAGCCCAGGAGCGGCAGGAACTTGTCGTAGAACGCCACCGCCGTGGACATGTCGCGGACGGTGATCTCGATGTGGTCAATGAGCGGTTCCATCAGGCGCCTCCGTTGTTCGGATCGTCGCACGCGGGCGGCGTGGTCGCGGTCACCGAATCGTCGCGTCCTTCATGCGCGCGTCGCAAGGCGCCCCTTCACGAACGTGGCGATCGCGCCGGCGACGCCCGGCGCGTCGAGCGCGGTGACGTCGAGCGTCAGCACGGCCTCGTCGCCGCGATGGCGCGCGAAGGCGTCGAGCGCGCGCGAGTAGCCGGCGCGGGCCTGCTCGAGATCGGCCCGGTTCTCGTGCAGGTCGCGCCCGGCCCCGCGCGCCTCGATCCGGGTCAGCGCGACGGCCGGCTCGATGTCGAGAAAGATCGCGACATCGGGGAGCCACGCCGGTCGCAGTCCGGCTCCGCGCAGCGCCTGGAACAGCGGCCGCGCCAGGGGAAGCGGGGGCAGGCGCGATCGGGCGGACTCCGGCAAGGGCTCGCCGTTGCAGAGCGTCGCGAACAGCGCGGCCAGGTCCTCGGCCCGGGGAGCCTCGCGACGAGCGGCCTCGCCGCGCGACGCCGCGCGCCGGTAGTTCCCCGCGCGCCCCGCGGCGTTGAGCAAGAGGTTCCCGTCGGAGATCACGACATCCGCCGCGGCGCGCCGGCCCATGCGCCATGCGGCGGAGTCCTGCAGGAGCATGTGGAGGAGCTTGGCCGGCGGATACAGCGCGCGCGAGTCCACGAGGCGCTTGGCGACGCGCTTGGCGCGCATGGCGAGCGGGGCCACGAGCGGCAAGCTGGCGGTCTCAGCGTCGCCGAGCACCGCGAACGCCTCGCCCGCGATCCCGACGCGGCAGCCGAGCTGCGCGAGGCGCTCGGCCGCTCCGCGCACGGCCGTGGACTTGCCCGAGCCGTCGATCCCGAGGACGCAGGCGTGCAGCGTCATGTCGCCTCCGGCGGCGGCACGAACGCCAGCGTGCCCGCGCACGACAGCGCCAGGCGCCCGTCGAACGTCTCCGGATCCTCGTCGAGGAAGCACGCGGCGCTCGCGCGGTCGAGCAACTCGATCACGAGCTCGGCGCCGGGCTCGAGGCGCAGCGCGGGCGCCGCGCGCGCGAGGCTCGCGGGATGCCACAGGATGCGCGCGCGCGAGAGCCCCTCGGGATACGCGATGAGATGCGCCGACAGCGCTGCCTCGCCCCACGAGACGCACGGCCGGAACGGCACGAGCGGAACGGGGAAGGCGAGGACCATGCCGGTCAGCAGGCGCATCTCGCGCGCGAGCGCCGGATGCGTCACCCTCACGCGCTCGCACGCGGACGGCGACGCGAATCCCTGGATGGCGCGCGCGGCGACGCATGCGAGCGCCTCGGCGTGGTTCAGTCGCTCGAGCCCCACGGCCGCGGCGAGCGTCCGACGCACGCGCGCGAAGCGCCGCGGGCCGCGCTCGAGATCGCGCGCGGTCCGGCCGAGCAGGCCGAGGCCGACGAGGCTCGTCGCGAACGCGACGCGCGGCGGACCGCTCTCCCGTCCGAGTTCCGCGCGCAGGATCGCGCCGGCCACCGTCGGCCCCTCGCGAAGGGAGCGCGCGATCGATCGGAGCGCCACGGCGGGATCCCTCGCGTGGCCGAGGCGCTTCGCGACGAGGTTGCCCGATCCCATGCGCAGCGGCGCGAATCGCACGCGCGAGGCCGCGGGCAGCGGCGCGTCGCGCGGCGTTTCCGAGCATGCGGCCTCGACGACCGCGCGAAGCGTCCCGCCGCCGCCGCCGATCACGAGGGCGCCGGGGCCGCTCATGCCGTCCAGCCAGCGGCGCGCGGCGTCTCGCGCGGCGTCGTGTCCCGACACCTCGGCGAGATCCACGGGCACGGCGGCTTCGCGAGCCAGCGTGGAGGCGAGGTCAGCCGGCACGAGACCGCCGAGCCCGGTGCCCGACGCCACGTTCACGACCAGCAGGGCGCGCTCGACATGCATCGGGCGAGCGTAACGCGATTCGAGAGGAGCAGGAGTGGCGTTCTGCCGTGCACCCGCGATGCGCGGGCGCGCGTGGCGCCTCGCGTCGCGGGGGTCTATCCTCGTCAGAAGTCAGTCGCCGGCTGTGCTTCGGGGAGGGCAGCCCCCATGACGCTTCGTGAGATCGCCACCGCGCTGGTCGCGGGCATGCTGTTCATCCAGAGCGGACCCTTCGCACGGGCGGAGGCCGCGCCCGCCTGGCTCGCGCGACCGGCGACCCGCACGCTCGCGCAGAGCATCCCGCCACCCCCCGGCCACGCGCGCCTGCCCATGGCGGACGGCTCGTTCGGCGCGTGGCTGCGCGGCTTGCCGCTCCGGGATCGTGGCGCCGTCGTGCGGCACTTCGACGGAGCGACCAAGCCCAGGCAGGACGGCGTGCTCGCGGTCCTGGATCTCGATGTCGGCAGGCGCGACCTGCAGCAGTGCGCGGACACGGTGATCCGGTTGCGATCCGAGTACCTGCGCGCCGCGGGATGCGAGGCTCGCATCATGTTCCGCTTCACCAGCGGGCATCCGGCGCGATGGACCGACTGGCGCGAGGGCCAGCGGCCAGTCGTGTCCGGCAACAAGGTCACGTGGGCGCCGCGCGAGAGCCCGGATGACTCGTACCGCTCGTTTCGCCGCTATCTCGACTCGGTCTTCACGTACGCCGGCACCGCGTCGCTGGCTCGCGAGCTCGTCCCGGTCGAGGATCCCTCGCGCGTCCTGCCGGGCGACGTGTTCATCCAGGGAGGCTTCCCGGGGCACGCGGTCCTGGTGGCGGACGTGGCCGAGTCCCCCGCGGGCGAGCGGGTGTTCTTGCTGGTCCAGGGCTTCATGCCGGCGCAGGACGCCCACGTGCTGAAGAACCCCGCGAGCGACTCGCCCTGGTACCCGGCGCGCACGGGAACGCTCGTGACGCCCGAGTGGACCTTCTCGCACGCGGACCTGCGCCGCTTCGCGCCGCGCGACTGCGGCGAGGGTGAGGGCGCGACGCCCGGGACGCGATGAGGCATCGCGGGCACCGCGCGACCCGGCGCGGTCACGACCGCGCCGCCACGGGATGAGCGCGACCATCCGCCCTCGATCGAGCGTCCCGCCCCGTCAGCGCACGCCGGTCTGCAGCCGCCACAGCGACGCGTAGGTCCCGTCGCGGGCGACCAGCTCGTCGTGCGTGCCGGTCTCGACGATCCTGCCGGCCTCCATCACGTGGATCCGCGTCGCGTGGCGGATCGTGGACAGGCGATGGGCGATGACCAGGCTCGTGCGGCCGACGACGAGCTGGTCGAGCGATCGCTGGATCGCGGCCTCGGTCTCGTTGTCCACGGCCGAGGTCGCCTCGTCGAGCACCAGGATGGGGGGATCCTTCAGGATCGCGCGGGCCAGGGCGAGCCGCTGGCGCTGGCCGCCGCTGAGCTTCATGCCGCGCTCGCCGACCTCCGTGTCGTAGCCATGGGGCAGCGCGCTCGCGAAGGCGTGCGCCCCCGCCGCTCGCGCCGCCGCGACGACGCGCTCGTGCGGGATGCCGGTCAGGCCATAGGCGATGTTCTCGGCGACCGTGCCATCCGTCAGGAACGTGTCCTGCGCGACGTAGCCGATGGCCCGTCGCAGGTCCTGCAGCGCGATGTCCGTGATGGGCGCGCCGTCGAGGCGGATGCTGCCCGGGCGCGCGTCGTGCAGCCGGAGCAGGAGCTTCGTGAGCGTCGTCTTGCCGCTGCCGGTGCTGCCGACGAACGCGACCGTCTCGCCGGGGCGGATCGTCAGCGTGACGTCGTCGAGCGCCTTGCGATCGGGATCGGCGTCGTCGTAGGCGAAGCTCACGTGGTCGAAGACGATCTCGCCCCGCACGTCGCGCGGCGAGAGCGGGCGCCCGCCGTAGGCGATGGTCACGGGCGACTCGATCAGGCCCATCACGCGATCGATGGACGCCATGGATCGCTGGTAGAGATCCGTGAGATCCGCCAGGCGGGTCAGCGGCCAGAGCAGGCGCTGCGTCAGGTACACGAGCGCCGAGTAGCTGCCGACGCCGAGATCGCCGGCGAGCGTGAGGAACCCGCCGTACAGCAGCGTGACCGTGAAGCCCGCCAGGATCGCGATGCGGATGACCGGCGTGATGGCGGAGGACCATCGGATGGCCTCGCGGTTGGTCGCGCGATAGGCGTCCGAGGCGGCGCGGATGTGGGCCGCCTCGACATCCTCGGCGGCGTACGCCTTCACCGTGGCGATGCCCTGCAGGTTGTTGTTGAGGCGCGCGGAGAGGGCGCCCGCGGCGGCGCGCATGGCGCCGTACCGGGGGGCGAGCCTTCGCTGAAACCAGAACGCGCCCAGGAGGATGAACGGCACCGGCACGAGCGCGAGCGCGGCGAGCTCCCACGTCAGCGCGAAGAACACGGCGCCGACCATGACCGAGCCCACGAAGACCTGCAGCAGGTCGTTCGCGCCTCCGTTCAGGAAGCGCTCCATCTGGTTGACGTCCTCGTTGAGGATGGAGAGCAGGTTCCCCGTGCGATCGCGCTCGAAGGTGGCCATCGGGAGCTGCTGGACGTGGGCGTGCGCTTGCAGCCGGACGTCGTGCTGCAAGTCCTGCGCGAGGTTCCGCCAGCGGACGGCATGGAGGAACTCGAACAGCGACTCCAGCAGCCAGACGGCGACGGTCAGCCCCGCGAGCAGGATGAGCTGGTTCCGGGGCTCCTCGATCCCGAGGCGCGCGAGGAACGAGTCCTTGCGGTTGACCACCACGTCCACCGCCACGCCGATCAGGATCTCCGGCAGGACGTCAAAGAACTTGTTGGCGACCGAGAAGACCGTCGCGAACGCGACATCGCGCCGGTACTTCCTGGCGTGGGCGAACAGGCGTCGCAGGGGATGCACGGCGGTCATGCGTGGCGCGCAGTCTACGCGAGCGAGCGCGTCGCGGTCCGGCGTGCGGCGCCGGCCCTCGGCTCACCCGCGGCGCCGGGCGCGGCCTCGCGTGGACGCGGCGTTCCGCGGCCCGGCGGGCGGCGTCCCGTGCTCCTTGAGGAACCGCCGGAACTCCTGGACGAGCCGGCTCTGGAACCGCTGCGGGTTCCACGCGACGATCAGCCGTCGCGTCGGCGCCGGGCTGGCCATCGAGCGATAGACCCGCCGCTGCTGGCCCTGATCGAGCCTGCGCGCCATGGCCGGGATCATCGAGATGCCGTGCGAGAGCGAGACGAGCTCCTGGACCATGGCGAGCTGGCTCGTCCGCTCGAACGCGATCGGCTGGAACGAGCGCTGGCGGCAGTACGCGCGGATGTCCTCGGACAGGCAGTGGGCCTCGTCGAGCAGCACGAAGGGATGGGGCTCGAGGTCTGGCAGCGTGATCTCGCGCTTCTTCACGAGCGCGTGATCCGGGGGAAGGACGAGGAAGAGCTCTTCCTCGAACAGGTCCTCGACGTCGAGGGCATCCGCGTCGATCGGCCGGGCCATGATGGCGAGGTCCACGTCGCCCTGCGTGCAGCTCTTGATCAGGGCGTCCGTGGTGTTCTCGTGAACGACGAGACTCGCCCCGGGATGAGCGTCCGCGAAGCCGCGCAGGATGTCGGGCAGGAAGTACGGCGCGACGGTCGGGATGGCGCCGATCCGCACGCGACCGGTCTCGCCATCGTCGGTGATCTCGGCGAGCGTGTCCTCGAGGATCGAGAGGACCTGCCGCGCCCGCGACCGGAGCAGCGTGCCCGCGTCCGTGATCACGACCGATCGCGCCCTGCGCTCGAACACGGGCTGACCGATCTCGGCCTCGAGCTTCAGGATCGAACGGCTCAGGGCGGGCTGGGACAGCGACAGGTCCGCCGCCGCCCGCGTGAAGCTCTTGCGCTCGGCGACCTGGAGAAAGTACCGCAGCTGATCCAGTTCCATCGGCCGGCTCCTCGAAAGCATGACCACCGTGCATGGATATCATGACATCAATGCATTGGCAGCATTCATCGAAATGGAGGACACTGAGGCCATCACGGTCAATCCACCCAGCGCGAAGCAGCCGCGATGCGACCCGCCGGCTGTCCGCTCATCCATCAAGGGAGCCTCCATGATGCTCAAGACTTCGCTGCCCGCGCTCGCCGTCGCCCTGGCCCTTCTGGCTCAGCCCGCGCTCGCCGCCCCGGCGGCCACGGCTGGCGAACCCCGGTCCAACCGCGACTGGTGGCCGCAGACGCTCAACCTCCAGCCGCTGCGCGACAACGCGCCGGCGTCCAATCCGCTCGGCGCGGAGTTCGACTACGCCGAGGCCTTCAGCACGCTGGACCTCGAAGCCGTGAAGGCGGATCTGCGGAAGCTCATGACGGACTCGCAGGACTGGTGGCCGGCGGATTACGGCCATTACGGTCCGTTCTTCATCCGCATGGCCTGGCACAGCGCGGGCACGTACCGGGCGCTCGACGGCCGCGGTGGCGCCGACGGCGGGCAGCTTCGCTTCGAGCCGCTCAACAGCTGGCCGGACAACACGAACCTCGACCGCGCGCGCCGGCTCCTGTGGCCCATCAAGCAGAAGTACGGCGAGAAGATCTCGTGGGCGGATCTCATGGTCCTGACCGGCAACGTCGCCCTCGAGTCCATGGGCTTCGAGACGCGCGGCTTCGCTGGCGGTCGCGAGGATGACTGGGAGGCGGACCTCGTCTACTGGGGCCCCGAGACGCAGTGGCTGGCGGACGAGCGGTACAGCGGCGAGCGCGAGCTCGCGCGTCCGCTCGCGGCCGTGCAGATGGGTCTCATCTACGTGAACCCTGAGGGCCCGAACGCCAACCACGATCCGGCCTCGGCCGTGCGCGACATCCGCGAGACGTTCGGTCGCATGGGCATGAACGACGAGGAGACCGTCGCGCTGATCGCCGGTGGCCACACGTTCGGCAAGGGCCACGGCGCCGCGCCGGGCAGCCATCTCGGTCCCGAGCCGGCGGCCGCGCCCGTCGAGCAGCAGGGCATCGGCTGGGTGAACAGCCACGGCAGCGGCAAGGGCGCCGACACGATCACGAGCGGCCTCGAGGGCGCGTGGTCGGCCAACCCCATCGCCTGGAGCACGCAGTATCTCGACAACCTCGTCGCGTTCGACTGGGAGCAGGTCAAGAGCCCCGCCGGCGCGACCCAGTGGGTGCCGAAGGACGGCGGCGGCAAGGGGCTCGTTCCTGATGCCCACGATCCCGGCAAGCGGCATGCCCCGGTCATGTTCACGACGGATCTCTCGCTGAAGGTGGACCCGGCGTACCGCGCGATCGTCGAGCGCTTCCGCAAGGATCCGGCCGAGTACCAGCGGGCCTTCGCGAAGGCGTGGTTCAAGCTGACGCATCGCGACATGGGGCCGCGCGCCCGGTATCTCGGCGCGTCGTTCGCGGCCGAGGACCTGCTCTGGCAGGACCCCGTCCCCGCCGTGGACCATCCGCTCGTGGACGCGGCCGATGTCGCGCGCCTCAAGGCCGACATCCTCGCCTCGGGGCTGTCGGTGTCCGATCTCGTGCGAACGGCGTGGGCCTCGGCCTCCAGCTTCCGCAGCTCCGACATGCGGGGCGGTGCGAACGGCGCGCGCATCCGGCTCGCGCCGCAGAAGGACTGGGCGGTCAACGACCCGGCGACGCTCGCGAAGGTGCTGTCGCGCCTCGAGCGCATCCAGAAGGACTTCAACGCGAAGGCGGCGGGCGGCAAGCGCGTCTCGCTTGCTGACCTGATCGTGCTGGCGGGCTCCGCCGCGATCGAGAAGGCCGCGCGGGACGCTGGCCACGAGGTCGAGGCGCCCTTCACGCCCGGTCGCACGGACGCCACGCAGGAGCAGACGGACGTCACGTCGTTCGCGGTGCTCGAGCCCGCGGGCGATGGTTTCCGGAATCACGTGGCCGCGGGCCAGCGCCTCTCGCCGGCGGCGCTCCTGGTGGATCGCGCGGATCAGCTGGACCTGACGGTGCCGCAGATGGCCGTGCTGGTGGCCGGCATGCGCGCGCTGGACGCCAACGCGGGTGGCGCGCGTCATGGCGTGCTGACGAGCCGCCCGGGCAAGCTCACGAACGACTTCTTCGTGAACCTGCTCGACATGAGCACGCAGTGGAGCCGCTCGGCCGCGAGCGACGCCGTGTTCGAGGGCCGCGATCGCGCCACGGGCAAGGTTCGCTGGACCGCGACCGAGGTGGACCTGATCTTCGGCTCCAACTCCGAGCTGCGCGCCGTCGCCGAGGCCTACGCCTTCGCGGGCTCCGACGCGAGGTTCGTGCGCGACTTCGTCTCGGCCTGGACGAAGGTCATGGAGCTCGACCGCTTCGACGCCCACGGGCCGCGCCATCCGCGGCAGGCGGGCGAGGTGGCGAGCGGCGGATAGGCCGCGCCACCGGGCTGCGGCGCGCGTCTCGTGCGCGCAAGAGCGTGCCGGAGCGCGCGCGTGCAGGACTGCGTCGGCGCGTCAGCGGAAGGACTCGTGTCATCGAGCCATCAACTCCCTCGCCCGCGCGATCACGCGGGAGGCGTCCACGCGCTTGCGGAAGGGGAGCACGTCGAGGCCCTCCAGCGTGCCGGCGCCGCGCCCGCTCCGCGTGTCGAGACACGTGATCAGCCTGGAGTGTCCTGTAGCCCTTAATCGCGCGAGCTTCTTCTCGACGTAGTCCCGCGTCCACCAACCGACAATCTCGACGAGGACGCGGGCGCCGGGATCGTCGCGGGGCCCCAGCGCGAAGTCGGGAAAGATCATCGTGCCTGCGGCCCTCAGCGGCCTGGGCTCTCGAAGGATGTCCCAGTCAGGAGCGAGGCGCCGGATGTCGGACTCGAACGTCGCCTCGAGGTTGCTGTCGTGACGAGCGAGTGGCTCGCCGCGACCGATGGGCGCTCGCTCGTCGAGCTCGAACGTCAGCTCGCGCCCGAGCAGGTGGCAGTCGGCGCGAAGAGAGAAGCTCCGGCAGCCCGGCAGCACGGGCACGAGGCTGGCGAGCGCGCGCGCGTAGAGGCGCGTGGCGCGAAGGACCGCCATGGGGCCGGAGACCCTCAGCTGGCAGCGCGCGGGATCGTCGCCAAGCACCTCGCAGAGCAGTCCCTGCCACGTCGCGTGCTGGACGACGCGCCGCGCGTTGCCTTCGAGATCGATGGTCAGCCGACTGGCGCGCGCGACCAGGGCCTGAGCCAGTGCGAGATTGACGCGTCTTCTGAGATCGCCCGCGTTGAGCTTGCCGGCATCGGCGCCGACGGGGCGCTGTGAGGGCAGGTCGGCGAACAGCATGCGGTCGATCCGTTGCGCGCTCGTCGCGAGACGGCTCGCGACACTCGCGAGCACCACGCCGCGAGGGGCGGATGATCGCCCGCGTTCTAGGAACGCCTCCCATCGCGCGCGTCGCGGCGAGAGGCCGGAGCCGGCCCGTGGGTCTCGAGGTGTCGTCGCCGCAGGCGCGCGGCGCGCCATCCCTGACATCCGCGCGGATCGCGCGGATGGCGTCGGGCGTGGTTCGCGCCCGGAGTCAAGCGTGATGCGCGGGTCGCGGCGCGCTTCGAGCGCCACGCGCGCCGCGAGCTCGATCGCGTCATGTGGAGCGTCGGGTGGGAGTTCCTCGCTCGCGATCTTGAAGAACTCGCGGCGCGACAGCAGGGGATGGCGCCGGGCGAGGTCAATCAGTGCCTCGAGCCATGGCTCGTCGTCCTCCCCCACGTAGCGCGCGACGACCACGTCGTCGCGGATGTCCACGCGGAGAAGGCGTTCAGGAAGCAACGATCGCGCGCCTCCGGCTCGCGCGCGCGGCATCGCCGCTTTCCATGTCGAACAGGTCGTAGACCACGGCCCGCTTTCCAGGAGCAGGTCGCAGGATTCGCCCCACTCGCTGCACGTGCTGTCGCTCCGAACCGCTCGCTCCCACGATGATGGCCACGGAGGCTGCGGGGATGTCGAGGCCCTCGTCGAGCACGCGCGCCGAGACGAGCGCCCGGACATCGCCGCGAGCGAAGGCCGCGAGAGTCTCTCGGCGCTCGCGCGATCCGATGTCGCACGTCACGGCCGGAATGAGGTGCTCGCGCGCGATCGCATATGCGCTCGCGTTGTCGCGGGTGAACACCAGCGCGCGATCGTCGCGATGACGCTCGAGGATGGCAGCGAGCACGAGCGCCTTGCATGCCGTCAGGGATGCCAGCGCGATCGCTCTCCCGCGAGCGGCGAGGGCGCGGCGCCCCGTGAGCGTCTGGCCGAGCGTCGCAGCGATGCCGCTCCAGGGAAGGCCCAGGAGATCCAGCGCCCTTCGCGCGCGTTCCGCGCGGTAGCGGGACATGTCGGCCGTCCACCGGGCGCGCTCCTCCGGCGTCATGTCGAGGCCGATGCCGACGAGCCGGAGGGGCGCGAGGCTCGTTCCAGCGAGGTCTCGTACCCGAAGCTGAAAGACGACGGGACCGAGGATCTCATCGACCGGCCGCCCCGCAGGCCGCCCCGCGACGGGGGCATCCGGTGTCGCGAAACGGCGCGCTCGCGGCGGAAGGGCGGTGAGGCCGAGACGGAAGGGCGCAAGGCTCATCTCGAGGGGCTCGGTGCGAAGGGCCCCTCCGACATGATGCGCCTCATCCACGACGAGCAGGCCGAAGCGATCTCCCAGGCCCGGCGCATGCCGCCAGGCGCTCTCGAACGTGGCAACGGTGAGAGCCTGCACGCTCGCGCGGCCATCGCCCACCTGTCCCACCGGTCCAGCGCCGAGACTCCCGAGCGCTTCGACCCACTGGGCCATGAGCGCGCGCGTCGGAACCAGGACGAGCGCCGGAAGTCCCGTCGCGGCGATCGCCGCGAGAGCGACGCGCGTCTTGCCCGCCCCGGTTGGCAGCACGATCACGCCGCGTCGCCCGCAGGCCGTCCACGCCGCGAGCGCCGCGCGCTGGTACGCCCGGAGCGCGAGCGCCGGCTGCGCCGACATGGCCAGCGCTCGCTCGAACGGAACCAGCGAATCGTCGGACGTGGCCAGTCCCTCGCGCGCCAGGTGCTCGCGGAGGCGAGGCCAATCGGAAGGCGCCGCCCGGTACGCTGCGATCCTGTCATCCCAGGCCACGGCATGCAGTCGCGCGGCGACCCCGGGCGGCAGGTCGCGCAAGATGATCGTTCCTCGATCGAATTCGCAGCGCACGTCACGGGGGAGAGCAAGACGCGCGCCAGGCTCGAGGTCGCAGCCCCGGCCCCTCGCAGATCGGCTCTGAGCGCGCCACTCCGGGGAGCTTGAAGCTCTTCACTCACGCTGCCGTCTCGTCCCGACCCTGTCAGGCGCGCCAGACACCTGTCCGTGGACGGCGACAGTTTCCGCGCTCGCGGTCGGCCCTCTTTCCCTTCGCAGTTCTTGGCCTACCCTGCGGTCGAGGACAGCTCATGCGCCGCGCCCTCGCCCCCCTCATTGCCATCACGCTGGCCCTGCCTGCGGCGGCTGACCCCTGGTTCCTTGCAGTGAGCGGGCCTGGCGACGATCGTCTCACGGGAGCGTGGGCGGTGGCGGACGGGTCCTCTCTCGTCACGGGCACCACGGACTCCTGGGGCCTCGATCGTGGCGCGTGGATCATCAAGCTCGACCCGGCAGGTGAAGTTCTCTGGGAGCGGCGGTTCGGAGAGGGACTCAGCTCGACGAACGTGGCCTTCGCTCACGACGACGCCGGAGCCACGTGTCTGGTGGATGGGTCCCAATCTGTCGTGGCTCGCATCGAGGCGGACGGGCGCCTGGCGTGGGCGGTCACGCCCTCCGGGCTCACGACCGCTGCGGCGCCGCTGAGCGATGGCGGCTGCCTCGTCGGTGGGAAGTTGGGCGGCTCCGCATTCGTCGCGCGCCTCGACGCCACGGGCGATGTCACCTGGTCTCGTCTCTTCGATGGAAGCAGCGCGCACGATCCCGCTCCGGCCGGGGAGCTCTCGATCATCGGGGCAGCCGAGCTCCCGGATGGGCGATTGGCAGTGGGAGTCACCAACTCAGGTTCCGCGTTCGAGATGAAGCTCGAGCTCCTGGACGCTTTCGGGACGAGCCTGCAGTCCGTCACGTTCTTCGGGGTCTCGAACGCGACAGATCGTTGGACGCGCCTGCGTCTCCAACCGGGCGGCACGCTGATGGTGGGCGCGGGCTACCTCGAGCGCGACGCGGGCGACCTCGTGATCAACGCTTACGGTGAGGAGTGGGTCGTGCAGCCCGCCTCGGGTTGGGGCCTGCATGGAAGGGGGCTCCCCGACTGCCAGTGGGTGGGTCGCGACTTCCAGTGTCGCTACTTCGGCGTCATGGCGCTGCTGGCAAGCGGACAGCGTGCGATATCCCTGCAACGGACTCCAGGCTGGATGGACCCGGCAGAGTACGCCTACTCGCTCACCGAGCATGACATCGCTGGCGACGCGAACTGGTCGCGCCAGGACTTCGGCTTGCGGGCGGTGCACGCCGATGGATCGCTCATCAGCTTGGTCGAGAATCGCATCGCTCTCCTGGACTCCGAAGGCGCGTCCGATGTCGCATGCACGGAGAACCCGGGGCCGGCCGACTATCCGGGAGTCGGACTGGATCCGCGACCGTGGCCTGCAGATGATCAGGCCGACTGGGTTCGCGCTGACGCCGCTCTCACGGTGCTCGTGACTCCCTACCCCGTAACGGACACGAGGTTCACGCGCACGCCCGCCTGCGGTCCCTGCGCCGCCACCGGTGACTTGCGCGACACGGATGCCGACGGGATCGCTGACGACTGCGACAACTGTCCCGCAGCGCGGAATCCAGCTCAGGGTGATGGGGACGGCGATGCAGAGGGCGACGCCTGTGATCCCTGCGACGACGAGGACGGCGACGGACTGGGCACGGGGGCCGACGACACGTGCCCCCGCGATCTCTGCCCGCAGGTGTCTGATCCGGTCAACGGCGACCGCGACGGTGACGGAGCGGGCGATGTCTGCGACAGCTGCCCGCGGATGGCGAACCCCGCGCAGGAGGACACCGATGGCGACACCATCGGGGATGCCTGCGACAACTGCCTGCTGGCTCCCAACGCGCTCCAGCATGACCTCGATGTCGACGGCGTGGGAAACGCCTGCGACAACTGCCTGCTCGTGGCAAACCCAGGTCAGGAAGACACGGACGCCGACGGCGTCGGGGACGCATGTGCTCCGCCGCCCGAGCCTTCTGCCCTCGATCGGCGGCCCGGAGCCGAGCCTCTCCGGGTCAGGCGCTCCGCCAGCTCGCTCCTGCTCACGTGGGAGGATGTCGGCACGCCCGAGTACGCGGTCGTCGAGGGAGCGCTCGGCTGGTGGGCCGTCGGCGCGCACGTGGCCTGTGGCCTGCCGAGCCCCGTCGCGACGATCGCCATGACGCCCGGCGCTCGATGGTTCGTGGCGACGTCGGTGCGCGCGGGTATCGAGAGTTCGCTTGGCCGCTGGTCGGACGGAGCGGAGCGAGACCGAGCGGTTGACGCCTGCCCTTGAGTTGCGCGTTCGTGACGCGCACTCCCGACAGAGCGGCACCAGGGGTCGGCCTTGCTCTGGTCCCACGGTGGGACTAGACTTGCCACGTGCGGATCATCGCGCTCTCGACGTTGAAGCGCTACGTGGACGGGCGTTCGGGCCGCGCCGACGTGCGAGGTCCGGTCCTGGCCTGGTACGAGCACGTCCGCCATGCCGACTGGGCGCGGCCAGCGGACGTGAAGGCGGATTTCGGGAACGCGAGCATCCTTCGGGATGGCCGCGTGGTCTTCAACATCGGCGGCAACAGGTACAGGCTCGTCGTCTGGATCAACTACGCGTACCGAGTGGTTTACATCCGGTTCCTCGGGACGCACGAGGAGTACGACGCGATCGACGCGCAGAACATCTGATCGGCGCCATGAACCGAGGAGACGACCGGCAGTGAACATCAAGCCAATCAAGACCGCGAGGGATCACGCTGCTGCGCTACGCGAGATCGACGCGCTCATGACAGCGAAGTCCGGGACGGACGCCGGCGATCGCCTCGACGTGCTCGTCACGCTGGTCGAGGCCTACGAGCGCAAGCACTTCGCGATGGATGCGCCCGACCCCGTCTCCGCAATCCGGCTCGCGATGGAGCGGAAGGGCCTGACGCCACGGGATCTCGTCCCGATGATCGGGCGCCTCAACCGCGTGCACGAGATCCTGACCGGTCGCCGCGGGCTCACGCTGGCGATGATCCGGCGCCTGCACGAGGGCCTCGGCATCCCTGCCGAGAGCCTCATCCGTCCGTCCAAGCGGCGGAGTGCGGCCTGAACCATCGCGCGGCCGCAGGTAGTCGCGGCGCGCCCGCATCCGCTTCGACGCCCACGGGCCGCGGCATCCGCGGCAGGCGGGCTCCGAGGCGAGCGGCGGCACGTGAGCCATCCCGATCGCGGGCGCCGGGCTCGTCAGCCGATGGGCTTCAGCGACGTTCGTCCGTAGGCGATGAACGCCATCAGGAGGCCGAGCGCGGCGCTCATGATGATCGGCGGGATCTCGCGATACCGCACGTGCACCCAGATGAACACGAGGCTCTCGAGCGCCAGGATCACGGCGGCCACCACCGTGATCCTGGGCTGCCACCGCAGGGCGGCCGGCACGATCAGGCCGACGACGCACGCGAGCTCGACGATGCCGAGAGCCAGCCAGGCCTGTCGCGGCAGCGCGCCGAAGGACGGCACGTCCGCGCTGACCTTGTCGAACATGAACACCTTCATGACGCCGGACGCCGTGTAGACGATCGCGGCGAGGACTTGCAGGATCCACAGCAAGGCGTTCATCGGGGGCCTCCTCGCGAAGCGGTTCGCGAGGGCGCGCCGTGCGCCACCCGCTCGCTCCACGTCACGTGAGCCAGCCGTCTCGCATCCGCCCGCGGCTCACTGGCTCGGCGGGTACTTTACTCCCGAGCGTGGGCGTCGCGAACAGAGGCGGGGCTGACGCATCGAGGGGCCTGGGCGACAGCCGCCGCCCGACGCCGATCGATGGGCAAGCTCCCTGAAACCGTGGCGCGCGACGGACTCGTCCGGGACGGCGCCGGCTCGGAAGCCACCGCGCGCGCCCCGGGGCTCAGCGACCTCTGCGGCCGATCGGCGACGACGATGCAACCGTGCTGAACCAAGGGATGGCTATCTGGAACCGGACGTGGGCTTGGCTGAGGGCGCTGGACCGGCTCCGGAGGCCCCCTCGTCGAGGACGATAGACTCGGCGCCGCGGCGGCGTTCTGAGGCCTTCCAGGCGGTCTCAGCCATGCCCCCATGGGCACGGAGGCCTCCCGGGGCCTTGCACAAAACGTAACTCAAGGTTACTGTTTGTGCGTGAGCAAGAAACCACGACGCAAGCCGGATTGGGATCGGCTGTACGAGATCGCAGCCGCCCAGGACGGCCACTTCACGACCAGGCAGGCGGCGGAGGCCGGCTACTCCTTCCACGCGCTGCTCAAGCACGTGAAAGCCGGTCGCGTCGCGAGAGATCGGCGTGCGGTGTACCGACTGGTCCACTTTCCCGCCGGGGACCGGGAGGATCTTGCGGTCATCTGGCTCTGGTCGGATCGGGTGGGCGTCTTCTCGCATCAGACCGCGCTCTCACTGCTTGGCCTCTCTGATGTCATGCCGAACAGGGTCGACGTGACGCTGCCATCGGACTGGCAACGTCGGCGGCTTCGCGTGCCGAAGGGAGTGGTCGTCCATCATGACGACGTGCCTCCGAGCGAGCGCGCGTGGTTCGGGTCCGTGCCGGTGACATCGCCTGCCCGCACGCTGAACGACTGCGCGAAGGCCGGCCTGTCGCCCGAGTTCCTGCAGCAGGGCGCGGCCCAGGCACTGCAACGCGGGCTCGTGAAGCGCTCCGAGCTTGGCGATGTCGCCCGCGCCCTTCGTGACTTCGGCGGGCTTCCGAGGTGAACGCGCGCACGTACGCCTCGCCTCAGGCCTTCAAGCAGGCGCTGGAGCAGCGTCTTCGCGATGCCTCGCGGACGGGCGACGAGATGGCTCGCAAGCGCCAGCGGATCGTGTTCGATCGGTTTCTCGCGCGCGTGGCAGCGGTGCTCGGCGATGCCGCGACGCTGAAGGGTGGTCTCGTTCTCGAGCTTCGCCTCGCGCGGGCGCGCGCGACGCAGGACATCGATCTCCGGCTCGTCGGCGCTCCCACCACGGTCGTGGACAGCCTGCGGGCCGCAGCCCGACTCGATCTCGGCGACTTCATGACGTTCGAGGTGGCGCCGGACGACCACCACCCCGAGATCCACGCAGTCGGCATGATCCACGACGGCCTTCGCTTTCGCGCCGAGTGCCGAATTGCCGGAAAGATCTACGGCCAGAAGTTCGGCGTCGACATCGGATTCGCTGATCCGCTCAGCGGGGAGCCCGATGTCCTGATCGCGGACGACATGCTCGGCTTCGCGGGCATCGCGCCGCCAGCGCTTCGCGTCTACCCCGTCGAGACGCACGTCGCCGAGAAGCTCCACGCGTACACCGTGCCGCGCACGCGCCCGAATCCCCGCGTGAAGGACCTGCCCGATCTCGCGCTCCCTGGACGGCGCTGCGCGCCGCCCACAGGCTCCACAAGCCCCTGCTGCTACCGACTGATCCCCTCGTAGGGATCCCGAGCTACGATCCCCCGCGTCCTCGCTCCGCGAGGCCACGACTCGAACAAGATCCACGTCGCCTCGCTCCGACGAGCGATCGGAACCACCGGAATCCGTGATCGGATTGGCCGGAATCTCCATGGGGTGCGCATCGCATCGCCGAGTGCGTCGGCAGCGAGGTGGTCCGGTTGGCCGGCTCCTAGCGGGGGACTCGACGGTCTAGTTGCTGCAATCGGTCGATACACGTACTGTGAGTGCATGTTTCAGTGGGCTCTAGACAGTCTGTGATGCAGCCCCTATACTTGCTGAGATTATTCAATACACGCACTGTCAGTGCGTGTGTCAGCAAGGAATAGAGAGTGCCCGCCTCCGAAGCGTTCTTCCGATCCCACCCCGTGTTCACGCACGACGAGTACGCGCAGAGCCGGGAGAACTCGACTCCGCGGACCGTCGACAGCCTGCTCCGAAAGCACGTCGCGAGCGGCCGCATCGCGCGAGTCCGGCGTGGCCTCTATGCCGCGCTCCCGCCGGGGACGAGCGCCGAGACGGTGGACCCGTTCCTCGTCGCGTCCAAGGCCGCGCCCGACGCTGCCGTCAGCCACCACGCTGCGCTTCAGTTTCACGGGCGGGCCTACTCGATCTGGAGCCAAGTCACGTTTCTGACGACGCACGCGACGCGGAGCTTCCGCTTCGGCCCGGTCGAGTACGTGGCAGTACGCCCGCCCGAGCCGGTGGCACGGCTCCCCGAAATGGGCGGCGGCGTCGAGCGCGTCACGAGCGGTGGTGGCGAGGTGCGGGTCTGCTCCTGCGAGCGGGCGATGGTGGACGTGCTTCACTCGCCGGCGCTCGGGGGTGGATGGGAGGAGATCTTCCGCTCCCTTTCCATGGTCGAGTTCTTCGACCTCGACGCGGTGATCGCCTACACGCTGGCGCTCGAATCGGCGGTGACCGCCGCGCGGGTCGGCTACTTTCTCTCGCTGCACCGCGAGAGCTTGTTCGTCGAGGAGACCCACCTCGGGCGCCTCGCTGCGCGTGCGCCGAAGCAGGCCCGGTATCTGGACAGGTCGCGAGGCCCGGGCCGGCTCGTCCAGCCATGGAACCTGATCGTTCCCGAGTGGGTGCTAGAGGAGCGCTGGGAGGAAGGGACGTGATGCTGACCCGCGAAGCTCTCCAGCGTGCCGCCAGCGACACCGGTTTCCCCATCGACTCGCTCGAGAAAGTGTCGATGCTCGTTCGGCTACTTGACCTGATGGCCGCACACCCATTCCTGGGACCGCGCGTCGCGCTCAAGGGGGGGACTGCGCTCAACCTCTTCGTCTTCGAGCTCCCGCGGCTGTCGGTCGATGTCGATGTGAACTACATTGGCGCCGCCGATCGCGAGACGATGACGGCAGAACGCCCGAAGCTCGACGCAGCGCTGTCGCAGGTTGCGTCTCGTCTCGGCCTGACCTTGAAGCGCGCGCCCGGTGAGCACGCCGGGGGCAAGTGGCGGCTCGGGTACACCTCCGCGCTCGGGCGCCCGGCGATCATCGAGGTCGATGTCAACTACGTGCTTCGCGTCCCGCTCTGGGACGTGGCACCGCACGACTCCCGCGAGTTCCTCGGCGACCGCGCGGAGGGTTTCAACCTGCTCGATCCGCACGAGCTGGCGGCCGGCAAGCTCGCGGCCCTGCTTGCTCGCGGCGCGAGCCGTGACCTCTTCGACGCCCGCGAGCTGCTGGCGCGCGGCACTTTCGACGGGGACAAGCTCCGCCTCGCGTTCGTCGTCTACGGCGGTATCAATCGCGTCGACTGGAGGACAGTCTCTGCCGCAGCCGTGACGACGACGGTCGACGATGTGAAGCGGCAGCTCCTGCCCATGCTGCGGCAGGACATCCGGCCCGCGAACGAAGACGTCGAGCGGTGGACCTCGGCGCTCATCGACGAGACGCGCGCGCTGCTGGGCGCTGTCCTTCCCCTGACCGACGACGAAGCACGCTTCCTCGCGCGACTCAACGGCGACGGTGAGATCGAGGCGGCGCTGCTCACCACCGACAGCGATCTGCAGCGGCGCATCGAGGCGAGCCCGGGGCTACAGTGGAAGGCGTTGAACGTGCGCTCGCACTTCAACTCGGACCACGTGCCCTGACCGCGCGCGCGGCAGGGGGCTGGCGCGAAGCGAAGCGCGCCCGGGGCGAGCGCAAGATGGTGAACCGGGAGGGAATCGAACCCTCAACCCGCAGATTAAGAGGGGGATGCGGGGCCATGTACGCAACTCATTGATTCGGCGGGAGAAAGCCCACATCTGACGGACTCGTCGGGACTTGCGGCGATGTCCAGGGTGTCCATGCTGGGCGCTCCTGTCTGCGCAAGCGTGCACACTCTTGGCACCACGCGTGGCACCACGGACGCGGCAGACCTCGCGTTGGCCAGGTACCCTCGACGGCCAATGAGCTGTGCCGCCTCCCTTGCATCACGCTTGTCGCGCGGCGTCCAGCGGGTGCGCTGAGGGCTCGCGTTTTCGTACAATGGTCGCGATCCCATCCAGCAGACGCGGTGTCGCTTCCGAGCACCATCCCGAGTTGGTCCGCTACGTGCGGTATCCTAGACATCGCCAGCGCGGACGCCTCTCAGCCAACTGAGTTGCCAGTGCCCCACACCGTCACGCCAGCAAGTGGCCCTTCGGGCTCGAGCACGACGTACGAGCTAGCACTCACGGCCGAGTTCGAGCCGCCGAGCGTGCATCTCGATGAGTTCGTTGCAGCCCTGGCGGCCGCAGCATCGTCTCGGCTACACCCGGAGTTCGTGCGCCCCCTCGATGTCCCCGGCGGCCGATCCATCCAGCTACATCCAGCCGCGGAGCCGATGAATCTGGCGATCACGCCATCGGGCGTCGTCATACACGCACGCACGGCGGCGGTCGGGCCTGGCTACCACGCTGCGCTGATCGACTTATTCTCATCGTTGCCAGAGGCGACGACGCTGGGAAGCAGGTTGATCAGGCTGATCGATCACTCAGGCGTCGACGGTCAAGCATTCGACCGGTTGCGTGCGACGTTCGCGTCGTGGCTGCGCGAGGCCACCCGCACGGTGGCCGCGGCCGGGGGCCTCGAGCCCGCCCGCATCTCGCTACCCTCCGAACTGCGGCCACTCGGCCCGTATGCCGCAGCATCGTCGCTAGGTCGTTGGACAGACGACTGGATCCAGGCCGTCGCAGGTGGCAATGTCGCGGAACTCCGCGACCGCGCTGCCGAGTTCTTCCCGTGGTGGAGTCCCTCCGTCGATGCGGAATGCTTGCATCGCGCGGGCCTCGTGATCGGCTGGACGGACGTTCCGTGGCGCCGACCCCGGATGCCTCACGAGGCCGAGGCGTGCGCGCGGATGGCGCGGCTGCTGCTCGGCGCCACGAGCTTGGATCCTCGCGTCGTGCTGCCCGAGCGAGAGCTTCGGGAGCTTGCATTGCTGCAGTCCATGCAAGAGGATCTTGTGCCAGCACCGCACGGCATTGGCTTTCGGCGGGGTTCGCTGCGCCACGAGCTGCGGCATGGCTGGACCGTGGTGCTCCCGGGCTATTACCATCGGGAGGACTCCCAGGAGCGTACTAGCCTGTGGTTCGGTGATCGGGCGGTCCACGTCTCATTTCGCGAGATGAACCAAGGAGGCGATGCGGGCCTTGACGCCGCGCTCGGGTTGGACCTGCGAACTCGAGAGCCGGTTGCCCATCTGGAGGATGCCGATCGACGAGGCCGTGCGGTGATCGTCGTGGACAACGCGTCGCAACCGCCAGGCATGGCACTTCAGGGGTGGATGTCGCTTCCGAGGAGCCCGTCTGACGCGTGCCTCTTTACGGCGGCGTTCCGGCGGTCGGTTGACGTAGAATGGGCACGCGTTGCGTTCGAGAGTCTCGAGCGCGTCCGCAAGACTGATGGGGCTCCGATGAGATGAGTGGAGACCCGATCGCTGCGCCGGAGTGAGCGAAGTGGCAGCAGGCAAGATGTCCCGCCCCCGGGTGACGAGTGAGCTGGCGCCGGACACTCGCAGCGCACTCGAGGCACTGAGGAGCTTCGATGGCCCAGTTGTCGCTGGCGACAGAGGCGACGGCTTCGTCACCTTGGTGACCCTCATGGCCGGCGATGTCCTTGGCCGCTTCGGCTTCCCGAGTCGAGCCGACGTCCGGTCGATTGCCTTCACGGGCGACGGCAGCGCGCTCCTGGCAGGCACCTCCGGATCGGTGCTGCGCCGCTGGGCGGTGGCCGGTGAACCGTGCGAGACGACGATCAAGGGCACTCACCAACCCGTGCGTTGCGTCGCACCCGCCAAGTCCGGTCGCTGGCTTGCCGTCGCCTCACACTGTGCCGATCGCTCGCAGGAACCACCATGCATTCGGCTGCATGACGCGACCACGCTGGAGATCCTCCACGAGGGGGAGCCGAATCGGTGGGGAGCCCATGCCGTCACGATCGCGCCCGACGAGACATCGCTTCTTGCGGCTCATGGCGAGTGGAAGCTCCAGGCTTGGTCGCTAGGAGCTTGGCAACTGCAGTGGACGATCCCGGCGGGTGGCGCGGTGGATGCGCTCGCATGCCATCCAGCTGGCGAGCTCGCGGCGGTGGGTGTTAGCAGGATGAATGCAGGTCACGTGGGTTTCATCAAGGTCGTGTCAGGCGAGCCTGCCGGCGCCCGCATCGTAGGTTTCAATGCCCATCCACGGGCGATGACCTTCAGTCCCTCGGGGCAGTACATCGCGCTCTGCGACGGCGGCATCGGAGCGACCTGGGTCTGGGATATCTCGTCCGCGTTAGCGCTCGACGGCGCCGTTGACGCGCGGGATGCCCGAATCCTCGCCCGGGAGTTCCGCACAGAGCACGGATACACGTGCGCCAGCTTTCTCGACGACAACAGGATCGTCCTCATCGGCTCGGGACGCTTCAGTATCGTGGACCTCGCAAGCGGCACCAAGTTGCACGAGGTGCCTGGACCATCCTTTGGCTGCGCGGCGGTAAGACTCGTCGGCGGAATGGCGCCGCCGTGAGCCTGGGCTAAGGTACGTTGGCCAGGCGGATGGTTGGGCCAGCGCGCCGGACGAAGAGGAGGCGCTCCTGGTCAGTGCAGTAGAAGTACGTCGTACCATTGCCGACGACCGCATCTGGATCGAGGAGCGGAAGCGGGCCCTGGCACGAGATGAGCGGATCGAGCACCGTCGGTACGAACCCCCGGCGCACGACGGGACCCTGGCATGCAAGGTGAACGGCCCCCACGTGCTCGGTCCCTGAGCCGATGTCGAGGGCATTGGGAGCGCCGCAGGCTAGCCACGGTCCATCGGCTGCCTCCAGCACGGCAACGGACGTCCCGAAGCGATCGGCTCCGCTCTCGCCATGAAGCACCACGTCCGGCGGATCGATGGCCAGGTCGCGGGTTCCCCCGATGATGGCACGCCCACGGACGACTTGGACCTCTCCGCTCGAGGTGACAGGGCTGAAGGCGTTGGCGAGCGGTGCACCGACGAGGAGATCGTCGAGACCGTCACTATTGACATCGTAGACGAGGAGCGAGTCGCCGAACATCGCCCCGTCGAGAGTGGGGGCACCGTGGATGACAGCGTCCCCAAGGTTCACATCCATGTTCCAGGTAGCCGCCGGGGGCATGGTTCCGAGCAGGATCTGGACCATCCCAGCAAGGGGACGGGCTCCGAGTTCGCCTCCAGCGCGGCTGTTGCTGACGATCAAATCGATGAGGCCATCGCCGTTCACGTCCCCGGTCGCCAGGCGTGAGATGCCGACGAGCCACGACTCCGACGCTGGCGAGGAACTGAAGTCGGCTGATTCCGATGCGAGGTCGATACTTTGAGGCAGCGCTGGCCGGTCGTAAATGCCGTGCACGGAAGCCCCATCGACCAGGAAGAGGTCGCCCGCTCCGTCGCGCGTCCAGTCGCCAATGGCTAGCTCCCTGCCGATGCGGCCACCCGGGCTGGGTCCAGTGACCTCCAGGCTTGCCGCTTCGACGAAACCGGTCACGATTCGGCGTCCTTCCGTCCTGATGCGCCCGTCGGCTAC
>CAZTIW010000025.1:0-63502 GCA_964613915.1 uncultured Thermoanaerobaculia bacterium
GCCGCGGCCGCCGCCGCGCCGGCCCGCATGCCGGCGACCGCGGCGCCCGTCTCGCCCCTCGTGGCCGCGGCGCAGGCGGCGCGCGCGCGGGCGGCGACTCGCCAGCCGGGCGGCACGACGTGGACGCTGGACTCGCTCGAGGCGCTGGAGCTTCAGCGTCCCGCCGCGCTGAACGTCGTGTCCACGCCTGACGGCTCGCCAATCGTCATGGTCGGAGCGCCCGCGGCCGCGCCGCCGCAGGGCGTGACCGACCGCTACCGGGAGATGCTCGCGCAGGCCGAGGCCGAACTGGCGAAGATCGAGCGCGAGCGGCTGGCCCTCGCGAACCCCCTGCTGCGCGGCGCGGTGGAGGGCGGCCCCCGCTCGCTAGGGGACATCGGCGCGGATCAGGCGAAGTGGCAGGGCCGCCGCGACGCCGCCCGCCGCGCCCTCGGCGACCTGCCCTGAATCCCTCGCCCCGATCCGGGGGCGTTCGCTTCGCGCGCGCGGGGACGCTGGCCAGGTGGCCGCGATGAACGCTGCTGGCGCCGCCGGCCCCGCGAGCGTGGCATGATGCGCTCTTTCGCAGCGGCCGGCGGCCGCATGGCGCGAGCAGCGTGACCATCCTCATCGTCGAAGACAAGGAATCCTTGCGCGTCATGCTGCGCAAGACCCTCGAGGCCGAGGGCTTCGCCGCGGAAACGGCCGACGACGGCCCTGCCGCCATCGCCTGCCTCCGGCAGCGACGCTACGCGCTCGTGCTGACCGACCTGCGCCTGCCGGGCGCCGACGGCATGGCCGTCCTGCGCGCGGCGCTCGATGCCGATCCCGACGTGCCGGTCATCGTCATGACCGCCTTCGGCACCGTGGCGACCGCGGTCGAGGCCATGAAGCTCGGCGCCCGCGACTTCCTGTCGAAGCCCGTGGACACGGACCACCTGCTGCTGCTGGTCCGGCGCGCGAGCGAGGAGCGCGCGCTGCGGCGCGAGAACATGATCCTGCGCGAGGCCCTCGGCGAGGGCGGTGGACCGGTCATCATCGGCGACTCCGAGGCCATCCGGTCGCTCGCGGCCGAGTGCCAGCGCGTGGCGCAGACGGCGGCGACCGTGCTCTTGCTCGGCGACTCGGGAACCGGCAAGGAGCTGTTCGCGCGGGCCATCCACTGGATCTCGCCACGCCGCAAGGGCCCCTTCGTCGCGATCAACTGCGCCGCGATACCGGACACGCTTCTCGAGAACGAGCTCTTCGGGCACGAGAAGGGGGCGTACACCGGCGCCACGACCAGCAAGCCCGGCAAGTTCGAGCTCGCTCATGGCGGCACGCTCTTTCTCGACGAGATCGGCGATCTCTCGCACGCCGTGCAGAGCAAGCTCCTGCGCGTGCTCCAGGAACGGACCTTCGAGCGCGTCGGTGGAACGGTCACGGTCGAGACGGACGTGCGCATCGTCGCCGCGACCAATCGCGATCTTTGCGCCGACGTGACGGCCGGCCGCTTCCGCGAGGACCTCTACTACCGCCTCTCCGTCTTCCCCCTGCACGTGCCTTCGCTGGCCAAGCGCAAGGAGGACATTCCGCTGCTGGCCAGGCACTTCCTCGAGAAGCACGCCCGATCGCTCGGCAGGCCGGACATGACACTCTCGCCTGCCGCCCTCCTGGCGCTGCAGCACCATTCATGGCCGGGCAACATCCGCGAGCTGGAGAACGCCATCGAGCGAGCCATGATCCTCGCCGACGCCAAGCTCCTCGAGCCGGCGGACCTCGGCCTGGTCGCGCCGGGCCCGACCGCCACGCAGGAGCGCATCCGCGAGGCCGTGGACTTCGAGGGGAGTCTCTCCGAGGTCGTCGCGCGCGTCACCGGACTCGCCGAGAGCATCAAGATCCGCGAGGCGCTTCAGGCCTCGGGCGGCAACCGCACGCAGGCCGCGCGGCTGCTCGACGTCTCCTACAAGACGCTGCTCAACAAGATGCGAGACCTGGACATCCGCTGACGTCGCGAGATCGCGACGGCCGGCATCAAGCGAGACAGCATGAGCATGCAAGGACGGGACTTCCTCAAGGCCTCCGACGTCACGCCCGCCGAGATGCGGGCGATCCTGGACCTCGCCGCCCGCGTGAAGGCGGATCGTTCGACGCTGGCCGGCTCACTCGCGGGTCGATCCATCGCCCTGCTGTTCGAGAAGCCGTCGCTGCGCACGAAGGCGTCCTTCGCCGTCGCGGCCTCGCGCCTGGGCATCATGCCGCTCACGTTCCAGACCGAGGAGATCGGCCTGGGCACTCGCGAGAGCGCGAAGGATGTCGGCCGCGTGCTCGCGCGCTACTTCGACCTCATCGTGCACCGCACGTTCGCGCAGTCGAGACTCGAGGAGCTGGCCGAGCACTGTTCCGTGCCCGTGATCAACGCGCTCTCGGATCACGAGCATCCCTGCCAGGCGCTCGCGGACCTGCTCACGCTCCGCCTGCGCTTCGGCTCGCTGGACGGCCTGCGCGTGGCCTGGAGCGGTGACGGCAACAACGTCTGCCACTCCCTGATGCTCGCCGGCGCGCTCGCGGGCGTCCAGGTGGCCGTCGCGACGCCCGAGGCTCACGGGCCGGATCCCGCGGTCGTCGAGCGGGCGCGTGCGCTCGGGGGCGACATTGAAATCGGGCACGACCCCGCGTCCGCCGCCGCCCGCGCGCACGCCGTGTACACGGATGCGTGGGCGTCCATGGGCCAGGAGGGCGACCTCGAGCGCCGCCTGCCCATCTTCGCGCCGTTCCAGGTGAACGCGGCCCTGATGGCGCGGGCTCGCCCGGACGCCATCCTCCTGCACTGCCTGCCCGCCCATCGTGGCCAGGAGGTCACGGACGAGGTCATGGACTCGGCCGCGTCCGCCGTCTACGACCAGGCCGAGAACCGGCTCCACGCCCAGTTCGCCCTGCTGGCGCTCCTTCTCGGAGCGGCCTGAGCGCTCCCGCCTGCGCCCGATGGGCGCCGTGCCTCTCTCATGTCACCGGGGCCTCCTGCCGATGGATCCGGCGGAGGTGCTCGCGTGGCGCTACCCGACGAACGATTCGAGATCTGTCACCTGCTGGACGCCGCCGCGCGCACGCGCATCCTGCCGGCCCTGCGCCTCCGGCTGCTGCCCTGCCCCCTGGCCGGCCCCGCCGGCCGCCAGCGTGTCCAGTCGCTCTACTTCGGCGACCCGCCCGAGAACGGCGTCACGCCGCGACGGCGCCTGCGCCTCCGTCTTCACGAGGCGGATGGCCGGCCGCTGCGCTGCGTCGTGGAGGTCAAGCACCGCATCGGCCTGCGCTCCGTCGTGCGGCACGCGGCCGTCAGCCTGGGCGACGCCCAGGCCATCGCGTCGGCCATGCCCGTCATCTCCCCGCTCGGCGCGTCGGCGCGAGCCGTGGTGGACGAGGCCATCGAGCTCGCGCGGACGACGCGGCTGCGCCCGACATGCCTCGTCACCCACGACCGCACGGCGCTCGTGGGCTCGGAGGACGAGCCAGATCTGCGCGTGACCCTGGATGACCAGATGACGTTCCGCGCCCGCGACCTGACGCTGCGCCCGGGCGGGGCGCGAGCCGAAGGGGACGTGCTGACGCCGGGGCACGTGCTGCTCGTGGTGAAGGTGGCGCACGCCGTTCCGAACTGGCTCACGCTGCTCATCGGACGCACGGCCGCGCGCCGGAGCCCGGGCAAGCACTGCCTCGCCATGCGAGCGGCCGCGCTCTTCGCGGAGCCTGCCCCGGCACCGATGCCGCTCGAGATCTGAAGCGCTCCGGCCGGCGCGACTCAGCCCTCGTCCTCGTCGGCGTGGACCTTGACCTGCGCCAGGATCTTCTCCTGGATCTGCACCGGGACGGGATCGTAGTGGTCGAGTTCCATGGAGAAGTCCCCCCGGCCACCCGTCATGGACTTGAGCTGTACCTCGTACGTGAGCATCTCGGACAGGGGCACCTGCGCCCGGATGATCTCGTGCGTGCCATCGGCGTCCATGCCCTGCACGCGACCGCGGCGGCTGGAGAGATCGCCCATGACGTCGCCCATGCACTCGATCGGCACGTCCACGCGAGCGTTCATGATGGGCTCGAGCAGCACCGGTCCCGCCTGCATGAAGAGCTCCTTCATGAGCTGCCGGCCAGCCATCTGGAACGCGACGTCCTTGCTGTCCACCGGGTGCATCTTGCCGTCGAAGACCTCGCACCGGAGATCCGTGATCTGGAACCCTCCCAGGGGCCCGCGCTCGAGCACGTGCGCGACGCCCTTCTGGATCGAGGGGAAGAAGTTGGGGCTGATCGCTCCGCCGAAGACCCGCTTCGTGTCGAACTCGAAGCCGCCGCCCCGTGCGATGGGCTTGATCTCCATGTGCACCTCGGCGAACTGGCCGGCGCCACCCGTCTGCTTCTTGTGGCGGTACGAGCCCGACGCGGGGCGCGTGATGGTCGTCCGGTAGGGCACGCGCGGCGGGTGCAGCACGACGTCGAGCTTGAATCGCGTCTTGAGCCGCTCGACCACGGCCTCGATGTGGGCATCGCCGGAACCCGAGACGATGAGCTCCTTGGTCTGCGGATCCAGGTGGTGGCGCAGGACGACGTCTTCCTCCGTCATCTTGTGCAGGGCGTTGGCGATCTTGTCTTCCTCACCCTTGTTCCGGGCCTCCAGTGCGTAGGACATCATGGGCTCGGGAACCGAGAGCGGCTCGAACACGACGGGGAGCGCCTTCTCGGCGAGCGTGTCGCCCGTCAGCGTGTCCTTGAGCTTCGCGAGGCACGCGAGGTCGCCCGCGCGCAGCAAGGGGATCTTCTCGTGGTCCTTCCCCCGAACGCTGAAGATCGGCCCGAGGCGCTCGTCGTGCTGGCGCGTCGTGTTCACGAGCGTGCTGTCGGCCTGAAGGCTCCCCGACCAGAGACGGAAGAGCGACAGCCGTCCGGCGTACTGGTCCGAGAGCGTCTTGAACACCTGCAGCGCCACCGGCGCGCTGGCGTCGAGCGGCACGCTCTCGCCGCCCCGCGCTTCGCGCGCCGGCCGTGCGGTGGGCGGCGCGGCGTAGGCGCGCAGGAACTGCAGCAGCGGCCGCACGCCGATCATCTTGGTGGCGGCCGTGCAGGTCACGGGCACGATCTCGCCCGCGGCGATCGCGCGGCAAAGGCCCGCCTTGAACTGCTCGTCGGTCAGCTTGCCGTTTTCGAGGAACGCCTCCATGAGCGATTCGTCCACCTCGGCGATCATCTCGACCAGCTCGTCCCGCCGCTTCTTCGCCGCGGCGGCGACCTCCGCCGGGACATCCCCTTCCCTGTCAGAGGCGCCATCAGCGGAGGTCACGTGCGCTCGCATCGTGACCAGATCCACGACGCCGGTGAGCGAGCCCGCGATGCCGATGGGCACCTGCACGGGCACGCACGCGCGCCCGAAGCGATCCGCGACCGCCTTCACCGCGGCGTCGAAGTCCACGTTCTCGCGATCGGCCTTGTTGAGGACGATGAGGCGGGCTGGCGTGCCGACCTCGCCCGCGAACCCCCAGCAGCGCTCCGTCTGGACTTCCGTGCCGTGGCCGGCGTCCACGACGAACACGCCCGTGTCGGCGACCGAGAGCGCCACCTTGGCGTCGTGGATGAAGTTCGCGAACCCGGGCGCATCGAGCGCGTTGAGCTTGACATCGCCGGTCTCGAACTGCACGAGCTTGAGGCGGATGGACATCTGGCGCGCGTGCTCGTCGTCGCCGTAGTCAGCGACCGTCGAGCCCGCCGTGGTCGAGCCCAGTCGCTGGATCACTCCGGCCGCGAGCAGCAGGCCTTCGAGAAGCGATGTCTTGCCCGCGTGGCCGTGGCCGACGAAGGCGAGGTTCCTGATGGTGTCCGTGGCGTGTTCATTCATGACTCAACTCCCGAGAGACTGGCGCCGCTCTCGATGCCGGGCTTCCCGCGGCATCCGCCTGCGGCCGGCGTGTCAGGGTTGGCCCTCCACCGGCGGCGCCGGCGGCGTGGCTCCGTCGATCGGAGGCGGACTGCCGGCAGCCGGCGCGCCCGCTTCCGGAGCGGCCGCATCCGGGGGAACTCCGGGACCGCCGGGACCGGTGCCGGTCGTGACGCCGGCGGCTTCGGCGGGCTGGGCCTCGCCCGTCACGGCGTCCGCCGGCGGCGCTGGCGTGACGGGCGCGTCGGCTCCCGCGTCGGCTCCCTCGCGGTCGTCAGGCGCGGCCTCGCTGGCGGTCTCGTCGCCCTCGCGTGCCAGGCGCCAGCCCAGCATCGCGTCGGCGACGAAGCCCTCGGCCATCTCGATGGCGATACCGCAGGGTTCCTTCTGGTGCAGGCAGGCGCTCACCGAGTGGCCCACGCATCCGCAGTCGCACCGGGCGCGGTTGGCGCGACCCGCCACGCTCGCCTGCGCCTCGGGCCCGAGGTCATCGAACCCCTCGACGCCCGGAAGGTCCGTGAAGAACGTCTCCTCGCCAGGCGCCACGTGCGCCGTCTCGAGCGCTCCCGCGCTGGCCTCGCCCGCCCCGTCCTGCGACGGCGCAGAGCAGCCGGCGGCCGCCAGGGCCAGGACCAGCGCGAGACACGTCCGCCATGACCTTCCGGCGCGACCGGGAGAGGCCATCGCGCGGGCGCGCATCAGCTTGCCGCGCTCTCCGGCGGCAGCTCGATGCCGGCGAAGTAGTAGCTGATCTCTTCCTTCGCGCTGGCGGGCGAGTCCGACCCGTGGATGGCGTTCTCGCCCACGTTGCTGCCGAAGGCCTTGCGAATCGTGCCGTCCGCGGCCTTGGCCGGGTCGGTGGCGCCCATGACCTCGCGGAGCCTGGCGATGGCGCCCTCGCGCTCGAGCGCGATGGGCACGCACGGCCCCGACGACATGAACGCCGTCAGCTCCCCGAAAAAGGGCCGCTCGCGGTGAACGTGGTAGAAGCCCTGGGCCTCCTGCAGCGAGAGATGCCGCTGCCTCAGGGCGATGATGCGGAAGCCTTCCTCTTGAAGTCGCGCGAGGATGGCGCCCGTCGCGCCCTTGCGGACGGCGTCCGGCTTGATGATCGTCAGCGTGCGTTCGATGGCCACTGTGCTTGCTCCGATGGATGCGGCTCGCGAGCCGCCGTGTTCATGAGGCGAGCGCTAGGCGCGCAGCGCCTCGGCGAGTGCCTGACCCATGACGGCCGGACTTTCCGCGACGCGGACGCCGGCGGCCTCCAGGGCGGCGATCTTCTCGTCGGCGGTGCCCTTCCCGCCGGCGATGATGGCGCCCGCGTGCCCCATGCGGCGGCCCGGCGGGGCCGTGCGTCCCGCGATGAATCCAACGACGGGCTTGGTCATGTTGCTGGCGATCCACGCGGCGGCTTCTTGCTCGCCGGTGCCGCCGATCTCGCCGATGAGAACGACCGCGTCGGTGTCCGGGTCCTTCTCGAAAAGGGCCAGGGCGTCCACGAAGTTCGTGCCGATGATCGGATCGCCCCCGATGCCGATGCACGTGGACTGGCCGAGGCCGAGCCGCGTGAGCTGGTGGACGGCCTCGTACGTCAGCGTGCCCGAGCGCGAGATGACGCCCACGCGTCCCTCGGCATGAATCTCGCCGGGCATGATGCCGATCTTGCACTGGCCCGGAGAGATGATCCCCGGACAGTTCGGGCCGATGAGGCGCGCGCCGCTCGCGTCCACGTGGGCCTTGGCGCGCGTCATGTCCGTGACGGGGATCCCCTCGGTGATGCAGGCGATGACGCCGATGCCCGCGTCCACGGCCTCGTAGATCGCGTCGGCCGCGAAGGGCGGCGGAACGAAGATGACCGTGGCGGTGGCGCCGGTCTCCCTGACCGCGTCGCGCACCGTGTCGAAGACGGGGATGCCGTGAACGGTCTGACCTTGCTTGAGCGGCGTGGTCCCGGCCACGACGCGCGTGCCGTACTCGAGCATGAGCTGCGCGTGAAACGCGCCCTGCTTGCCGGTCAGGCCCTGCACGAGAACCCGCGTGTCCTTGTTGACGAGGATGCTCATGTCAGGCTCCCGCCGCCGCGCGGACGGCCTTCTCGGCGGCGTCTTTCATGTCCGCGCCCACGATGACGGCGAATGGCGCCTCCGCGAGGAGCTTGCGCCCCTCCGCGGCGCGCGTGCCCTCGATGCGGACGACGACCGGAATCTTGACGCCGGCCCTGGCGGCGCCGTCAATGACGCCCTGCGCGACGAGGTCGCAGCGCACGATGCCGCCGAAGATGTTGATGAGCACGGCGCGCACGTTGGGATCGCTGACGAGGATGCTCAGGCCCTCGGCCACCGTCGCGGCGGAGGCGCCACCGCCCACGTCGAGGAAGTTGGCGGGCTCGCCACCGGACAGCTTGATCATGTCCATGGTGGCCATCGCGAGACCGGCCCCGTTCACCATGCAGCCGATGCTGCCGTCCAGCCTGACGTAGTTGAGGTTGCTCGCCGCGGCGCGCGTCTCGAGCGGATCGTCCTCGCTCGGGTCCTTCATCGCCGCGATGCTCGGATGCCGGTAGAGCGCGTTCTCGTCGAACGCGATCTTGCCATCCAGGGCGACGATGCCGCCGTCTCGCAGCACGACCAGCGGGTTGATCTCGACCATGGAGGCGTCCAGCTCGTGGTAGGCGCGGCAGAGCCCGCGCAGCACGCCGCTCGCGGCCTCCAGGCTGGCGCGATCGGTCGCGAGGCCGAGCGCGAACGCCATGCGACGGCACTGGTAGTCCTGCAGGCCGATGAGCGGGTCGATCCACTCGCGGACGATGGCCTCCGGATGGGCCTCGGCGACCTCCTCGATCTCCGTGCCACCCATGGTCGAGGCCATGATGACCGGCCGTCGCGCGGAGCGGTCGAGCACGATGGCGAGGTACAGCTCGCGCGCGATGTCGAGGCCTTCCTCGACGAGAACCGCGTTCACGAGCACGCCCTCCTTGCCCGTCTGCTTCGTCACCAGGCGAGACCCCAGGAGCGCCTCGGCGACCGCGCCGACAGCGGACGCCTCCTTGCACACCTTGACGCCGCCAGCCTTGCCGCGACCCCCGGCAAGCACCTGCGCCTTGACGACGCGCACGGGGCTCGTGCAGCCGAGGCGCGTGAGTTCGGCCGCGGCCTGCTGGGCGGCGCCCGCGGTCGTCGCGACGATGCCCCGCGGAACCGGGATTCCCAGGTCGCGGAACAGCGCCTTGGCTTGGTGTTCGTGGATCTTCACCGGAACTCCTCGTGAACCCCTCGCGGGCTCCCCCGGCGTCCACACCGCTCCCGCGCGTCCGCCGCGTCGGGCGCCGGCGGCGCTCCAAGTGGCTGACAGGGACGGGGTTCGGGCTCCTCGGAGGGAACGCGTAGACTAGCATCGGGTCCGGCAGGCCCGCAACGCGCCGCGCCGCGCGGGGCGATGCGCCTCGCGCGAGCAAATCCGGCGGCCATCTCGACGCCTCCGGCGCTTCCGGTCAGGGCCCGCGGGAACCTTCCGGGATAGACTCTGCGGCCCGGGCGGATGCCCGTCTCGCCCGCACCGCAACCCGATCCCGCCGCGCCGCCGCGCGCCGGCCCCTCCTCAAGGCCACTCGTGGACCCCTCGCTGATCCGCAACTTCGCGATCATCGCGCACGTCGATCACGGCAAGTCCACGCTGGCCGATCGCCTGCTCGAAGCGACCGGCGCGCTCACCGAACGCCAGCGCACCGCACAGTTCCTGGACGACATGGACCTCGAGCGCGAGCGCGGCATCACGATCAAGGCGCGCGCGGTCGCGCTCCAGCACGTGGCGCGCGACGGCAAGACCTACCGGTTGAACCTGATTGACACGCCGGGGCACGTGGACTTTTCCTATGAAGTCTCGCGCGCGCTGGCGTCGTGTGACGGCGCCATCCTGGTCGTGGACGCCAGCCAGGGGGTCGAGGCCCAGACGCTGGCCAACGCCCACCTCGCGATGGAACTCGGCCTCTCCTTCGTCCCCGTGCTGAACAAGATCGATCTGCCGGGCTCGGAGCCGGACCGCATCAAGGAGCAAGTCGAGAATCTCCTCGCGATCCCGGGCGAGGAGTGCCTGCTGATCTCCGCCAAGACGGGACAGGGGATCCCGGACCTGCTCGAGGCGCTCGTCCAGCGCTTGCCGCCACCCGGCGGCGAGGCGGCCGGCCCGTTGCGCGCCCGCATCTTCGACGCGTGGTACGACCCCTACCGCGGCGTGGTGGCGATGATCCGCGTCGTGGACGGTTCGATTGCCCGCGGCGACATCATCCGCTTCTTCGCCACGGGTTCCCAGCACGAGGTCTCGGAGATCGGCGTCTACTCGCCCTTCCTGGCCCCGTGCGATCGACTCACCTCGGGTGAGGTCGGATATCTCATCACGGGCATCAAGCAACTCGCGGACGTGAAGATCGGCGACACGGTGACCCTCGTGCGCGGCGGCGCCGCGGCGCCGCTCGCGGGTTTCCGCGATGTCAAGCCGATGGTCTTCGCCGGGCTCTTCCCGGTGGACGCCGACGACTACGAGCAGATGCGCGAGGCCGTCGAGAAGCTCTCGCTGAACGATGCGGCGTTCCGGTTCGAGCCCGAGAACTCCCGTGCGCTGGGGTTCGGCTTTCGTTGTGGCTTCCTCGGTCTCCTTCACATGGAGATCATCCAGGAGAGGCTGGAGCGCGAGTACCAGATCGATCTGATCACGACGGCGCCCTCCGTGCGCTACGAGGTCACCACGACGGATGGCGAGACGGTGATCGTGGACAGCCCGCGGCTCCTCCCCGCGCCCAACGACATCGTGGAGATTCGCGAACCGTTCATCCTCGCGACGATCCTGACCAAGGCGGAGTTCCTCGGGCCCATCTTCAAGCTCGCCGAGCAGCGCCGGGGCTCCCAGGTCAAGATCGAGTACCTGGGCGGCGACCGCGTGCTCCTCGAGTACGAGATGCCCCTGACCGAGGTGGTCATCGACTTCTTCGACAAGCTCAAGTCCGTCTCGCGCGGGTACGCCTCCCTGGACTACCAGATGCTCGAGCTGAGACCGTCGGACATGGTGCGCCTGGACATCCTGCTCAACGGCGAGGCCGTGGACGCGCTGTCCATCATCACGCACCGGTCGGTGGCGTTCCAGCGCGGCAAGGGGCTCGTCGAGAAGATGAAGGAAGTCGTGCCCAGGCAGATGTTCGAGGTCGCGATCCAGGCGGCGATCGGCTCGAAGATCATCGCCCGGGAGACCATCAAGGCCATGCGCAAGAACGTGCTGGCCAAGTGCTACGGCGGCGACATCTCGCGCAAGCGCAAGCTCCTCGAAAAGCAGAAGGAGGGCAAGCGCCGCATGAAGACCGTCGGCCGCGTGGACGTTCCGCAGGAGGCCTTCCTGGCCCTGCTCAAGGTGGACACGTGAGCGACGAGCGCAAGTCGGGCCTGCGCGAGAACGCAGAGTCCATCATCGTGGCGGTGCTGTTCGCGCTCTTCGTGCGGACGTTCATCGCCCAGCCGTACAAGATCCCGTCGGGGTCCATGGAGGACAACCTCCTCGTCGGCGACCACCTGGTGGTCAACAAGGTCATGCTCGGCGACGGCGCGGACAGGGACGGCCCCGCCTTCCTGCCGACGCGGCCCGTCCACCGCGGAGATGTGGTGATCTTCCGCCCACCGCACGAGGACGCGACGGACTACATCAAGCGCGTCATCGGCCTGCCCGGCGATGAGATCCAGGTGACCTACGCTCCGCAGCGGCACGGCATCCGGGTGCACGTGAATGGCGAGCCGCTCCCCGAGAACTGGCGACCGGGCCACTTCGCGCCGCCGGTGGACGAGCCCGGAGCGCGGTGGACGGTCACGTTCGAGGGAGAGCCGCAGGAGCATGCCCGCGGGCTTCTCTCGCGCACGTTCAGGCTCGGGTCCGACGAGTACTTCATGCTCGGCGACAACCGCAACAACTCCGACGACAGCCGGTTCTGGCCGTACCACGCGGTGAAGGCCGAGCGGATACGGGGGCGCGCGATGTTCATCTACTGGTCCTACGACGTCGGCGAGCACGATCCCGAGCCCCGCGGCGCGATGAACCGTCTCCGCCACTACGCCCGCATCGCCGTCACCTTCTTCACCCGCTCCCGCTGGGAACGCACCTTCCAGCGCATCCTGTAGGTCGCGGCCTGAAGATTGCGTTTCTCGCCGGCGCGTTCCGCTCCGGATGAAGCGCCCATCGCGACTCGCGCGGTGGAACCGGCACGGGGTGTTCGGGCAAGAGGGCGGCGTGGTGACGGGCGTGAGGATGTCCACGCCCTGCGCCCGTGCTCGTCCCGTGCCAACCCGAATCTTCGAGCCACGACGTTCGATTTGCCGGGGGGCAGGGGGGCGTGCCATCATCCTGGCGGTCCTGGGGCAGGGCCATGTCTGGAGGACTGCAGATGAGCATCTGGCCGCGGCGGACACGCCACCAGGCGGGAGAGGGAAAGATCGGGCTCGTGCTGGGGCTGATCGTGCTGATCGGCACGATCTACTTCCTCAAGCTCTGGATGCCGCCACGCCTCCAGCGGGCGGAACTCGAGGAGTTCATCGAGCAGAAGACGCGCCTCTACGTCGTGCAGCAGATCTCGTACGACCAGCTCATGAACGAGATCGCCGCGCAGGCGAAGGCCGAGCGCATGCCCATCACGCAGGAAACGCTGATCGTGGATGACACCGAGCAGAAGGTCCGGATCCAGATCAAGTACGACGTGGTCCAGCGGCTCGTCGGTGGCAAGGAATGGGTCCAGCACCACGAAATCAACGTCGAGGTCCCCCGCATCTGACCTCGCCGCGGCCCCCGGAGACGTGCCCCGGCCGTCCCGGGCTGCCGAACTCGGCCGGCGCGCCTTATACTTGTCCCTGGATGCCCAGCGGCGACCCGCTCCGGGTCTTTTCGCCTCGGCCCACCGGCTAGCGATGTCCCCTGACTCCCAGACCGCCCCGCTCCGACTTCGCGTCGAGGAAGTCCTCGAGCGCCTGCGCCCCGCCCTTCAGGCCGACGGCGGCGACATCGAGCTCGTCGAGGTGGACGGCTCGCGCGTCAAGATCAAGATGCTCGGCGCGTGCGGTGGCTGCCCCATGTCCATGATGACGCTCAAGGCCGGCATCGAGGCAGCCGTCATCGAGGCCATCCCCGAGATCACGGGCGTGGACGCCGCATGACCCCCGAAGGCCGCGCGCCCGTGCGCCGGAGCACGGTGGTGTTCGCGGCGGTGTTCGCCGCGCTCGCGACGCTGGCGATCGTCCTGGTCGGAATCTCGCGGCTGGCCGCCGGTCCCGTGCGCGGGCCGAGCGGTCGCCAGATCCTCACCCTCCACGTCGAGGGGAGCCTGCCTGACCGGGATCGCAGCGCGCCGCTCAACGAGCTCCTCGGCGTCCGGATCCTCACCCTCCCCGACATGATCGGCGCGCTCGACCACGCCGCGTCGGACCCCGGGATCGCCGCGATCGAGCTGAAGGTCGGCACGCTCACCACGGGGTGGGCGCGCGCCCAGGAACTGCGCGACGCGATCCTGCGGTTCCGGCGGTCAGGCAAGCCGGTGCACGCCTTCCTCGAGGGCGCCGACGACGGCACCTACTTCCTCGCCTCGGCCGCCGATCGCATCCGGCTCGTGCCGACGGCGACGGTCTGGCTCGACGGTCTCACGGCCGACGTCCGCTTCTTCGGCGGCACGCTCGAGAAGATCGGCGTGCAGGCCGACCTCGAGCAGATCGGCGCGTACAAGAGCGCCGCGGACGTCATGAAGCGCTCCACCATGACGGAGGAGCACCGCGAAGCGACGGCTTCCCTGCTACAGGGCCTCCACGGCGAAGTCGTCGCGTCGCTCGCGGAATCGCTCGGCCGGCCCGCTCAGGAGATCGAGCAGCTCCTGGCGTCGGGTCCGCACGCGGCGTCCGCGGCCCTCGACGCCGGCCTCGTGCACGCCCTGGGCTACGCGGATGAGGCGACCGCCGACCTCGACGCGACGGTCGGCCGCGACTTGCCGCGCGTGTCGATCGAGAAGTACCTGCGCCGCGTGCCCGCGCCCGAAGGTCGGCAGACGATCGCGATCGTGCACTGCCAGGGCGGCATCGTTTCCGGCGAGAGCTCGGACAGCCTGTTCGGCGGCGAGGCCATGGGCTCGGACACGATCTCCCGTGCCCTCCGGGCGGCGCGCGATGAGGGAGCCTCGGCCATCATCATGCGCGTGGACAGCCCGGGCGGATCGCCCACGGCTTCCGATGCCATCTGGCGCGAGACCATGCTCGCGCGCGAGGCGGGGGTCCCGGTCGTCGTCTCCATGTCCGATGTCGCGGCCTCGGGCGGCTACTGGATCTCGATGGGCGCGGACGCCGTCATCGCCGAGCCGACGACCATCACGGGGTCCATCGGCATCTTCGGCGGCAAGTACGTCACGCAGGGCATGGACGCGCTCCTGGGGATGCGCGTCGAGGCAATCGAGAGCGCGCCGAACGCTGGGCTCATGTCGCCGCGCCAGCCGTTCACCGATGCCCAGCGCTCCTGGCTCCGCTCGGAGCTCCAGTCGGTGTATGACCTGTTCATCCAGCGGACGGCCGAGGGCCGCGGCTTCGCGTCCGCCGCCGAAGTGGACGCCATCGGCCAGGGGCGCGTCTGGACCGGACGCCAGGCCCTGGAGCGCGGGCTGGTGGACGGCCTGGGCGGCATGCGCGAGGCCCTCGCGCAGGCGCGGGAGCTCGCCGGCCTCGCGCCCGATCAGGCCGTCACCCTCAAGACCTATCCGCGGCGACCGACGTTCTTCGAGATGCTCCGGGCGGGCGGGCCCTCCGCCCTGGCCGGAGAACTGGCTCGCACCATGGCCGAGGGCGAGGCGAGCCGGCTCCCGGCCCCGCTGCGCGCGGCCCTCGACGACGGCGTCCTGATCCGGCTGCTCGAGACGGGCGTGGTGGCGTTCACGCCCGTGCGCGTGCGGGCCCGATGACGCTCGCGGCAGGCCCCGCCCGGCACGCGCCGCCGGCCAGCACCCCTCGTCCGCGCCGGCAAGAAGGCCGCACCATGACTGACCGCCGGAGAAGCCCCCTTGAATCCGACTGACGGAGCCGGCTCCACTCGCCTGCGCGAAGGTCTCGAGAAGGCCCTCGCGTTCACCGAGAAGCTTCTCGCCGAGAACGCCCGGCTGCGCCGCACGCTGGCGGCAGCCCACTCGGGCGGCACGGGCGACGTGCTCCTGGCGACGCGGCTCGAAGAGGCCGAGCGCGAGATCGCCCGGTTGCGCGAGCGCGAGAGCGCCCTCGTGGCGGGATCGGGCGCGCCCCCCGACCTCGCGCGACTCGCGAGTCTCGAGCGGGACATCGCGGATCTCGAGGCGCGTCATCGCATGCTCGAGGATCAGAACAACAACCTGGCGAACCTCTACGTCTCCTCGCACCAGTTGCACTCGACGCTCGACTTCAAGGAGGTCGTGGCGATCATCATGGAGATCGTCGTCAACCTCATCGGGGCCGAGAGCTTCGCGCTGACGCTGGTGGACGAGAAGACTGGCAAGCTCCACGCCATCGCGAGCGAGGGGATCGACAAGGCGAAGATCGAAGTCGAGAGCCTCGGCAGCGGCGCCATCGGGTCGGCGGCGGCGGGCGGCAAGCCCTTCGTCGCGACGGGCGATCTGCCCGCCGAGCCGGATCCCTCCCGTCCGATCGCCGTGATTCCCCTGTCGCTCCACGAGCAGGTCATCGGCGCGATCGTGCTCTTCAAGCTGCTCCCCCAGAAGAAGGGGCGATTCTCGCCGCTCGACCACCAGCTCTTCGAGCTGCTCGGCGGCCACGCGGCGACGGCGATCTTCGCCAGCCGGCTTCACGGCGAGTCCGAGCGCAAGCTCAGCACGATCCAGGGCTTTCTCGACCTGCTGACCGCTCCCTCCTGAGGCCGCGCGCGGGACGCGCCCGCCACCGCGGCCGGATCCGCGCGACATGTCCCGGACCGCCGTTCCGCGCTAATCTGCGCGGATCATGAGCAGGCACGAGTACGACCCCTCCGACATCGAGCCGCGCTGGCAGGCCCGCTGGGCCGCCGAGCGCTCGTTCGAAGCCCTGGACCCGACCGATCCCCGCCCGCGCTCCTACGTGCTCGAGATGCTCCCCTACCCGTCCGGGCGGCTCCATCTCGGCCACGTCCGCAACTACACGATGGGCGATGTCGTCGCGCGCTTTCGCTGGATGCGGGGCTTCAACGTCTTCCACCCGATCGGCTGGGACTCGCTGGGACTGCCGGCCGAGAACGCCGCGATCGAAAACGGCACGCCGCCGCGCGAGTGGACCGACTCGAACATCGCCGCGATGAAGCGGCAGATCCAGCGCATGGGCATCGCGTACGACTGGTCCTGCGAGATCGCCTCGCACCGGCCCGACTACTACCGCTGGAACCAGTGGATGTTCCTGCGCTTCCTGGAGAAGGACCTCGCCTACCGCAAGATGCGGGCCGTGCACTGGTGCCCGCGCTGCGCCACCGTGCTGGCGAACGAGCAGGTCGAGGACGGCGCCTGCGAGCGCTGCGGCACCACGGTCGAGGCCAAGGAACTCGAGCAGTGGTTCTTCCGGACGACGAAGTACCAGGACTCGCTCCTGGACGCGCTCGACACGATGCAGGGCTGGCCCGAGCCGCTCCGGCGCAAGCAGCGCAACTGGATTGGCCGGAGCCAGGGCGCGCACGTCACCTTCCCCGTTCATGGCCGCGAGGCCGAGATCGCCGTGTTCACGACGCGCCTGGACACGATCCATGGCTGCACGTTCCTGGTCATCGCGCCGGACCACCCGATCATCGCGAGCCTGGGCCTGACGGACGCCACGCGCGCTCGCCTCGACGCCTTCGCGAAGACCGTCGCCGCGGCGCACGTCTCCGAACGCGGCGAGGCCGCGAAGGAGGGCATCGCGCTGGGCGTGCACGCCGTCAACCCCTACACGGGCGAGAACGTGCCGATCTGGGCCGCCAACTTCGTCGTGAAGGACTACGGCACGGGGGCGGTCATGAGCGTCCCGGCGCACGATGCGCGCGATCTCGAGTTCGCCACGCGCTACGGGCTGCCGATCGTGCCCGTCATTCGCCCGGCCGACGAGGACGAGCCCCGGATCGGGTTCACGGACGACGGGATCCTGTCGGTCAGCGGCGCTCATGACGGCCTGACCTCCGAACAGGCGCGCGTCGCCCTGCTCGACGAGGGCGTGCGGGATGGCTTCGCCCGGCCAGCGACGTCGTACCGCCTGCGCGACTGGGGCGTCTCGCGGCAGCGCTACTGGGGAACGCCGATCCCCATCGTGTACTGCCAGGCCTGCGGCATGGTCCCCGTGCCCGACGATCAGCTGCCGGTGCTGCTGCCGGATGCGATCGAGCTCACGGGGCAGTCCTCGCCGCTGGCGCGGCACCCGGACTTCGCGAACACGCCCTGCCCGCGCTGCGGCGGCGACGCCCGGCGCGAGTCGGACACCATGGACACGTTCGTGGACAGCTCGTGGTACTTCGTGCGTTACGCGGATCCTCGCTGCGCGACGGCGCCGTTCTCGGATGCGAACGTCCTGCCATGGCTCCCCGTGGACCTGTACATCGGCGGCGACGAGCATGCCGTGGGGCATCTCATCTACTCCCGGTGGTGGATGCGGGCGCTGCGCGAGATCGGCTTTGGCGTGCCCGAAGAGCCGATCGCGCAGCTCATGCATCACGGCATCGTCACGGCTCCGACCCGGCGCTGTCCGAACCATGGCTGGCGTTACGCCGAGGAGGTCGAGGCGGGCAAGTGCGTGGAGTGCGGCGCGGCCATCGAGGTGGGGCCTGCCATCAAGATGAGCAAGAGCAAGCGCAATGGCGTCGAGCCCGACGCGTACGTCGAGCGCTACGGAGCCGACACGCTGCGCCTGTACACCATGTTCGCCTCGCCGCCGGGCCAGGAAATCGAGTGGTCGGACGACGCCGTCGAGGGCATGTTCCGGTTCCTGCGCCGCGTCTTCCGCATGGCCACGCGCGAGGGGCTCGCGGAGGCCGATCGCGCCGCGGCACCGGCATCCGAAGCCCTGACGCGCCTCGATGCTCTCCTGCACAAGACGATTCACCGCGTCACGGTGGATCTCGACCAGCGCCTGCACTTCAACACGGCCATCTCCGCGATCATCGAGCTGATGAACGCCGTCCAGGACGTCGCGCCGATCGAGAAGCCGCTGGCGCCCGCCGACGCCGGGACCGTCCGCCGCGTCGTCGAGGGCGCCATCGTGCTTCTCTCGCCCTTCGCGCCGCATGCGTGCGAGGAGCTCTGGTCACGCCTCGGCCACGACAGCCTGCTCGCACGCGAGCCCTGGCCCGAAGCGGATCCCGCGAAGCTCCTGGACGACACGGCCACGCTGGCCGTGCAGGTCGGCGGCAAGCTCCGCGGGCAAGTCGTCCTGCCGCGCGACGCCTCCGAGGCCGCCGCGCTCGAGGCCGCGCGCGCGGACCAGAACGTCGCGCGTCACCTCGAGGGCATGTCCATCGTCAAGGTCATCCACGTCCCCAACCGCCTGCTCAACCTCGTCGTGAGGCCCTCATGAATCGCATGCGACTGCTCGGAGCCATCGTGCTCGCGAGTCTCATCGGCCCGGCGCTCGGCTGCGGCTACCACCTGACCGGCAAGGGCAGCAGCCTGCCGGCCCACATCAAGGTGATCGCCGTGCCGTCGTTCACGAACTCCACCACGCGACCGGAGCTGGGACAGCGCGTCACGGAGGCCGTCACCGAGCAGCTCGTGCGGCGCGGCAAGTACCGCATCGTGTCCTCCGAGGAGGGCGCGGACGCCGTGCTGTCGGGTGTCGTGCAGAGCTGGACATCGCGACCCGTGCAGCTCGGCCAGCAGCGCTCGGAGGCCACGCGCGCCGCCGTGACGCTGCGCGCCACCGTCCGCTTCGAGGACCGCACGACGAAGCGCGCGATCTACGAGAACGACTCGTACACGTTCACGAGCGAGTACGACGTCGTCGGAGACATCGATCGCTACTTCGACACCGAGCTCGGCGCGGTGGACGAGGTCGCGCAGGACTTCGCGCGGGCCGTCGTGTCGGCGGTCATGCAGGGATTCTGACGATGGCCCCTCGCAAGGAGGCGCCCGCGAACGCGCGAGGGCTGGATGCTCTCCGGAGCGACCTCGGAACGGCGGGTGCGCGGCCGGTCTACCTGATGGTCGGCGACGACCGGCGCGAGATCGACGCGGCGATCGAGCTCCTCCAGGCGGCCGCCGTGCCCGAGGGCCTCGAAGGATTCAACGTCGCGCGCGTGCGCGGCCTCGAGGACACGTTCGAGGACGCCGTGGCCGCGTGCGAGATCCTGCCGATGCTGGGCGATCGCCGCTTCGTGCTGGCGCGCGAGCCGGAGAAGCTGAAGGGCGACGCGGCGCTCCTCGTCGCGTACGTGAAGTCGCCGTGTCCGAGCACGACGCTCGTGCTCGCCCCGCAGCAACTCGACCGGCGCCTGGGCTGGGTCAAGGCGACCGAGGCCGCGGCGTTCACGGTGGCGTTCGATCCCCCGAAGGGTCGCGAGCTCGAGGCTCACGTCCGCAAGAGCCTGTCGGAGCGCGGCGTGTCGATCGCGCCCGACGCTCTCGCGCTCCTGCTCGACCTCGTGGCCGCGCAGACGATCTTGCTGGCGAACGAGGTGGACAAGCTCGCCCTGGCCTGCGCGCAGTCGGGCAAGGTGACGACGGACGACGTCGCGGCCATCGTCGGCCGCACGCGCGCGATCGACGTGTGGGCGCTGACCAACGCGATCGAAGACGCCGACCAGGCGGCAGCGCTCGGCTCGCTGCGACGGCTGCTCGATGATGGCGCGGCGCCCCCGATGATCGTGGGCATGCTCGACTGGTGTCTCGGCCGCCTGTTCGCGGGCGCCGAACCCACGGGCTTCCCGCCACGCATGGGCCAGCTCAAGCAGCGGCGCAGCGAACTCCGCGGCCGCGGCGAGCGTCTCTTTGGCCTGCTGCGTCGCGCGGACCGCCTCGTCCGCACGACGGGCGGCTCGCCCGAGGCCGCCCTCGAACTCGCCGTCGCCGAAGCCGCCGCGCCCTGAACCGCGACCGCGGTAGCGCGACGCCGCGCGGCTGCCGCCCGGTGAGAGATTGAACCCTTTCGCCTCGGGAGGGGTCAGAATGGTGTGGCGAGGCTGGCCTTGAGACCCATGGAAAGCGAAGCCGATGACGCCGCGCTGGTGGGGGCGTTTCAGGCTGGCGACGCGCAAGCCTTCGACGTCCTCGTCGAACGGCATCGCGAGCGCATCTACCGGGTGTGCCGCGGGGTGCTCCGGCGCCATGACCTCGCCGACGAGGCCTGCCAGGAAGCCTTCGTGAAGGCCTGGCATGCGCTCGCGAGCTTCAAGAACGAATCCACCTTCACGACATGGATGCACCGCATCGCCATCAACGCCGCCCACGACGCGCGAGCACGCGAGTCGTCGCGGGCCCGGACGATCGCCGAGGCCGCGCGCGAGGCGCCGGCCACCGCCCCCCGCCCGCGGCGCGCGCTCGAGGCGCTCATCACCGAGCAAGAACTCGGTGTCCTGCGCGAGGCCATCACGCGCCTGCCCGACAAGCAGCGCGAGACGCTCATGCTCAAGGTGCAGCAGGAACTCAAGTACACGGAAATCGCCGAGGTCATGGATTGCCCGGTGGGCACCGCGAAAGCGAACTTCCACCACGCCGTTCAGAACCTGCGGCGCGCGCTCACCCGGGACGGCATCGTGCCGTCCTCGGGTTTCACGGGCGCGGAGGAGGCCACGTGAGCCAGCACGACCCGCTTCATGACGACATGGAACTCCGGATCGCCGAGGCGCTCACCGGCGAGCATCCGCTCGACGACGCGCTGCGGCAGCACCTGCGCGCCTGCCCCGCCTGCGCGACGCTCGAGCGCGCCTTCGCGCAACTGGCGAGCGACGCCGCCGAGGCGCCTCCGCCCGGCTACTGGGCGAGCTTCGACGCCCGGCTGAAGGCGCGGCGCGACGCTGGCGACGCGCCGGCGCCCTCGCCGCTCGCACCGCCGGCGCCTCGCGCGCCCGCCGCGTCGCGCGCCTCCCGCAGCAAGCGCTGGCTCCCGCTCGCGGCCGCGATCGCGGCGCTGGCAGCGGGCGGCTCCTGGTGGCTCGCCACGCGCGCCCCGATCACCGGGCCAGGCGGGATCGCGACGGCCGAGCACGCGCCCCCGGAGCACGCGCCCCCGGAGCACGCGCCCGGGGGGCCCGCGGCGGCGCCGGACGCGCCCGCGCCGTGGAAGGCGCCGGCCGCGCTGGCGGCAGCCTCGAGCGCCACGCTGAGCGAGGGCCTCGAGATGCTCGGCTGGACGGCCGAGTGGTCGCCCGTCGACACGCCGCTCGACGCGGCCTTCGACGGGAATGGCGCCCGTGACCTGCCGCCCAGCGCCTGGGGAGACGTGGTCGGTGACCTCGCCGACGAGATGTCCCAGCTCGACCCCATCGACCAGCAGGCCTTGCTGGTCGCGCTCGAGGAGGCCACGTGATGTCCCTGCCCTTCATCCGGCGCGCCCGGCTCGGTCTCCTGGTTCTCGCTGGCCTCGCCCTCGCTCCCACGCTCGCCGCGCAGGGCCCGATGGAGCGTGCGGGATCGGCCGCGCCGGCCGAGCGGCCCGAGATCGCGGACGCGCTGCGCGAGTTCTACCTGCGCGGCCTTGCCCGAGAGCTGGACCTTCCCGAAACCGAGGCGACGCGGATCGAACCGCGCGTGCGCAGCCTGCTGGACGCGCAGGCGCAGGCCACGCGCGATCGCATCGAGGCGGCTCGCGGAGTCCTGCGCGCCGCGCTCCTGCCTCTCGACGCGACGGGCGCGGATCGCGCGAGCGCGGCGGACGCCGTCGCGGGCGTCGCCGCGCAGGAGCGCGCCTCGGCCCAGGCCATCGCCGCGGCTCGCGCGCGCGTCCTGTCCGAACTGAAGCCGCGTCAGGCGGCGCGCTTCCTCGCGTTCGAGCTGCGATTCCAGGATCGCGTCCGGCGCCTGGTCGAGGAGCGCCGCGCGGGCGGCCCCCCCGGTGGCGAACCCGGCGGCGAACCCGGTGACGAAACGGGTGGCGACCGGCACGAACGCGGCCCCGACGCGCAGGCGCCGGACCAGCGGCCGCGGCTCGCGCCGCGCGCCCGCCCGCGCGGCCCCATGCCGCCGAGGCCCGACGCGGACCGCGGAGACATGGAGGATCGGGAGGCACTCCACGGAACGCCGGCGGGCCGGCGCGGCGGCCCGTTCGGCGCGCCGCACGACCGTGACGGCGGCGAGGCCGAGCGCACGATGCTGATCGTGATGACCCACGAACTCCGCCAGCGACTCGAACTCACCGACGAGCAGGCCCTCCAGATGCTGCCGCGCCTCCAGGCCTTCCACGAGACGCGGATGCGCGTCGAGCGGGAACGCCGCGGCACGCTCGAGTCGCTGCGCGAGTCGGCCGCGGATCCAGCCGTGTCCGACGCGAAGCTGCGCGATCTCGTCGCGAGCGCCGTGCGAGAGTCCGACCAGGCTCCCGCCTCCATGGCCGCCGCGCGCGACGCGGTCACGGCGGGCCTCTCGCCCGTGCAGACGGCGCGGTTTCTCGTGATCGCGCATCGGGCCGAGCGGGAGATGAGGGGCATGGCTCGGCGCCTCGGCGCGGGGCGCGCCGGCGGGCCTGGCGGAGCCGACTCCCGGCCCGCGATGCAGGACCGGCTTCGCCACCGCGAAGGGGCTCCCGGCGGTCCTCGGCCCGGCGGACCCCCGCCCCGCGGACCGGCCGGCGGCCCCGGCCGTCCCGGCCGGTAGTCCACCTCCACGGACAGCTGTCCGCGCGCCCTGTCAGATGCCAGGTCGGCGCAACCGCCATTGGCCCGTCAGCTAGCGCCTGGCACGCTGGCTGCTGGGCGTCGGCCCGTGCGCCAGCCCTCCCGCCCAGCTCCCCGTCGCCTGCCAGCCTCGCTACGGGTCGCCCGGCGACTCAGCGGCTGGGCTGGCGAGATCCTGGCGGCCGGCTGGCTGCTCCTGCACGGCTACAGGATTCTCGGCTGGCGCCGCCGCGTCGCGGGCGTCCAGGTGGACCTGCTGGCGCGCCAGGGGCGCCTGCTGCTCGTCGTGGAGGTCAAGACGCGACGCTCGGCGAGCCTTCCCGGGCCCGAGGACCTCGTCAGCCCGGATCAGCGGCGCCGCCTGGAACGCGCCGCACGGCATCTCGCCGCGCGTCACGAAATGGTCACCCGGGTGGACCTGGTCGAGATCCGGTGGCGCCGCTGGCCGCCGCTCCGGTGGCATGTCTCGGCGTGAGGCCGGCCGGCGCTCCCCCCCTCTTGCGTTTGCCAGCGCCCGGGGGGATATTCCTGAAGAGATGAGCGGCGCCGCCTCGGGGTGGCCGCGCCGCCAGGCACGGCACCCCGAACCCGGATGCTGACTCGCTCGCCAGGGAGATCTCGGAGCACTTCGTTGACGTTCCAGCAGATCATCGAGCGCTTGCTGCGCTCGAAGCTGTACGGCACGCCCGTCATCCTCGAGCTCGAAACCGGCGAGACCAGTTCGGGCGCGGTCAAGGACCTCGTGTACGACGGCTCGCGCAGCGAAGTCGTGCTCGACTCCCTGGCCGGCACGCGGGGGCCCCGCCGGCTGCGCCTCGCGAGCATCCGGCGCGTGGCGCCCGCGCGCACCCCGGGCGCGGCCTGAGACGCTGCCGGGCCTCCCCGCCGCTCCCGCGCGACCCGTCGCCCGCCCGCGCATCACGCCGCGCGGGCCCCCGCACGGGATAGACTGCTGCGGTGATTCCCAGCCCGCCCACGCCGGATCCGCCCGTTGCGGACCTGACTCCCCCACCCCAAGTCGTGCGGTTCGACGAACTGGACTTGTCCGAGCACCTCCTCGAGGGGCTCGACGAGGCCGGCTACGTGACCGCCACGCCCGTCCAGATCGCCGCCATCCCGCCCATTCTCGAGGGTCGCGAGGTCGTCGTGCAGGCCCGGACCGGCACGGGCAAGACCGCAGCGTTCGGCCTGCCGCTGCTCGAGCTCCTCGAGCCCGACCTCGCGGGCGTGCAGGCCCTGATCCTGGCCCCGACACGCGAGCTCGCGCAGCAGGTCGCCGCCGAGATCAACCGGCTGGGCAAGCACGGCCCCATCTTCGCGGCCGCGATCTATGGCGGCGACTCGATGGCGCGGCAGGTCAAGGAACTGCAAAGCGGCGCGCAGATCGTCGTCGGGACGCCCGGCCGCGTCCTCGATCACCTCGGCCGCGGCTCGCTCTCGGTCAAGAAGCTCCGCTACTTCGTGCTCGACGAGGCGGACGAGATGCTCTCGCTCGGCTTCGCGCGCGAGCTGTCGGAGATCCTCCGGTACGTCCCGAAGCAGCGCAAGACGCTGCTGTTCTCGGCGACGTTCCCCGAAGTCATCGAGCGCATGGTCGCCCGGCACGTGAAGGATCCCGTCCGCGTGCAGCTCGAGGGCGACGACTCGATGCGGGGCGACGTCGAGCACCACTACTACATCTCGCCGCGCGCCGAGAAGGACCGCCACCTCGTCGCCGTGCTCGACGCCGAGCGCATCGAGTCGGCCATCGTCTTCTGCAACCGGCGCACGGAGACGCGCGCCGTCGCGCGCGTGCTGCAGCGAGCGGGCTACCACGCGCTGCCGATCAACAGCGACCTGACGCAGACCGAGCGGGACGAGGTCATGACGGCCATCCGCCGGGGCGACCTCACCGTGCTCGTCGCGACCGACATCGCCGCGCGCGGCATTGACATCTCGGACCTCCGCCACGTCGTGAACTACTCGACGCCGGAGTCGGCCGAGGCGTACGTCCACCGCACGGGGCGCACCGGGCGGCTGGGCCGCAGCGGCACCGCGGTCACGCTCGTGGGCGGCCACGAGCTCTCCGCGCTCAAGGCCATCGAGAACATCAAGGACCTTCACGTGGAGGAGCGACGCCTCCCACCGGACGACGTCATCATGGAACACCGCGTCGATCGCCTCATGCACGACCTCAAGCGCCTCGCGGCTCTCAAGAGCCCCGAGGACCGCATCCGCGGCGACCGCGAGGACTGGATCCGCGTCGCCGAGAAGCTCCAGACGGAGAGCGTCAACCGCGACGTGCTGTACCTGCTGCTCCAGTCGTTCTTCGAGGGCGTGCGCAAGCAGGCGGCCAGCGCGGCCCGCGGCAGCGCCGTGGACGACTTCGCGCGCGACCTCGGCCCGGGCGAGGAGCGTGACCCGGGCGAGGACGCCCCCAGGCCCGCGCGCCCGCCCGGCCGATCCGGCCCCCGCCGCCGCCCCACGCGCCGGTGAGGCTCGCGGCCCTGCGCCGCCAGCCCCGACGTCCGCGCCCGCGGCGCCACGCGCTCCTCCCACTGGCGCTGGCGCTCGCGTTCGGGCTCGCGCCCCTCGGCTGCGCCAGCGACCAGGGTGAAGCGTCGCCCGCGTCGACGACCGCCGCATCGCCACGAACCGCGCGCGAGTCGCCCCTCCCGCTCCCGGAGCCGGGGCTCCTCCTTCGCGTCGAGCGGGTGATTGACGGCGACACGATCGACCTCGCGACCGGCGAGCGCGTGCGCGTGCTCGGCATTGACGCCCCGGAGCGGCGCGATCCCGATGGCGGCGTGCGGCTCATGGCCGAGGAGGCGAAGCAGCGCCTGACCGCGCTGGCTTCGGGCCAGGCCGTCCGCGTCGTGGTGGCCACGCCCGAGTCGCCGCGCGATCGCTACGGCCGCCTTCTCGCCCACGTCGAGGTTCCGGGCCTGGCCGAGCCCGATGTCGGGGCGGTGCTGCTGGCCGAGGGACTCGCCGTGCCCTACCCCGCGGCGCACCCGCGCGCCGCGCACTACCGGAGCCTCGCCGAGCGCGCGCGGCACGAGGGCGTCGGCCTGTGGCGACCCGACGTGATGCGAGCGATGGGCCTGCTCGCGGACGCCGACATCACGCCCGCGGACGCGCCGGGCCACCTGGGCAAGACGGCGTGCGTGACCGGCCGGATCGAGCCGGGGCGTCGCGCGCCGAAGGTCCACGTCCTTCGCCTGAGCGACGAGCGCGGCGAGATGGATCTCGTCATCTTCCCGCCGCTCTACGACGAGATCCCGGACGAGCTCGTGCGCGCGTGGGCCAGCGCGCCCGTGGCCGTGACCGGCAAGATCGAGCAGTACCGGGGCCGCCCGCAGATCATCCTGCGGGATCCCTTCCAGGTCCGGTCGCTCAGCCCCTGAGGCCAGAATCCCGCGCGCGACCGCCGCGCGCGCCCCCCTTCGCGAGCCCGGGCTCGGCGATCCATGATCGGTGCGGCTCGTATAGCCTTGCGCCTTCCCCCGAGAGGTTTCGAGTGGCTCAGCGATTCCACAGGCAGGTGGTGGTGGTCACGGGCGCGAGCAGCGGCATCGGCCGCGCGACCGCCCACGCGTTCGCGCGCGATGGCGCGCGCGTGGTCCTCGGCGCCCGGCGCAAGGAAGAACTCGAGCTCGCCGCAGCCGCGATGCGCCACGGCGGGCGCGAGGCGCGCGCCGTGCCCTGCAACGTCGTCGTCCCGCAGCAGGTCGAGCGCCTGATGGATGCCGCCATCTCCCGATGGAACCGGCTCGACGTCGTCGTCGCGAACGCCGGAATCGGCCTGATCGGCGAGGTCATGGAGACCTCGCGCGACGACCTGCGCCACGTCTTCGACGTGAACGTCCTGGGCGTGTTCAACACCGTCCGCGCGGCGCTGCCGAAGATGATCGAGCAGGGATCCGGGACGGTCGTCATCGTGTCGTCCGTGCTCGGCTATCGCGGCGTGCCTCGGTTCGCCGGGTACTGCGCGACCAAGGCGGCGCTGAACGCGTTCTCCGAGGGCCTTCGCTCCGAGCTCGCGCCGAAGGGCATCAAGGTCCTGCTCGTGGCGCCCGGCCTGACGGACACCGAGTTCTTCCTGCGCCGCCTGGGTCCGGCGGCAGCCGAGCCCCTGCGCCAGAAACTCCCGGCCCAGCCCGCCGACGAGGTCGGGGCCGCGATCGTGGACGCCGTGCATGCCGGCAAGAGCCGGCTGACGCTGACCCGCGAAGGCAAGCTGCTCGCGAGCGTCGCGCGCCACTTCCCGCGTCTGACGGACCGCGCCGTCGCGCGCCTGCAAGGCCGCTTCCAGCCGCAGGCCGGAACGGTCGAGGATCCCGTCGAGACCGCGCCGGCGCCGTGAGCTTCGACATCCGTCGGCCGGCGCTCCTGACGCTGCCCGTGCGCGATCTCGCAAGGTCGCTCGCGTTCTGGGAGGCCCTCGGCATGCCGGTCAAGCTCCGCGCCCGGGGCATCGCCGAGCTCCAGACCAACGGCATCGTCGTCATGCTCGTCGAGACGCCCGATGCGCCGGCGGCGCCCGCCGGGATCGGGCCGCGCCTCGCCTTCGAGTGCGACGACCTCGCCGGCGCGCGCGAGCGACTCGCGCGGGCGGGGCTCCCCTGCGAGACCGTGAGCGCGCCCGAGGGCGTGGACGCGCAGGTGCACGGCTCGCGCCTGCTCGTGAGGGATCCGGACGGCTTCGGCGTCGAGATCGCGTGCTGGCGATCGACTCCCTGAGTTCGCTGGCGCTCAGCCCGCCTCGACGTCGCGGCAGAAATCCAGGACGAGCGCGTTGAAGCTGGCCGCCATCTCGAAGCACGCGCAGTGGCTCGCCGTCGGCCCCTCGAAGAGATGGAAGCGCGAGCCCGCGATGGCGGCGGCGACCTCGCGCCCGTAGCGCGGCGGGACCTGGATGTCCCGCTCGCCCGCCGTCACCAGGACGGGGCACCGGATGGCCGGCAGGCGCGCCAGCGTGTCCACGACGCGATCCGCCTGGCAGTGGCCGAGCACGCCGTCCACGCGCGCGGCCCGGCGCTCGACGTAGGCGTGCTCCATCGCGGCCACCACCTGCGGCTGGCTCGCATGGAAGTCGGGCGAGAGGATCCACGCCGTCGCGCTGCGGATGAAGGTCGCGAGCCCGCCGTGCCGGAGCGCCGTCTCCATGGTCTCGACCATGCGCAGGAACCAGGGATCGGATCGTCCCCACGTCCCGTGCAGCCCCAGCGATCGGACGAGATCCGGACGCGTCAGCGCGAGTTCCTGCGCGACGACGGAGCCGAGCGACAGGCCGTGCACGTGCGTCGGTCCCGTGCCCAGGTGGTCGAGCAGGTCCGCGGCATCGCGCGCCAGGAGCGCGGGCGTGGCGTCCTCCACGCGAGCGAAGTCACCCGAGAGCCCGGTGCCGCGCGAGTCGTAGCTGATGACCCGGTGGCGCTCGGCGAGCGCCGGAACCTGGGCTGCCCAGAAGCCATGATCGGCGCCCGTGCCCATGATGAGCAGGAGCGGGCTCCCGGACCCGGCCACGTCGTAGGCCAGTCCCTGTCCGTCCGAGAGCGTCAGGCGCTGCATGCCCTGCCAGCCTAAATCAATCGCCACGATTCGGGGTCGTCCGCTTCGCTCCCGCCTCCTTTCGTGGCTAGCCCGGATTATTCATGAAAGTGGCGCAGTCATGGGGCGGAACTCTCCGCACGATGCTGCTGAAACCGGCCTGCGTTGGCAGGGTTCATCAGCAGACTGGATCCGACGAGGTGATCGTGGCCGAGGGCAAGGCGGACGACGGAGGGAACCGGAGGCGTAGCCGTGCCCTACGTCGAGGATTCCCGACGGAGTCCAACGGGAACCCCTTGCTGGGTCGCGCGTGGCCCGGCGCCGCGACGGTCCGCCGGCTCGTCCGGCAGTCGCCCTCGGACCGCAGGTCCGATCACGCAGCCATCGGCCGCGAGCACCCGTCGGATGCGTCAGCTTCGTGGATACTCCGGGCTAGAGGGGGAACCAGCCGGTTCCCCCAGCTTCGGCCGGCAAAGCCGGACCTCGCCTCCCCTTCCCGCCACGCCTTCGGCGTGCATGAGGACGCCACCATGATCCAAGATCGTGGCGGCTCATCTAGCGCGGCACGGCCCCAACCGGAACCGTTAGCTCGCGGGCGCCTGGGCCTTGCGGCGGGCGACTTCCATCGCGTCGCTCGCGAAGGAGGCCATGCGCGAGTCGGGCCACGTCTCGAGGAACGCCTGGTACAGCGCCGCGGCGCGGGCCGCATCGCCCGACGTGAGCGCGGACTCGGCGAGCGCGAGCATGCCCTTCTGCATCGCCACGGGATCGCCACCGAGCGCGGCCGCGGCGCGATAGCACCACGCGGCGCCCTCGTGCTCGCGACGAGCCGCGAGGATGCGCGCGAGCTGCTCGTAGGTCGCGGGCTCGAGATTCAGGTGGACGGCGTCATGCGCGAAGCTGCGGAACACGTCGTACGCGATGGGGCCCGCCCCCGTCGCGAGCGCGAGCCGGATGGCGCCTGCGGCGGCCTCCCGCGCCTCGTCCTCGCGCTGCGCCAGGCGCAACACGCGCGCGAGCTCGGCCATGACCGCCGGGTTGCGCGGGTTGGCGGCGCGCAGGGCTTCCAGCGCCGCGAGCGCCGCGGCTGGATCCGTCTGCGAGGTCTGGTGCGCGCGTGCGATGGCGACGCCCAGGGGCACGGTCTCCGACGCGCGGACGCGCGCCTCGGCGCCCGTGGGCGTGGACGTGCTGTTGGGCCCGGGACGGATGCCCGCCAGTCCGGCCGCGGTCCGGTTGAGCGCGGGGTCAGGGGACGCTGGCGGGGCGCCCGCGATGGCGGGGGACGAAGGGGAAGCGACCGTGGAGCGGGAAGGCTCGGGCGGGATCTCCTCCGACGCCACGAACGCGCCGGCGAGCCGGCCGGCCAGGATCGGCGCGGTCGCGCACGGAAGCGCGGGAAGCGCCATCAGCATGATCGGACCCAGCTCGGGCGCGATGTCGGCCGCAACCGGAACGAGCAGGGCAAGCGGCGGGATGGCGGCGGCCATGAAGATCATCATCCCGCCGACGGAGGCCGCGAGAAACGGCACGAGATCGGACCGGCGCTCCACGAGCAGCCACCGCCACGCGCCCGCCGAGAAGGCCTCCGCCACGGTGTCGGTCCGCGTGGCGATGAGCAGCGTCAGCGACGGCAGGATCATCATGGCCGCGATCAGCGCCACGCCGACCGTGGCGGCGCCGGCGAGCCGCCCGCCGCCGCCACTCAGGACCCCGCTCATGATGAGCCCCTGGGCGTGCTGGACGGCCAGCACCGCCGGGACGGACCAGGCAACCGTCATCAGCCCATGCCGCAAAGTGAATCCGCCGACCCCCCGGCCGCCGGCGCCCGCGAGAGCTTCGAAGAAGCCAGCCTCGGAGCCACCCGCGCGCGACGCCATGGCGAACAGGCCCGTGATGGGCGCGAGCAGCGCCAGGAAGGCGGGCACCGTCACGACGGCCGACAGGTTCAGTCGCTGCTGCAGGAAGCCGGCCAGCACGGCCAGCAGGATGGTCGCCCCGGCGACGGGGATGGCCGTGAACCACGTGCCGAGCGACAGGAACCCGCCGACGACCTCGCCAGCCTCACCCCGGAATGCCTTGCCCTTCATGCGTGCTCCTCGGAACCGGGAGCGCGATCCGCCGGGCGGGACCCTGCGGGCCGACCGGCGCCGATCGACGGTACTCCCGGAGGGAACGTCGGCCGGCCGGGCCCCGGGCTTGAGGCCGGCCTCCCCCCGGGCTCCGCCGCTTCCCTGTTCCGGAGGGCAAGCCTCGCGGCGGGCGCGAACGCCGCGTCAGCTGCGGAAGATGAAGTACAGCGCCGCGACCATGCAGAGGCACGCCCAGAGGTAGTCGAGCTTGAGGGGCTGTTTCATGTAGAGGATCACGAACGGCACGAACACCGTGAGCGCGATGACCTCCTGGAGGATCTTGAGCTGCGGCAGCGTCATCTCGGCATGGCCGATCCGGTTGGCCGGAACCTGCAGCAGGTACTCGAACAGGGCAATGCCCCAGCTCACCAGGGCCGCGATCCACCACTTGCGATCGTTCAGGTTCTTGAGGTGCGCGTACCAGGCGAACGTCATGAACACGTTGGAGAGGCAGAGCAGGCCGACGGTGAGGGCGATGGGGCGCGTCATGCGCCGCAGGATAGTCCCGTCCGCGCCCCGGAGCGCCCCGGAGCGCCCTCGAGGCTCAGTCGCGGCGCACGACGATGGGGATCTCCTGCACGTCCAGCTTGCCGAACGCGAGCTCCGCCTCGCGCCGCGTCGCGTAGGGCCCGACCCGGACCCGCGTGAACCCCCCGGGCGTGTCCACGAGGCGAACGCCATGGCCGGCCGCCCCGAGGCGCTCGGCGAGCCGGCGCGCGTTGGCGGGATCCCGGAACGCGCCCACCTGCACCTCGAACGGACCGGCCTCCTCGTCCACGCGCACGAGCAGGCCGGGCGGGAAGGCGCCGTCGCCACGGTGGTTGGCCTTCTCCAGCGCGCGCTCGACGCGGCGGCGCTCCTTCGGCGTCGCGCGGTCGTCCTCCGAGGGCATCCGGCCCAGGGTCTCGAGGCGCACGCGCGTCGTGCCCGCCAGGAGGAACCCCAGCTCGCGCGCGCCCGCGCGGCTGCAGTCGAGGATCCGGCCGCGCGTGAATGGGCCGCGATCGTTGATCCGGAGGATCACGACGGCTCCGTTGTCGCGATTGGTCACGCGCACGAGGGTGCCGAACGGCAGCGTCCGGTGGGCAGCGGTCATGGCCTCCTGATCGAAGACCTCTCCCGAGGCCGTCCGCCTGCCGTGGAACTCGTTGCCGTACCACGACGCCATGCCCTCCTCGCCCGCGAGCGCGCCGGACGCGCTCGCGAGGATCAGGCCGAGGATTGCCAGGACGAGTCGGGATGCCAGGCGCATGGTGCCTCCGGGGTCGGGTCGTCTCAGTGTTCGAACGCGATGGCGGGAACCTCGTGCGGCTCGGGCCGTCGCAGCAGGGGTCGCGCGGGCTGCGGAACGGAGACGCCCTGTCCGATCCGCAGGCGACGGCGCTCGCGGGTTGGCCAGGCGACGAGATCCCAGCGCACGCGCGTCACGCCATCCTCGAGGAACCCCAGCTCGATGGCGGCGGCGCGCGAGCAATCCAGGATCCGGTCGCCGTGGTACGGCCCGCGATCCGTCACGCGCAGGGTGACGCTGCAACCATTCTCGAGATTCGTCACGGTGATGCGCGAGCCCAGGGGGAGCCACCGGTGGGCCGCCGTGAGGCCGTCCTGGTCGTACACCTCGCCGCTGGCGGTGAGACGTCCGTGGAAGAAGCCGCCATACCAGGACGCGGGCCCCTCCTGCGAGGCGCGATCGCGCGAAGCGGTGATGTCGTCGCCGGCATCGTCGTCCGCGCCGAGGTCATCGGCGGCGGCGGACCCGGCCATCAGGATGGCCAGGATCCACCCGGCGGCCCTCAGGCCGCCGCGTGGTCTCGCGCCACCGACTGGCGCCGAGGCCGCGTGCGAGGGAACGGAAAGCGCGCGCATCGCCCTGCCATCATGCCAGCGATGGACCCGGAGGGCTCAGGTGTCAGGGGCCTGGTCTCGTGCACGTCGAGCGCCGTGAGCCCCGCTCGCGGACGCTCGGCTAGAACTTGAACTCGTAGCCGAGCCAGCCCCAGGTCACGTCCTCGGCGCCCCCGGTGCGCTCCAGGAACTTGCCGCCCCAGAAGCGCGCGACCTCGAGAGCGACCACGTGGTGCCGCCGGAAGGTCCAGCTCACCATGACGTCCAGCTCCTCGCCCACGTCATCGCCGGCCTTGCCCGTCGCGTCCCTGCGCAGCGCGGCGCCCGCGGCGTCGAAGAGCGCGTCGCGCTCCTGGTCCAGCCAGAAACCGTGGATCGCGGCCTCGACCTTCACGCCCTTCGCCGGCCATGCCTCGAACTGCCCGCGCGCCGCGCGAATGTTGCGACGCCCGACGACATCCACGTGGCCGAGATAGGCGTGCCCGAGCGGGAACAGCTGGTCGAACGTGCCGGCGGTGCCATCCGTCGGCGAGTCGTCGCCCGAGGCGAGGTCCACGCCGAAGCTGGCTCGCGGCTTGCCGGGCGCCTTCGCCCACTGATGCCCGGCCGAGACCGACGCCATGTGGGCTCGGATGTCGTCGTTCTCGGCGTCACCGGACTGCCAGGCGGCCTCGACGTCGCCGCTCCAGCCGCCCGCCTTCCACTCGTATCTCGCTCCGACCGTGAGGCGATCGACATCGGTGCTGGAGCCCGCGTCCTCCGACACGTACTTGCCCGACGAGTCGTGCAGCATCCACGCGAACGCCTCGACGGCGTGGCCGTCCTTCGGACGGATCTGGACGGTCGTGCCGGTGAACGACACGTCGTCGCTGGGCGAGTCGAGGTCGTGCTTTTCCTTCAGCACGGGACGCGTCGCGAAGGCCGTCGTGCGCGTGCGAGGCGTGCGCGCGATGACCGCGATGCCGTCCCAGGTCCGCCGCGTGTTGGACCAGTCGAGCGGCGACACCAGCTTCTGGCCGCCGAAGAGAAGCTCCTGCCGGCCCGCCCGGATCGTGACCGGATGCCGCGTGCTCGCGCCGATCGTGCCCTCGAGGAAGAAGTTCTGCACGTCGGGGTCGTCCTCCCACACGCCACCGATGGGCCGGTCCGTGGACTGCGTGCCCGAGTAACGGACCTCGGTGAACCACCGGAAGTCGTTGCGATGCCGCAGCTCCCAGTGAAGGAAGGTGCGGAACCGCTGCAAGCTGTCACCCTCGAGCACGCCCGCGGGCACGATCTTGCCGTCGTCGCTCTCGACGCGGAGCCGCGTCGAGCCGCCGAGCAGGAAGGACCAGGACTCACCCACCGGCACGTGCTTGACGGCATCGAAGGCGTCGGGCTCGGCGGACGCGTGCGTCGCGAGCCACGACCAGTCCTCCTCGAAGCGCAGGGTCAGGTACCGGCGTTCGGGTGCCTTCGCGCCCTCCGCCCGCGCCAGGACGGCGGGCATGCAGGCCACGATCACGACGAGAACGGAGCGCGCCATCACGGTCATGGGAAACCTCGCATGGTGTCGACTCGAGAGGCCATCGGGCTGACCGGCTGGCCCCATCATCCGTTCACGGCCCCCGGTCGCGGCGGTCAAGGCGTCGCGACCGGCGGTCGCGCGGCGCCGGCGCGGACCTTCGCGACCTCGGCGGCGGACACCGCGTCGCCGGAGTTGCCGAAGGAGCGGCGCACGTAGGTGAGGATGCTCGCGATCTCGCCGTCGCTGAGCTGCCGCAGGGGGAGCATCACCGCGTTGTAAGGTCTCCCGTTGACGGTGATGGGCCCCGCGAGCCCCTCCAGGACGACACGGATGGACCGCTCCTTGTCCTCCATGAGGTAGTCGGACGCCGCGAGCGGCGGCGTGACGGCCTCGAGGCCCTGCCCCTCGGCCATGTGACAGGGCGCGCACGCGAACGAGTAGAGGATCCGGCCGGCGTCCATCTGAGCGCGATCGGCGTCGGTCGCCGCGACCTCGCCGGCGGTCGGCGCCGCGGGCAGGCCGCTCGCGAACGCGATCCCCGGCACGAGACCGACGATGGCCAGCGCCAGGATCCCGAGCGCGGCGAACCAACGGCTCATGACGTCAACCCTGCTGGAGGCCCCGCGCGCGGCGGCCGCCGGGATTGGCGGACGACCGGCGGACTCGCGGCGTCTCGCGCGACATCACAGCAAGCGGAGTGCCACGGCCACGCGCGCGCCGCGAGCGCCATGCCGGCCACTCCACGCTCATCGCGGTGCGGGAACGTCCTCAGCGCGCGGGACGGATTCCCCGATCACGGGCGTGACGCGGGCCACGGCGGCCTCGCGCCCGACGACCGTCTCAGGCGACGGCGATCGGGCAGATCTCCGACTGGGACGTGACGAACAGGCGGGCGCTCTCGTGGCCGGCTCGCTGCAGCGCCTCGCGCGCGGCGAAGGCGGCGAGCGTCGGCTCGTTGTTGTGCTGGCTCAGGTGAGCCAGCGCGATCGCGAAGGAGTCACCCCCGACGACATCGGTCAGCAGGCCCGCGGAGGCCTCGTTCGACAGGTGGCCGTGGCGGCCGCCGACGCGCTGCTTCAGCGGCCACGGATAGTCTCCGTCGCGCAGCATGTCGATGTCGTGGTTGCTCTCCACGATGAGCACGTTCGAGCCCGCGAGGCGATCGCGGACGACCGCCGTGACGTGCCCGAGGTCCGTGCAGTAGCCGATGGAGATCCCCTCGGCCACGATGCGGAAGCCGAGCGTGATGCTCGCGTCGTGCGGAACGGTGAACGGCTCGACGCGCAGGTCGCCGACGTCGAAGGCGCGGCCGGGGGTCACGGGCACCCACTCGGGGATGTCGTGGAGCGCGGCTTCCTCGCGCGTCTCCTCGCAGCAATGGACGGGGATGCCCGTGCGACCGACGACCCCCGCGCCCGAGGCATGATCGGAATGCTCGTGCGTGATCAGAAGGGCATCCACGTCCTCGAGGCGCTCGCCCGCGGCGTGGAGCCGCCGGGCGATCTCGCGGCGCGAGAAGCCGGCGTCAATCAGGATGCGCGTGCGCCCGCCCTGCACGAAGGTGCAGTTCCCGCGGCTCCCGCTGCCGAGCACGACGACCTTGACCATGGCCTCCACGACCGCGGCGGCCAGGGCACGGGCGCCGCGTGAAGGCAGCAGCGTACCGCATGCGACGCCCCCGCGGACACTCAGGGTTCGAGCAAGCCGCCGTCGAGGCCGGTGATGTCAGGGCTCACGACGACCAGCAGGCGCCGTGGATCGCGGAGGGTCCGCAACGCCGCGCGATGCACGTCCTGCGGCGTGACCGCCAGCAGGCGATCGAGCCGCTCGGGCATGAGCATGGGGCGGCCATGCACGAGCTCCGACCAGGACAGGCCGCCGAGGCGGTCCCCCGCCGTCTCGCTTCCGAGCACGAGGCTCGATCGCAGGCCCTCGCGCACGCGCTCGAACTCGTCCGCCTCGAGCCGGTGATCGCAGATGTCCGCGCACACGTCGCGGAACAGCCCGATGACACGAGCGACGTTGCCGGGCGCCGTCACGGCGTGGAACTGCGTCCGCCCCGCGTCGCGCAGCGCCTCGTGCTCGACGCTCAGGTCGTAGGCGAGCCCGGCCTCCTCGCGAATGCGCTGCCAGGCGCGCGACGAGACGCCGCCGCCGAGCGCCATGAGCAGCACCCCGAGAGCCGGCAGGTCGGGATGCGCCGCGGGGAGCCCGGGGAGCGTGAGCACGATCTGCGCCTGTTCGAGCCGGGCCCGGCGCTGCAGGTGCAGGCCCTGGCCGGGCTCGGGCGCCGCCGGACCCGAGCGCGGCGGCCGGGCGGTCAGGTGCCCCAGGCTCGCGGACACGAGCCCGACGACCTGCTCGTGCGTGACGCGGCCGGAGGCGCAGGCCACCATGTTGCCCCCGACGTGCTTGGTCTGGAAGAAGCGCGCGATGTCCGCGTGCGTGAATCGCGCGAGGCTCCGGGGCGTGCCCTCGACCCGCCGCCCGAGCGGATGCCGGGGCCAGAGCTCGGCGCTGGCCAGCATGTGCGCGCGCTCGGCAGGGTCCTCGTCGTAGCCGCGCATCTCCTCGCGGATGACCGCGCGTTCGCGCTCGAGCTCGTCGGCCGGAAGCAGCGGGCGTCCCACGAGATCCGTCACCAGGAGCGCCGCCCGCTCGAACGACTCGGCCGCGACCTCGGCCGAGTAGCACGTGCTTTCCCGTCCGGTCCAGGCGTCGATCTCCCCGCCCAGCCGATCGGTCTCGCTCGCGATCTCGAGCAGGCTCCTGCCCGCGGGAACCCGGCGCCACGGTTGCGTGCCGCGGAAGACGAAGTGCTCGAGCACGTGCGACAGCCCGCTGTCACGCAGGCGCTCATCGCGGCTGCCCTGCCGGGTCAGCAGCGCGATCGCCGCCGTGCGGGCGCGCGGGATCTCCTCCGTCACGACCACGAGGCCGCCGGGCAGGGTCGTGCGGTGGACGGCGGAGTCGTCCGTGGTGGCGAGGGGCTGGGGGGCGGGCATGCGGCGGGGGGGGGTCGGAGGGAGGGTGAACGGGGCGGAACGGCGCGACTCTACCCCAGGGCCGGGCCGCCGGGGCGGGGCGCTCAAGCGAGCGGCCATTCCCGCCGATGCCTGGGGAAGGCCGGCCCTCGCCGGCGCGACGCCTCCCCCCGCCCGTGACCGAATCCCCCCTCCCCGTTGCCGCCTCGCCCCCGGGCGAGGAGCAGGACCGGTGCGCCCGCGGCTGCCCCGTCACGGATGCGACGAGCGGGGCGACGTTCACCGTGCCGCCGGGGATGAGCATCCTGGATGCCGCGATCGAGCAGGGCGTGGACCTGCCGCACGGCTGCCGCGTCGGCGCCTGCGGCGCCTGCATGGCGGAGGTGACGGAGGGCAGCGAGAACCTGGCGGCGCCCGACCTGCTCGAGGCCCACTCGCTCGACCGCTTCGACGCTCCTCCGCGCCACCGGCTCATCTGCCGCGCCATGACATCGGGCGCCTGCACGATCCGCCCGCTCGGCTGACGGCGACCGCTCGCCGCACGCGCCGAGCCCGCGAGCGACGCTGCTATCCTGACGGGACCCGCATGAGCCAGCTCGATCGCCAGCGACGGAGAGAACAGCGCGACCAGCCCCCGGCGCGAGGCCGCAGGGTTCTCCTGCCCTCCATCGCCATCGTGGTGGCGATCGTCGCGGGCGCCGCGTGGCTGCTGTCTCGCCCGTCCGTGGGCGTCCCGCCCGAGGCGCCCGTCGCCGACATGGACGAGGCCGTCGCGGCGCAGATCGCGCGGTCGCGCCAGAAGGTCCTGGACGCGCCGCGGGCCGGGGCCGCCTGGCTCGAGCTGGGCCTGGTTTACGGCGTGAACGCGATGGCCGAGCCGGCGCGGGCATGCCTCGAGCAGGCGGTCCTGCTCCTCCCGCGCGACGCCAAGGCCTGGTTTCATCTCGGCCGCATCCGGGCCGAGCAGGGCGACGCCGATCTCGCGCTCGCGGCGTTCGCGCGCGCGCGCGATCTCGATCCGCGCTACCCCGCGTCGAGCTGGCGCCGCGGGTTCATCCTGCTGGAGCGCGACGACCTGGCGGGCGCGCGGGCGGAGTTCGAGGCCGCCCTGCGGGCGAGCCCGGGCGACGTTCCGGGCACCGCGGGCCTCGCGCGCGTCGCCCTCGCGCAGGGCGATGGCGCGACCGCCGAGCGCCTCGTGCGCCCGCTCGCGCGCGCCCGCCCGAAGGACGACTCGCTCCGGTTTCTCCTCGGAAGCGCCCTGCGCCTGCAGGGGCGCCTGGACGAGGCTGCGGCGGAACTGGGCGCGTCGAGCGCCCCGCTCACGCGCTGGCACGATCCCTGGGAACTCGACGCCCTCATCTACCAGGTGAGCACGTTCGGTCAGATCAACCAGGCGCTCGCCGCGAGCGAGGACGGCCATCACGATCACGCCATCCGCCTGCTCGAGCGGCTCCTGGCTCGCGAGCCCGACACGGCCTCGGTCGTCGTGAACCTCGCCTCGGAGTACGTCGCGGTCGGACGCGCCGCCGACGCCCTGACGCTGCTCGACCGCTTCCTCGTCAAGGAGCCGGATCACGCCCTGGCCCACGCGGTCTACGCGGAGGCCGCCTTCGCCGCCGAGCGCTTCGAAGATGTCGTCGCTCACGCGGCGCGCGCGAGAGAGATCGATCCCTCGACCCCCCACCTGGGCCCCTTCGAGGCGGGAGCGCTCAGCCGGCTCGGCCGGCACGGGGACGCCGTCGCCGCGTTCGAGCGCGCCATCGCCGAGACGCCAGAGGACGGGGGCGTTCGCTTCGGCCTCGGCGTCACGCTGCGCGACCTCGGCCGCCTCGAGGACGCCGCGGTCGCGTTGCGCGACGCGACGCGCGCCGATCCCGCGCACGCGACGGCGTGGCACGCGCTCGCCATCACGGAGCTGGATCTCGGACGCCTGGACGAGGCCGAGGCCGCCTTCCGCATGGCCGGCAAGCTGGGCGCGCTGAAACCCCCGCAGCTCACGCAGGCGCTCGCGGAGATCGCGACGGCGCGGTCGCGACGCGCCGCGCCCGCTCGATGACGGGGCGTTCGCTGGGCATCGCGGGGCTCGCCATCGCCGCGCTCGCCGCGACCGCCTGCACGCCGGCGACGCCTCCGGGCCCGAGCCAGGCGGGCGCGAGCGCCGCCAGCGCGCCCGGAGCGATCCCGCCCGTGTGGTTCGAGGACGTGACCGAGCGCTCGGGGATCCGCTTCACGTACGCGAGCGGCCACGGGGAGGAGTACTACATCGGCGAGATGGTCGGCGGCGGCGTCGCGCTCTTCGACATGGACGGCGATGGCGACCTCGACGCCTTCTTCACGCCGGGCGGCCGCGTGGACGCTCCCGCCTCTGATCAGGACACGGCGCGACTCTTCCGGAACCGCGGCGATGGCACGTTCGACGACGTCAGCGCCGGAAGCGGGGCCGACGTGCCGGGCTACGCCATGGGGGTGACGGCGGGCGACGTGGACGGCGATGGGGACCCGGATCTCTTCATGACGCGGTACGGCCAGCACGTGCTGCTGCGCAATGACGGCGGCGGGCGCTTCCGGGACATCACGCGAGAGGCCAACCTGGTGACGTCAAGCTGGGGGTCGTCGGCGGCCTTCGTGGACATGGACCGCGACGGCGATCTCGACCTCTACGTCGCGAACTACCTGGACTGGTCGCCCGCGCGCGAGATCGTCTGCTACAACGAGATGGGATCGCGGGACTTCTGCGGCCCCCGGAGCTATCAGGCCCCCACCACCGACCTGCTGTTCCGGAACGAGGGCGACGGCACGTTCACGGACATCACGGCGAGCGCCGGCATTGACCGCGCGCGCGGCAACGGGCTGGGCGTCCTCGCGGCGGACTTCGACGGGGACGGCTGGCTGGACATCTTCGTGTCCAACGACGGCTCGCCCAACTTCCTCTGGATCAACCAGAAGGACGGCACGTTCGTGGAGCGAGGCCTCTTGCTTGGCTGCGCGGTGGACGAGAACGGCTCGGCGAAGGCCGGCATGGGGATCTCGGCCGAGGACCTGGACGGTGACGACGACCTGGATCTCATCGTCGGCAACCTGTTCAGCGAGACGGACTCGCTGTTCCGATGGAACGGGAGGTCCTTCGAGGACCGGACGCGCGCCGCCGGCCTCGCCACGAGACCGCAGATGTTCACGCGCTTCGCGATGATCTTCGCGGACTTCGACCAGGACGGATGTCTCGACCTCTTCGAGGCGAACGGCCGTGTCATGCGCCACGCCAAGATCTGGGGCGACGATCCGTACGCCGAACCGAACCTCGTCTTCCGCGGCTCGTGCCTGGGCACGTTCACCGAGATCCTGCCGGAGGGCGCCACGGCGAGCCCCCTGCTCGGATCCAGCCGCGGAGCCGCCGCTGGCGACCTCGACGGGGACGGCGCGCTCGATCTCATCGTCGTCAATCGCGACGGGCCCGCGAGCGTCCTGCGCAACGCGTCGCCGGACCGGGGACGCTGGATCGCCCTGCGCGTCCTCGAGCGCTCGGGCGCGGACGCGCTCGGCGCGACCGTGCGGCTGCACGCGGGCGGGCGGCTCCACCGGCGCGACGTTCGCGCGAGCGGGAGCTACGTCTCCAGCATGCCGGCCATCATCCACGTGGGCCTCGGCGAGGCCACGGTCGCGACGGCCGTGGAGGTCACCTGGGTGGACGGCAGCCGGCAGCTCTTCGGCGACCTCCCGGCAGGCCAGCTCGCGACGCTCCGCCGGTCCACCGACTGAGGGCGCCAGGGCGGGTCAGGTCTTGGGGTTCGGCCGCTGGCGGACCGCCTTCGTGATGGCCTTCCAGCGCAGGCGTTCGGCGCGCATGGCGGCCTCATCCTGCCGGCGGGCCTGGAAGGCCTGTTCACGGCGGAGCTTCTCGAAGGCGGCCATGCGCGCCGGGCTGATGTCGCCACGCTGCACGGCGTCCGCGATCGCGCACCCGGGCTCGCCGCGATGGGCGCAGTCCCGGAACGAGCAGAGCAGCGCGAGATCCTCGATGTCCGCGAACGAGGCGAGGCTCTCGGGCTCGCCCTCCACCCACGGGCTCAGCTCCCGCATGCCCGGCGTGTCAGCCAGCAAGCCGCCGCCGGGGAGCATGAAGAGCTCGCGATGCGTCGTCGCATGACGGCCGCGATGATCATGCTCGCGCACCTCCCGCGTGGCCTGCACGGCCGAGCCCAGCAGGGCGTTGACGACGGTGGACTTGCCGACGCCCGAGGACCCGGCCAGGCAGGCCGTGATCCCCGGCCGAACGACTGCGCGCACGGCGTCGAGACCTTCGGCGCGCGTGGCGGCGGCCACCATCACCTGCGCTCCCGGCACGGCCTGCGCGGCAGCCGCGACCAGGGGCGCCGGATCCCGGCACAGATCCGCCTTGTTGAGCAGCACGATCGGGACGGCTCCGGATGCCTCCACGACCTGCGCCCACCGCTCCAGGCGGCGGGCGTTGAAGTCCTGGTCCAGCGCGGCGACGACGATGACCAGGTCCACGTTCGCGGCGATGACCTGCGCCTCGACCCGGCGGCCCGCGGCCTGGCGCAGGAGCCGGCTCGACCGCGGCAGGACGAGGTCCACGACGGCCTCGCCCTCGCCCTCCGGCGGGCGCGCGCCCACCCAGTCGCCGAGCGCGGGCAGGTCCAGCCTCGACGTGGCGTGGTGGCGCAGCCGGCCGCCGAGGCGCGCCGAGCGGGCTCCGTCGGGACCGAGGATCTCCAGCGCGCCGCGGTGCTCCGCGACGACGCGGGCGGGGACGTGAGATGGCGAGAGACGGTGGCGGTGGGACTGAAACCAGGCGTTCCAGCCCAGGGATTCGAGCGAGGGGTGGGGATCGGCGACGGACACGATGAGGCTCCGGCGCTTCGCGGGCGAAGCGGGCGTGCGGTGACTGCGGCGGGATCGCGACGGACGCACGGCGAGCGTGCGGGGATCGGGATCGCCTCCGGGCAGTCGTCGGAGCCTCGGCGCGCGGCAGCAGGGGCGCGGCGGACGGACGCTCTATCGCGCTGGAGAACCCGGACGACGGGAGGCGGCGGCGTGAAGGGTCAGGATGTCGGCACGCATGGGGCCTCCTCTCGTGGCTGTCAGCGCTGTCAGGGTTGGCGGCAGGTCGGCGCTGAGGGACGCGCGGAGCCGCGATGCGAGGGATCTTCGGCCAGCCCGGACGTCGGGTCAAGCCCGGCGCGAAGCCGAAAACGAAAACGGGGCGGGAGCCGGATGGCCCCCGCCCCGAAGAGCGGACGATGAGAGTCAGCTCAGAAGTGCTTGTCGAGCCCCGAGTTGGGCTCACGGCACTCCGGGTGCTCGCTGTCGTCGTGGGGAATGGTGATGATCGCGACCGGCGTCGGCGCCGAGCGATTGCCACACGCATCCACGCCGATGCCCATCACGCGGTACACGCGAGCGCTTCCGCTGCCCGCGCGCTCCGACCGGACGCAAACTTCCTTGCCATCCGGAGAGACCACGCAGTCGTTCGGGAAGTCGCCATCGCCCGTGCCCTCGTCCGGCTCGTTGGACGTGCAGCCAACGATCAGCAGGCTGATCGGCGGCGAGCAGTTGTCCGACATGCTCGGATTGAGGGACGAGCTCTGGAAGCAGTAGTACTCGTGATTCGGCGGCCAGAGGCAGAACTCTTCCGCGCCGGAAACGACCGGGGGCGTCGTGTCGCGGTGGTTGATGTTCTGCGTGCAGACGCGGGAGTTGTTGCTGCAATCACGCGCCGTCCAGGTGCGACGGGTCGTGAAGTTGCCCGGGCAGTTGCCGTTCACGCGGGTCTGCGCGAACGTGATCGTCGGGGCGGGGTCGCAGTTGTCCGTCGCCGACATGGTCGCGGGCGGCGGATCCGGCGCGGCGCAGTCCAGCGTCAGCGTGCCGGGGCACGTGGCGAAGTTCGGCGCGGTGCCGTCCGTGAGCGTGTAGGTCCACGTCCGCGTGGCCGAGCCGCACGCGTTGTTCACGGTCGCCGTGACCGTGAAGCTCGACGAGCCGCAAGCCGGCCGCGTCAGGTTCGACGTGAAGCTGCCCGTCGTGCCCGAGAACGTCATCGAGCCAGAGGTCGGCGAGGCCGAGCTCCCGCCCGAGGGCGTGATCGAGAACGTGCCCGTGAACGGACCCGTCGCCAGCGCGTTGAGACCCACGGAGAAGGTCTGCGAACGCTGGCAGTTCGTCGTGTTGGTCGTGCCCGTCGTGGGCGTGTTGCTGATGATCGAAGGCGCCACGCAGCCGGCCTGCTCCTGGTAGGCCAGGGTGTAGGTGCCGGTGTCGCCACAGAAGCCGCGAACCTGCAGCTTGTAGACGCCGGTCGTGGGCGGGCTGTAGAGGAACGCGGAGCGGAAGATCAGCGTGCAAGCGATGTCATCGTTGCCCGCCAGGCGCGTCGTGCACGTGCTGTTCCAGAGGTCCAGCCGCGTGTCATAGCTCGCCGTGCCGAAGCACGCGCCGCCCGCCGCGTTGTTCGGGCAGGTGGAGAACGTGTAGTTCCGGCCGGCCGTCAGGTTCACGTTGTACCAGACGCCGCCCGAGGTGGTCGTTGACGTGCAGCTCGGATCCGGGCAGCTGGTGTTGTTGTTGCTGACGGTCTGGCAGACCGTGGTCGGCGTGATCGTCGCGGCCGGAGTCGCGCAGGTGCCGCACGTGGACGCCGGCATCTGCCGGTAGCCCATCGTGTAGTTGCCGACGCTGCCCGTCGTGAAGCCCGTGACCTCGATGATGTACGTGCCGGTCGTCGCGGGCGTGTACTGAGCCTGCGAGAGCAGCCCGCAGAAGTCATCGTTGTCCACGAGGATCGTGCAGGAACCCGACTGGCGGATGCGGATCCGCGTGTCGTAGTTGCCGGTCGCGCTCGGGCACGTCGCCGCGCACATCGTGAACTGGTACGCCACGCCAGCCGTCAGCGTGAGCGAGTAGAAGTCGCTCGGGCAGGCCGTGGTCGTGTTGCCGGAGATGTACTGGCAGGCCGTGGTCGGGTTCGGCAGCACGCTGGGCGTCGTGCAGGTGTTGCACAGGGCCTTGGGACGTGCCGTCACGGCGAGGTCCGGCACGCCCACGCGCCAGGCCATCGGCCGGTCCACCATGTCGAACTCCTGAAGGTCGAAGCCGAGCTGGCCGGCGAGGATGCGACGACCGAAGTCGCGCATGATGCCGTCGTACTTGTCCTGAATGACGGGATCCGCGATCGTGGCGACCGAGGCAAAGATCGCGCTCTCGTCGAGCGCGCCGCCGCGAAGGGCCTCAGCGAACGCCGTGAAGGGCTCGATGAGTTCCGCGCGGTAGTCGGAAACGTTCTTGATGCGGGCGTGGAGCAGCTCGATCTGGAGATCGACGCTGATGCCGGCGGGTTCGCCGACGGCAATGGGCAGCGCGGGTGTCGAGATGACCCCCTGCACCGTGGAATCTGGCGTGCGCAGGCCGCGGCTCTCCCGGGCTGTCAGCCCGGTAGCGAGCAGCGCCCCTACCGCGATGAGCATGCCGGTGCGACACCGGCTGAACGAGCGGAACATGAAGGCCTCCCGTGGATGGCTTCGCAGCCACTCACGCCGCGCATTCTGAGGCGACGCGGGACCCTGCACACTGCGCGCAGGAGATCCCGGGCATGGGGCTGTGACCTATTTCACCCGTGATCGTGCATCCGCCGCCGGGGTCGGGGCCGCAACTTTCTTTGTTTTCTGTCAACGGGGATTGACCTGGAGCCGATCACGGGCGGAGGGCGCGCACGGGTCCACGCCGGTGATTCCCCTGGCGCATCAACGTCGGGTAGCCCATGCCCGTCAGGACGATGGTCGCGGGTTGTTTTGCCCCTCCGGCGCGGCACGTGTCGCGAAAAGCTACCAGCTGATCTCGATGTCGCGACCGACCTTCCGCACCCGGAGCGTGCGGACGCAGGCAGGGTCCGGATCGTCCAGCTCGTAGAGCACCAGAATCCGGCCGAAGCCCACGAGCGTCTGCGGGCACTGCTCGAACGAGGACGCCGTGTCGGCGTCTCCGGCGAAGGGATAGGGCGAGGTCACGTTGTCCACGACCTGGGTCCCCCGGTGCGCCGGATCGATGGCGGGCGGGTTGCTGCACTCTTGCGGGACGGGCCGGGGACGGAGGAGTTCGGCCTTCATCGTGTCGAAGGCGTCCTCGCGGCACGTGATGAAGTCGTTGCGGAGCAACCGGAACGTGCCGACCATCGTGCCGATCTCGATGACGGGAGCCGCGCCCTGGAAGACCGAGGTCGGGCAGCCGTGGATGGAGTTCGCGACCGCCGTCGCCTCGTTCGAGAGGAACCCGTCCGCCATGGGATCCGGATTGGTCGCCGGATCGAGCACGGGCACCTCGAAGGTCAGGCCGATGGACGCTCCCGGGTCCAGGCCGAGCCCCGACCAGATCAACGTCCGCACGCCGTCGAACGTCGCCACCGGGTTGAAGTAGGGCGCCGTGGCGTCCAGGTCCACGTCAATCGCGTCAATCACGTCCATGTTCCGGACCTGGCACGAGCCCACGTTGCTCACCGTGATGTCGTACTTCACGGTCTCGCCCACCTCGAGCGTCGCGTCGCCGTCGTCCAGCCACGAGAAGCGCTTGGTGACTTCGAGGACGGGCGCGCCGGTGCGCAGCGCGAGGAGCTCGGCGAACTCCGCAGGAACGCTGGACGACGTCGCGTCCGCGCGCAGGTCGAAGCTCTGCGCGTCCGGCACGTCGCAACGCGCCGCGGCCATCACGCGCCGCCGAACGGTCCGGTCCACCGGCAGGCGCCCCAGATTCCACGTGATCGTCTCGGGGTTCCCCGCGACGGTCCCGCCGTCCGCGTCGGTGATGTCCATCAGGTCCATCGCCTCGATCACCGCGAGCGTCAGCACGGCGTTGTCCGCCGCGCCGCCCCGCGGCGTCAGCTCGATGTCAATCGTGAGCGGCTCCCCTCGCTCGTGGCAGGTGTCGAGGTCGTCGTCCGCGCTCGTGAGCTGCAGCTCGAAGAAAGCCGTGGACACGTCGATCACGTCGCTGACCGTGTTGGATGTCGCCCGGATCGGGCAGGCGCGCGAGCCGGAGGCCGAGGCCGTCGCCGTGTTCTCGACGACGCCGTCGAAGCCCGGGTTCGGATTCGTCGGACCGGGCTCCAGGACGAGCGCTCGCACGGAGTAGGTCACCGACGAGCCGGACGCGAGAGACGCGAGCGCCGGGGTCGTCGTCTCGTCCCAGGTCAGCGTGTCGCCGCCCAGGAGCGGCGCGCCATCGGCGCTCACGCTCGTGTAGTCCAGATCGGCGTCCAGCGTGTCCACGATCACCACGGACAGCGCGGGGCAGTCGCCGACATTCTCCACCGTGATGTCGAAGATGGCCTCGTCGCCGGGCGAGAACGACCCGCTCGCGTCGCGGTCGGTGTACGACATCGCCTTCGTCACGGTCAGCTTGGACTCGCCGACCGTCGTCGTCACCACCGGTGAGGACGCGGTCGGCGCGTTGGATGCCGAGGCCGTCGCCACGTCCTCGGCGAACATGCCCGCCGTCGCGGTGCAGTCGAACCGGCCGATCCAGGTCAGCGTGCGCGTGGCGTCCACGTCCACGTCGCCCACGATCCAGGTGATGGAGTCGCCCCCGGCATCCGGCGTGCCCGAGCCGGGATTGACGATGGTGAACACGCCCGACGGATCCGTGATCGTGTCGGTCATCTCGATCAGCAAGGCCTCGGCGCTCCGCGCCGTGACCGTCAGCGTGAACGTGATGTTCTCGCCGGGCTGCCAGCAGCCGTCAGGGAACTCCTCGGTCGCGGTCTTCCCGATCTCGAGCGTCGCCGCGAAGGTGCCGCGCGACGTGCAGGTGGCGTCGCCCGTGAGTCCCGTCGTGGGATCGTCGCTCGACACCGTGGCCGCGGACTCGGCGTAGGTGACGTCGGCCTCGTTGCAGCACGCGCCCGCGGATCCCGGCGCGTAGATGAGGTCGAACGTGATCGTGACGACCTCGGCCCCGAGCGGCGCGAGCCCCCCGGCGCCGCCGACGCCCGTGACCCGCAGCCGCGCGGGCGTGGCCGGCGGCGTGAGATCCGTGGACTCGTTGGTGCCGCCCGTCGAGGGCGTGATGACCACGTTCGCCGACACGAAGCCGTCCCAGCAGGGCAGGATGATGTCGTCCACCACCACGTCGGTCGCGACGCCGGAGCCCATGTTCCGCACGGTGATGGTGAACGTGAGGGCGTCGCCGGGATCGATCACGCCGTCGCCGTTGACGTCGTTCGTCAGAGCGAAGTCCTTGTCCACATCCAGGATCGGTTGCGGCCCGAACTGCACGCAGGTCGGGTCGCCGGGCGCCGCCGTCGCCGGATCGTTCGTGACCACGAGCGGCAGCGTGCAGGCGACGCGCTCGTCGTGCGTCGCGCCCGCCTGGTTGCAGCACCCCGCCCCCGTGTCCAGGATCGCAGCGGTGATGACGGTGAAGGCTGCTTCGCCGGTCGCGAGATCCCCCGCGGGCCAGGTGATCGTGTCCGTCGCGGGATCGTAGAAGCCCGCGCCGGCGTCAACGGTTCCCTCGTCCAGGCACGTCACGTCGAGGACATCGGTCACCACGACGTTCGTGGCCGTGCCCGAGCCATCGTTGCGGACGGTGATCGCGAAACCCACGATGTCGCCGTCGCTCAGGGCACCGTCACCATCGCGATCGTCCACGATGGACCAGGTCTTCGTGGACGCCGTGAGATCGGGCTGCGGAACCACGACGCACGTCGGCTCGACGGGCGAGGTGAGATCCTCGTCCGAGGGCGCGCAGGAGAGGCGTCCGGCGTCGTTGCACAGGAAGGACGTGTTGCAGACGCGCGACGTGTCGTCGTCGGTGAAGACGGAGCAATCAATGGCGGTCCTGAACCGCAGCGTCTTGGTCTCGCCCGACGCGAAGTTCAGCACCGTGCATGCCACCTCCGGCACGCCTCCGTCGAACGCGCAGGCGCCGCCGGGATTGTCCAGGATGTCCACGAACGTCGATCCGGCCGGGATGGGATCGTAGATCCAGCCGTCATGCGGGTCGGCGCTGTTGTTCGTGACCTCGACGGTCCAGGTGATCACGTCGCCGACATCCGTGACGCCATTGGCGTTCGTGTCGTCCACGGTGGCCGTCTTGCGGTTGCTGAAGTTGGGAGGCGCCACGTTGGGCACGAAGATGTTGGAGCAGCCCGTCGTGAGGCCCGACGACGGGACCGGCGGGCACGTCGGCGTCTGGGACGTCGTCGGCCGCGTGCGCGTGTTCACGGGCGAGGGCAGGATGACCGACACGCACCCGATGTTCTGGGCTCCGCCCGTCCGCGCGCCGTCCAGGATCAGCGTCGAGAACTGGAGGCACCCCACGCCGCCCGCGGGCACCGTGACGCTGCGGATGTCCAGGCGACCGAGCGCCGGATCGCACTGATCCACGGTGCCCGTCGAAGGGTCCGGAGCGTCGGCGCCCGTGCACAGCAGCTCGAGATGCCGGGCGCCCGGGCAGACCGGGCTCCCGTCGCAGTTCAGGAGCCCCGCGGGGTCCATGACGTCCAGGTAGTTGAACGTGACGTCGAACGGGCTGACGGTGTTGTCGTAGACGACCGTCCACCGCACCTTGGCGCCGGCGAAGGCCTGGAACTGGCCCGGACCGAACGCGATGACCTCGGGTCCGCCGGGGTACTTGATGACCGTGGGTTCCTGGCCCCGGGCGGTGCCGGCGGCGAGCAGGAAGATGGCAAGGGCGGCGACCGGCAGGCCGCTCCGAAGAAGTCGCATCGAGGCCTTCCCTGGGGGCGTCGCGGAGCATCCCCAGGTGCCGACGACGCCCTAGACTCAGGGAACCTAGTGCGCCCGAGGCCGATGCGTCAAGGCGCCCCGCCTCGCCCGGCGCCACGCGGCCGCGGTCGCTGTCTCAGTTCGCCTCGAGAGCGTGGCAGTTCCAGCAGTCCTGCCGGGGCGTGTGGCCGGCGGATCGGGGGCGGGCCGGGCCGTCGGGCCGGTGACAGCTCAGGCAGGTGGCCGGATCGCGTCCGCCGAGCGACGCGGCGTGCTCGAGCGTGGCTCCCAGCGGCGGAGGCACGCGGCCACGCGTCGCGAGGCCGGCGACGATCGCGGCGCCGACGACGATCGCGATGACGACGGCCACGGCGCCCCGCCCGCGAGAGCTCGCTCCCCCGCCCTGCGGATCGCCGCTCGTGGGGTCGGTCACGCCTTGCCGAGGGAAGCGAGGGCGCTGCGGAGCAGGGCGTCGAAGCCCTTCGCGCCGTCCACCTTCGCGTCCTGCACGGCCCGGGCTGCCTGCCGCTCGTTGTACCCGAGATTCACGAGCGCCGACACGACGTCCGCGGCCTCGCCGCCACCGCCCGCCGCGCGCGCCGCCGCCGCGCGCGCGCCCTGCTCCTTCGCCACGCGCTCCTGCAGGTCAATGACGATCCGCTCGGCCGTCTTGCGCCCGATGCCGGGCACCGTCGCGAGCTTGCGCCCGTCGCCCTCCGCGATGCAGCGCGCGAGCTCGTCCGGACCGAGCGCCGACAGGACGGCCAGCGCCGTGCGCGGACCCACGCCCGACACGGTCAGCAAGCGCTCGAAGAGATCGCGCTCGGCGGCCTCGTGGAAGCCGTAGAGCGTGATGGACTCCTCGCGCACCTGCGTGCTCACCAGGAGCTCGGCCACGCCATCCGCGGGCATTTCCAGGAACGTGGACATGGGCACCGACAGCACGTAGCCGACGCCCGACACGTCCAGCACCACGCGCCCGGCCGCGCGAGAACGAACGGTCCCGCGCAGCCATCCGATCACGTCGCGGCCGCCTGCGCATCGCGCTCGGCCGCGACCGGCACGTCCGGGAACGTGAGCAGGAACAGCGCTCCGCCGAGGGGCCCGCTCCGCGCCGTCAGCGAACCGCCCTGCCGCTCGATGAGCGCGCGCGAGATCGGCAGGCCCAGGCCCGTCCCGCCCTTCTTGGTGGACTGGAAGATGTGGAATGCCTGGTCGAGGCTCCCCGGCACGCCCGGCCCGTCGTCGGCCACCGCCACCTGCACGAGCCCGGGCGCCCGGCGCGTGGTGATGAGCACGTGACCACCGGGCTGCGGCACGGCCTCCATCGCGTTCTTGACCACGTTCATGAGCGCCTGCTTGAGCATGGCCTCGTCCAGTCGCACGGGCTCGTCGCCGGCCTGCAGGTCCAGATCCAGCTGCACGCCCAGGCCTTCCGCCGTCACGCGGAACAGCTCGGCGCAGTCCCGCACGATCGCGTCCAGCCTGACGGCGGATGGCCGCGGCGTGGCCGGCCGGGCGTAGGTCAGGAACTCCGTGACGAGCGCGCCGAGGCGGCGGATCTCGCGCTGCGTCGCGCGCAGGAGGGCCACGTGATCGCCCGATCCCGCAGGCCTCGCCGAAGCCACCGCTCCCGCCGCGGCGGACACCGGCGCGGGCGCCCCGCCGACGCAGTCCTCGAGGTCCTCCTCGAGCAACTGGAGGTTCATCTGCACGGCGGACAGCGGGTTGCGGATCTCGTGCGCGAGGCCGGCCGCGAGCAGGCCCACCTGGGCGAGCATCGCGCGCTGGCTGGCCTGCGCCTCCAGGCGCTTGGTCTCGCCCAGCAGCCGGAAGACGTAGGCGTAGGCGACGCCCAGGAGCACGATGAAGGCGGCCGCGCCCGCCAGCACCTTGGGGACCGTGCGCCGCCGGAGTTCCGCAATGCCGTCGTCGAGATACTGCTGGTCAATCCCCGCCTCGAGCCGCACGGGCTGGCCGCCGATCGTCGCGTCCCAGGACACGGTGGCCGCGCGCGAGCTGGGCCGGTAGAGCCGGTGCAGCCGCTCGACGCGCGTCCCCTGCTCGCCGAGGATGGACCGGTCGAAATCGCGCATCTCCGACCGCCGGAACGAGATGATCTGGCGCCCGCCCGGATAGCGCATCTCGATGTACTGGAAGGCGTCGCGCTGCACGAGCTCGCCGTTGACGATCGTCAGGAACTCCTGCCCCTGCCGGGAGAGGTTCGCGGGCACGAGGCGCGGCGCCCCGTCGCGAGGAACCTCGGCGCCGGCCTCCGCGCCGCGCACCGGCGGTCCCGCGCCACGGGCGAGCGGCCGACCATCCGCATCGGCGATGCCTGGCAGGAGATCCTCGAGCAGCGCCTCGCCATCGATCTCGCGATCCTTGCCGGCATCCACGGAGGTCACCGTGTCGGGCTCGCCCATCGTGCGCGGGTCGTTGGCCATCCGCGCGACGGCCTCGGCCTCCGCCTTCGCCTGGTTGAGGATGCGGTTGACGCGGTCGTCGCCCAGGTCCCGCAGGATGAAGCCGGTCACGAGCACGAGGATCGCCAGCAGGGACACGGCGAAGACCGCCGACGCCACCAGCAGGCGCCGGGCATGGTGGCGACCGGCCCCGGCGGCCGCGCGAAGGCCGCCGTCCGGGCCGGGGAGCCCTGCGGGCGTGCTGGAATCCGAGCCGCTCATTCCGGTCGGAGCGTAGCCCGCCGGCTCGCCCCATGCCAGTTCCTGGCGCGACGTGCCCAGGGGCTCCCGGGGACCACGGTCACAGCCAGTACGCCACGGCGAAGCCGATCTGCCCCACGAACATCATGATGTACATGTGCTTCCATGACGGGTGGTTGTCATCGATCGCGAGGGCGTCCGGATCCGCCAGCATCATGCGCGCGATCCACGCGCCGTAGAGCGCCATGCCCGCGCCGAGTCCGACGAGCGCCGGCACGCTGCCCGTGAGAATCCCCGTGAGCGCGCCGACGGGAATGAGCAGGAACGGCACGACGAAGAACGGCGCGGTGATGCGCGCCGCGCGAACCGGCCCGAGCACGACGGGCAGCGTGCGGCAGCCACCCGCGCGGTCGCCCTCGATGTCGGCGAAGTCCTTCGTCGTCGTGGCGCCGAGCAGGAACAGGCCGAAGATGAGGCCCACGAACCAGGGCTCGACGTGCAGGATGCTCACGGCCGCCGACCACCCCGCCACCTTGAGCAGCATGCCCCGCGGGATCGCGATGGTGAGGTTAGCGCCCCACCCCAGCCGCTTGGTCCGCAGGGGCGGCGCCGAGTAGGCCCAGGTCAGGAAGGTCGCCACGAGCACGATGAGGAAGCACTGCCTCTCGCCATGACCCGGCGTGCCGGCGGGCGGATCCGCGAACCAGGCGAGGATCAGCGCCGCGGCGTAGAGGCCGAGCGCGATGAACCGGGCCTCGCGCACGCTCACGCGACCGGACGGGATCGGGCGGTGCGCCTTGTTGATCCGGTCCACGTCGAGGTCGTGAATCTGGTTCAGCGTGTTGGACGCCGCGTTCAGCGTCGCCGACATGACCGACCCGATGATGACCGGCATCCACGCCGACCACCGCAGCGCCACGTCATGCGGAAGCGTCCCGAGCCCCGCGATGCCGGACGAGATGAAGCCGAGCCACGGCGCCAGCAGCGTGAACGGCCGGGCGAGCTCGATGACGTGGGACGGAAGGCTGGCGCGGCGCGCGGGCGGCGCCCCGGGAGCGGTCGTGTCGGCGCTCATGCGATCGGGCGGACCTCGGTCGGGCGGAAGTGGCGATGCAGGGAGGCGATCCACGCGAGGAACGCCAGCGTCAGGAGCGCGGTGAGAGCCAGGAACGGTCGCGACGTGACGAGGGCGACGCCCAGATCCACGTCGGCGGCGGGCAGGCCCATCTCGGCGTAGAAACCGCGGAGCGCGTCGGGACGCAGCGCGGTCACGCCATTGACGATGCTGGCGGCGTAGAACGCCAGGCTCCCCCAGTACGCCCACGGCTTCAGCCGGTACGCGCCGATGGCCAGCACGCCGGCGACCAGCCCGCCGGCCAGGTAGAAGGCCGTCGCGGCGGGCCCCCGGAGGACATGACCGGCCACGAGCCCCGGGTAGGTGAACGCCAGCGGGAACATGACCACGGCGCCGAATCCGAGCAGCAGGGCGAGCCCCAGCACCGGCAGCGGACAGCGGTCCGTCCAGCGCTCGTGCCGGTCCCGCCACTCGCACGTCAGGCGCGCGTCGTCCCCGCAAAGAAGGCCCACCACGGCGCCGCCAGGCACGATGAAGACGGTGACGGCGATGGCGCAGCCCACCAGCGTGATCAGCACCGGCGGGACGTGTCCCGCCCCTCCCGCCGACAGCGCCGGCGCCATGGCCCAGCCGAGCGGGATGTAGAGCAGGGCGGTTGCGATGCCGACGACCAGCCAGGCCCACCCGCCAATCAACGAGAGCGCACGCCCCCAGCGTCGCGCGGCCATGAGGCCGGCGCCCGATGCCACGACGATCGCGCCGAGCAGGACGTACGTGAGGCCGCTGACGACCGCCATTCCGGCGCTGCGCCCGATCGCCTGCCTGGCCTCCGGGAACATCATCACGATCGCGCTGAGAGCGCCGAGCGCGATGATCCCGAGGCCGGCGAGGACCTCGAGAGCTCCCACGATGGCGAGCACGGTGGATCGGTCGCGGAAGGGCAGCATGCGGTTCCGATGCGCATCTTAGCGCGAATCATCGGTCCCCGTGGCGTGTCGTGGCGCCGAGACGGGCGGCGCCGTGCCCGCGTCGAGCGGACGCCGCGCCCATCAGCGCGCGCGCGCTCACGCGAGCAAGAGCATCAACGCTCCCGCCGTCGCGGCGCCGACGAGCGTGTTGGCGAAGTTGAGCAGGTCGTTCTGGATGCGGTGCCCGCGCCGCTCGAACACCGCGCCGACGACCGACTCGAACGTGGTCCCCGCGAGGGCCGCCGGGACCACCACGACGGGCACGAGCACGATCGCCTCGGCGCCCAGCAGCCAGCCGATGCCGAGGAGCCCCACGAGGGCCGAGGCGGCGAGGCCGGCCAGCGTGCCCTCGAGGCTGATGGCCCCCTCGGTGCCGGGCGGGACGCGGCGCCACGACGTGATGAGCACGGTGACGCGGCCGTGCGCCTTGCCGACCTCGGACGAGACGGTGTCGAAGGACGCCGTGGCGAGCGCGGCGACGAGCGCGACCAGCGACCCGGTGGCGAGCCCCTCGTGCGGCGGCGGACCCTGCGATGCGAACCCGAACCCGCCGTGGGCCGCGAGCAGCGCGCAGGCCAGCGCCATCCCGCCGTTGGCCACGACGTTCCCGAAGCCCCGGCGCCCGCCGCGCGCCTCCGCGATCCCGCGCTGCTCCTTGACGCGCCGCCCGAGGCGCGTGACGGCGACCCCGAGCACGAAGAACGCGCCGAGCGTGGCCAGCGCGCCCAGCCCGGCCCAGCCACCCACGAGCGAGCCCATCACGGCCGCGGTCGCCGCTCCGCCCGCCGTCAGGAGCCCGCGCCACCAGACGACGAGGCCGAGCCCGGCGCAGGCGCCCGCCATGGCGAGGCTCGCGGGCGCGAAGGGGCCCGCGCCGGAGACACCGAGCGTGATCGCGAGATCCACCGCGATCGCGCCGAGGATCGGCACCACGAGGTTGTCGTCCACCCCGCCGTCGAGGGTCTCCATGAACGCGGTGACCAGGGCCGCCGCGATCGCGGCCATCAGGATCACGAGCGCCCCGGGCCCCAGGCCCTGATCCGCGCGCGAGACGAAGGCGCCAACGGCCGTGGCGCCGGCGGCGCCGAGGGCGACGTGCGCGACGAGGCCCTCCACCGACTTGCGCGGATTCCAGGGCAGCCGGCGACGGCCGAAGCTGAGACCGGCGAGCCCCGCGGCGCCGTCGCCGAAGGCGAGCAGCGCCCAGGCCATCGCGGGAACGGTGAGGCCGCGGAACGGACCGAAGGCGGCGATGACGAGGGCGACGGCGACCGGGTACAGCAGGACGCCCGGCGCGAAACCGCGCGCGCGCTCGGGATCGCGCAGCAGTCCCCGCCCGCCCAGCAGCGGAAGCGCGATCGCGTTGAACGCGACGGCCGCGAGCGCGACAACGAGGGCCTGCTCCCACGTCAGCCAGCGCAACGAGAGCGCGAGGAAGCCGCAGCCCAGGTGCACGGCCTTGCGACGGATCTCGCTCGGCTCCAGGCGCACGCCGCCCTCGGGGATCATCACGCCCGCACCTTCAGCGTGCCGGCCGGCACGTCGCCGCGAGCCTCGAGCCACGCGATCGTGTCCACGAGCGTCGCGCGCAGCGAGCGCGGCTCGTGACGGAGCGCTCGCGACGCCGCCGACGAGTCGAGCGCCCAGGCGCGGTCGAGCACGCGCGCCACGCCCCGCGTGAGCGCTCGCGGCGGCCGGCCGAACGCGCTCTCGCCCACTTCCTCGCCCAGGCCCAGCGCCCAGAGCATGGAGAACGGCACGGACAGGCGTGGCGGCGGCGTGCCGGTGAGGTCGGCCACGCACGCGAACAGGGACCGGAGAGACGCGTTCTCGCCGCCGAGAACGAAGGACGAGCCGGCGGGCGCCACGTCGAGAGCTGCCAGGTGCCCGGCCACGACATCGTCCACGTGAACGTACGACCAGGGCCGCATGCCTCCCGCCGGCAGTGGCACGAGCTTGCCGCACAGGTGATCGCGAACGAGCGCCGTGACGAAGTTGCCCTCCGTCATGCGTCCCGGGCCCACGAGCACGCCGGGGTAGAGCGTGACGAGGGGAGCGCCCGCGTCCGCCGCCCTGCGAGCCACGATCGCCGCCGCGCGCTTGCTGGCCTGATAGTGATCGAGATCGGCGCACGCGCCGTCGAGGGCGTGCTCGTCTCGCGGGGCGTGCCCCTCCGGATCGCTCGGGCCGAGCGCGAAGAACGACGACGTGTAGACGATGCGCGACACGCGCGCCGCCGCCGCCGCGCGCAACACGTTCGCGAGACCCTGCACGTTCACGCGGTCGAAGTCCGGCCGCGTTCCGCCCCGGCTGACGCGCGCGGCCACGTGGAGGATCGCGCTCGCTCCCGCCGCCGCCCTCTCCAGCGACGCCTCGTCGGTGACGTCGCCGATCGCGATCTCCGCGCCCGCTGGCGCCGCCTCGTGTCCCGGCCGGCACAGCGCCCGGACCGCGCGCCCGCGCCGCAGGAGCGCCTCGACGAGACGGCCTCCGAGGAAGCCCGTGCTTCCCGTGACCAGCACGGGGCCGCCGGCCGGCGTCGTCAGTTGGAGGTCCTCCGGCGGTAGCGCAGGAAGTTGCCGAGTTCCTTCAGGGAGACGATGAAGGTCCACTCCTTCTCGCGCTGGATCGACCGGTGGGCGTTGTCCTCCCACGACAGCGAGAGCCCGATGCACTGGTTGTAGTACGACACGATGAAGCGCTTGTAGATCCAGTCGGGCTGCGGCACGGTGCTGGACGATGCCGGCTCGTCCAGCTTGCGCGTCAGGTCGTAGCCCAGGCGCACCCGCCCGCCCCGGTAGAGCCACTGCTCGCCCGTCACGGAGACCTCGGTGTTGGTTGCGTCGAGCGTGTCGCGGTCCCGGGACGACGACAGGGCAACGTCCACGTAGCCCCAGTCGCCGTCCACGCCGCCCACGAGCGAGGTCTGCGTCAGGTCGTCGGCGAGCACGTCGTACGTGTTCCGCAGCGAGAAGCGAATGCGATCCGTGGGCCGGATGTTGAAGTCCGACTGGATGTTCGTGAAGCGCGTCTCCTCCGTGCGATCGGCGCAGCGCTCGCCCGCCGCCTCGCCGGGGTCCAGCGTGTCGCCATCGCCGTTGCAGTCCTCGGGGGCCTCGTGCCGGGGACGCTGGAAGCGGGCGTCCGCCTCGACCTTGTCGACGTCCCACGTGCTCGAGAGAGACCAGATGACCAGGTCGCGCGGCTGCTCCGGCGTGGAGCCCGCGGGCACGACGCGCTTGTTGCGCAGCGTGTTGACGAGGCGCAGGCGCACCTCGTTGAGACCGCCCTCGCGCACGCCGCCGGGCGCGGTCGTGGACGCGGTCGGGAATCGCTGCTGGTAGTGCGAGCGCCGCTGGTCGCCCGCGATGAGGAACACGTTGTCGAGCTCGGGCGCGAACGAGTACTCGAGCGACGGCTCCACGACGTGCTGCCACTTGCGCTGGCCCGGCTCGGCGCCGGGACGGAAGATGCGCTCGAAGTCGGGGCCCTCGATCCGCACGCCGGCGTCCCACGCCCACATGAACGTCGAGGTGTCCTCGCCCAGCGTCCGCCTCACGGTGATCGAGTCACCGGTCGCGGGATCCGGAAGGTCCACGGTCTCGGTCGCCTGATCGAGCGTGAGCGGCGTGCTGGGGTCGGCGTCCGTCTCGATCCGGCTCCACCACGTGCCGCGAACATTGACCGTCGGGATCACCCGCAGGAACGTGGTGCCGAGCGGAAACTGGAGCTGCGGGTAGAAGTCGGCTCGCGTGTACTGGTGATCCGTGAGCCGCTCGTCAAACTTGAGCACGACGGGCTGGGACGTGGCCGGATCCATGAAGGGGTACTTGTATTCCTCCTCGACGGCGCGGGTGAGCGACGCGAGCGACCCCTCCATGCTGAGCGTCACCCACTTCTTGCCGCCGAGCTGCAGGCCCGACGCGCGGTACTCGGCCACGGGCAACGACGTGTTGATGTTGTTGCGCGTGCCGTCCAGGGGCAGGTCCGGCGTGGGCAGGGGCGGGATCGGCCCGCTCACGGCCGGTGGCGAGATCACCTGTCCGCGCTCGTCGTTCTCGGCCAGCAGGTTCAGCGAGTGCTTGCCCCACCGCCGCTGCATGGTCAGGCGCTGGTTCAGGATGGGCGATCGATCCACCAGCCCGGACGTGGTCGTGTCGTTGGAGAGCAGGCCGTCGAACTCGTCCACGAGCGGATCGGTCGCGATCTCGCCCGTCACCGTGAGGTCCCACTCCCCCAGGCTCTGGCGATGCTCCCAGTTGACGAGGTACCGCTCCGGCTCGAGCCGCGGATCTTCCTTTCCCTTGTTGGCGCGAAGGAAGATGCCCTCGATGAACCCGTACTCGTTCATGCCGTTGAGGAACCAGCGCGCCTGCCCGTCCACGCGGAAGCCGTACTTGGCCCACCACGTGCCGCCCACCGTCATGTCCACGGACCGGTTGATGGCCCAGAAGAACTCCTCGGAGACGGACGTGCCGCGGCGGGACGAGGACGAGACGCGCGGCACCATGAACCCCGTGGCCCGGTGCTGCTTGATCGGGAACGCCACCCACGGCATCCACGACAGCGGCACCCGGCGGAAGAACACGCGGGGGTTCCAGAGGTAGACGAACTTGTCGATCTCGACGACGGACTTCGTGGCCTTGACCTGCCAGATGGGCGCGGGCTGCGTGCACGACGTGAAGGTCGCGCCGCGGAGCACGTACTTGTTCTCGCCCACCTTCTCGGCGATGTCGCTCGTGAAGGACAGGTCGTCGCCCGTGAAGCCCATCGCGTCCAGCATGACGCCCGTGTTCGTGCCGAGGTCGTACTCGAGGCGGCGGCCGGTCAGGCGCGCGTCGGACCGATCCAGGACCACGTTGCCGTCGGCCTCCAGCTTCTGCGCCTGCACGTTGAGGCGCATCTCGTCGGCGCGGATGCGCTCGACGCCGGACTGCACGTCCACCTTGCCGCGCAGCACGATCCACTCGCCGTCCTGAAGGGCCTCCTCCGACTCCCACGTGACGCCGTCCACGTCGGCGAGTTGCCAGCGCCGGACCTCGACGGTGGGCGGGGTCAGGTCGGCCACGGCGACGCGCGCGCCCACCGTGGGCAGCGAGAGGTCGGGCATGAGCAGGCCGATTTCGGTGTCCGAGAGGCTCCCCGGCGCTGGCCCGGCTGGCTTGCGCGTGATCGATCCGGACGCGGCGATCGGTGGCTGGCCGGCGGAGGCGGCGGGCGCCGCGGGCGCGGGCTCGCGCGCGGCCTGGCCCTGCCCCGCGGGCGCCGGCTCGGCCGGGCTCGCGGGAGGCCGCGTGGGCGGACGCCCGGCGGGCGGGCGGGTCGTGCGGTCTTCCTGCGACGGCTCGAGCGAAGGGCCGGGAAGCCCCGCGCCGGGCCGCATCGCCGCGAGCCGCATGCCGGGATCCTCGGGGCTCTCCTGCAGCAGGGGGACGAGCGGCTCGTCATCGGCCAGGGGCAGGGCCGGCCGCGCGCCCGCCGTGGCTGGCGCTGGCGCTGCCGCTGGCACTGGCGCCGGCGGCGGCGAGGCCGGCGATGGGGCGGTGGCGGGCGGCGGGACCGCCGGGGGCGGAGAGGCGGCCTCGCCGCGCGTGGGCGGCGTCAGCGGCCAGGGGATGAGAACGGGCGGGACATCGCGGGCATCGGCGCGGGTGGCCGGCGCGGCGGGCGGCGCGCTCGACGCCGGGCGGGACGCGGGCGGCGTGGCCTGCTGGGCCGCATCAGCCGTCACCGGGCCGTGAGCCCACGCGGCCGCGAGGGCCAGGGCGAGGCAGGCGAGGGTGGAAGGCGACTGGCGTGCCACCGGCAAGGACGTCCTGGGCGATCTGGGCGGGCTGGTTGTCGTGCCCGGGGAGAGCCCCGGGCCAGGAAGCGAGTGGCGAGCGAAGCCGCGGGGCTGGGCGAGCAGGCCACGTGAGGGTTGCCCCGAACCTCGACGAGGCGACCGGCGGCTCCGCCGCGCTTCTCCCGCGGACGAGACGCGCACCGTCCATCCGTGGAAGGGCGAAAGGCTACCACGCGCGCCCCCCCGCGGAAGCCTCGCGATCACCTGCTGCCGCGACCCGGCGCGCGATCCGCGGGGCGCGCGGGGCGAGCGTGCGCGCAGTCCGGGTACCGGCTGCACGCCACCAGATCGGATCGCGACGACACGCGCAGGCGCAGCGGCGATCCGCAGTCCGGGCAGGGCCCGAGCCCGGGGGTCTCGGCGGCCGCCCCGGCACGCGATGCCTCGCGGCGCGTGCCGGACACGGGCGCGGGCGCGCGAAACCACGCCGAGGCGTCGCAGACGCCGCGGTAGCCGCACCACCGGCACAGGGGGCCCGGTCGCGCCGGGAACTCGCCGGCTTTCTCGGCGGCCAGCGCTCGGCGAATGCGATCGCCGAGGAGCCGCGCGAGGTCCGGTCCCTGCGCGCGCGAGAAGGACTCGGCCAGGTGCTTCCCCGCGCGGACGTACTCGTAGCGCAGCTCGACATGCGTGCCGCCGTGCTCCTCGAGGATCGCGAGGCCATACCCGCGCAACTGCGTGCCGGCGGCCTCCGGGCTCGCGGGCACGCGACGCGACGTCTTGTAGTCCACGACGTGCAGCGTTCCCCCGGCGTCGCGCGCGAGGCGATCAATGAAGCCGACATACGCCGCAGGGGTGCCGGCCGCCTCGGACAGATCCAGGCGGATCTTCGGCTCGATGGCGAGCGTCGTGAGGCGATCGCCCGCGAACGTGGTCCCGTGATGGCGCCGGACCATGTCCTCGCCGTCGCGCGCGAAGTCAGCCGCGGACCGGTCGTCCTGCACGACCTTGACGTCGGGCGTCAGCCCCGCCTTCCACGCGGCCCGGAACCGCTCGACGGCCGCGGGCGCGCTCGGCTCGCGCCGCGCCTCGCGTTCCGTGTACATCCACTGGATCGCCTCGTGGACGGCCGAACCCAGCACGGCATCCGCGGTCTGGAACTCCTCGGGAACGTCCTCGACGTAGCGGAAGGCGTACCGCCTGGGACAGTCGTCCAGCAGCGAGAGCCTGGAGTGGGAGAAGGTCGTGGCCACGGAGGAATCCTGCCAGATGCCGCCCGCGCGTGCCGCGCAACCCGCGCGCGTGCCGCGCAGGCCGCGCGCGCGCCGCGCAACCCGCGCGCGTGCCGCGCGACACGCGTGGCGTGGCGCGGTTGTTCGGGCCCACAGCGGCGACTAGACTGCCTCCCTTCCCCGGAGTCTCGATTCGATGAAGATCCTCGTCTGCCTCAAGCAGGTGCCCGACTCGAACGCCAGGCTCGTGCCGGCGGCCGCGCCGGGCTGGAGCCTGATCGAGGAGGAAAACGTCGCCTTCGTGGCGAACGAGTTCGACCTCTACGCCCTCGAGGCGGCGCTCCAGCTGAAGGACGCCGACGCCTCGCGCGAGATCGTCGTGGCGTGCCTCGGTCCCGATCGCGCCAAGCAAGCGGTGCGCAAGGCGCTGGCCATGGGCGCCGACCGCGCCGTGCATCTCGTGGATGCGGCATTCGCTGGCGGCGACCCGTGGAGCAGCGCGACCGCGCTGGCGGCCGTGGCGAAGGCCGAGGGGCCCTTCGATCTCGTGCTGACAGGGCTCCAGGCGTCAGACGACTCGTTCGGCCAGACGGGACCGCTTCTCGCGGAGCGCCTGGGCCTGCCCTGCGCGACCGGCATCATGGCGTGGGCTCTCGAGGACGGCGCCATGACGGTCGAGCGCGAGCTGGACGGCGATCGCCGCGAGCGCGTGCGGCTGCCGCTGCCCTGCGTGCTGACGTTCCAGACGGGCGCCGGCGGCAAGGCGCCGCGCTACGAGAACATCAAGGGAATCATGGCCGCGAAGAAGAAGGCCGTGGCGACGCCGGCGCCCGCGGATCTCGGCCTCGCGGCCGGCGACGTGGGCGCGGCGGGCGCGCGCGTCCGGGTCAGCCGCGTGGCCGAGCCCAAGCGGCAGGCGGGCGCCGAGATGCTGACGGGATCGCCGGCCGACGTCGCGAAGGAAATCGTCCGGCGCATGCGCGAGAAGACCGGGCTCGTCTGAATCGAGGAGACGTGAAGTCATGAGCAACATCCTGGTCATCGGCGAGGCGGACGGCGGCAAGATCCGCGAGGCCTCGCTCGAACTCGTCACGCTGGCGCGCGAGATCGCGGCCGCATCGGGCTGGTCGGTGAGGGGCGCCGTGCTCGGCAGCTCGCCCGCAGCCCCGGCAGGGGACTTCGCGACGCGCGGGGGCCTCGACGTCTTCGCGGTCGCGGATCCGGCGCTGGAGAGCTACGTCGCGGACGGGTGGATCGCCGCGCTCGCGGCCCTCCTCGCGGCGCACCCCGCCGAGCTCGTGCTCGTCACGCACGGCCCGCTGGGCTGGGACTTCGCGCCGCGGCTGGCCGCGCGCGCGGATGGCTCGACGGCCTCCGAGGCCACGGGCGCGACCTTCGAGGGCGGCGAGCTGCGCCTCGTGCGCAAGGTGTGCGGCGGCAAGCTCGACATGGCGTTCACGCTCGCGCGCGCTCCCCGCGTCGTCACCGTGCAGCGCGGCGTGCGCGCGGCGAGCGCGGCCTCCGCCGCCGGCGCCGTGACGGCGTTCGCGCCCGCGCTTCCGGCGGGCACCGTGCGGGCGACGAACCTGGGCACGAGCACGGGGCCCGGCGGCAAGCTCGACCTCACGACGGCCGAGATCATCGTCTCGGGCGGGCGCTCGCTCGGCGGTCCCGAGAAGTTCGACATCATCCGCGACCTCGCGGCCGCGCTCGGCGGCCAGGTCGGTGCGTCGCGACCGGTCACGGACGCCGGCTGGCTTCCCCCGGAGCACCAGGTCGGCTCGTCGGGCGTCACGGTCAAGCCCAAGGTCTACGTCGCGTGCGGCATCTCGGGCGCGATCCAGCACGTCGTCGGCATGAAGGGGAGCGACTTCATCGTGGCCATCAACAAGGATCCGCGCGCGCCGATCTTCGAGGTGGCCCACGTCGGCGTCGTCGGCGACCTGTTCGAGGTCGTCCCCGCCCTCACCGCCGCCGTCAAGGAAGCCAAGGGCGCCTGACGCTCCCCCGGCGCCCGGCCGCGGCCGGGGGCACCGGCTGGTGCCCCCTCCAGCCACGAGAGGAAGCGGGAGCGCAGCGACCGCTTCCGAATCGTGGCAAGTGATCTAGTCTGCAGCATGCAAGCACCGGGCACGCTCCACGTGGTGGCCACGCCCATCGGGAATCTGCAGGACGCCTCGCCGCGCATGGCGGCGGTTCTGAGCGCGGCCGATCTCGTGCTGGCCGAGGACACGCGCCGCACGCGGCAGCTCCTGCAAGCCCTGGGCGCGACCGCGAGCGGGCGCATCCTGCGCTGCGATGATCACTCCGAACGCGAGCGCCTGGATCTCGCGCTCGCGACGCTCCGGCAGGGACGGGATGTCGCCCTCGTGACCGACGCGGGCACGCCGGCCGTGTCGGATCCCGGCTACCGCATCGTGGCGGCGGCGCACGCCGCGGGCCTCCCCGTCTCGCCGGTGCCAGGGCCGAGCAGCGTCGTCGCCGCGCTGTGCGCGAGCGGCCTGCCCTCGGACGCGTTCGTGTTCGAGGGGTTCCTGCCCCGCAAGCCGGGCGCGCGCCGCCGGTTCCTCGCGGCCCTCGCCGACGAGCCGCGCACGATCGTCGTGCTCGAGTCCACGCATCGGATCGCCGCGGCGCTCGCCGATGCGGCCGAGGTGCTCGGTCCCGACAGGCCCGCCTTCATGGGGCGCGAGATCACCAAGCTCCACGAGGAGTGCCGGCCGGGGACGCTCGCGACCCTCGCCGCGCGCGCGGCGAGTGGCCCGCTCCTCGGCGAGATCGTGCTGGTCATCGGCGGAGCGCCGCGCCTGCCCGACGAGGCGTCGCCGGAGGATCTGATTGCCGAGGTCGAGAGCCTGATCGCGACGGGCACGGCGGAGCGCGACGCCCTGCGGAGCGTCGCGAAGGCGCATGGCCTTTCGAAGCGCGACATCTACCGGCTGGTCAAGATCCACGAGGTCGCCGATGAGCCGGAGGACGGCGCGGGCGACGACGAGCCCGGGTGATCAGCGCAGGCGCGCCACGGTGACGCCGTCGGAGCCCTCGCCGGGGCGGCCCGGACGGAACGCCGCCACGAGCGCCTCGTGCCGCAACTCGGATCGCACCGCCGCCTTCAGCGCCCCCGTGCCGTGGCCGTGGATGATGACGACGCAGCGCTCCCCCGCCGCGCTCGAACGCTCGAGGAAGCGCGCGACCTGACCGAGCGCCTCGTCCACGGTCGCGCCGCGCAGGTCCAGCGTGTTGCGCGGCGTGGGCGGCGTGACGGGCACGTCGGCCGGCCCGTCGCCCGAGGCGTCGTCGCCGGCGGGCGGCGCGGCCGCGCTCGGCGGCCGCGCCGCATCGCGCCGCGAGCGGGCCGCGCCGGGC
>CAZTIW010000026.1:0-62456 GCA_964613915.1 uncultured Thermoanaerobaculia bacterium
GGCTCCGCCGTGAGACGATGCGCCGGAGGGGAAGGCGTTTGAAGCGACTATCCGCCGCCTGCATCGGCCTGGAGGCGCGCGGTCCGCCGCTAGCGCCGCCGAGGGAGAGGGAGCAAGGGGAGTTCGGGTTCGGGGAGTGAGGCGGGAGGCGGGCGGAACGCTGCGCCCGCCAGGGAGGAGTGCGCGCGGTCGAGGCGCGGAGCGTCGCCGGAGGCGCGCTCGCGGCCCGCTTCGCCTCGGTAGCGAAGCCCGCCGGCCGGCGCTGACAGTCCTCTCACGCCCGACCCGCGTCCGGAAACGGGCGATCCGTCGCCTAGGAGGCTCCGCCGTGAGACGATGCGCCGGAGGGGAAGGCGTTTGAAGCGACTATCCGCATCGCCTGGTCGCGTACTCGTGCAAGGGGCGGGGATTCTGCCCGTCGTGCGGCGGCCGGCGCATGGCGGAGTCGGCGGCGCACCTCGTCGATCGCGTGCTTCCGGCGGTGCCCGTGCGGCAGTGGGTGCTGTCGCTGCCGTTGGGGCTGAGGTTCGCGCTGGCGAAGGACCACGCGCTGCTGACGGCGGTGCTGCGCGTGGTGATGCGCGCGGTGCTGGGCATCCAGAGTCAGCGCGCGCGAGCGTTCGGCGCGGGGGGGAAGTGCGGCGCGCTGACGGCGGTGCAGCGATTCGGAGGGGCGCTGAATCTCAACGTCCACTTCCATGCGATCGTGCTCGACGGGGTGCACGTGATGGGCGAGGACGGCCGCGTGCGCTTGCAGGCGCTGCCCGCGCCGACGGGCGAGGAGCGGCGGGCGTGGACGGAAGCGATCGCGTCGCGCGTGACGCGGCTGCTGCGGCGCCGCGGGTTGCACGAAGGCGACGATGCGGGATGCGACGAAGCGCCGTCGGCACTGCAGGACTGCCAGGCGGCGTCGGTGCGCAACGTGGTGGCGATGGGACCGCGTGCGGGACGCCCGTTGCGCAAGATCGTGCTGTCGGGGCTGGCGCGGGACGACGGTGGGCAGACCGCGCCGCAGGCGCAGCGAGCGGCGCGCACCTTCGTCTCGCGACGCCACGCCGCGCCGTCTCCTCGCCCCCGCCAGGCGTCAGGGGCGCCACGCCGCGACGCGCCGGGCGCGTATGGGCCGGAGCCGGGTTCGGGGCGATGCCGCACGCACGTCCTCGGCCTACTCCATGGCGGTTTCGCGCCTCGCGCTCGCGCCACCTCCGAGTCCAGGCGAGATCCGTCGGGCCAAGGCCCGCGTGGAGTTTCGCCGGAGAGCGGTGGGCGGGCGACCCGGAGCAGGAGGTCGTCCGAGAGAACGCCACGGAGCGCGCGCGCCGGAGACTGACGGCCTGGCGGTGGGACGCCGCCGAGTACCGAGAGCCCGCACGCGAGTAGACTTGGGCCGCGCGGAGGCGCATTGGCTCTCGGAGGAAGCGATGGAACGCTCGGTTGTGATGCGGTTGGTCAAGCAGTTGATCGCCGGTCGGGTGGGGATCGACAAGAAGCGGGTGACGACGAGGGCCTCACTGGAGGAACTCGGTGCCGACGAGCTAGCTGTCGTCGAGATCTGCATGTCGATCGAGGAAGCCTGCGGCGTGGAAGTGACGGACGCCGAGGCTGCGGGCCTGCGCACGGTCGATGACGTAGTCCGACTGTTCCAGGAGAGCGCCACGTATGCCGAGCGTGAAGGGCTTCGCACGATGGCCGACGTGGAGCGGGTGGTGGAGGAATGCGCCGCCAGGGAGATGTTCGGACGGGCACCCGGCGCCGGACCGGCAGACGCGCCCACCGATGACCCGTGGCGCACGGAGCTTGACGCCCACCTGGCCGCCGTGGGGAACGTCGTGGACGAGGCGCTCGCGGAGTGGATCGCTGCCGAGGAGTCGGAGGCGCTCGATGCCGCGGCGGGGCGGCTCTCTGCGGCGCGAACGGTCCGCGAGCTCGACCTGCGGGTCGCGTCCGTCGAAGCGTGGTACCAAGGACGGTTCAATGGGGCCGTCACGTCGGTCTGTGACGGGATGGGCTTCCCCGCACGACAGTGGCTGATGCGGGATGCGGAGCGGAACTGGCTCTCGGAACGCCTGCGTCCGGAGCGCGCACGCGTCGAGGGCGCGTTGCGCGACTTCAAGTCGGCCGCCACGGCGTTCGCGGATTACGCTCGCGAAACGTCCGGATTCGCCGGCTTCCTGAAAGGCGCCGTAGGCGGATACTTGGATCCAGTCGATGGGATTTCGGCACTCTGGGGCGAAAGTCGCGCGCAGCGCGAGGGAAAGCGCACGGAGGGCCTCCTGCGCGATGCCGCGACCGCACTGGGCGAGGCCTCCGCGACGTTTTCGCAGGAGTTGGACGCGGCCGTTGTGACGCACTGGAACTCTTTCATCCCCGGCTTGGCCGAGGTCGTTGCCGAGGAGATCGAGCGGCAGCGCGCACCGCAGCCGGAGCAGGCACGGGCGCCGCTTCCGCGCGGGCACGCGATCCCCGCACCGCAGCAGGGATCTGGTTTCGGCAAGGCGCTCGTGTTGGTCGTGGCCACGGTCGGCCTTGTTGCCGCCGGCGTCGGCGGCTGGCGCTGGTACGAGCGTAGGTCGCACGGGGCGCAAGGCACAGCGACTTGGCAGCCGCCCGTCGCTGCGGCTGCGAGCGTCACGGCGCGCACGACACTGCAAGCCGGAGCCGTGGTGCGTCAGGGGCCGGGCGACACCTTCGGTGCACTCGTCACGATGGCGAGCGCGACGACGGGTACCATTGTTGACAGCTCCGTGCCCGGATGGCTCAAGGTGAGCACGGATGTCGGAGTCGTCGGCTGGGTCCGCACGGTGGACACGGGCGCGTCCGCGGCGCAGTAGCCTCGCAGGGCCACCGGCCGCGCCAACGGACGCCCCGGGCCAACAGCGCCACGGCGGCGACAGGATGCCGGCCGCTTGCCGCGCCTGGCGAGGCAGGCCACGCCCGCCTCGTCCCTGGCATGCGTCAGGTACCCCAGCCCGTCCGCGGAGTCGATCCTCACGTCCCGCATCCGGTCGCCGTCGGCGAGGAGCGGCACGACGTGGCGAGCGGCGATGCTGCCGGCGCGCGCGTCCTCCATGCGCCGCAGCGAGATGCGTCGGCCGGCGATGCCGATCACCTGCACGCCGTCGGGGAGTCCCGTACGATCCCCGGGTGACCCCGGCGCGGCCGCCGGGGCGAGGCGCCGTCACGCCGGGTCCGGCGCCAAGCCCGGGCGAAGCGCACCGGCCCCGACACCAGGCGCCCGCCCCAGGCTCCGATAGCCCCAAGTTCTGGTGCCCCGCTGACGGGGACTGGTGGAGGCGCGGCCGCCCGCCCGCCGGGCCAAGGGCTGGGGCAGTCCGGCCGAGGGGCCATAGCCCCCTGTAGGGGAAGTAGTGATAAACTTCCCATTCAACTTCACACGAAAACGTGTCGAAGGATCGCCCATGGACACCCACGACATCCCCCCCGTCGACAGCCCGTTCGGGCCATCGGTTCCGGAGCTACCCCTGGCTCGACCGCCGCTGGTCCGTGTCATCGCACAGGTCCAGTTCCCGGCTGTCCTGGCCATCGGCCAGGAGGCCTCCATGGCGCCCTTCCAGGAGGCCCTGCGCTCGCGCTACGGCATCCTGGAGGCCGAGGCCAGCTTCGGCATCTCCGTCAACCTGATGACCCAGGAGAGCGAGGCCAAGACGGGGCACACGTGGCGCCTGCGCGACGATGCGGGTTGGACCGTGTCCCTCGCCCCGACATTCCTCGCCCTCGACACGACGATGTTCACGACTTCTGAGGAGTTCGTCCAGAGATTCGACGAGGCGCTGACGGCGCTCGTGACGCACTTCAAGCCGAGTCACGTGGAGCGGTTGGGGATCCGCTCCGTCGACCAACTCACGGGCGAGTACCTCGATGACCTGCGCACGTACGTGCGACCGGAGGTCCTGGGATTCTCCTGCATGACACGCGAGCAAGAATCGGCGGAACTCGTCGCGTGCCTGGCGCAGGCGACGTTCCGGCTGGAGGATGCCACACTCAACATTCGGTCGGGGATGATGCCTCCGTCCGCCACGCTGGATGCCTACCTCACGCCTCCAGTGGACGGGTCCTCATGGATACTCGATCTCGACATCTTCGTCGCTGGGCGGCGGCCGTTCGTGCAGAGCGAACTCATCGAGCAGACGCGGGTCTCGTGGCAGCGCCTGTACCGCTTCTTCCGATGGGCTGTGACCGCGGACCTGCTGGCGCGTGCAGGGGTGCAGCCGTGAGCGCGCCGAGTTCGCGCATCGTGTGCGACAGCGGTTGGACGGCGGCCTCTACGCGCACGCCCGGGCCAGCCCACCGACGCCTGACGCTCATCGACGCAACGGGAAGTCCGGGCGAAGTCTCTGGAATCCTGTTCCAGGAACCCGAACGCGAGAGCGATCGAAGCGGCACCACGTTCCGCGAAGCGACGATGGCTTCGCTCCTCCTGGCCTCGCTGGCGATCGGCGTCGCCCCGCCGACGAGCGCATCGACACCAGGCCTCATCCCGCTCTCCGTGCGGCCCGTGCGCGGCGGAGAAGCCAGCGCACTCGGCAGGGCCTCCGCTACGACTTGGCCGGAGGGCGTCCTCTCGCGCCTCCACGCACGCACGCGCCTGACGTGGGAGCAAATCGCACGCCTCATGGGCGTCGATCGCAGGACCATTCACCTTTGGCTGACCGGCACTCAGCCGCGGGGGCCACGCGCCGAGCGCCTTTCGCGCGTGATGCAGGTCGTTGAGGGTTTCGGCGGGCTCACTCCCGAAGAGATCCGTGGCCGGCTTCTCGAGCCAGGCACGGGCGGGCAACCTTCACTCTTCGAGACGCTCGTGATGCAGGCCGCCGGCATGTCCATCGAAGTACAGGCAGCGACCGCACCGTCGTCGAGGAAGGTCGTGGACGAGGCACCACTCGTCAAGTGGCTCGACGCGCGAACCGACGTTGTCGCCGTGCCTGAAGGTAGGACGCTCAGGCGTAGGCCAACGCGTGAGCCGAGGCGAGGGTGACCCCTTGCTGCACGTCGCGTGGCGTCCTTGAGCACACCAGGGCCGGTGGCCGCATGGAGACAGGGCGACGTCGCCCAGTCGCCCGGCCTCTACGTGTCCTGGGGAAAGGGCCTGCGCTCTCCTGAGCCCTCGGCCGACGTGTCTGACGACGCCCAGGACCCGCCGCTTGGATGGCGGGAGGTCAGCCAGGTTGTCGTGCTCACGCAGTCGTGCGACCTTCAGCGCCTGCATGACGGCCGGATTCCCGTACAGGTAGCGGACTGCGTGCAACTGGATGCCAGCAAGGCGGGCCTCGCTCGAAAGGGCAAGATGCCTCGATACGCACCGCTCCCGCACCTGGGCGCCGCGTGGTTCGCGGACTTCGCCATGGTCTCCAGCATCGCCGCGAGCGCGCTCGCCTCCTCGGTGCGCGTCCCCATCATGGAGACCGCTGGGGACATCCGATTCGGGCGCGCCATTGCGCGGTACTACGGCCGCTTCGCTTTCCCCGATGCCGTGGTGCATGCCTTGCGACCCATGGCGGACGAAATCCGGCAGTTGACGAAGAAGGGAAAGTCCGAGGCTTCAAGACTCCTGGAGGACGTGAAAGAGATCCGCGTTGTCGCCGAGCCCTCGTGGACGGCCGACAACATCTCCGTCGTTCTGACATTCGTGCTCGCGGACGGGGTCGTTCTGACAGAGCGACATGACTCCCTGGTCGATGACCTTGTTGCGCTATGCACGACGGGTGATGGTGTTGATGCCGTTGACGCCATCACGCTCCCTGCAAGCGAGTACTCGCTGTCCGCACTCCACGGCAGCGAGCGCCTCGATCTCGATAACCTGAGTCCTGAGGCTGACCCGGAGGTGTAGGTGGCTCGCCCAAGGAGGATCTCATCCCCATGAGCTGGACGCGGGGCGTGTGTGTGTGGTGTCGCGGCGATGCCCGTGGGGCTCCTCCCGAATACTCGGTGCCGGAGTCGCTGGGCTGCGCACCGGAGTGGGTCCTCACGGAAGGAGCGTGCGCGACGTGCAACCATGGAGTCCTCGCGAAGCTCGATCGTGTACTCGCGGACTCCTTCGACCTCTTCCGCGTGCAAGCGGGCATCGTCGGGAGGAAGGGCCGCCGAGCCTCGATCAATGGCCGCGGCAACATGAAGGGAACCACGACCGCGCCGGGGCACGTGACCCTCGCCGTCAACATGACGCGGGAGGCCGCCGTGGCGCCCGTGCTTGGACGGCTCAGCGGGCACCAGGATCGGCCGACCGACGTGCGGGCAACGATGACAGGGACCGGCGAGCCTGGCTCGCCGGCCGCCATGAACCTGAAGATCGAGTTCGATGGACGCGACCTCGCTCGCGCCATCCACAAGGTCGCGCTCGAGCTAGTCGCCACTTCGACAGGGTTGGACGTCATGAATCCGGCGCTCGATCCCGTGCGGGACTTCGTGGTCCGAGACCGCGGCAGACGCTATCTCCTCGCTGGCTGCAAGCCTGATGGCTATCGCCACCAGATGCGTCGGCTCTGGGAGGGACAGGTGCAGGGTGAGTGCGTCATCGAGCTGGCGTTGTGCGGCGTCGAGTTCCTCGTTGACCTCATGCCGGGCCAACCCGTCGTGCGCCACTGGCGCGAGGAGCCCACCATCCTCACTGGGGTCGGTGTGCTCCCATCGAGCGTGCGCGATGCTGCTGGAGTCGAAGGACCGTGAGGGGCGGCGCTACGTCTCGAGTTCTCCGAACTCGTACAGACCATGGAACACATCGCGCCAATTCGGGAGAAGGCTGTCGAACGGCCCGCGGATCGCTGCGTGAGGTGGCGTCTCGTCAAGGAGAATATCGCGAGGGACGCGCCACTCGCGTTCGTGCAGGAAGTTGTAGCGCCGGCCAGCGTGACCTGCCGCGGGCTCACGAAGAAGCTGGCCGAAGGGAGCGACACCGGGGTGCCACTTCTGCGCATCGATGAGGTGGTCCGGAAGGTAGAGGGCAGGCCCGCCGCCCATTCGAATCACGTCGTGCTTCTTGAAGACGAAGCCGAGCCGGCCATGCGCCTGCCGGATCTCCGCCCAGTCAGAAGCCGGGACCTCGGTCAGACAGACAGCGGGCAGACCGAATCGGCCCGTGGACGAGGCTCGAATGACGCGGTCCGTCACGATGGATGCGAACTCATGAGGCTCGCAGAAGTGAACTACTCCCTCCCAGTAGTCCAGGCGGCCCTTGCGAACGAGTTCCTCCTTGCCCCTCCCGGCCCGAACCCACTCGTACTCCGACATGGTCGCGCGGAAGGACCCCGGCACGTGAATGGTGTCCACCGGAAAGTCATGACGACTGCAGGTACCGCAGCGCTCGTCGAGACGAGCGGTCGCGTCGGCAAGGCTCTCGGTCTCGAACGTCATGTCGCACACCTGGCACTCCAGCACGAGGTCACCCGCATCGAGAGCGAGACCTTCGCCGCATTCACCGCACTGGTAGTCCGCGTCAAGAAGGAGATCCTCCAGCTGGGATGCACTCAGGGCGCGCCCGCCGGTGCAACCGCAGGAGAGCAAGTATTCAGGTTCGTCGTGTTTCATCGTCAGGGGTACACCGCCGTTGAACGTAGAGTACGCGACCGTTGGCCGAGACTCTTCGCGCCCCTCGGCGGCTGATCGTGGCGATCCATCTGCGCGTACTGCATCGCGCACGGTAGGATCGTGACCAAGGACATCGTGCTGGAGCCGACTTACTCGGGACTGTCCGCGAGCTGCAGCTCGAGTAGGGTTTCACGATCCAGGACGGGATCGCCGAAGGGCTCGTCGCCCCATTCCAGGCTTCCTTGCGCGCGACGGAAGTCCCAGACAGCGTGGTGCGACGCGAGGCGACCGGATGTCCACAGGGGATAGACGAACGGCGGGTTCGGGCGCGTTCGCACCAGGAAGACGTGGTCGAAGGCTGGCTGGACTTCGGCGACGGCCGACGTGAACTCGTGGTGCACCGACTCCTCGTTGATGATCGAGAGATCGTCCGAGTCGAGCAGGAGCATCGCCGCCGAGCGGACATCGACGTGAGCGGCTCGCTTGACGTTCTTCTCTCGTAGGGCTCGGACGAGCTCGGTCCGAAGCTGGCTTCGTTGGTCGGGCGGGGCGCAGCGCGTGATGAGGGGTGGGCCGCCACCCAGGTGGCGGTCGATCGTGAGCGGGAGCCCGGTGCGTGCGAGCGCAACGTCGAACTGGCGCTGACCGTGCCGCAGGCTGGCTGGGAGCACGTGGAGTGCCTCCAGGACGTCGGCGACGAGGTTCGTGCGGAACGCGTCCCGGTCCTTCTTGGGCAGCGAGGGCCACGAGTGTACGTCGAAGATCAGCCACAGCATCCAGTTCGGAAACGCCGCGGCAACAGGCGCCGCGAGCCCGCTGGTCAGGTCGAGGAAGATGGCCGTGTCGGCACGCATGTCACGGAAGCTGTCGAGCGTCCGATGTTCGACCGTCCACTCCCGACCCGCGACGACGATCACGGCATCGGGGTTCGTCACGCCCGGCGTGAGGCGATCGGGTCGGACACCGGTATCGAGCACGTTGCACGCGGCGATAGCGCGGATGCGGCGGATGAAGACCTCGATGGCAAGCTCCTCGCGAGCGTGATCGGGCATGGGATCCTCAGGGACGTCGGCGGGGAGTCGCGCGGCGCGACTCGAGTCTAGCGTGCGGTGTCGCGGCGTGGCGTCTCGAAGCTCGGTGCGCTCCGCGCTTCGCCTCCGGCAGCGCCTTGGTGCGGGGCCAGGGCCTCTTTGGAGCGGCAGCCCCCGTCAAGGCTCAACGCGCCGTCGTGCACCGGCGCTGCAGATTGGTGTCACCAGTGGTGTCACCAGGCGCGGTGAAAGACGCGCTCAGCGGGCATCTCGAGAGACTCGCGAGACGACGCGCGCGCGCGTCGGAAGCTCGTGTAGTCTCAGCAAGTTGCTGATGCCACGACGGTTGCGGGCTACAGGGGCGCGCCCGTCTACGAATCAGAAGGCCGCACGTTCGAGTCGTGCCGGGCGCACCAGGAGGGGGCGAGGGGCTGAGCAGCCACGCAACAGTTCGTCGGAAGCCGGTCCTCTCGACCCGCCCCCAGTCGCCGGGCCTTTGTGCGTTCAATGTCCCGGTCCAGTTCTGGCAGGTCGTCCGTGGGCCGCTCGCACCCCGCCTGCGATGCTCCGGATCGTCGGTGCCGTCCACTCTGGGTCTGCCAGATCCTCGTGAAGCCCCGCTCCGCCTAGGCTCCCGACATCGAGGGGGCTGGGCTGCCCCGGAGAACCGCCGCGGCGACCTTCGCGACGGTCGAGGCCCGGCTCATCGAGGCGCGCGGGACGAGGCGCGCACCGGCGAGGCGGCCCCGCCGCCCGGCTCAGACGTTCCCAGCGGCGCTCGCACCGTTCTTCGCACCGGCGGGTAACCCTGCTCGCGGTCGTGGCAGGCGGCGGTCCGGCGGTGAACCTTGGAATCTCAGGGTGTCGCGAGGGCAGACCGACGGTGCGCCGAACTCCGGGCCTCCTGCGGCAGGACCCTTTTCATGTGTCCCATTCGGAGTCTCTTGCCCGCCATCCCGGACCTCCAGCTCGCGACGAAAGCCCAGGAACAAGCTTGAGCTCTCGACGACCGATCGACTTCGCCGGAGCCCGTCGTTGGGTTGGCCGGAATCAGCGATCAGAGTGGGTCGGCATCGCCACCGGCGCCGGTCGGCGGCTCCCCGCCTCGGAGGCGCAGGCGAAGCGCCGCGCGGACTCGGTCGCACGTGCCACACCCATGATGGAGTAGGGCCCCGTGCAAGGTGCGGTCGTCGATCACGACGCCGCCAGGTCAGCGAGAGCCACAGCGGCTCCCTGCATGTCGATCTGGCGACAGGCACGCTCGGCGGCTTGCAGAGCCTCCTCAAGCAGATGCTCGTATTTTTCCCGAGGGCATGTCGGTGCAGTCATGGCGAGATCCAGGGCCGAAGGCATGGGCTGCGAGTTGAGCGACCGCACGCGTTCGCGCACCCAGGAGAGCGTCGTCCCTTGCAGCGAGAGCGCAGGTCCCGTGCGGGACCAACCGACGCCGGGTCCGGCAAGGAGGAGGCCCAGCGTCTCCACCGCCTTGTCGCCCGCCCACGGAAAGCAAAGAACGTCGTGGTCGTCGGTGATCATGCCGTGCTCGTCGAGACCGAGGCGGAGGAAGTTCTGCCGGCCTTCCTTCAACAGCTCGGAGGCTCGCTCGTCGAGGTAGCGCGGAACGTCCGCGGACATCCACGTGGCCTTCATCCTCTTGCGCACTCGCTCGTGGACCAGCGCGCCAGAACCGCAGCCGAACCTCGGAACGCGCCCCCCCGCTCGTGGGCTCAGGTAGATGGTCTTCCCATCGAGGTCCACGCTCTCGATGAGCCAGCGCTTCCCGGCGAAGATCATGGTCTGGCCAGCGAGGAGAAGGCGATCGAAGAGGATCTGTCCTAGCACGACAGAGCCATGGAGCACTCGGAACTCGTCATGCGTCGGGAACACGACGTAGAACGAGTAGTGGTTGACCAGGCGCTCGCCGGTGAGACCCAGCGTGAGTCCACCGTCCTGGAGCTGCGTGAGGAGGTCGCGGCCGCCCATGCAGCGAAGCAGCGTCGCGAAGAGGGCAACGTCAACGTTTCGGAACGGCCCCTCGCGGCAGAGCGTGGCGTGCGCCTCCCGTGCAGTCACGGAACCGCGCTCCGCTATCAACGCGAGCACTTGCTGGAGGAGCGTCGAGAGGTGGAGGGCGCCGTGCTCGGGTGGCTCGCACCAGCCCTCGAGGAGCAGCTCGACCATGGCGATGGTCTGCACGAGGTCGGTGCGGATCGCATCGAGGGGCGAGTTGTGGGGCGTCACGTCCTCCTCCTGCACATGGATGCGCAGGATGGCTGGCTCACCGCGGCGTCCAGAGCGACCGAGACGCTGTCGAAGGCTCGCGACCGACATCGGCGGACCCACCTGTGCCACGCTGGTGACGCTACCGATGTCGATGCCCATCTCGAGTGTCGTCGTGCACAGCACCGTCACGGGGACACCGTCGGCGCTCTTCAGCTCTGCCTCGGCATCCTCGCGCAGACCCTTCGAGAGGCTGCCGTGATGGGGGAGGAAATCACCATGGCCGGGCTGCGTCTCGCACATCTGGCGCAGCGCCACGGTGTACAGCTCGACATCGGCCCTGGTGTTGCAGAAGACCAAGTTGTCGGAGCCGCGCAGTCGGAACAGTTGCTGCGCAACATCGATCGCGTCACCGATGGTCTCCTCGCCCGTGGGATCGACGACGACACCAGCGTCCGGTCTGCGCACGCGGTAGCCGCGGACCTGGAGTCGAACCTCTTGACCCCCGCTCGCGGATTCGATGAGCAGCACGCTGGACCCATCGCCGGGACGCAGGTAGTCCGCCGCGAGACTCATGTCTCCGAGCGTCGCGCTGAGGCCGACACGCGGCACGCGGCGCCGGAGTCGGGCCTCCAGGCGCGCGAGAAGCGACTGAAGTTGCCGCCCGCGTTCCCGCCCGATGAACGCGTGGAGCTCGTCGATCACGACGTGCCCGAGCGACTCGAACACGTGCGGGATCCTGGTTCCGTGGTTGATGAACAGCGACTCGAGGGACTCAGGCGTGATCAGCAGGACGCCCTCCGGCTGCTTGACGACCCTTTTCTTCTGGACTGAGGAGACATCGCCGTGCCACCGAGCGACCGGGATCCCGATGTCGTCACACAGTTCCTCGACGCGCCTGAACTGATCGTTGATCAGCGCCTTGAGGGGCGCGACATAGAGCGCACGGACGCCGCCAGCCGCGGACTCGGCGGCGAGCAGCGAGACGATCGGAAGAAAGGCCGCCTCAGTCTTGCCTGCAGCTGTTGTTGCCGCGATGAGGATGTCGCGGTCGCGCCCGAGGACGGCCGGGATCGCGGCTTCCTGCGCGTCACGCAACTCGTTCCAGTTCCGCTGCCAGATCCAACGCTGCACCGCCGGGTGCAGGAGGTCGAACGAGCGCGACCGTGAGGCCGGCTCCGGGGCGCCGTCAGACGGTGAAGCTGGCGAGGTCATCGTCACCCTCTCCGTCCGTGATGGGGCTCGGGTCTGGCCCTCTGTCGCTCACGACAGCGAGGCCGCCAAGCAAGTCCCGCCAGCCGGTGGCCGGATTCTGTTCGAGGATCGCGATCAGGTCGAGGAAGGCCTTGATAGTCGTGCGGGGCGTTCGGAAGTACATGTCACCGAGCCGCTGGGAGCAGTGCCTCATGAACGCGTGGAGCGCCTCGTCAGGGATGGCGTACTGCGCGGCGTCGCCGCCTGCGTGGACATGGCGGAGATTGCGCAGCAACACGTACAGATCCTCTGGTGTGAGGCTTGCGAGTCGCAGGACGGGGCCCGACAAGTCGGCGACACCGCCCGCCGCAAAGGCGTTCTCGGCCAGGCGGCTCTGCAGTGCCTCGTAGCTGTACAGTCCGCGACGCGTGTCAGTGAGCAGTTCGGGCGTGCCGCACATGAGGAAGCCGATGTTGCTCGCCTGGCCCTGATGGCAGTCGTTGAGAATTCGCAGGACCTGCTCGTAGTTCGAGGTCCTCGCCCGGGTGTTCGCCAGCTTGTACAGGTTGACCATCTCATCGAGGCAGACATAGAGCCCCGCATATCCAGCAAGCACGCAGAAGCGGGCGAAGAGCTTGAGGTGATCGTAGAACGTCGCGTCGTCGACGATCGTGCGCACCCCGAGCGCTGACCTGGCTTCGGTCCGCGTGGTGTACTCGCCGCGGAGCCACCGGATGGCGTCTGACTGCAGCCGCTCGTTCCCGGTGTCGTGCCCGCGCCAGTAGGCATCGACGACGCTGGCGAAGTCATAGCCGCCCGTGAGCTCGGTGAGCTGTTCGAGTCGCTCCTGGATGACCGAGGCGATCGCGACGCCCGATGCCGTGGCCTCGCGCTGGGCATCCGTCGCGAACCGCTCGACCACGCTCGCAACAGCGCCGCCGTCCGGCTTCGTCGCGGTGGCCACGTTGCGCATCAGTTCGGCGTAGAGCGAGCGCGCGTGACCTTGGCTCGAGTGCAGCCGCCTGTCGGGATCGAGATCGGCGTGTGCGGTGACGAGCCGCTTCTTCAGTGCGATGGAGCGGACGACGTGCAGAAAGAAGGTCTTGCCGGACCCGTAGTCGCCGATGACGAACCGGATCGTTGCGCTGCCCTGGGCGATGCGGTCCGCGTCGGTGATCATCGCCTGCATCTCGCGGGCGCGCCCGACCTGCACGTGCTGCAGCCCACGACGTGGCACGACCCCCGCCCGGAGCGATTGGAGGATCGCGTCGCGGTCGCGACTGGTGATCGTCAGAGGGGAGATCATGACATCAACTCCTGAGCGACTGTCCTATCGATCCAAGTCGGGTCGCCAGACTCGAGCACCGGACTCGCGAGGCGCTGGAGAGCCACCTCGTTGATCCTCTCGAGAGCCCCGCTTGGCATGAGCCCCAGGTCGTCGGCGAGAGCCTTCACGTCGTCCCAAGGCCACTGATCACGCTGGACGAGCGCCACGAGTAGTCGGGCGTGAGCTTCGTCGAGTCCAGGAGAGTGGCCAGCCGGCTCGGACCGAAGCACTTCGGAGGCGGGCTGAGGAGTCGGTGCGGTGGTCGCATCATCGTCGCCCAGCACTCCGTCAAGCAGCGCGGACACCTGCATGGTCTCGCGCAGCTTCGCGTTGATGGCGGCCGCATCGAGAACGAACGGCGAAGAGGCCTCCGTCGGTCTCGCAGGCGGGATGGAATAGCCGGCCTGTGGGGCCGCAGCGCGCACGCGCACAGCATCGGCCGCTGGCACGCCTGTCGTCACGGCGTGGATCTCTGCGTGCACGGAGCCGGGGTCCAGCGAGAGCAGCCTGAACGCTCGTGCCAACACCTTCATCTCAGAGGCGTCCACGCGCCCATCCGCCGTGGCCACGCGCACGAGGAAGCGTCCGATGGCTTGGCGCTGAGGCTGATCGAGCGCCTTGAGCTTCCGGTCGATCCTCGTGAGCTTGGGCGGGTCGGCGAGGACCAGGAGCAGGTGAGCTCGAAGGCGTACCTTCTCGCTGGGGCTCAGGTGCAGGCTCTCCTCGATGTGAGCCGCCAGCACTCGTTCCTCGGCCGCCGAGATGTCCGAGTCGGCGGCAGCAAGCGCCGCTGTCAACGTCAGAAGCAACGTGCCCGCGTGATAGGCAAGGCTGGGCGCATCGGAGCGGTCATCCGAGAGCGCGAACAAGACCGCACGCGAGCCGCTCCGGATGGGCCTGCCTCCGAACCGCACATCAGGCTCGATGCCAACCCCCTGACGCGCGAAGAGCTGCGCGATCAGAACGGCTTCAGGCTTGCGAAGCGAGGAAGGATCGTCGGCCGGCCAGAGACTGATCAGCTCGTCAGCATCGAGAAGCACCGGGGCTGAGCCGGATGACCGGACCCTGTCAACGAGCGCTTCGAACCGCGGTCCGGTTGGACCTGCGGCCAAGCCGTCGAGATCAGGCGGAAGTCGGGCAAGTCCAACGAGGCTCGAGGCCGCGTCTGGATCACGCGCGAGCAGTCTGGCGTACGGCGCCAGCTCGTCGCAGCAGCGGTCTCCGATCTCCGTGACCTTCTGCAGGGGTGACGCCATGGCAGCCACGTCGGCCACGCCGACGTCGCGGTGGAACGTCCGCCCGCGGAAGCTGGCGCTTGCGGGATGATGCTCGACGCGGAGACGAGAGCGTGCGTCGCGCAGAGTGATCCCCACGCCATGGTGCTCCGCATAGCGGATTCGAAACAGTTCGTTGAACTCATCCGGGCAGCGCTCGACGGGGGCGCGGGATCGCGACGTCATGCGGTACCAGGCGAGCGCCCACGTCCAGGGAAGCGGGGCGCCGTCCCGTGCTGCCTGACCGAGGCCCACGCGGAACATGAACGGGAGATCGGTGTCGCGAAGGTCGACGGGCGGTGAGCCAGCGTAGAGCCGCTCCGGAATCCTAGGGGTGTCCAGGTATGCCACGAATGAACTCGCGTAGGCGCGAAACGAGTTGTTGTCCCCATAAAGCGCTAGAAGTCGCCGTGCCTCTGCGCGGATCGAGTTCAGCTCACCGCTGCCGCCGTCTCCACCCTCAAGCTCATGAAGTGCGCGCCGCTCGAGACCATAGAAGAACAGGAACACATACCCGATGTAGGTGGTCGGATCCAAACGACCACCGATCAGCCACTGCAGGTAGGCGGCGCGACTGCCAGGCGCGATCTCGGAATAGGAGGGCCAGTAGTTCATTCCGGAGCCCGACATGTTCGGGTTCGACCAGTCGATGGGCAGTTCTGGTCTTATCAGGGCCGGCTCAGGGCCGATGGCGCCCGCGACGGCGTCGAGCCTGGAGCCGATGTAGAGCAATCCGCCCGGGATGGCCCGGCCTGCGACCGTCGTCGTCGCGCCTGCTGGCCTCCACGCATGCGGCGGAGGGGTGACCGCTGAACCGCGCGGCGCTTCCGGAGCCGCCGCTCGAGGCAGCGTGGCCTCGGTGGGGCGTGGTGGCCCCGAGAGGGCCGAGGACGGGCCCCGGGAAGTTCTCCTGGGAGGGGGTGGGTCCGTGCGAATCAACCGCCGCAAGAGATTCAACACGCGCATGCGGCGCACCTCCTCCGCCGGACCGCCGACCGTCCTTGCAAAGTTCTCGAGAACCTCCGAATCATGGCACAGTTCGCTCAAGTCAGGGTCGGTTCGGGCTGCTGGGAGGCGGGTCATGCAAACACGTCGGCGGGTTCACGAGATCCTGGGCTCGCCGAGACCCACGGACCGGACGGCACGGCTCGTGGAAGGGCTGCTGATCGGACTGATCGTCGCGAACGTCGCGGCCTTCGTCCTCGGCAGCCATCGCGCGATCGAGGCTCGATTCGGCGGTGTTCTTGCGGTGTTCGAGACCGTGTCCGTGATCGTGTTCACCGCCGAGTACGTCCTGCGGCTGTGGTCCTGCGTTGAGGCAACGGGCGCCGAGCACCCCTGGCGCGAGCGTTTTCGGCATGCATTGCGGCCGCTCATGCTGGTCGACCTTCTCGCGATCCTCCCGTTCTATCTCCCGATGATCGCGACGGACCTCCGGCCGCTCCGCGTGCTCCGAGTACTCCGCGTCTTTCGGGTCCTCAAGCTCGGCCGATACTCGTCGTCGCTTCAGCTCCTTCACCGCGTTGTCGTGAGCTGCAAGTACGAGCTCATCGCGGTGTTCTCTGTCGTCGCTCTCCTTGAGCTCCTGGCCGCCTGCCTGGTGTGGCTAGCCGAGCGGGAGGCGCAGCCCGAAGTGTTCTCGAGCGTGTCCGCGTCGGCGTGGTGGGCCATCGTGACGCTGACGACAGTCGGGTATGGGGACGTCGCGCCCGTGACTCCGCTCGGGAAGGTCCTCGCTGGCATCATCGCGCTGCTCGGGGTTCTCGTGATCGCGTTGCCTACTGCGATCCTCGGTTCGGCGATGCTCGAGGAGCTCCGGGCACGCAGGGACGGCGGGCGATGTCCTAGGTGCGGAGCCGAGGGAAGCAGATAGCGCTCCTGATGCGTCACGCGGCTCGCCCGACTGCAGCCACACCACGGCCGCGAGGGCCGTGCTCGCTCCCATCGGGCCATCCGCCCCGCCGCGCCCCCCCGTCGTCAACGGCCGCCCCCCGCCTCCCGCGCCGTGAACCGCGCGAGGCGAAGGCCGAGGTGGCGGGCGTCGTAGAGGTCGGATGGGGCGAGCGCGTGGCCGAGCGCGGTCAGCAGCGGGTCGTCTGCCGGGGTGGAGCCGAAGAGGACCCAGGCGCTGCCGCTCGGCGGGAGGCGGGCCGCCATCGCGCGCGCGAAGTCGTCCGCCGTGCTCTCCATGCGTCCGCCCTGGTACGCGTCCCAGTCCACCCAGAACGGGTGGAGCTCGCGCTCCGGGGGGAACGCGCGGACCGCCACGTCGGCGCGCGAGCGGCCCAGGTACCACGCGAACGTGTCGCGGAAGGGCCCGGTCACGACGAGCTCGTCGCCGGGACGCATGAGCGTTGCCAGGTCCGTCGCGATCATGCGCTCCTGCGATCGCGTGTCCACCCGCACCTCGGCGACCAGCGCGGGCACGGCGGCCACGACGAGCGCGAGGGACGCCACCGGCGCGAGACGCGCGGGCACGGCGCAGAGCCCCGCGGCGATGAGCACGGCCATCGGGACCGCGATCGCCGAGTCCACCCGGCCGACCGTGTAGATCGGGCCCATCCAGCACGCGGCGAGGAACATGACGATCAGCGGGACGATCAGGGCGGACGCGAGCACTAGCGCCGCGTCCGGCACGCGCAGCCGGGCACGCCAGCGCCATGCGGCGAGCGCGAGGGCGATCACGAGGGGCACCATGAGCCACGCCGTGAGCGGCAGGAACCTCACCTCGCTCCGGATCGCCGGCGGAGCCGCGTGACCGACGGCGGCGAGGGATCGCAGGATCTGCCACGGCCACTCGGCGTTCCACGCGTCCTGATGCCAGACGTACATCTGCGCGGCGTTGCTCACCTGCGTGCGCAGGACCAGGAACCACGGGAAGAACCCGGCGCCCGCCACGAGACCAGCCAGGACCCACGCGCGCCTTCGCGCCGCCGCCTCGCGACCGCGGATCGCGCCGGGGATGGCTCCCGCGAGAACGCCGGCGGCGTAGGCGGGCGCGAGACCGTGCGACAGGAGCAGGGCGAGCAGCGCGAGGCCCGTCCCCGTCGCCGACGCGGGCCCCGGCCTGTCGTGCAGCCAGCGCGCGGCGAGCAGCGCGAGGCAGAAGCACGCGGCGAGCAACGCGTAGCCCCTCGCCTCGCGCGAGTAGTGCACGTGGATCGGGCTCGTGGCCAGCAGCAGGGCGGCGACCCACGCTCCCCGGCGCCCGACGAGTCGGTGCGCGAGGGCGAAGACCAGGCCCACCGTGACGACCCCGAGCACCGCGGACGGCATGCGCAGCCAGGCTTCGCTCGGATCGCGCAGCCGCGCGAGAACGGCGACGATCGCGTGGTAGAGCGGCGCCTGATGTTCGGCTTGCAGGGCGTCGAGGAGCGCGCGGGCCGAGAGGCTCGACCACCGCGCCGTCTGCGCCTCATCGGCCCACAGCCCGTCGCGGCCGATCTCCCACGCGCGCAGCAACGCGGCCAGGAGCATGAGACCCGTCAGCGACAGCGCTGCCTGGAGCCCAGCCGGCAGGGGCGCGCGGTCGGGGCGGGTTGGATCGCTCATGCTCGAAGGTGGCGTGGCCCTTGCGGTGACGGGCGCCCAGCGTGCCACAGCCGGCTGCCCCCCGTCATCTCCGGGCGCGATCGCGGCGAGGTCGACACCGGCGCGCGCGCTCGCTACCGTGAACGCGGCGACGACGCGCGAGCGCGCGCCCCGTCATCAGGAGACCCGCGCCTTGGAACTGACCGAGCAGCAGATCGAGCAGGTTCGCGCTCACCTTCATGCGGGGCGCAAGGTGGAGGCCATCCGCATCTACCGCGAGATGAGCGGCCTCGGCCTGGCCGAGGCGAAGGCCGCGGTGGAGGCGATGGAGCAGGGCGGGGGCCTGCCGGCGGGGCGCACGGCGCGGGGGCTTCCCGAGCCCGATGCGGATGAGATCGAAAGGGAAGTGCGGCGCGCGCTCCGGGAAGGAACGAAGATCCAGGCGATCCGGCGCTACCGCGAGATGACGGGCGCCGATCTCAAGGACTCGAAGGACGCGGTGGATCTCATCGAGGCCCGCTTCCGCGCGCACTACCCCGAGTACGCCGCGCGGCCCGCGCGCTCGGGATGCCTGGGCGCGGTGGCGATCGTGCTGGCGGTCTCGAGCCTCCTGGGCTGGCTCGCGCTGGCGTGAGGCGAGTCTGCTCGGCCCGGCGCCGGTGCCGCCCGTGGCCGCTTGACGCCTCGCTCGATCGGCACGACAGTAAGCGCATGCCGTCCGGTGACCGACAGAGGGGTCGGCGCCGCGACCGCCGCGTTCGGGGGAGTCCATGCGCAGGTTCTTGCGTTCCTGGGTCCTGGTTACCGTTTCGTGCGGGCTGACGCTCGCCATGGCCGCGATGGCTGCGCCCGGGCCACCGCAGATAGGGCGGGAGGTCTCGGTCGCGCGCCACCTCGCGGACGGCGAGGAGTTCGCGGTGGGGCTGGACGCCTTGCTCGCCCACGGACGGCTCCTCTTGCAGGCGGCGTGGACGGCACAGGAGGGTGGCGGGCGCCCGCTAAGCAAGGGCACGGGCGCGCCCCTGGTCGATCCCTCGAGCCCGCTGCAGTTCCCGCGCAACTTCAACCGCATCTCGGGGCCCGACGCGAACTCGTGCGCGGGCTGCCACGCGCAGCCGTTCGGGGTGGCTGGCGGCGGTGGCGACTTCGTGGCCAACGTCTTCGTGCTCGGGCAGCGCTTCGACTTCGCGACCTTCGACACGGCCGACACGACGCCCACGCGCGGATGCGCGGACGAGAACGCCGTTCCCCTCACGCTAGATCAGATCGCCAACGGTCGCGCCACGCTCGGCATGTTCGGGTCTGGCTACATCGAGATGCTCGCCAGGCAGATGACCGCCGATCTCCAGCGCCAGCGCGATGCCATCCTGCCGGGCCAGTTCGCGATCCTCGCGACCAAGGGCGTGGAGTTCGGGGTGCTGCGGCGCCGTCTCGATGGGAGCTGGGACGCGAGCGGCGTCGAGGGTCTTTCGGCCCCCAGCCTCGCGTCGGCGGGGCCCGCGAGCCCGCCGAGTCTCATCATCCGCCCGTTCCATCAGGCAGGCGCCGTGGTCTCGCTGCGGCAGTTCACCAACAACGCGTTCAACCACCATCACGGCATCCAGGCGACGGAACGGTTCGGCGGGGGCGATCCGGACGGCGATGGCTTCGTGAACGAGATGACGCGCGCGGATGTCACGGCGGCGACGCTCGCCCAGGCCACCATGGCCGTGCCGGGCCGCGTCATCCCGCGCGATCGCGATGTCGAGCAGGCGGTTCTCCTGGGAGAGGAGCGGTTTTCGGACGTGGGTTGCGCGACCTGTCACGTGCCGGCGCTCGTGCTCGATGCGGGCGGCTCGACCTTCACGGAGCCGAACCCCTACAACCCTCCTGGCAACCTGCGCCCGGGGGAGGCGCCCGTCATCGGCGTCAGCCTCAGCGACCCGAGCCTGCCGCAGCCGCGCCTGCGCGAGCGGGCCGGCATCGTCGAGGTGCCGGCGTACACGGACCTCAAGCTGCACGACATCACCAGCGGTCCGTCCGATCCGAACCGGGAGCCGCTCGACATGCACGCGACGCCCGGGTCCCCCGAGTTCCTCGCCGGAAACAGCCGGTTCATCACGAAGAAGCTCTGGGGGGCCGCGAACGAGCCGCCCTACTTCCACCACGGTAAGTTCACCACGCTTCGCGAGGCCGTGCTGGCCCACGCGGGTGAGGCGGCGTCCTCGACGGCCGCGTTCACGGCGCTTCCCGCTGCCGAGCAGGACGCCGTGATCGAGTTCCTCAAGACCCTGCAAGTCCTGCCGCCCGGCACGCGAGCTCTGGTCGTGGATGAGCGCTACGCGCCCCGTCCGTGGCCGCCTCCTGGCCGCAGCGCGAGCGCCGGGAACTGACGCGATCTCGCCGGGGAGGCGGCCACGTGGTCGCCGTCCCGGCCGTCCGCTTCAGTCCTTGAGGTCGATCTTCACGTCCGCCGTCGGCGCGCTGCTCGCGTTGTCCATCACGAAGCGGATCGCCCTGTCCCGCCCGGCGACGGAGGCAAAGCCGCCGCCCTGACCGATCGTCTCGCCGTCCGCGCCCTTGAGGATGAACCCGTGCTGGCCGCGGGGACCCTCCTTGCGCTCGTACGCCTTGCCCCTGGCGGCGTGGGCCCGAGCGGCCTCGATGGCCAGCAGACACGCCTCGCGCGAACCGTGACCGTCGCTCGCCAGGAGAATCCCCTGGCCGCTCACGTGGAATCGGAACCGGTGCTGGCCGGCCTTGTCGAGAAAGATCTGGAACGAGCCGGCCACGGAGAGCTCCTGAGGGATGGAGCGGCTGCACGAGCGCGAGCCGCTGTTTCGAGCCGCGCAACGATGAGGGTCGCGCGCGGGAGTGTCAAGGACGGGTGGCGCCGCTTGCCACATGCAGATGTTGCGCATCGTCAAGATTGGCCGCTCCCGCCCGGCAGGGCGGTGGCCGGGAATGCTCGGCCTGGCGTACTCTCGACCCGGGAAGTCGTGAGTCCGTCTTCCGGCGCCTGCCTCGCTGGGGAGCGACGACAGTCGGCGGATCTCAGGGGATGTGTCCAGCCTGGGGCTGGAGATGCGGCGCCGCCGTGAGCGCGGGCCGCCAGGAGTCGTTCCATGTCGTCGCGTGCCCGGGCCTCAGCGTCCATTCTCTCGCCTCTCCTCCGCGTTGCTCTCCTCGTCGGTCTCGCTCTCGCGGCCGGTCACGCGCAGGCGCAGACCCTGACGATCACGTTCCAGAAGGTGAGCGACACCGACGACTCGGTCGGGGACACCCGCACCGGCTTCCCGCCCGCGCGCCAGTGCCCGCTGCCGTGCCAGACCGTTCACTACATCATCCGGATCATCAACTGCACGTCGGCAACGCCGGCCGGCGTCTGCAGCGGCCCCAACCCGCGATCCATCACGGGTGGTGCGTTCGTGGACACGCCCCCCTGGACGCTGCCTCTGGACTGCTCCAGGGGCGTGACGATGTCCGGCGGCACGTCGGATCCCGCCACGTGCGATCCCGCCACGAACACGGTGACGGTCAACAACATCACCGTGCCCCCGGGCGGCACGTTCACGATCTCGTTCTGGTCGAACGTGGACTGCACCGAGGGCGTCGCGACCAACCAGGCCTACTTCAACTACGACCAGAATCCTGGCTCGGCGCCCATCGCCGCTCGCGATCCCGTCGGGGGCGGCATCTCCGGCCTCAACTTCCGCGTCGGCGAGCCGTCCATCTCGTCTCCCACCAAGGACGCGCCCTCGCTGCCCATCAACATGGGCAGGCGTTACGGGAACCCGGGCACGCGCGTGCCGTGGATCATCCAGGGACAGAACACGAACTGCGCGGCCATCACGTTCGACTCGGTCTGGGATTCGCCGGACCCCTTCGACTGCATCACCGTGGACTGCTCCACCGTGCGGCTCTTCATCAACGATGTCCCGGCGCCGATCCCCGGCTTCACGTGCCCCAACACGACGCGCCCGGCCCCGTTCTCGCTGGGCCCGCTGACGCTCCAGCCCCAGGATCGCTTCCGCATCCTGTTTGACGGGATCTTCACGCCGGACGGGTCGATCGGCCGGTGCTGCAACATCATGTTCTTCGAGGTGCCCAACTATCCGCTCGGCAGCACGGTGGATCCGACGCTCGACACGCGCCTGACGCCCGAATACACGTGCGCGCAGCTCGGCATCGGCACGGCCACGCAACTCGACGCCATCAAGGACGCCGAGGACGGCGCGGGCAACCGGATCCGAGAGGTCCGTCCGGGCGATGACATCTTCTGGCGGTTCAAGCTGACCGTGAACGGCGCGGATCCCGTCAGCGCGGATCTCACGGACGACTTCCCGCCCGCCGCGGTCCTCGGTCCCGCTTCCATCGTCGTGCCGTTCCCGTCGGGGACGTGCGTCATCACCGGTCAGAACCTCTCCTGCACCGGCATCAACATCCCCGGCGGGAGCACGGTCGAGATGCTGGTCCGCACCACGCTGGATTGCGCCGTCGTCACGGGCGGCGATCGCATCTGCAACGAGGGCACCATGACCGTCGCCGGCGTCGGCTCGGCCGCCACGCACTGCACCGAGTGCCTGGCCGCTCCGCCCGGCAACGTGACCTGCGTGACGCTCGTGGCGCCCAGCTTCGAGTTCGCCGCCAAGACGGCGACGGAAGCGGGCGGCGATGGTCAGGTGGCGGTGGGGGAGCGCATCACCTACCGGATCGCCGGCCTGAACAGTGGCACGTCAGACGCCAGCGGCGTCGTCATCACGGACGCCATCCCCGCGAACACGACCTTCGTGCCGGGCTCGCTCGCGCTCGACGGCGCCCCCCTCACCGAGGCGCTGGACGCCGACGCCGGCGAGGTGGTCGGCAACGTCGTCACCGTGCGCGTGGGGAACGTCCCGGTGCTTGACTTCAATCGCGCCATCGTGACGTTTGACGTGACGGTGGACGCGCGCGTCGGCACGGAGATCTGCAATGCGGCCGCCGAGCTCACGTGGACCGAGGGCGCCGCGTGCGGGCTGCCCCCGAAGTCCATGGCGCCGGCATGCCTGCCCTTCGAGCCCATCGTGTCGCCGCCCGCCCTGTCCGCCTCGAAGAGCGTGACGCCCCTGGGCGCCGTGGATCCCGGGACGGTGCTGCGCTACGCGGTCGGCGTCTGCAACGCCGTGCGCGGGGGCGACGCGACGGTCGTGGAGCTCGATGACGACGTGCTCGCGGGCGCGACGTACGTTCCCGGGACGCTCACGCTCGACGGGGCGCCGCTCACCGACGCGGTGGACGCCGATGCCGGTGACGTGACGGCGGGTCGCGTGCACGTCAGCCTCGGGACGCTGCTGGGCGGCGAGTGCCGCACCGTCGGGTTCGACGTGCAGGTGGACGCGGGGACGACCGCCGACGTCACGAACAAGGCGGTGGTGCAGGCGGCGACGGTGGCCCCGTTCAACTCGAACACGGTCATCACGCCTGTCAACTCGGCCAGCACCCCGCAGCTCTCGATCACCAAGACGTCGAGCCTGCCCGCCGGTCCGCCCGCGCGGGTCGGTGACGTCATCCGCTTCGACCTGACGGCCTGCAACGCGGCCGGGGCGGCGGTGGCCTCGACGGTGACGATCACCGACGCCATCCCGCTCGACACGGTGACCGGTTGCGGGGCGACCTACGTCGCCGGGTCGCTGAAGCTGGACGGCGTCGCGCAGACGGACGTCGCCGACGGGGACCCGGGTCGGTTCGAGGCGCTGCCGGCTCCCGGAGGCGTGGTCGTGGCTCTTCCATCGCTGGCGCCCGGGACCTGCGTGGACGTCAGCTTCGACGTGCTCATCGCGGCCGGTTGCGACGACGCCGAGGTCGTCGAGAACACGGCGACCGTGGCGGCCGCAGGGGTTTCCGCAATCCCGAGCAACACGACGGTCGATGTCGTCACCGGGGATCAGCCGCCCGCGCCGGTCATGCTGCGCAAGGAAGGCTTCCCGCTCGTCAATCGCTGCCCGAACCCGCCAGTCCTCTGCGGCTGCGAGGTCGGCGTGCGGCTGGATCCGATCCTCGACGACTGCGTGGCCGCAGGCACGTGCGCGCAGCTCGACCCGGCCACGTGGCGGGTCCCGAACGATCTCAACCGCCGCGTGCCGCTGGTGTTCTACGAGCTGTCGGGTGGCGGGTGCCTGCGCGCCGGCGATCCGACGCGTCTTGCCGTCACGAAGAACCGCCCGGACGACATCCTGCTGACGCTCGTGCCCTGAGCGGGCGCTCGCCTCGAGCCCTCGGGGCATGCGAGGATGCGCTCGCGGGGACTCCCGTCCCTCCCACGTTCGCGACCAGGCCGTCCGGCAAGCGGGCGGCCGCGTGGGAAGCTGCGGGAAGCCCGGGAGATCAGCATGACGGGAGAACACGCGGCCGCCGGACGTCGGCCCTGGCACCTGTGGGTCGTCGGCATCGTCGCGCTCCTCTGGAACTGCATGGGCGCGCTCGACTTCATCATGACGGCCACGCGCAACGAGGCCTACCTGAGCCGGCTCACGCCGGAGCAGCTGGCGTACTTCTACGGCGTGCCGGTCTGGGTCATGGCGGCCTGGGGCCTCGCGACGTGGGGCGGGCTGGCCGGGACGATCTTGCTTCTCTTCCGGAGGAAGCTGGCGATGCCCGTCTACGTCGTGTCGCTCGTCGCGATGGTGCTCTCCACGATCCACACCTATTTCCTGTCCGATGGCGGCAAGGTCATGAACGCGGGCGTGGGCACGGCCATCTTCACCAGCGCGATCTTCCTGGTCTGCGTCGCGCTCGTGGTCTACGCGCATCGCCTGACGCGCCGGGGCGTGCTGGCGTAGCGCGCTCTTCGCCCGGCGGCTCGTCCGTCAGGCGGCCGTGGTGTCTGATGCGAGTTCGACGACCGAACCGCGGCCGAAGTCGAAGCTCACGACGCGTGCGCCCGCGCCGCGCAGGACGGCGGAGAGCGTGTCTCGCGCCGACTGCTCGATCGGGCCTCGCAGGTCACGCACCACGGACCTGGCGCGGGCTTCGGCCTCGGCGCGCGCCGCGTTCTTGAGCTGGTTCTTGGCTTGCGAGTCGAATCCGCGCGAGAAGAACTCGTTGACGAGGCCCGGCAGCAGCCAGGGCAGGAGCTTGCCGTTCTGCTCGTCGTAGAACTGCACGTCCGCGAGCCGGACGGCGCAGGTGCAGGACGGCATGCGAACGGTCACGGCGCCGGCGGCGTCACGCTCGACTCGGAAGTCCGCGCTGCGCAGGTCGTAGCGGCAGTCGATCTCGAACGCGAAGACCATCGCCATGCGCTTCTCGGTCATGATGAAGCGCAGGTAGCGCGACCCGATCTCGCCCCAGTCATGGTCCGTGGCGGTCACGATTTCCTTGGTCATGACGCGCAGCACGGAGAGCTCGCCGATCTCCTGGATGCGCTCGATCCCGGCGTCCATGGACACCCGGAAGGGTCCCGTGGCGCGAATGCGCAGGGCGAGAGCGATCGCGAGGCCGATCACCATCGTCACGAGGAGCGCAATCAGCAACGACTGACCCACGGGAACCTCCGGGTGCGGTGGCTCGATCGTCGGGCGGCGCGCTCAGCCCTTGAGCAGGAACGTCACCTTCATCGTGACGCGCCACTCGACGACCTTGCCCTTCTCGACCTTGACCTTCTGTTCCTTGATCCAGGCGCCGGTGACGCCCGACAGCGTCTTGTTCGCGCGGGCGATGCCGAGCGAGACGGCGTCGTCGAATGACTTCTTGGAACCCGCGGTGATCTCCACGACCTTGGCGACGCTCATGAGAGGGGACTCCCTTTCTGCCCGCTCGCGCGCTGGCGAACCGGACCGTGACGTGTTGTTGGAAGGGCCAGTCTACCGGATGCGGCGGAAGCGTGCATGATCGGGCCATGTCCAGCACCTTCACGCTGCGGCGCGCGACGCCGGCGGACGAGCAGGCCATCGTGGCCGCGAATGCCGCCATGGCCGCGGAGACGGAAGGCATGACGCTCGATCGCGATCGCCTCGCGCTCGGCGTGCGCGCCCTGCTCGCGGATCCCGCGCGCGGGTTCTACTTGATCGCCGAGACGGAAGGGGCGGCGCCGGCTGACGCTCCCTTCGGCCGCGTCGCCGCGCAGCTCATGATCACGCCCGAGTGGAGCGACTGGCGCAACGCGTTCTTCTGGTGGATCCAGAGCGTTCACGTGTGGCCGCCCTTCCGGCGGCAGGGCGCCTATCGCGCGCTGCACCGGCATGCGGAGCGCCTCGCGCGCGAGGAGGGCGCCTGCGGCCTGCGCCTGTACGTCGAGCGCACCAACGCCGCTGCCCAGGCAACGTACCTGGCCCTCGGCATGGGACTGTCTCACTACGACCTGTTCGAGACCGATTTCACTCGCTGAGCTACGACCTCCGAATATCGTCGCGCGGCGCGACGATATTCGGAGGTCACCAATTGCACGCGGCACGGCCGCGTGGCGGGAGGAGGGTGAGGCCGGAGGGCCGCCCCGACGGCCGAGGGGGAACCGGCTGGTTCCCCCTGCGTCAAAGCGCGGCAGCTCGACCGTCGTCCCCGTTCGGTTGCGGCCGTGCCGCGCTGACGGCGAACGTCGCCGTGAAGTGGCGCAGGACCCTCGGTTGGTCGACGATGCGCAGGCCGGGCAGGCTCGCCGCGGAGTGGAACGTCGCGGCGACGACCTCCGCGACGTGGTCCACGTGGCTCTGCGTGTACGTGCGGCGGGGGAGCGCGAGGCGCACGAGGTCCATGGGCGCGGCGATCTCGCGCCCCGTCACGGCATCGCGCCGCCCGAGCATGACCTGGCCCACCTCGACGCCGCGGACCCCGCCGAGAAGGTACAGCGCGCATGCGATGGACTGGCCGGGGAAGCGCTCGAACGGCAGGTGAGGCGCGAACCGGCGCGCGTCCAGGAAGATCGCATGGCCGCCGAACGGCTGCACGAGCGGCACGCCAGCCGCGTCGAGGGCACTGCCGAGGTACTGCACGGATGCGTGCCGGTAGCGCAGGTAATCGGGATCCACGACCTCGGAGAGCCCCGTCGCGATCGCGTCGAGGTCGCGCCCGGCAAGTCCTCCGTACGTGGGGAAGCCCTCCGTGACGACCAGCCGCTCGCGGGCTCGCCGCGCGAGTCCGCCGTCGCGCAGGGCCAGGAACCCGCCGATGTTCGCGAGGCCGTCCTTCTTGGCCGAGAACGTCGCGCCGTCGGCGAGGGAGAACATCTCCCGCGCGATGTCGGCCGGATCGCGGCCCGCCTGGCCCTCCTCGCGCTCGCGGATGAACCAGGCGTTCTCGGCGAACCGACAGGCGTCGAGGAAGAACGGCACGCCGTGGCGGGCCGTCACCGCGCGGACCGCGCGCAGGTTGGCGAGGCTCACGGGCTGTCCGCCGCCCGCGTTGTTCGTCACCGTCGTCATCACCACGGGCACGCGGCGGCCGCGGGCGACGAGCAAGCGCTCGAGCGCCCCGACATCCACGTTGCCCTTGAACGGGTGGACCGCCGCGGGATCGCGCCCCTCGGCGATCACCAGGTCGAGTCCCTCGGCGCCCGCGTCCTCGATGTTGGCGCGCGTCGTGTCGAAGTGCGTGTTGCTCGGCACGACATCCCCGGGGCGGGCGATCAGGCCGAAGAGCAGGTGCTCGGCCGCGCGGCCCTGATGCACCGGGATGACGTGCTCCATGCCCGTGAGGTCGCGCACGGCGCGCTCGAAGCGGCGGAAGGACGGCGAGCCCGCGTAGCTCTCGTCGCCGCGCATCATGGCCGCCCACTGCTCCGAACTCATGGCGCCGGTGCCCGAGTCCGTCAGCAGATCAATGGTCACGTCGTCGGCGTCGAGGCGGAACAGGTTGAGGCCCGCCTCGGCGAGGGCTTGCTCGCGCCGCGCCCGCGTCGTGAAGGGAATGCGCTCGACCGACTTCACGCGGAACGGCTCGATGATCGATCGCGGCTCGAAGTCGCCCAGCCCGTCGAACGCGCTCATGGCGCCACCCCCGCCGGAGCGCTGCCGTGGACGCCGCGGGCACGGCGCGGCCGGGGCCCGAGGATGGCCTGGCGACCGTAGAACCACGCCGCCGCGCCGCGCCGCATCCATCGCAGACGAGCTTCCTGCCTGGCGTGCCGTCGAAGCACGGCGGGATCCTGCACCAGCATGCGGCACTCCTCTGGCAGGAGGACGAGGCTCACCTTCACGTTGGGGGCCACGCCGATGGGAAGGCGGGCCTCCATGCACCGGTCCCAGAGCGCCGCGAAGACGGGCGCGAGGTCCTCGGCCCGCGGCGGGGAAGCTCCCGCGAGGTCCGTGCCACGCAGCGGGCGAAAGACGCAGACGGTGGGCGTGGCCCCGCGCCGCGTCAGCCAGTCGATCGCCGCGATGCTGCTTTCGGGTGGCTCGAGCCCGGCGATGATCTCGCCGTTCACGACCCATGGCTGGAGCCCCGCGCGCACGGAGTGGCCGACGTCCACGCAGGCCTCGATGGCGGCGAGGTAGCCGTCGAGGCCGTAGGTCCGCGCCTTGCCGGGGCAGGTCTCGGCGAACCGCGCGCGATCCCAGATCTCGAAGCAGAAGCTGACGCGGTTGACGCCCAGGCGCCGCAGGCGCTCGTAGCGCCGGAAGTCCGGATGCGGCGGGGCCTGCACGCCGACGAGAAGCCCCGTCTCCTGCTTCACCCTCACCGCGAAGGGCTCGAGCGTGTCGAGGAACGAGAAGTCGTCGGCGTGGCCGGCGTTGAAGTCCACGTACGTGATGCCGCTCTCGCGCCAGGCGGCGTGCACGCAGTCCATCACGTCATCGATCGTCTTGCCCTCGGCGTCGTCCTGTCCGAGGTTGAGCCCGACCGAGCAGAATCGGCAGTTCTCCTTCGCCGCGCGCGCGCCGCCCGGAAGCCAGAACTCGCAGGTCGAGCCCGGGTAGATGCCGAGGTACGTTCCCTGGAGCGTCCCGATCATGCGCAGGGGCCTGCCGCGCCGGCCCGGCTGCTCGTACCACGCGGGGCATGGCGCCAGCCGGACCGGCGCGCACGGGCGGCCGTCCAGCGTGATCTCGTGTCCGGTGGGCCCGCCCGCCCGCAGCTCGTACGGCGACGCCTGCGCGAACGACTCGAGCACCGGAACGTTGGTCCAGAGGTTGCCCGGCAGGATGATCTCGAGGCCCGAGCCGAGCCCCGCGCGCGTGCGCAGCAGGGGCCGCCCGCCCTTGTCGGTGCCGCTGACGGACTCGTGCAGGCGCATGCCCCGGCAGTACAGATCGAGCTTCAGCCACGCGGGGTTGACGCGCGGGTCGAGGGGGATGACGCCGCTCATGGCCATTCGAAGCCTCGCGTTCGATCGAAGAGCACGACCTGCCGCCGTCCGCGCTCGAAGCGAACGGCGCGCTCGGATCGCAGCGAGAACCCGTCTCCCGGCTGATCGCCGATCTCCACGGTGACCACGTGCTCGCCGGGGGCTGGGTACAGGCGCACCAGCGCCACGCTCTCGCCGTCGTTCCACAGGCCGGCGCCGGCATGCGCGCTCGCGTGGACCTCGCGGCCATCGAGGCTGATCCGGAGGCGCACCGGCACGCGAGCTCGCGTGCACTCGCGCGTGCGCCGCATGTGCGGCGGGAGCGCCGCGATCTCCTCGGCCGAGAGATCCCGGCAGAGCTCGGCGACCGTGCCCGGCTGCCGGAACGACACGACGAGCTCGCCTCCCTCGGCGATCGGCAGCGACGTGCCGACGAACGAGAGCGCGGCCATCGGCGCGCCGAGAACGAGCGCCAGGGCGAGCCCGGTCAGCGCCACGCGCGCGCGCGTGGGTCCGCCGCCGCGTCGCCGCCGCTCGCCGCCGCCTGGATCGCTCGCGCAGCGGGCGAGTTCGCGCGCCAGCACGCGCTCGTTCACGACGGCCGGTCGCGCGACGTGCACGAGCGACGGGTCCACCTTCGCCTCGCGCAGGCTCGGCTCGCGCGTGCCGAGGAGCCGCTCGGTCAGCACGCCGTCGCCCTCGCGATAGCGGCACGAGCCCTCCGGACACGCGAGGATCAGGGCCGCCCTGGCTCCTCGCCGCAGCGCGCGTTCGATCGTCAGCGCGTGCACGAAGCCCGCGCAGGGGACCATCACGACGCGCGCGCTTTCGAGCGGCGAGCCGGCCCCGGCCGAGACGCGGCCGGTGCGTGAACTCACCCGCAGCGAAGGCGCGGCCGTCTCGGCGCAGACCCAGGCCACCACCGGCGGCTCGCCGCGCGCCACGTCGGCGCTGACCCACTCGTCCACGAGCGAGCGCTCCTGGATCGACGTGGTCCACGGCAGGCCGCTTCCGCCAGGCTCGCAGGATCCGGAGCAGATGCCACAGCCCACGCAGCGCGCGGGATTCACCTCCGCCACGAGCTCGGCGCGACCGGGAAGCCCGCCGCGCGGAACGAGACGGATGGCGTCGTACGGGCAGTCGGTCACGCACTGCTCGCACGCGTTGCATGACGAGGCGTGAACGTCAGCCACGCGATCGCGTCCGCGCCGGCGCAGGAGCCACGGCAGCGCCGCGAGCCCGATCGTGCCGGCGACCACGGCCAGGAGCGCGCCGAGCGCGCCGACGCGCGGGACGAGCGCCAGCGGCGCGAGATACCAGGCGTCGATGGACACGTGCGAGGGAAGCACGTCCATGCGGGCGGCCGGCCCGGCCACGGCGGGCACGATCAGCGACACGGCCACGAGCGCGGCGAGGGACGCGGCCGCGAGCCCGCGCGAGGGCAGCAGCCTGATGCGCGGCAGCTTCATGACGTGGAGCCAGAGCAGGATCCCCATCACGAGCGGCAGCAGCACGTGCGCGAAGAAGACGACGAAGAACAGGGTCGCCGAGAGATTTCTGTCGGTCAGGAACGACCGCGCCAGCGGCTCGCCGAAGACGCCGAGGGAGTCCAGCGCGCCCGTCGTGGCCATCGCCACGAGCGCGCCCGCCTCGTCCCACACGAGCCAGTAACCGAGCCAGCCCACGAGCACGGTGACCGCGAGCATGAAAGCGCCCGTGGCCCAGGCGACCGCGCGCGGGCCGGCCACGCGCCGCGCGACCAGCAGGCGAAGCAAGTGGATCGCCGCGAACAGGATCGCGCCGTCGGACGAGTACCGGTGGAGCGACCGGAGCAGTCCCAGCGTGAGAGGAGCGGCCTCCATCGCGCGCATCGAGGCATGCGCCCCGCTCGGGCTCGGCACGTAGAACGGCAGCAGCACGATGCCGGTCACGAGCGCGATGAGCAGCATGGCGGTGGCGACGGCCCCCGTGCGGGTGAGGGGGTTCGCGCTCTCGGGAAGCCCGCGCCCCACGAGGCCCTCGAGGCGCCTCCACGGGCGCTCGAGGGCGCGCAGGACCGCCTCGCCGCGCAGCGGCGCCTCGCCGGGAGCGATGTTCGCGCCGGGCGCGGGCATCAGGCGCGGTTGCAGCACGCCGGTTCGCGACGTGCGCGCCAGCGCCTCGGGCTGGCCGGGCGTGCTCACGTGCTGGCCTCGCCTCCATCCTCCGCGATGAGACGCCGGATCGCCTGCACGAGCCAGGCTTTCTGCCGGTCGCCGAGGGCGAGCCGATAGGCCACGCGCCCGCGGCGGTCCACGAGGAGGAAGACGTTCTGGTGCTCGATGATGCCCGTCACGGGATCGCGCTCGCGCGCGACGCCCATGCGGTCGAGCACGCGCTCGACGGCCGCAGGCTCGCCCGTCAGCAGGCGCACCGAGGGAGCCGCGAGGCCGTGCGCGAGCGCGAGGCGCGCCAGCGTGGCCTCGTCGTCGTGGACGGGATCGAGCGTCACGCCCAGCACGACGAGGTCCGCGCGCTCGCCGGGCTCGAGCGCCGCGAGCGCCGCGCGCGTCTCCGAGAGGATCATCGGGCACGTCGAGCCGCAGCGCGCGTACACGGCCGTGAGCATGACGACGCGACCGCGCAGGGCGGCGAGCGTGACGGGCTGCCCCTCGTGGTCGCGCAGGGAGAGGTCCGGCGCCGGGAGAGCCGTGCGCAGGCTCTCCGCCGGGAAGGGGAGGGCCCCGGTCGCGGCGCCGGGTTCGAATGCGAGGAGCCCGCCGCACGCGATCGCCACCATCACCGCGCCCAGGATCGCGGTCGCGGCGACGCGGCGGCGGGGGAGCCTGCGGGCGGCGCGCAGGGGCTCCGCCCACAGGACCACGAGCACGGCCGAGAGCACCACCGGGGAGAGCAGCGCCGTGACGAGGGCCATCGGGATCATCCGGCCCGTCGCCGGATCCCACCCGAAGCACCACTGGCGAAACTCCGACGCGAACGCGCCGAGGCCCGACTCCGAGGCGGGGAAGACCGCGAGCCCACCGAGCAGGATCGCGAACCCCGCGAGCGCTCCGAAGAGGAGCACGGGGAACCGCCATCCCGCGATGAACTCCGAGAACGCGCGCAACGCGGCGGGTTCTCGCCAGCCTTCCGCCGGGCCGGCAGTCGTGGCCTCCACCGGATCGATCACCGGACGTGCCAGACGTCGGCGAGGGCCTTCCAGTTGGCGAAGTAGTAGACGGCGAACGCCACGAGGAGCGCGATCGTCAGCACGACGGTGCCGGGCACGCGATGCCCGCCCTCGCCGTGATGAGCGGCGATCCCCGTCGGCCCCGGCGCCGGCGTGCCCCAGTCATCCATCGCGCGGCCAGCGTTGGACGGCCCGGCCACGACCGCGATGACGGTCAGCAGGCAGAACATCAGGAGGCCGGTGAACGCCAGCACGCCGCCGATGCCCACCACGCCCAGCCAGAAGAACGCCGCGGGCTCGGTCTGCGCGGGGATCATCGCGCCCGCGTAGGTCACGTCCCAGTGGCGGCGCGCGACGCCGTGCGAGCCGGCGAAGGACATGCCCAGCGACAGCAACATGATGCCGGCGGAGAACACGTACGGTTGCCACCGGGCGAGCGTCTTGAACCGGTACTCGCGCCGGAAGATGAGGGGAACCACGTAGTAGGCGAGGCCCATGAACGCGAGGCTCGTGCCCGCGGCCACCGTGGCGTGGAAGTGTCCCGGGATGCGCAGCGTGTTGTGGGCGATGATGTTGATCTGCTGCGTGCCCAGCGTGACGCCCGTGATGCCGCCGACGAAGCCGAACATGACGAGCGACAGGAAGAACGCCGAGAACCCGGGGTTCTTCCAGGGTGCCGCCACGAGCCAGGCGAACAGCCCGCGGTCATGTCCCTTCGCGCGCATGGCGACCTCGACGGATGCGGGCACCGTGAAGCCGTGAATCATCGAGGCCAGCACGGCGAGGTACATGGCGTACGACGTGTTCCAGATCTTCCAGGCCGCGCCCACGCCGGGATCCACCAGCAGGTGGTGGGCGGAGGCCAGGTTGATGAACAGGATGTAGAGCACGAACGCCATGCGGCAGACGGCCTGGTTCAGGGGCTTGGCGCCCACCGTCAGCGTCGCGAGCAGGTACCACACCGCGACCATCGCGCAGACGTTGACCTGCTGGCTCTGGTGCCCGAGGCCCCACCAGACGAGCCGGTACACGCCCGGGTCGGGCTCGCCCATGAGGCCGAGCGACCAGAGGAACGTCGGCACGTAGATGGCGGCGCCATGGAGAAGCGCCACGACCGCGATGATCGCGGCGGCGATCGCGCCGTACACGACCAGGGGCACGGAGCCCGAGTACGTGCGGTCGCGCCTGGCGATATAGATCGTCCAGAAGAAGTTGATGACGCCCAGGAGCGTTCCGACGGCCACCAGGATGATGCCGAGGTAGAACAGCGGGTGGGCCATGAGCGGCGTGTATGACGTCATCATGACGTCGGCCTTGCCCATCAGGATGACGACGTCCACCATCACGGCGCCGACGGCCATCATGGCGAACGCGACCCAGGCGAGGCCGCGACTCGCGAGGCGCGAGTTGAGCAGGGTCGTGCAGGCGAAGTAGAGGATCGCCACCTCCATGAACAGGATCCAGAAGATCAGCATGTTCAGGCCGTGGAACGTCAGGATGCGGTAGAACCAGTCCGCAGGCAGCAGGTGCACGGCGGGCCAGCGCGTCAGCGCGAGGAGCACCGCGGCGATGCCGCCCAGCAGCAGGAACACGACGGCCAGGACGGCGTTCAGCTTGATGAAGAGCTGGGCCGTGAGGCAGACGGGGAGCCCCGTCGTGTCGCACGAGCGCACGGCGCCCGCGGCGTGATTGCCCTGCAAGAACCCCGCCTTCGGGCGATCCGCGGCAGGCATGGGAATGGACATGTCGCTCATGGCGCTACTCCTCGACCAGGATGCGGCCGGTCATCATGTGATGCCCGATGCCGCAGAACTCGTTGCAGATGATCGAGTACTCGCCCGCGCGCGTCGGCGTGAGCGTCAGGACGTGGTCGTAACCCGGCACGGCCTGGAAGTTCATGTTGTCCGGCTGGAGCGAGAACCCGTGCTGCAGGTCCGCCGAGGACAGGTGCAGGCGGTAGGTCTGCCCCTTGCGGAGCTTGAGGATCGGGTAGTACGTCCACATGCGCGCGAGCATGTAGGCGTCGCCGCCGGGGGAGGGCTCCGCGACGGGGATGCCGTTCTCCGTGCCGACCTGGTTGGTCGCCACGAAGAGGTTCACGCGCTCGATGAACTCGACCGGCGTCGTGCGGTAGGACTCGCCGGTGGAGTTCTGCTTGCCCTTGAAGTGCCAGTAGGGCATCGCGAGCGTGAGCACGACGCACCACGCCATCGCGAGACCGAGCCACGTCCGCTCGGATCCGGTCGGGCCCTTGAACCACCCGGGCTCGAGGAAGTTGATGCTCATCGTGACCCCCTCACGGGAGTCGCGCCGGCTCGATGGACATGAGCTCGACGAGACCCCAGACGGTGTAGGACAGGATGGGGATCGCGAGGCCCAGCACGAGCAGGAGCCAGGGATCGTCCATCAGCTTCTCGATGCGAGTGCCGAGACTTCTTCGTTCTTCCATGGAGTCCTCCGTGGCGCCCGCATCGAGCGCCGCAGGCCGCGCGCGATGGAAGCACCGACGATCACGAGAAACGCGAGGCCCGCCGCGACGGCGACGAGGCCTCCAAGGGACATGATGGCGAGCCCGACCGTCTCGCCGAGCGAGCGGGCCTGCTCGGCTCCGTAGACCTTCCTCGCCATGCCGTGCAGGCCGGCGATCGCGAATCCAGCGGCGAACACGCCCTGGCCCGCGGCGAAGGCCGGCGGCTGCCATCGCGCGAGGCGGCGCGCCGTCGCGCCGAGCGCGCCGAAGCCGAGCGCCGGCAGCATGAGCGGCGCCACGGCCATGAAGGCCACGGTCACGCCGCCGATGGCCGCGTGGTAGTGCGCCGGGATGACCGTGGTCGAGCCCGTGATGCTGAATCCCAGGCCGAAGCCGAAGAGCGTGAGCGCCGCGCTGGCGGCGAAGGCGACGGCGAACGGGATGCGCGAGGCGTCGAGCCGGCCCTCGCGGCGCGCCCGCAGGAGCGCGCGCGCGCCGGCGACGAGCGCGACGAGCGTGACGGGCGCGATGCCGATCTCCATGAGCAGCGTGAACGCCCGCCGGCCGCCATCCATGCGGCCCGCGAGCGCGGGCGCCAGCAGCACCGGCGCGACGAGCACCATGGCCAGCACGCGCGCCGCGCGGGCGGACAGCGCCGTCGCGCCCGCGCGATCGATCAGCACCTGCCAGCAGCACAGCATCGCGGCCACTCCGGCGAACTGGAGCACGTGGCCGCCTCCCCAGGCCCATCGCTCCCACCGCGCGAGCGGGATGAGGCCGGACGGGAGCGTGGCGGCCGCCACGAGGAAGGTCATCAGCGCGATGAGCGCCGCCAGGCCCGCGGCGCGCAGGAAGATCCCCGCGGACTCGGGCGCGTGGAAGGCCGACGGCGCCGGGGGAGTTGTCGTGAGGCGCCCGTCCAGCAGCGCGATCGCGAGGCCCCCGCCGAAGACGGCGAGGCCGATGGCGAAGAGGGCGTGATCCACCGCGGGCACGTAGTTGGACAGCACGGGCTCGGCGCCCGGAACGAGCGTGCTCAGGAGCAGCAAGCCGATCCCCGTGGCCGCGACCAGGGCGCCCCGGCGCGCCTGCTGGCCCGCGCGCCGCGAGGCGGGCAGGCAGCTCCACAGGGCGCCGAGGAACGCGAGCTGCCAGGCGACCAGGGAGAGATCGACGTGCACGACGAGGCAGCGCCGGAAGAACGCCGGGTCCAGGGGGAGCCGATCGAATCCCGGCGCGCGGCCGAGCACCAGGGCGACGGCGAGGCCGCCGGCCGCCACGAGGCTCCCCACCGCCAGCGCGAGCCAGGCGCGCGCTGCGGGCATCTCGACCGACCTCTCGAGCGTGGCAGCTGGGGTCATGGGGTCCTTCTTCCGGGGGAGCCGGGACGGGCCGGCTCAATGGAGGCTGATGTCCGCTGAGAGCATCGCGTCCCTCTCAATGGACTGTCAAGTCCGCTGAGGGCGCCGGGCCGTGCCGGGGATCACAACTCAGTAGACTTTCGACTCCATTGATGAGAATCTCTCACCTGGCCGGGAGGTTTTCACACGCCGTGCTGCTACCCCAGAGCGCCGAATATGCGCTGCGCGCCCTGTCCTGCCTGCTGGACCTGCCGGCGGGCACGGGCCTGCGCAGCAGCGATCTCGCCGAGCGCTCGGGCGTCCCCGCCGCCTACCTCCAGAAGGTGCTCCGGCGCCTGGTCGAGGCAGGCTTGCTGGACTCGCGCAAGGGACATGGCGGGGGCTTCCGGCTGGCTCGAGCGCCGGGCAGCATCCGCTTCGCGGACGTTCTCGACGCGATGGACTCCGAGCCGCCGAAGGCGTGCGCGTTCGGATGGGATCGGTGCGACGCGTCGCACCCGTGCCCGCTCCACCCGGCCTACGCCGCGCTGAGGACATCCTTCGACGCCTGGGCATCCGGCGTCACGCTCGCGGACGTGGATCCCACGCCGCCCCGGAAGGCGCGGCGACCGAAGCGCGCCGTGGCGAAGCGGTGAGGTCGGCCGGGCGGCCCGGACCGTGGGCCGAGGCGTGGGCGCGCTTCCGGGACGAGCCCTACCGCCTGCTGTTCCCCGCGGGCGCGCTCCTCGGGCTCGTGGCGGTCGGTCACTGGACGCTGTTCTGGGCGGGGTTCGGACGCTTCCAGGGCCCGGCGCATGCGCTGGCGCAGGCGCAGGGGTTCCTCTTCGCGTTCGTGGCGGGCTTCCTGATGACGATGATCCCGCGCCGCCTCGAGGCGCGACGCGCGAGCACGCCCGAACTCGCCGTGGCTCTCGCCATGCCCGCGGGCGTCGTCGTCTTCGCGTTCTCGGACGCGTGGATTCTCGCGGAGGCGTGCGCGCTGATCGCGTCGGTCGCGCTGTTCGTGTTCGCCGTGAAGCGCATGCGCGCCAGCGGCTCCCGCCGGCGAATGCCCGATGCGTTCGTCTTGCTGCCGATGGGGCTCGCGACCGGCGCGGTCGGCGCCATCTTGATCGGCGCCCAGGCGGCGGGCGCGCCCCCCTGGGCCGCGGTGGTGGGGCGGGGGCTCGTTCAGGAGGCGCAGTACCTGCTGCTCATCCTCGGCGCCGGCCACATGATCCTGCCGCTGCTCACGGGCAGGGACGCGCCGCCGGACGGGGAGGACACCGCGGCCGCGCGCCGCCGGCGGTGGGTCCACGTCCTGCTCGGCGCCGCCATCGTGGCCACGGTCGTGGTCGAGCGCCTCGTCCCGCCGACCGCGCCCCTGGTGCGGCTGGCTCTGCTCGGTCGCGCCGCGCTGTTCATCGCTGACGCGGCGCTCTGCATGCACGGGCCGCGCTGGCCGCGCGTGCCCGGGCTCCACCGTCGCATGGCGTGGCTCGCGTTCTGGCTCGTGCCCGCGGGACCGCTCCTCGCGGCGCTCGTGCCGGCGCGCCGCGTCGCGATGCTGCACGTGGGCTTCGTCGGTGGATTCGGGCTGCTCGTCCTGGCCGTCGGGGCGCATGTCATCGCGGCGCATGGCGGGCTCCCCGCGATCGTCTCGGGGAGCCCGTGGACGATCCGGCTCGTGCTGGCGCTGTCCCTGGTGGCGCTCGCACTGCGCGTCGGCGCGGACTTCCGGGGGCCCGCCTACTGGGCGATGCTGGGCGCCGCCGGCCTCGCGTGGGTGGCCGGCCTCGTGGCGTGGATGGTCGCCGTCGTGCCGACCGCGATCGGCCCGCCACGGCCCCCCGCTGGCGCGCGCGATCTGCCGGTGATCCCGTCCGCCCGCCACCCCCGGGTCCAGGGGGAGGCCCCCGGCCGACCGGCCAGGCCCGCTTGACGGCGGCGAGGGTCGCGCCGATACTGCGAGACGTGTCGCGTTGCGGCACCTGTCCCGAGGTTCGCACCCTGTTCCGTTCGCCCGCCCGCTCCTGAGTCCCGACCGGGGACCCGTGCCGCCCGCACGGTAGCGGGCACGCGTGAACCCGGACCGCCATGTTGCCCGCCGCAACGCGGGTCGCCATCGCGGGTGGTTCGCTCGCCCTTCGCGCGCTCGCCGCATCGCTGGATCCCAGCAGCTCGTTCGAATCGGAATGCCGGCAAGAGACTCGCGTTTCCTGCCGGCGCCGGGCTCGTTTCGGGGCTGACCCGCCATCGCAGGGGATCCGGTCAATGGGGACCTGCCCGGGGTGATGGCCTGATGGGAAGTCCGTCGCGCATGTCGCAGAACAGCAAGCTCTACGTCGGCAACCTCAACTTCAAGACCACGGATGAAAGCCTCGCCGAGGCGTTCGGCGCCTTCGGCACCGTCGTCCGCGCCTCGGTCGTCACCGATCGCGAAACCGGCCGCGCCCGCGGCTTCGGCTTCGTCGAGATGGAGACGGACGAAGCGGCCCAGGCGGCGATCGATGGCCTGAACGGCTCGTCGCTCGATGGCCGCCAGATCCAGGTGAACGTCGCCCGCCCGCGCGAGGACCGCGGCCCGCGTGGCGGCGGCGGTGGCGGCGGGTTTGGCGGCGGCGGTGGCCGTCGCGACCGCTACTGATTCCGGCCCTCGCGGGCTGACCCGCGCCTGACCGTACCCCGGCGGATGCTCCGTCGTCCGCTCGCGGTGTGTTCGCCGATCGCGCGGCCCGCTCCGCCGTCATGGCGGGGCGGGGCGCCAGCGCGGCGTGCGCTGCGAGCGGCACGCCGCGCTACCGCCAAGCGCGAAGGGTGATCTAGGCTGGGGGTTCTCCCTGGAGCCCTCGCCATGCGCCTGCTCGCCGCGTGCTCGCTCGCGGTGGTCGCGCTGACGCTCGTCGTCGCGCCCGCCCCCGCCGCCGATCCCCCCCGCGCCTTCATTCACGCGCGCGTCATCCCCATCGCGGGGGACGAAATCCCCGACGGCGTGCTCGTCGTCGAGGGCGGGCGCATCGCGGCCGTCGGGGCGTTCGGCTCCGTTCGCGTTCCCGCGGACGCGATCGTCACGGACCTCTCGGGCAAGGTCCTCATGCCCGGTCTCGTGGACACCCACAGCCACGTTGGCGGCGGGTGGGGCGCGGACGGCACGGCGCCGATTCAGCCCGACGTGCGCGTGGCGGACTCGATCGACTGCCGCAACCCCGGGTTTCAGCGCGCCCAGGCCGGCGGCATCACGACCCTGAACGTCATGTCCGGGTCGGGACACCTCATGAGCGGCCAGACGGCCTACCTCAAGAACCGCGACGCGAACACGATCGAGGAGATGCAGATCCCGGGGCCGGACGGCAAGCCCATGGGCGGCATGAAGATGGCGAACGGGACGAACTCGCAGCGCGCCTCGCCCTTCCCGGGGACGCGCAGCAAGTCCGCCGCGCTGGTGCGCGAGCAGTTCCTGAAGGCCCGGGCTTACCGCGAGAAGCTCAAGAAGGCGAAGCGAGGCGAGGAGCCCGAGCGCGACCTCGCGATGGAGGCGCTCCTCGAAGTGCTCGATGGCAAGCGCATGGTCCACCACCACACGCATCGCCACGACGACATCATCACCGTCCTGCGGCTGCAAGAGGAGTTCGGCTTCCGCGTCGTGCTCCACCACGTCAGCGAGGCATGGAAGGTCGCGCGCGAGATCGCGGCGGCCCGGGCGCCGTGCTCCATCATCGTGATCGACGCCCCGGGCGGGAAGATCGAAGCCAAGGACCTCGCGCTGGAGACCGGGCGCATCCTCGAGCAGGCCGGGGCGAAGGTCGCGTTCCACACGGATGACTGGATCACCGACTCGCGCCTGTTCCTGCGCTCGGCGGCCCTCGCCGTGCGGGCCGGCATGTCCCGGGCGGAAGCGCTCAAGGGGCTGACCATCAACGCGGCCGAGATGATGGACCTGCAGGATCGCGTGGGCACGCTCGAGAAGGGCAAGGACGCGGACTTCATCGTCCTGAGCGCGGATCCGCTCAGCACGTACGCGCTGGTCGAGCAGACCCACGTCGCGGGCGAGCTCGTTTTCGACCGCGCGAACCCTGCCGATCGCCTCTGGGCCGAGGGCGGCTGGGGCGCCGGCGAGCGTCGCATGTTCCACGCCTGCTGCTTCGCCGATGGAGACGACCACCCATGACCCGCCTGATCGCATCGCTCCCTCGCCGCGCCCGCATCGCCGCCCTGGCGCTGGCGGCCCTCGCCATCGCCGGCGCCGCATCGGCCGGCGACCTGTTCATCACGGGCGATGTCGTCCACGTCGTCTCGGGCCCTCCGCTCAAGGATGGCGGGGTGCTCGTGAGCGAGGGCAAGATCGTCGCCGTCGGGCCCGCCTCCGTCCTCGCGGTGCCCGCCGGGGCGCGCCGGATCCACGCGGCGGTCGTGACGCCCGGCCTCATTGACGCGCGCTGCGTGGTCGGCCTCACGGGCTACCTGAATCAGGACCAGGATCAGGATCAGCTCGACACGACGGCCCCCGTGCAGCCCGAGCTGCGCGCGATCGACTCCTACGACGCGCGCGAGCGCCTTATTGACTGGATCCGCGGCTTCGGCGTGACGACGGTCCACACGGGCCACGCGCCGGGCGCGCTGATCTCCGGGCAGACGCTCGTCGCCAAGCTCCGCGGGCTGACGGTGGACGAGGCCGTCATCGTGCCCGAGGCGATGATCGCGGCGACCCTCGGCGAGGGATCGCAAGCCGGCGAGGGCAAGTCGCCGGGCACGCGGAGCAAGGCGGTCGCGATGCTGCGCGCCGAGTTCCTCAAGGCGCGCCAGCACGCGACCAAGCTCGCGAGCAAGGACGCCGAGAAGCGCCCCGATCCGGACCTGCGTCTCGAGGCGCTCGGCCGCGTGCTCGACGGCCAGACGCCGCTGCTCGTGTTCGCGCAGCGTCACCAGGACATCGCCGCCGCGCTCCGGCTGAAGGAGGAGTTCGGCTTCCGCCTCGTCCTCGAGGGCGCGGCGGAGGGACATGACCTCGCCGGTCGCATCAAGGCGGCGGGCGTGCCGGTCATCGCGAACCCTCCCATGGCGCGCATGGCGGGCGAGATGGAGAACGCGACGTTCCGCGCGGCGGCGCTGTGGCGCGAGGCGGGCGTGCCGGTTGCCATCGGCGGCGGGTACGAGGCCTACGTCCCGAAGGTGCGGGTCGTCCTGTTCGAGGCGGCGGTGGCCGCGGCGCACGGCCTCGGCCAGGAGGCGGCGCTCGAGGCGATCACGCTGGGCGCCGCGCGCGTGCTGGGCCTCGAGTCGCGGATCGGGAGCCTCGAGGTCGGCAAGGACGCCGACCTCGCGCTGTTCGACGGCGACCCCTTCGAGTACGTGACGCATTGCGTCGGCACCATCATTGACGGCGCGGTCGTCTTCGAGGGGTCGCGCTGAGCTGTCACTTCCGGGGATCGTCGCGCCGCGCGCCGATCTCCGGATGTCACCGCATGCACGCGCGGAGCGCGTGGCGGGAGGGGGATGAGGCCGGAGGGCCGCCCCGACGGCCGAGGGGGAACCGGCTGGTTCCCCCTGCGTTGATGCGCGGCAGCTCGACCGTGGTCTCGATTCGGTTGCGGCCGTGCCGCGCTGAGCTACGCCGCGATCAGCTCTCGGCGATGGTCACGGTCTCGAGCGCGTCGCCGCCCTGGATGGCGTTGACGACGTCCTGCCCGGACGTCACCTGACCGAACACGACGTGCTTGCCGTCCAGCCACGGCGTCTTGACGTGCGTGATGAAGAACTGGCTGCCGTTGGTGTTGGGCCCGGCGTTCGCCATCGAGAGCGAGCCGACCGCATGCTTCTTCGACGTGGGACCGAACTCGTCGTTGAACTTGTAGCCCGGTCCGCCCGTGCCCGTGCCCGTCGGGTCGCCGCACTGCACCATGAAGTCGGCGATGACGCGGTGGAACGTGATGCCGTCGTAGAAGCCCTCTCGCGCCAGGAACACGAAGTTGTTCACCGTGCGCGGGGCTTCCTTGGGATACAGCTCGCACGTGATGGACCCGCGCTTCGTCTTGAACGTCGCGCTGTAGGTCTTGTTCATGTCGATCGTCATTTCCGGCGGGGCGGACCACTTCTTGGCCATCGGGCAACTCCTCGTTGGGGGTGAGGGCCGATCATCTCATGCGGGCCGCGGAGGCCGGGCAGGCGCGGATCACGGGGGCAGCGTCACGACGGAGACGGGGCGCGGGCCGCGACTCAGCCGGGCGCCTCGCCCTCGCGCCGCGCGATCACGAGCGCGAGCACGACGCCGGCGATGCCGATGAGGCAGGAGTAGCCGAAGAAGGCGACGTAGCCGGCGCCGAGCGCGACGGGGGAGACGCCGGCGCCGGCGGCGCCCTCCGCGAAGGCTCCCGACGGCATGCCTCCGAACAGCCGCGTGAGCGGGGCGAGCAGGCCGCCGCCGTCGGCCGACCGGGCCGCCGCCTCGACGATGCGTCCGGACTGCGAGGCGACGAGCTTGCCCGGCAGCGAATAGAGCGAGGAAAACAGCGCGTACTGCGTGGCGGTGAACCCCGAGCCGGTCAGGCTCGACATGTAGGCGATCAGGCACGTCCCGGCAAAGCCCGAGGCCACGTTGTCGGAGCCGATCGCGACGAAGAGCGCCGGCACGTCATGACCGCGCGTCGCCAGCCACGCGAACACCAGGTTCGTGATGGGCCCGGCGAACGCGCCGGCGACCATCGAGCGCATGAGGCCCCAGCGCGCGATCGCGAGGCCTCCGGCGAAGACCCCGAGCATGGACATCGCGACGCCGAAGACCTTGCGCACCTCCGCGATCTCGATCTTGGTGAAGCCGAGATCGAGGTAGAACGGGTTCATGATGTTGAGCACGAAGTCCGACAGCCGGTAGACGCAGATCAGGGCGAGGATGAGCGCGGCGGTCCGTCCGTACCGCGAGAAGAAATCCACGAGCGGCTCGCCGAGCGCGTGGCTGAGATACGCGCCCGGACGCGTGCGCAGGCGCGGCAGAGGGCGCGCGGCCAGGTAGATGATGACGCCGCCCGTGATGACGCCCGCGAGTTGCAGCCACACGCCCCAGGGCTTGGCGGTCCAGGCGCCGGCGACGCGCGCCGCCAGGTCCGCCGCGCCCAGCGCGTCGAGACCGCCGCGCAGGAGCGAGGCGTTACCCGAAAGGCCCGAGCCGAGCACGATCGCGCCCAGCCCGAACAGGCTGAGACGGACCACCCACTCCAGGGCCTCGCGCGCGGGCGCGGGCTCGATGCCTTCGGCGTGGATGGGTCGCACGGCATGCTCGCGCTCGCGGGGCGCCAGCAGCACGCCGATCATGCCGATGCCCATGAGGCCCGCCATGATGGCGTACGAGAACGACCAGCCGCGATGCTCCGCGAGGATGAGCGGCACCGCGCCCGCGACGATCATCGCGATGCGATAGCCCCACTGGTACGTGGCCGCGAGCGCGCCCTGCTTCTCGCCCTCGGCTGACTCGATGCGCCAGGCGTCAATGACGATGTCCTGCGTCGCCGAGCAGAAGCCCACGATGACCGCGAGCAGCGCGAGACCGCCGAGCGCCTTCGCGGGATCGGTGCCCGCGACGGCCCAGAGCCCGAGCACGATCGCGACCTGCGTCAGCAGCATCCACGAGCGGCGGTGGCCGAGGATCCGGTCGAGCCAGGGGAGCTTCGTGCGGTCCACGAGAGGCGCCCAGAGGAACTTGAACGAGTACGCCAGCGTCGCGAGGCTGAAGAACCCGATGACCTCGAGCGACAGGCCCGATTCGCGGAGCCAGGCCGAGAGCGTGTCGAAGATGAGCAGGTTCGGCAGGCCGGCCGAGAAGCCGAGCAGCAGCATGACGATCGCGCGCCGATCGGCGTACACGCGCAGCGCGGCGCCCATCCCCGGGCGCGGGAGCCCGGACGAGGACGGCGGTTTCTTCTCGGTCACGGGCGCCTCGCGTCGGCTCGCCTCGCGGCAGCGTGCCGCAGACCGTGCGATGTTACCCGGTCGAGCCCGGCATCTCGAAGCGGATCACGGCGCGGGCGCCACGATGCGGGCGATCGGGGCTCGCTCGGCCGCCGACAGCGCGCCGAACCACGGCTCGAGGAGCAGCGCGCCGTCCTCGGTGGCGCGCAGGCGCCACGCCTGGCCGGGGCACGTGCGCGAGATGAGCATCTCGGCGGGAGGACTCGCGCCAGGAGCCGCCGTGGCGCGCCACGCGCGCAGGTCGGCCGCGACGCGCACGCACTCCCATGCGGCCTCGGTCATCGCCGCGCGGCGGACGAGGCCCATGACGTGGCGGTTGACGACCACGGGCCGGCCCTGATCCGCGGCGGCCTCGTCAGCCATGGCGGCCCACGGGTCGGACAGCGCCTGACAGGCGGTCACCGCGCGCGGCCTGGCCAGCGTGTCGCGGGTGACGATGAGTTCACTCCCGATCCGCCAGCGCAGCACCGGGACCTGGAGCATCCAGCCCGCGATGCCGAGCGGCGTGGGTTTCCACTGCCGGGGGAAGGGCGGGTCGGTCATCACGCTCTCGACGGCCATGCGCGTGTCGAGAATGGCCGCGTCGAGGATGGCCTTCCGGTGACCGGGCGCATCCTCGCCGTCGATCCAGGCGGCGTCCACGCCCACCCGCCAGGCGGCCTGCGCGTGAAGCCGGGACATCCCGAGCGCGAGCAGGCGCGAGATGAGGGCCGGGCGATCGCGCAGCGCTGCGGTGAGTTTCCGGAGCGCGGCCAGCGTCGCCAGGGCGCCCTCGCGGTCGCCGGCCTGCGCGAGGCGGACGGCCTCGGCGGCCAGCAGCCGCGCGGCTCGCAGACGCAGCACGGAGTCTTGCCACGCCAGCTCGTCGTCCGCCCACGCGATCGCGCCGGAGAGCAGCGCGTGTCGCATGGCTTCGAGATGCTCGCGGCGCGCGGCCAGATCGGCGGCGAGGTCGTCGGCCATCATCAGATCGGCCGTGGCCAGCCACTCGGCCGCCACGCTTCCGTTCCGGAGGCCGAGGGCGCGCTGCGTGCCGGTCCAGGAGACGGCGTCGGCCTCGGCGGTCGCCGGCTTCTCCCGTCCCGTCGGTCTCGACTCGGCGGCGAGCCGATCGAACGCCACGGCCGCGGGCGTGGTCGCGCTCGCGCGCGTCACGGCCGGAACGCCGGCTGGCCCGGCCATCGCCTGCTCCCAGCGCGCGAGTTCGCGCTCCACGCGGGCGCCGCTGATCCAGGTGCCGAGGGTGACCCAGGCGACCAGCGCCGCGAGGGCCGCGAGCCCGGCGATCAGGCCGGCGCGCCGGAGGGCGCGCGCCGGATCGAAGGCCGCGTCCGCGAGCCGCTTCGAGAGGAGAAACGTCAGGCCGAGCATCGGGATGAGCAGCGCCACGAGAACCCGGTTCGCGTTTCCCGTCTCGAGAAGGTGCGTCGCCGCGGCAAGAACGACGACGACGAGGCCGAGGAGCGTCGCCGTCAGCGCGCCGGCGAGGCAGGCGAGCGTCGGGCTCTTCGTGAAGGCGGACGCGAGGGCGGCGCTCAGGAAGAACAGGGCGAGCGTCGGCAGGTAGTCCTGCGGTCGGAGGATCCGCGCGAGTTCGGGCTCCGCGGCGATGCCGGCAAGGTTCGCGCTCGCGGCGCATGCGGCCGTCACGATCAGCAAGCCCGTCCCGCGGGCGATCAGGCGCGCGGCGAGCGACGCGACGGGCGAGATCGCGCGGCTGGCGAGAAACCGCGCGCCGGCATCGCGGCCGAAGACCCCCGCGCCGAGGGTCAGCGCCGCCACGCCGGACATGCTCGCGCTCACCAGCAGGGCGGCGCCCGAGCTCGCCGCGTCCGCCGAGAAGCGCGCGAGGGCCACGGGGAACGTCATGCCCAGCAGGCCGATGCAGGCGACCTCGATCAGGATGCGGCGCGCATCCATCAGCGCGACGGCGCGGAAGGCGCTCATCGCGTCGCTCCTTCCTTCGGCGGGTACGCCGTGACGGGCTCCTTGCCCGCGCGCGCGACGACGAGCGCTCCGGCGGTCACGGTCACGTGGCCTCCGGCCGGCGCGGCGCCGTCGATCCCGCGGCGGTCGGCGTCCGCGTCCGGCGGCGCATGCGTGGCACCCTCGAAGCTGACGATGCGCTCGACGGAGCCCTCGCGCGCGGGCCACGCCACGCGCAGGCTCCCGGCATCTTCCCAGCGCACCGGCTGCGTGCCGCGGGGAAGGACCGTCATTGCCTCGACCGTGCCGTCGGGCGCGAGCGTGGCGATGACGGCCCGTCCGCTCTCCGCCGAGTCCTCGCGACCGGCCGGTCGTGCGGTGAACGCGACGGCGGTGCCGGCGGGCCCGAGCAGCGCCGGCAGGCCCGGCGTCGCGCGGCCGGCGAGCACCGCGCGGTGATCGCGCCAGCTGCGCGGCGAGAACTCGATCGCCTCGCGCGCGCTGCCGGCGGCCAGCCACCCGGGAGCGAGCGCGATCAGCGTCAGGGCCGTGCCCCCGAGAAGGCCGGCCGCGCTCGCGACGATGGCATCGGCAAGGTAGCGGCCCGCGATGAAGGCGCAGGCGAAGCACGCGAGGACGGCGATGAGGCTCAGGCGCAGGCCGAGGCGCGCGGGGGCGTCGAGGCCCGGCATCCACTCGGCCCGACCGGTCGCCGACCATGCGTTCACCACCAGGACCAGCGAGCCCAGCACGATCAGGCAGGCGGCGCCGCGCAGGGCGGCCTTCACCAGGAGGATGTCGCGGAGCCTGACCGCGCGCGCCGTCAGAAACCCCCAGGTTCCGGCCGCTCGCTCGCCGGCGATCGCCTCGCCGCCGAGGAGCGCCGCGGCGAGCGGAGCCGCGGCCAGGAACGCGAGCACGGGAAGGTGCGGGTCGGCCTGGCGAGGCGTGCCGCTGACCAGCCAGAAGGCGATCGGGATGAGCGCGACGATGATGGGCACCGCGATGACGTTCACGATGTCTCGAAGCTCGAGCCACGCGATCGCGATCAGGCCGCGCAGGGGCGTGGCGCTCATGCGCGCGTCCCCGCGGTGGCCTTGCCGCCCCTGACGATGGCGACGAAGGCGTCCTCGAGCGTGAGGCCCTCGGAGCGGACGTCGGTCGCGCCGGCCTCGCGCGCGCGGGCCGCGTCGGCCTCCGTCCAGCCGTCCACGACGAGCGTCGCGACGCGGCCGGCCGCCTCGCTCCAGATCGCGCCCGGCAGGGTGGTCGCGGGCGGAGCGGCGTCCGGGAACGTGAGCGTGACGCGCCGCAGCGTCTCCTTCATGTCGGCGACGCCGCGCTCGAAGATCTTGCGGCCGGCGACGATGATCGCGACGCGGTCGGCGATGCGCTCGACCTCGTCCAGCACGTGGCTCGAGAACAGGACGGCGCGGCCCTCCTCCGACGCGACCTCGATCACCTGCTCGAGGAACTCGCGTCGCACGAGGGCGTCGAGGCCGGACGTCGGATCGTCCAGGATGAGCGCGTCGGGGCGGAAGGCGGTGGCGCACAGGAGCGCGACCTTGGCGGCCATGCCGCGGGACAGCTCGCGCATGCGCGCGTCGAGGGGCAGCTCGAGGCGGCGGACCATCTGATCCTGGAGCGCCACGTCCCAGGTGGGGTGGAACTGCTGGACGAACCGCAGCGTCTGCCGGACCGTCATCCACGGGTAGGACTGGATGTCCTCGGGCACGTAGCCCGCGCGCCGCCGGATCTCGACGCCCGACTTCCACGCATCCAGGCCGAACACGCGAACGCCGCCTCGTCGCGCGCGCTGCAGGCCGAGCAGGCACCGGATCGTCGTGCTCTTGCCCGCGCCGTTGTGTCCGAGCAGGCCGAGCACTTCGCCGGGGCCGACGGCGAGGGTGAGGTCGTCCACGGCGAGCGTGCGGCCGTAGCGATGGGTGAGGCCTTCGACCTGGATGACAGGACTCGTGCTCATGCGCGGTCTCCTGATGAGAGCTTCCCGGCCGCCTCTCGCACGAGATCGGCGAGATCGTCCGGGCTGATGCCGAGAGCGCTGGCCTCGGCGCAGAGGCGATCGACCGAGGGCGCGAGGGCCTTGCGGCGGCCCGCGGCCGAAAGGCGCCGGTCGCCGCCGGCGACGAACGTGCCGGAGCCCTGCCGCGTCTCGACGATGCCGTCGCGCTCGAGCTCGCGGTAGGCGCGCGCGACCGTGTTCGGGTTCACGCGCAGGCTCACGGCGAGCTGGCGGACGGAGGGGAGCGCCTCCCCGCGCGCGAGGCGCCCGGCCGCGACCGCGAAGGTCACCAGCGTGACGATCTGGTCGTAGATCGGCGTCGGCGATCTCGAATCCACCTGAAAGGGAATGCCAGGGCTCACGCCAACCTCGCGTCCGTGACCGGACCGTCACGGTGTACTAGGAGACTAGTACGCTCGTCGTGCCCCGTCAAGCGCCCGTCGCGCGCGGGGCGGCGAACGGGTTCCGGGCCAGCCAGACCGGCGTATCAGCCGGGCGGGCCGGGGTGTCATGATGGGGGGCGGAGGTGGCTTGATGGGCAAGCGTTGGTGCTGGAGGCGTCTCGCGGTGGCCGCATCGGTCGCCGGGCTCCTCGCGCCTGCCGCGCTTGCTGACCGGGATTCGGATCTCGCCGCGGTCGCGTCGGCGGTCGCCGCGCGCAGCCAGGCGCGGATCGAACGCGCCTACACGAATCCGTTCCCGCTGCCGCATCCCGACACGGCGTCGCCCGCCGTGGGCAACGCCGCCTGGGCGCTGGCGGCCCTGTGGAAGGACGTGGACGCGGACCTCGCGAACGCCCGCCTCGTCGAGATCCGCGACGCGGCGCTCCCCGACGCCTACTGGGCGATGGGCCTCTTGATCCGCACGCACGAGCTCTTCCGCTGTGACTCGCTGTTCTTCCCGGGCCGGCTCACGCCCGAAGCCGAGGCGGCGCTCCGCGATCTCTTCCGCGTCGAGCTCGAGCTCCACTCCCGGGTGATCGAGGCCGATCCCGCCGGGGCGTGGGTGATCGATGACAGCGAGAATCACGACATCATGCGGCGCAGCCTCAACCTGCTGGCCTCGGGCGTCCTCGCGACCGATCCCGCGCACGCGAGCCTGGCCCTGGCGGATGGAAGGACCCTGGCCGAGCATCACGAGGCCTGGACGGCGTTCTTCGTCGCGTACTTGCAGGAGCGCGCGCGGCGAGGGCTCTTCGTGGAGCGGGGTTCGCCGACCTACGCGAAGTACACCGTGCAGTCCCTGTTCAACCTGCGCGACTTCGCGCTCTCTCGGGACGTGCGCGAGCTTGCGGGCAAGCTCCTCGATCTCTACTTCGCCGACGCGCTGCACGAGACGATCGATGGCGTGCGCGGAGGCGCCAAGTCGCGCTCGTATCACGACACGTCCAGCGCGATGGGCACGTCGGACAGCATGCGTGCCTACCACCACGTGCTGCTCGGCATGCCCGCGAGCCTGACCGGCACCGGTCACCCCTCCACGCTTCACGCGGCCACGAGCGCGTACCGCATCCCGCGCGCCATCATGGACCTGGGCGTCTTCGCCGCGGAGCGCGGCCGGTTCACGTACCGCGGCCGCGCCCCCGCTCGCGGCACGCGCGTGACGAATCCGGCGCCGAACTCGACGTTCCACTACACGGCGAGGTTCCCGCAGGACATGCAGCGCGTCACGCTGGTGAGCCCCGAGTGGGTGGCCGGCGCGCACGTCGTGAACCCCGCGCGCACGTACATGCAGATTCACTCGCAGAACCGCTGGTTCGGCGTGATCTTCCGCGGCGGCGTGAACAGTCGCGCCTACGCGCAGTGCGAGGCGCTCGACGCGGCGGCGCGCACGGCCTACGACGAGATGACGGGCGTGGCCGAGGGCGACGCCATGATCATCCAGCGGCTCCCGCAGTCCACCGGCGGGGACCTGCGCGTGTACTTCTCGAACGACCTCCTCCGGGAAGAGGCGGGGGGCTGGGTGTTCGCGCGCGATCCGGCAGCCGGAGGGTTTCTCGGCGTTCGCGCCGCGCGCGGCGCGCAGGCCTGGGACCCGCCGGACCCCGCGTACCCGAACGGCGCGTGGCTTCGCGTCATCGATCGCGGCGCTCCGGTCGTCTTCCAGCTGGGCATCGCCTCCGACTTCGGCGGCGACTTCGCGGCGTTCCAGGCGCGCGTGCAGGCCACGGGGCTGTCCTGGCCCGCGGCCGATGAGCTGCGCTATCAGCCACTGTCCGGCCAGGAGCTGACGTGGTGGACGGATGCGCGCCCGCCCCAGATCGGCGGGGTGGCGGTCAGCCTCAACGCCGGCGCGGCCTTCGACAGCCCGTTCCTCTCGTGGGCGGATGGCGCTCTTTCGGGAACCATCACGTCAACGCCGGGCTACGGCTCGCGCGAGCACCTGCTGGACTTCAACGTGCCCGCGGCGACGCCGGCGCGCCTCGTCGTCGAGGCCGAGAGCGGCGACCTCGGCGCCCCGGTCAGCGTGGGCAGCGATCCGGCCGCCTCCGGCGCGCATCACGTCGAGGCGCCCGCGGGAAGCGGGGGAGGCGGCTCCATGTCGGCCGACATCTCCGTTCCCGTCGCCGGCACCTGGCACCTGTGGGCGCGCATGCTCGCGCCAGCCGCCGCCTCCAACGAGCTTCACGCGAGCGTGGACGGCGGCCCCGTGACGGTGCTCGCGGCGCCTGCGCCCGGTGCGGCGTGGCAATGGGTCCGCGGTTCCGCGCACGTCCTCGCCGCTGGCCGGCACCGGCTCGTCATCACGAGCGCCGCTGATGGCACCCGGCTCGATCAGGTCGTGCTGACGACCGATGGCGATGACGCGCCGCCCAACACGGTGACGCGCGATCTCGCCGACTCGGATGCTGACGGCGTGCCTGACGCCTGGGCGCAGCGCTGGCTCGGCGCCCCGCGCGGCGATGCGGCGGCGCGGACGCGCGCCGAGGATGATCTCGACGGCGATGGCGAGACGAACGGCGAGGAGTACCTTGCCGGGACCGACCCCACCGTCGCCGCGGACGCCCTGAGGCTGGACATCGCCAAGCCCGCGGGCCCCGTGGCGCGGTTCCTGGCGCGCGCGCTCGCGCCCTCGCCCGGAGCGTGCCCGCGCCACGCGCGCGTTCATGATCTCGAGACAGCCCCGGCGCCGACGGGACCGTGGGCGCCCGTGCCGGGGGGACGAGGCATCGAGGGCGCCGGCGTCAGCGTGTCCGTGCCGCTTCCCGGTAGCGAGCCGCTGGCCTTCTACCTCGTCAGGCCTTCGATCAGATAGCGCGCCACCCGGGGCTGTCGGGTAGCCTTGCGCCAGGAGATTCCATGAGCTACACGGAAGAGGTGGTCCTGACGGGCCACGTCATCGATTCGCTGACGCTGCCGCGCGTGCTCGACGCCATCATGGACGCGGGTGGGGACTACGCGATGCTGGAGCTCGTCGTCGGCAAGCAGAAGTCCGACACGTCGCGCGCGCGCGTGCGCATCCTTGCCGAGAGCGAGGAGCAGCTCGCCGAGATCGTCCGGCAGGCGGTCGCGCTCGGCGCCGAGCTGGTCTCGGCCTCGGATGTCCGCACGGCGCCGTGTCCGAAGGACGGCGTGCTGCCCGAGAACTTCTACTCGACGACGAACCACCCGACCGAGGTGAAGCTGGACGGCGAGTGGGTGGGCGTCTCGGCGATCGAGATGGACGTGGCGGTCATCGTGGATCGCGACGGTGGCGCCGCGCGCGCCGTCCCCATGGCCTCCGTCCGCAAGGGCGATCCCGTCGCGGTGGGGCACGAGGGCATCCGCGTCAAGCCGCACGAGCGCTCGCGCGGGCCGGATCTGTCCTTCTCGTTCATGAGCTCCGAGGTCTCGTCGGAGAAGCCGAAGAAGCTCGCGATCGAGGCCGTCGCGCGCGAGATGCGCGCGATCCGCGAGCGTGGCCAGCGCATCGTCGTGGTCGGCGGGCCCGCCATCGTTCACACGGGCGCCGCGCCGTATCTCGCGACGCTCATCCGCGAGGGCTACGTGGACGTGCTGCTCGGGGGGAACGCCATCGCGGTCCATGACGTCGAGGCGGCCCTGCTGGGCACGAGCCTGGGCGTTCACCTGCAGACGGCCTCGCCCGTGGAGGGCGGCCACCACCATCACATGCGCGCCATCAACGCCATTCGCGGCGCGGGCTCGCTCCGCGAGGCGGTCGAGAGCGGCTTGCTGACGAAGGGCATCATGTACGAGGCGATCCGCAAGGGGATCGACGTCGTGCTCGCGGGCTCGATCCGCGACGACGGCCCGCTTCCCGACACGATCACGGACGTGATCGTCGCGCAGCAACGCATGCGCGAGGCCATCCGGGGCGCGGGCATCTGCCTCATGATCTGCACGATGCTGCACTCGATCGCCACGGGCAACATGCTGCCGGCGGCGGTGCGCACGGTGGTGGTGGACATCAACCCGGCGACGGTGACCAAGCTCGCGGACCGCGGAAGCTGGCAGGCCATCGGCCTGGTCACGGACGCCGAGCTGTTCCTGCGCGAGCTCGTCACGGCGCTGGGGCTGACGTCGTGATGCGGCGCGTCGCGCGCGGGGCGCCCGTGGCGATCGCGCTGGGCATGATCGCGCTGGCGCCCTCCGCGCGAGCGGGCGCGGCGCCCGCAGCGCCGGACCTGCCGCGGCCTCGCGCGTTCTCGGGCGTGTCGGTGGTGAATGCCCAGAACGTGCGCCTGCCCGAGGGGGAGTCGCGCGCGTTCGCGTCGGCGCTCGAGGTCGTCTTCGTCGCGCCCGGCAGCCCGGGCGAGGCGGCGGCCATCGAAACCGGCGACGTCGTGCTGGCGCTCGACGGCGCGTCGTTCGATCCGGCGGACGGCGATCCGGCCGTCCGGTGGAGGAGCCTCATCAGCGAGCGCGCGCCGCTCAGCGCGGTCACGCTCACGGTGCTCCGTCGCGGCGTCACGACGATGGCCACGCGCGATGGCCAGGCCGTCGCGGACGCCGCCGCGCTCCTGGCCGACCTGCCGGCGGCCCTCGAGGCGCTGGAGGCGGGCGGCAGGCTCGCGGTGGACATCCGTCGCGAGCCGCGCATCGAGGACATCGAGATCCGCCTCGCGCGACACCCGCTCGACGCCGACGAGACGCTGGACGCGGCGGCGTTCGCGCGCGCCGACCTGGCGCCGCACGGCGTGATCGCCGAGGCGATCGTGGCGCGCCACGGAACGTCGGAGGCGCTGGCCGACCTGCGCGCCCGCCTTCGCTCCGTCGCGCTCTCATCGGGTGCGGCGCGCCTTCCGGTCGTGCGGACGACGCTGGCGTCCCCGTGGCACCTGCCCGCCATCGCGCGCGAGCTCGCGACGGCGCTCGCGCCGCAGGGCGCGGCGGGCGAGCCGGGCGCGCTCGCGCACCGCGCGGCAGGGCTGCTCCCGCTCGCGTCACCGCCGGCCGCCGGCTTCACGGCCCGGCGTCTCGCGCCGCCGTCCTCGGTGGACGAGATCCTGGCGCAGATCGAGACGGCGCTGGCCGACGCGACGCGGGCGCGCGAGCAGGCGCTGCGCGACGTGTCGGAGGCCGAGCGCGCCTTCGTGGTCGAGCACGCGGCGGGGCTCCCCGCGGCGCTCGCCGAGCTCATCTACCTGCACGCGGACGAGAACCGCGCCCGCGCCGCGGCCAATCGCCGGTTGCTCGACATCGCCTCGCGCGTGGACGTGGCGGGACTGCTGCGCGCGGCGGAGGGCCTCGCGAGCCTCGCGGATCCAGCGTGGCTCGGCGCCGTGGGCCGCGTGCTGCGCGCGGCGCCCAACGCGAGCGATCCGATCATCGCGCGCCGGGCGACGGCCGCGGGCGAGATCGTCCTGGCTGGCACGGGCGCCAACGTGCACCGCGACATCGAGCCTGCCGTCCTCGTGGACGCCGGCGGCGACGACTTGCACGCGAATCGCGCGGGCGGCGCGGCGGGGGACGCGCGGCCGATCGGCATCGTGATCGACCTCGCGGGCAACGACGCGTACGAGGCCACGGACACCTTCGTGCAGGGCAGCGGCGTGCTGGGCATCGGCATGGTGATCGACGTGGCCGGTGACGACACGTACCTCGGCAAGGACGGCGCCCAGGGTGTCGGCCTCTGCGGAGTGGGTCTGCTGATCGACCGGGGCGGTGACGACCGATTCCGCGCGCTGCACTTCGCGCAGGGGGTCGGCTTCTTCGGACTCGGCGCCGTGATGGACGACGCCGGCGACGACGACTACGCGGCGCTCTCTCAGGCGCAGGGTCTCGGCCTGCCCCACGGGGCGGGCGTCCTGCACGATCGCGCAGGCGACGATCGCTACTTCGCGAAGGGCGGCGTGAAGACAGGCTACGGCACGCAGGGCGTGTTCGACGCCTGGTCGCAGGGCTGCGGCCTCGGCCTGCGCTATCTCGCCTCCGGCGGGATCGGCCTGCTGGCCGACGACGCCGGCGCCGACGCGTACGAGGCGGGGAACTTCGCGCAGGGCGGCGGCTACTACTTCGGCTTCGGCATGCTGCGCGACGCGGGACGGGACGCCGATCGCTTCATCGCCTCGCGCTACGGGCAGGGCTGGTCCGCGCACCAGGCCGTGGGCGCGTTCCTCGACGAGGGCGGCGACGACCTGTACGAGACCCGGCATGGCGTCATCGCCGGTCTCGCGTGGGATCAGAGCGTGAGCTGGTTCGCCGACGAGGCCGGCAACGACACCTACAGGGGCTCGTTCTTCAGCCTCGGCGCCTCGGCGCACAACTCGATCATGATGTTCGAGGATCTCGGCGGTTCGGATCGCTACGAGGGCGTCGCCGTCGCGCGCGCCGGCGGCAACGACTACCACGGCGGCACGAGCGTCTCGCTGTTCCTCGACCTCGGTCGCGGGCGCGATGTCTACGAGCAGGAGCCACCCGGGGCGCTGGCCTCCAACGGCGAGCATGGCTTCGCGCTCGACCTGCCGGGCGGCATGGCGCGGTGGTCCGACGCGTCCGTCCTCACGCGCCATCTCGACGTGCTCCTGGCCCGGACCATTCACGAAGCTGACGCATCCGACGGGCGCTCGCGGCCGATCGCTGCGTCGGACTCCGTCGGGAATCCTCGACGTAGGGCACGGCTACGCCTCCGGTTCCCTCCGTCGCCCTCCTTGCCCTCGGCCACGATCACCTCGTCGGATCCAGTCCGCCGATGACCCCTGCCAACGCAGGCTGGTTCCAGCAGCGCCATGCGAGCGTTCCGCCCCATGACTGCGCCACCTTCATGAATGGTCCGGGCCTAGCGCGCGCAGCAGCTCGCCGAGCGTCCGCAGCTCCCCCGGGGGCCTCGACGGACTGAGCTCGAACGCCTCCTCCTGGAGCGCGAGCACGAGCTCGACCATCGCGAACGAGTCGGGCGCGATCTCGGAGAGCAGGCAGTCGTCGGTCAGGCGATCGAGGGGCAGGCCGCTCAGCCGGGCGATGGCCTCTCGCGGATCCCGTCGTGGCGCGCGCGCGTGCGAGCTCGTGCCGGTCATCGCGGCACCGCCGGCAGGCGATCGCGGAACTCGGCGATCGCGCGCGCGTGCACCTCGGCGTCGGCGGCCTCGTACCGCGCGAGCGTGGTGGCGACGTCGTCACCGTGGCGATCGCGCAGGCCGTCGAGCGCGCGGCCGACCCAGGCGACGTGGCGGCGCTCATCCACGAGGATCTCGCGGAGCACGCGCTCGATGCGCGGGTCGAGGCCCGGATCGCGCAGGTGGCGCGCGTACTGGCGCATGACGCGCCGCTCGAACACGTGCGTCAGCGCCAGGACCTCCATGAGGCTGCCGGGGAGTCCGGCCGCCTCCAGGTACCCGTCCTGGTACGTGCGCGGGAGCTCGGCCGGCGTCATGGTCATCTCCGCGAGGCATCGCGTCCACAACCAGCCGTGGCGAGACTCGTCCGCGAAGTGCCGCGTCATGTCCTCGACGATGGCGGGATCCCGCAGCGTGCGAGCCAGCCGCCCGAAGAACAGCGCGCCCTGGATCTCGGAGGCGCGGTAGAACGAGAGAATCCAGCGAGTCGAGTCGGTCATGAGGCCATCTCCTGAGGGACCGGCGATGCGGCCGGGGTCGGTTCCGCCATGCGGTCCACCACCGCGGCCAGCACGGCGCGCGGATCGTCGCCGCTCTCGCCGAGGAAGCTCTCCGTGCGCGCGGTCGCGATCGTCTTGGGCGCCGCGAGCTGCCGCGCGAACGGCGCGACGCAGTCCAGCGCGCTCGTCAGGACCCCGCTCGCGAGGCCGCGCGATCCGCGGACGAGGATCTCGAACGTCTCGACGTCCACGATCAGCGGGGCGGGCACCCCACGCTTGGCGAGAAGGGGCGAGGCGAGCATGCGGTCGCGCGCGAGGGCGAGGAGCTCGCCGAGGGATGGCGCGCGCGCCGGCGGCGCCGTGAGATGCCAGGTCGTCGCGGCGGGAGCGTCGATCAGTCGCGCGAGCCCCTCGCCGACGTGGCGCGCGGTGGTGAGGTGCACCGGGCAGGTGGCGAGCCCGGGCACGACGGGCAGGAGTCCGGCGCGCAACAGGCGCAGCACGACATGCACGGCGCTGGCCTGCACGCGCTCGCCGCCGGCGTCGCGCGCGAGGATGGTCGAGGGTCGCGCGAGGACCCACGGCACGTCGCGCGCGGCGGTCACCACGGCTTCGGCCCCCGCCTTGCTGCGCTCGTACTCGTTCGCGAACGCGCGCGGACCCGGGGGCAGCGGCTCCTCGGCAATCCAGCCCTCCGCGAGTCCCGCCGCGTGCACGCTGGAGACGTGCGTGAGCGATCGGAGGGCGGCGCACGCCCGCGCGAACGCCACGACATGCGCCGCGCCCTGCACGTTCACGGCCTGCGCGTGCGCGCACGTGACCGTGAATCGCGTGATGGCCGCGGCGTGAACGATGTCGGTGAACGCGCGCGGGTCCAGGCGCTCGAAGGGGCGCTCGTCCAGCAGGTCCCCGCCCGCGATCGTGACGCCGGGCAGCGTGCGCAGCGGGCAGCGCGAGGCCCGCACGTCGAGCTCGCCGCGGTCGCGCGCGTGCAGCCAGAGCGTCACGACCGCGCCGCGGGCGAGCAGGGCTCGCGTCGCCGCCTGCGCGACGGGCCCGCCGCCGGTCACGAGCACGTGCCTCATCGCAGCGCCTCGTCGGCCGCCGCCCAGTCGGGCTCGCTCGCGTCGGCGAGCGCTCCCGCCCATCGCTCGAGGCCGAACGCGACGCACGCGGACCAGCACGGGCCGCCATCGCGGGTGATCGCGAACGCGTCCGTGAAGAAGGCCCGGTGCAGGTTGACGGACGCGAGGGCCACGCCCCGATCGTCCACGAGCTCGTGCTTCACGGGGCCGAGCACCGCCTGGGCGGCGGCCTTCGGATCGCCGCTCGCGTCGAAGAAGGGATCCGTGGCGACCGCGAGCATCGCCGTCACGCCGAGGGAGCTCGCGAGCCGCGGCAGGCGGGCCTGCCACGCGGTCACGAAGTCCGTGACCTGATCCGGGCCGCCGACGCGGACGATCTCGCGCATCGTGAAGCAGCGATGGCGCACGAAGGGCGCCTCCGTCGCCTCCGCGCGGAAGCACGCGCTGCTCGCCGTGATGCAGGCGCCCTCGGCCGCCAGTCTCTGGCGGGTCCGCTCGGCGAACACGGCATGGCACGCCGCGGGCGCGAGCGCGTCGGCCGGCGAGACGAGGTCCGTCGCGGCGACGCTCTGCGACGCCGCGACTCGGGCGCGCGCGGGAGCCTCCACCGGCGCCGCGAGCGTCAGCAGGTGGGGGAACGAGCGCAGCCAGCCGCTGCGGCGCGCGACCTCGAGGCGCAGCAGCGGCGGGTGCGCCTCCTCCTCGGCCCCGTGCGCGATCGCCGCGCGCACGACGCTCGCGTCGAACGCGCGCATGCGGGCGAGAGCCTCGCCCCGCAGCACGGGGATCGCGCCCTCGCCCAGGAGATGCCGCGCGATCGACCGCAGGTCCCGGAAGGTCCCGGGGACCAGCGCGCTGGCGTCGGTGGCGCGCCCGGTCAGCGTTTCGGCCATGGCCACGAGCTCGACGGCCTGGAGCGACGTCAGGAGCCCCGAGGTCACGAGCGGCGTGTCGAGCGCGAGACTCTCGGGCGGAACGCCCGCGCCGCGCGCGATGAAGTCCCGGACCGCGTCGAGCGCCGCGCTCATGCCAGCACCTCCTCCGGGAGCACGCCACGACGCACGAGGTTGCCGAAGCGCTCCCGGACGAGCCGGGCGTGAAGGCCGGCGAGAGCCGGCGCCGCGATCATGGCGTCGCGCGCGAAGACGGGCTGCGGATGCCCCGCGCGCCGGAACGCTTCGGGCGTGAAGAAGGCGCGCCAGCTCGCGGCGGCGAAGGCGGCCAGTTCGCGCCGGACCGCGCTGGCCTGCTCGGCGCCCTCGCGTTGCTCGCAACGCGTCACCAGGTCTCCGGCGGCCGTCCGGCCGAACGCGAGATGGCGCGCCTCGTCCGCATGGTGCGCCGCGTGCACCTCGCGGACGGCCCGCGCCACGCGCGCGTCGCGGCTCAGCGCCAGGTCGAGGCTGTCCACGATCTCCTCGAACACGAGGAGCCTGCCGAACAGCAGCGCGTCGGAGGCGAGCGCGCGGGCGTCCTCGTCCGGGCGGGGCGGCGCGCCGAGCGCGAGGAGGCGCGCGGGATGCACGCCGCCGAGCGAGGCCGCGATCGCCTCGAACGCGCGGGCATGGCGTTCCTCCTCGTGCGCGAGATGCTCGAGGTGCTCGGCGTGGGGCGAGGGAGCGGGCCGCGCGAGGCGATCGCGCGCGGCCGCGATGAAGGCGCGCTCGCCGTGGATGTCCGCCGACACGATGCCCGCGAGCACGAGGCGGGAGATGTCCTGGCGGCAGGTCGCGTCGAAGTCGTCTTGCAGCGCGTCGAGCCAGGCCGGCGGCACGCACCAGGCGGGCAGGTCGAGCCGCAACGGGGCCACGCCCGCGAGGCCGCGGCGAGAGGGAGGCTGCCTGAGCCTGCGCGCCAGGCGGACCAGGTCGCTCATGAGGCCATCCTCTCGAGCACGGCGGCTTGCCACGTCAGGCCGAGGCCGGCCGACAGCAGGACGATCAGGTCGCCAGCGGAGAACGCGCCAGCGCGCTGCAGCCCGGCGAGGTTGAGCAGGGGATCGCAGGCCATGACGTGGCCGGCCTCGGCGAGACTCGGGCTGGCGGCGCGATCCTCGGGGACGCCGAGCGTGCGGGCGATGACGCGCGCCGCCGGCGCCGGCAGGTTGGGCGGCACGAGGTACGCGATGTCCCGCGGCGTTCGGCCGGCGCGTGCGAGCGTTTCCATCACGAGCGCATGCGCCACCGGGAACAGCCGGCCCATCGCCTCGTCGTCCGAGGCGTCCGCCATCGCGCCATGAACGGTGGCGCCGAACGCGACGAGCCGGAACCCGCGGGGCTCGGCGGACACCGCGCACGCGGCCGCGCCGTCGGAGAGCGCGCAGAAGCCCTCCTCGAGCAGGGCATCCGCGGGAAGGCGATCCGCCGCGACGACCAGGACGGGCGCGAGCTCCGGTTCGGCCGCGACGAGGCCGCGCGCCACGCGCAACGCGCCGATCGCCGAGGTGCACGCCTGCTGACCGATGCCGGCGATGAAGGCGCGCCGGGTGCCGGCGCGGGCGAGCAACCGCGGACCGGAGAGATCCAGCCGGGCTCGCACGCGGGGCGACGGCGCGGCGAGCGAGAGGTCGGGAGCGAGCGTGGAGGCGAACAGGATCGCGCCAGGTTCGACGGGCCCGGCGACGAGAGGCGCGAGCGCCTCGATCGCGAGGTCGGCGGCGCCCTGTCCGTCGAGCGCGAGGCGATGCTCGCGGTAGCCAGCATTCGCGAGGGCATCCGGCCGGCTGCGAATCCGTCCGGACGCCGCGCTTTCGGCCAGCGTCATGCGTCGCGGACCGAGAACGACCGAGAGGTCGTGCAGGAACGCGGCCCTCACCATGGCGCGCTCACCCGGGGGAGGAAGCGGCCCGTCCGCGACGCATGCGCGCGGTACTCGTCGCCCAGGCTGGAGGTCAGGATGACGCGCTCCTCGCAGCGTGCGGTCCACGCGAGGGCGGCCCATCCCCACGCGAGCGCGAGCACGGTCAGCGCATGCGGCGCCGCCAGGACCGCCGCGAGCAGCATGAGACCGAACGACGAGTAGAACGGGTGCCGGACGTGAGCGTAGGGCCCGTGCGTCACGAGCGCGGGCGGAGGGTCGGGCTGATGCCAGAGGGCGATCGGCCGCCGATGCGCGGCGCGCGTGACGAGAAGAAGCATGAGCGCGCCGGCCGCCACGAGGAGCGCCAGCGCGTCGAGCAGGGGAGAGCGCGCGATCCCGGGCAGCGGCCAGACGACGTGCGTCGCCACCGTGGCGCCCGCCACGACGAAGGGCAGCGCCGTGAGCCACCACCGCAGGCCGAGGTGTCCGCGGCGGAAGAACGTGACGGGCAGGAGCGACATGATCGCGAGGTCCATCAGAACGAGCAAGGCAGCCATGGGCGCGTCTCCGGCACGGGCAGTCGCAAGCAGCGTGCCCGCGCGTGCCGGGCGACGCGGGGCCTCGAGCGCGGCCGTGCCGCGCACGCGAGGCGTACCGGCGCGAAGTCACGTGCGCGTTGTCGGCGCGGCCGGGCTGGTGCAGGATCGCGACGCGCGGGGTTTCTCCCCCCGCCAGGAGTCCCGTGCAACTCGCCAGTCTCAAGACCGCGTCAGCGGTAGCCTCCCAGCATGGACAGGGCATCTTCGTCGTCATCAACGGCGTGGAGTGGCGGCTGGCGTACCTCGCCGTGGTGGACAAGCCCGAGGATCTCGCGCTGTGCGAGGGCTACACGGCCGAGGGCGACCTGGTGGTCTTCAACGCGGAGGACGTCGATCTGGTGCGCATCCCCGCGGATCCGGGGGGCAACGCCGCGACGCTCGCGAAGTTCCGGGGCGAGTGACGGATCTCGAAGCCATGCTCGCGGCGATCGAGCAGGCCCGCGAGGGGGGCGAGGCCGGCGAGGTCCCCATCGGCGCAGTCGTCGTGCTCGGAGGCGCCGTCATCGGTCGCGGATCCAATCGCACGATCCGCGACCGCGATCCGTCGGCCCACGCGGAGATCGTGGCGCTCCGCGCGGCCGCGCTCGCGGCGGGGAACCATCGCCTGGAAGGGGCGACGCTGACGACGACGCTCGAGCCGTGCCTCATGTGCTGCGGCGCCCTCGTGCAGGCGCGCGTGCGGCGGCTGGTGTGGGGGGCCGACGACCCGAAGGCGGGCGCCCTCGGCGCGCTGCGGGCCGAGACGGATGCGGGGCGCGTGAACCACCGGGTCGAGCTCGATCGAGGGCCGCTGGCGGAGGAGTGCGCCGCGCTCCTGCGCACGTTCTTCCAGGCGCGGAGGTGAGCGGGGCGCTCTGCCACGCGCTCGGGCGGCAGCTGGCGGCCGGGCATGGTATCGTTCGCGGCTCGCCAGCCGCGGAGAGATGCCGGAGTGGCTGAACGGACCGGTCTCGAAAACCGGAGTGCCCGCAAGGGCACCGTGGGTTCGAATCCCACTCTCTCCGCCAGATCAGACGCGCGTGCCGGGCATCGGAGAGGTGTCCGAGTGGCTTAAGGAACACGCCTGGAAAGCGTGTGTGTCGGCAACGGCACCGCGGGTTCGAATCCCGCTCTCTCCGCCAGCCCGGCCGTCACGCCCCGTCCGAGCTGACGGAGCGTGCGAGGCGCCACGGCGCCGCAGACAGAAAAGAAGAGTTCGGCTTTGGGGCGCGGGCCCCGTGCGCCGTGGACTCGCGAACCCGGTCAGGTCCGGAAGGAAGCAGCCGTCAGCGAGACCCCACGGGTGCCGCGGGATCACCTGCGCCCCAATTTAATTGCGGGGGAAACCAGCCGGTTTCCCCCGCTCGGTCGGGGCGGCCCTCCCTCGCCCCCCCCTTCCCGCCACTCGCTTCGCGAGTGCATGAGGACGGAAACCAGCCGGTTTCCCCCGCTCGGTCGGGGCGGCCCTCCCTCGCCCCCCCTTCCCGCCACTCGCTTCGCGAGTGCATGAGGACGGAAACCAGCCGGTTTCCCCCGCTCGGTCGGGGCGGCCCTGTCTTTTCACTGATGGGGAAACCAGCCGGTTTCCCCACCTCGGTCGGGGCGGCCCTCCCTCGGTCCCCCTTCCCGCCACTCGCTGCGCGAGTGCATGCCCACGGGGCCGGTTCCTGTCCCGCCACTCGCTTCGCGAGTGCATGAGGAAGGAAACCAGCCGGTTTCCCCCGCTCGGTCGGGGCGGCCCTGTCTTTTCACTGATG
>CAZTIW010000027.1:0-62437 GCA_964613915.1 uncultured Thermoanaerobaculia bacterium
CAGGCGCTGGTCAAGAAGGTCTTCGGGCGGGAGCCGCACAAGGGCGTGAATCCCGACGAGGTCGTCGCGGTCGGCGCGGCGCTTCAGGGCGCCATCATCAACAAGGAGGTCACGGATCTCCTGCTCCTCGATGTCACGCCCCTCTCGCTGGGAATCGAGACGCTCGGCGGGATGTTCACGATCCTCATCCCGCGCAACACGACGATCCCCGTCCAGAAGAAGGACACGTTCTCGACCGCCTCGGACAACCAGACCTCGGTCGAGGTCAAGGTCCTGCAGGGCGAGCGGACCATGGCGGCGGACAACCGCTCGCTGGGCCTGTTCAAGCTGGACGGCATCCCGCCCGCGCCGCGCGGCGTGCCGCAGATCGAGGTCGCCTTCGACATTGACGCGAACGGGATCCTCAACGTGACGGCCCGCGACCGCGCGACCGGCAAGGAGCAGAAGATCGTCATCCAGTCGTCCTCGGGCCTTCAGGAGTCCGAGATCAAGCGCATGGTGGACGAGGCCGAGCGCAACCGGAGCACCGACGAGCAGCGCAAGCAGGTCGTCGAGCTGCGCAACCGCGCGGACGCTCTCGCGTTCCAGTCGGAGAAGACCCTGACCGAGGCGGGCGACAAGGTTTCGGCGGACATCCGGCAGCGGGTCGAGTCGGCCATCATGGGCGTGCGCACCGCCGCGGGCGGCGAAGACAAGGGCGCGATCGAGAGCGCGCTGCGCGAGCTCGAGACGGCCTCGCACGCGATGGCCTCGGCGCTCTACGAGTCCACGGCCAGCCAGACCGACGGCGCGGGCGCGGGCTCGGCCGGCGGGGGCGGCTCGTCGGCCCCCGGGGCATCCAAGGACGACGACGTGATTGACGCGGAATACGAGGAACGCCAATAGCGCCGGCCGCGCCGGCGGCGGGGGGGGCGCAGCCCCGGCCGGGCCCGTCGCCCGTGGGGCAGGCGCCTGTGCCTGGCCCGAGAGCCGGGCAGGGCGGGCGCACGGCGCCGGTCCCGGGCGCCTCGCGGCCGGGGCCGGTCAACTCGGCGGCCTCGGCGGCCGATGATCCCACCGGGGCCCGCGCGCGCGGGCCCCGCGCCAGGGATCCCTCGCAGCCGGACGCGAGCCCCGCGCCAGACCGTCTTCTCGCCGGCCGGACGGGCCCCACATGACATCAGGACAGCGCGGGGCGGGCGTCCACTCGTCGGAGTCGCTCAAGCGGTATCTGCAGGAGATCGCGAAGATCCCCGGGATCGATTCCGACATGGAGCGCGTCCTCGGCGCGCGCGCGCTGGCCGGAGATCGCGACGCCATCCAGCGCCTCGTCGAGGCCAACCTGCGCTTCGTCGTGTCGTTCTCGAAGCGCTACCGTGGCTGCGGGCTCTCGTTTCTCGACCTCATCAACGAGGGGAACATCGGCCTGATGGAGGCCGCCAAGCGCTACGACCCCGCCAAGGATGTCCGCTTCCTGACCTACGCCGTCTGGTGGGTGCGGCAGGCGATCGTCCATGCCATCTCCGAGCAGGGCGGGGCCGTTCGACTCCCGCAGAAGCAGGCCAACCTCGTGCAGCGCCTCGCGCGCGTCCGGCGTGCGCTGACGGCGCAGCTCCAGCGGGAGCCGACATTCGAGGAGACGGCGGAGGAGATGGCCATGTCCGTCGAGGATGTCACCCGCCTCATGCAGGTCGGGGGCGACCGCGTGTCCATTGACGGGGGCCAGGACGACGACCCGGACGCGTCGGCGCTCGCCGATCGCCTGGAGCAGGACGTCATTCCGCCTGCCGAGGACACCGTCTTTCGCGAGGCGCTCGAGGAGCAACTCCGCGCCTGCGTGGACGAACTGGACCCGAAGGAGGAGCTCGTGGTCAAGCTGCGCTTCGGGCTCGACGAGCACGATCCGCTCACGCTGAAGGAGATCGGCGAGCAGCTGAATCTCTCGCGCGAGCGCATCCGGCAAATCGAGGTCCAGGCGCTGGCCAAGCTGAAGCGCATGCAGCGCTGCCAGAAGCTGCGCTCCTACCTGAACTGAGCGCCCGCCGCGGTCGTTCCCGCTGCGCCGCCCCGTGGCGATAGAATGGCGGGCATGGTGGAAACCGGCTGCCAGCGCTGCGACTTCACGGGCTTTCTCGTTCGCGAGGAGGGCTCGCGCGAGGTGGCCGTTCCTTGCGCCTGCGCGCGTCGCGCTCGCGGCGTGGACGACCTGGTGGCCGCGGGCGTGCCGCGCCGCTACCTGCACTGCACGCTCGACAACTACGCGCCCGACCACCCGCTCCAGCGGCGCGCGCTCGCGACCGTCCGCGAGTTCGTCGCGGCCTGGCCGGCCGAGGACCGGGGGCTCCTGCTGACGGGCGACTGCGGCACCGGCAAGACGCATCTGGCCACCGCGGTGCTGCGCACGTTCGTGCTCGACCACGGCGCCGTCGGGTGCTTCGCGGACTACCAGGATCTCCTCAAGCGCCTGCAAGCCACGTTCAACCGGTCCGCGGGCGAGGGGGTGACCGAGGATGACATCCTCGCTCCCGTGCTCGAAGCCGAACTCCTGGTCCTCGACGACCTGGGCTCCCGGCGGTCCACGGCGTGGGCCGAGGAGACGCTGGGCCACGTGCTGACCGTTCGGTACAACGAGCAGCGCACGACCATCCTGACCACGAATCTGATTGACCTGCCAGGCAACGCCGCCGACATGCTGGCGCACCTGCCGGCGGGCCGGGAGGCGCTCCAGCAGCGCATCCCGGAGCGGACCCTCTCGCGCATTCACGAGATGTGTCGCGTCGTTCACCTCGAGGGCGCCGACTACCGCCGCCGCCACCGCTGAGGCGCGCGCGGCGTTCGGTTGACGCCGCTGGCCGCGCATGCTCAGATTCCCGCCCTCGCGCGACCGCATGCGGCCGGCGGCGAGATCGCGGTGCCGGGGTAGCTCAGTTGGTTAGAGCGCCTGACTGTGGATCAGGAGGCCGGTGGTTCGAGTCCACCCCTCGGTACCATCTCCGCGCGGGGCAGCCCCCCGGCGCGAGCCGCCGACTCGCTGGTCGCGGCCCTTCGGGAGCCCCTCATGACGTCCGGAAAGGCACGCCGCGTCGAGCCCGGCCTCCCGCGCGGGACGCAGGACTTTCTGCCCGAGACGGCCCTCGCGCGGCAGGAGATCATCGAGCGCATCCGCCGCGCCTACGAGTCGCACGGATTCGGGCCGCTCATCACGCCCGCGCTGGAGAACTGGGCGTCGCTCGCGGGGGCGGGCGGCGACGAGGCCACCGGCCAGATCTTCCGCGTCGAGTGCGGCGAGCCGGATCACCCGACCGGCCTGCGCTTCGATCTCACGGTCCCGCTCGCGCGCGTCGTGGCCGCCAACCAGCAGGAGATCCCGCGGCCGTTCCGGCGCTACCAGGTGGGCTCCGTCTGGCGCGTGGACAAGCCCGGTCCGGGGCGCTTCCGGCAGTTCACGCAGTTCGACGCTGACATCGTCGGCACGACGAGCCCCGTCGCCGACGCCGCGTGCCTCGCGGCCGCGCGCGACGCGCTGCGCGCCGTGCTCCCGGCGCCCCCGGGCGCGCCCGCGCGCTTCGAGATCCGCATGTCGGATCGCCGCATCCTCGACGCGGTCCTCACGAAGGCCGGCATCCCCGCCGACCGGGCGGCCGAGGTGCTGCGCGTCGTGGACAAGCTCGACCGGCTGGGCATGGACAAGGTCCGTCTCGAGCTCACGACGGGCTACAAGGACGAGTCCGGCGATCCGATCCGAGGCCTCGGCCTGAGCGCGCTCGCCGTGGACACCCTCGCCGCGTTCCTCGCGATCCGCGCGCCGGATCGCGCGGCGACGCTCGACGCCATCCGCGCCTTCCTCGGCGACGCTGGCGATCTGGCCGCGCGCGTGGATGGCGTGGCCGAGTTCTCGGCCGCGCTCGGCGCCCTCGGCGTCCCGGACGATGAGGCCCGCTTCGACGTCGCGATCGCGCGCGGGCTGGCCTACTACACGGGGCCCGTCTTCGAGATCGCGCTGCCGGAGGCCGCGTCCTTCGGCTCGATCGGTGGAGGCGGCCGCTACGACGACCTGGTCTCGCGGTTCTCGGGCCAGCCCTGGCCGGGCGTGGGCATCTCCATCGGGGTGGACCGGCTCCTCGCCGCGCTGACGCACTCGAAGGGGCTGCCCGCGACGCCGCCGAGCGCGGACGTGCTCGTCACGACGATGGACGGCTCGCGGCTCGCGGACTACGCCGCGATGTGTTCCGAACTCCGCGGCAGCGGCCTGCGCGTCGAGCTCTATGCGGGCCCGCCCGGCTCTCTCGGCAAGCAACTCAAGCACGCGGACAAGGCCGGCGTGCCCGTCGCGCTCATCGCGGGCTCCGACGAGTTCGCGCGCGGCGTCGTCACGCTGAAGGTCATGAAGGAGCCTGCCTTCGGCGACGAGACCTCGCGCGCGGCCTGGCTCGCGGCCCGGCAGGGCCAGAGCGAGGTGCAGCGCGCCGACATCGTGCGCGCCGTGCGCGCGGCGCTCGAGGCGCCCGGAGCATGAGCGGCACGGCCTCGTCCATCGTCCTCGGGCGCGAGCCGCTGACGCTCGATCAGGTCGCCGCCGTCGCTTGCGGGGCGGGCGTCGAGGTCGCCGACTGGAGCCGGCTCGACGCCTCGCGTGCCTGGATCGAGGACCACGTGCGGGCGCTCGCGTCGGGCAAGGAGTCCGCGCCCGTCTACGGCGTCACGACCGGTTTCGGCTCCTCGCGCTCGGTGCGCCTCAAGCCGGCGGATCTGGCGGAGGCCCAGGCCAACCTCGTGCGGAGCCACGCCATCGGCGCGACCGTGAGTCCCGAGGAGCACTTCGACGATGAGGTCGTGCGCGTCGCGATGCTCCTGCGCGCCGCCGCGTTCCTCGAGGGGCGATCGGGCGTGCGCCGCGAGATCGTCGAGGCGCTCCTCGCGCTCCTGCGCCACGACGCCTGTCCGCTCACGCCGCTGCGCGGATCGGTCGGCGCGTCGGGCGATCTCGCGCCGCTCGCGCATCTGGCGCTCGTGCTGATGGGCGAGGGAAGCGCGACGATTCCGGATGGCGCAGGGCGCCGCGTGGTCACGGGCGCCGAGGTCCTGCGCGCGTGCGGCCTCGCGCCGCTGCGCTTGCAGGCCAAGGAGGGCCTCGCGCTCCTCAACGGGACCAGCTTCTCGTGCGCGACGCTCGCGCTCGCGCTCGGCGAGGCGCACGCGCTCGCGCGCACGGCGGACATCGCGTGCGCCCTCTCGCTGCAGGCGCTCGGTGGCTGCGCGCGCGCGCTCGACCCGAGAGTGCACGCCGCTCGTCGCCAGGCCGGGCAGGTGGACGCCGCGGCGTCCCTCCGCGCGCTTCTCGAGGGCTCCCTGTGGGCCGGCGCGACGGACGACCCGCAGGACAACTACTCGCTGCGCTGCGCCCCGCAGGTGCATGGCGCGAGTCGCGACGCGCTCGCGTACGCGACGCTCGTGTGCGAGCGCGAGCTCGGCGCCGTGACCGACAACCCGCTCATCTTCGCGCTCGAGGGCGACGGCGAGCCCTGGGATGCCGGCGCGTTCGGCGCGAACTCCGAGCGTCACGGGCGGCCGCGCGATCTCGGCCCGGCCGTCTCGGCGGGGAACTTCCACGGCCAGCCGGTGGCCATGGCGGCCGATGTCGCCACCCTGGCCTGCGCCGAGTTCGCGAGCATCTCCGAGCGGCGTCTCGCCATGCTGGTGAACCCGGCGTTCTCGCGGGGGCTCCCCGCGCATCTCGCGTCGCGCCCGGGCGTTCAGTCCGGCCTCATGATCGCGCAGTACGCGGCCGCGTCGCTCGTCTCCGAGAACAAGACGCTGGCGCATCCCGCTGTCGTGGACAGCATTCCGACGGGGGGCGGCGCCGAGGATCACGTGCCCATGTCCACGTGGGCGGCCCGCAAGCTCCGGCAGGTCGTGCGCCTGTCCGCGCACGTCGTGGCGCTCGAGCTCCTCGCCGCGGCGCAGGCCGTCGAGTGGCGAACGGTTCGCGGTGAGCCGCGCGCTCCCGCGAGTTCGGATGCGCCGACGACCGAGCAGGTCGCCGCGTTCGAGTCGCTGACGGTGGACGCCGCGGCCGCGGGGCTCGGGGCCGCGGGCGGCGCGACGCTCCGCGCGGTGCGCGCGCTCTCCGATCGCGTGGTCGCCGATCGCCCGCTGTCCGACGACGCGGCGCGCCTCGCGCGCGCGATCCTGCGCGGCGACCTCGTCCGGACCGTCGCGGGCTCGGTGCCCGTGCGCCCGCTGGGCGGGGGCGACTGACCCGGCGCGGCTCGGTCGGTCGCGGCGTCGGCGGGACGCGAGTTGACGCGCCCTCTGCCAGCTTCCATCATTGGGCGTGCGCGGGGGGCGGACGGTCGCCGCCTGGTTTCGGCCAGGGGGAGGAAAGTCCGGACTCCGCAGGACAGCGTGGAGGGTAACTCCCTCCGGGGGCAACCCCAGGGCAAGTGCAACAGAAAGCAGACCGCCGATCGGTCCCTCCGGGGACCGAGGTAAGGGTGAAACGGTGGGGTAAGAGCCCACCAGCGGCCGGGGCGACTCGGCCGGCTAGGTAAACCCCACGTGGAGCAAGACCAAATAGGGGAGCCATGGGCTGGTCCGGCCCGCTCCCGGGTTGGTTGCTCGAGGCGGCAGGAGACTGCCGCCCTAGACGAATGACCGTCACCCGACGGGGCCGCAAGGCTCTGGAGGGGACAGGATCCGGCTTATGTCCCCTCGCGCACATCTCCCTCCTCCTCTTCCGGTTCCGGGGCAAGCTCCGCCCGGCTCGGCTTCATCAGTGTCAACTGATAGTGTTTCATTGCAACAATAATCAGTTGATAGAGTGTGTAGTGAAACCGTAACGACAGGCATAGTAATCACAAGTCAATCATGACGAGCATCGTGGCCATGAGCGGGGGCGTGGATTCGTCCGTGGCGGCCCTTCTCTGCGCGAGAGAGGGCCTGGCGATGGCTGCGGTCACGCTGCGCCTGGCGGACGCCACCGACGCGGCTCCGGGGCGCTGCTGCGCGCCCCGCGACGTCGCGGACGCGCGCCGGGTCGCGGCGAGCCTGGGCCTTCCGCACTACGTGCTGGACCTGCGGGAGCAGTTCGAGAGGGACGTGGTGGCGCCGCTCGCGCGAGCCTACGTGGAGGGCCGCACGCCCGTCCCGTGCGTGCCGTGCAACGACTCGCTGAAGTTCGGATCTCTTCTCGGTCACGCCCGCGCGCTCGGCGCCGAGGCCGTCGCGACGGGTCACTACGCGCGGCGCGTCGAGGCTCAGGACGGTCGCTTCGAGCTGCGTCGCGCGGTGGATCGCTCGCGCGACCAGACCTACTTCCTGCACGGCATCACCCAGGCGCAGCTGGCGGCGGCGCGCTTCCCGCTGGGCGACATGCCCAAGCCTGCCGTGCGCGCGCTGGCGCGCGAGGCGGGGCTCCTGACCGCCGACAAGCCGGACAGCCGGGAGATCTGCTTCATCCCCGATGGCGATGTCGGCGCGTTCGTCGAACGCAAGGCAGTCGAGCTCGGCCTTCCCGTGCGCCCGGGCGCGATCGTGGACAGGGAGGGCCGGCAGGTCGGTGACCACGCGGGCGTTCATCGCTTCACCGTCGGTCAGCGGCGCGGGCTGGGCGCCCATGGCGCCGCGACCTATGCGGTCGAGCTGCGCGTCGCGACCGCCGAGGTCGTCGTGGGGGACGCCTCCGACCTGCTGGCGCGCGAGGCGATCGTCCCCGAGTTCCGCTGGGTCGCCGGCCATGCCCCGGCGGGGCCGATCGAGGCCATGGTCCAGGTGCGTCACGGACAGCGCGAGGTCGTCGCCACGCTGACCCCGTGCGCGGGCGGAACGGTCCACGCGCGCTTCGCCGAGCCCGAACGGGCCGTTTCGCGCGGGCAGTACCTGGTCGCCTACGACGGCGACACGTGCCTCGGCGGAGGAGCGATCGGCCAGGCGATCGCGTGATGGCCCTTCGGCCGTGGCAGGATGGCTCCCTCACGCGTGGAGGTTCCTCTTGAGCACGGCAGAGATTGGCGTCATCGGTGGAAGCGGGCTCCAGGCCCTGGCCGCACAGCGCGGCCTCGAAGAGGTCCGCCTGCACACGCCCTTCGGCGATCCGTCGGGGAGCTACCTGCTCGGCACGGTGGCTGGCCGCCGGGTGGCGTTCCTCGCGCGGCATGGCGCGGGGCACCGGTTGATGCCGTCCGAGGTCCCGTACCGCGCGAACATCTGGGGCTTCCGCCAGCTCGGCGTGACGCGGCTGGTCTCCGCGAGCGCGGTCGGGAGCCTGCGCGAGGAGCTCGTCCCGCGGCACTTCGTCATCGTCGATCAGTTCATCGACCGGACCTGGGGACGCCCCTCGACGTTTTTCGGCGAGGGTTGCGTGGCGCACGTCGGGCTGGCCGAGCCCACCTGTCCGCAACTCGGCCCGCTCGCGGCGCAGGCCGCGCGCGAGGCGGGCGCGACGGTCCACGATCGAGGCACCTACGTCTGCATCCAGGGGCCGCAGTTCAGCACGCGCGCCGAGTCGCACCTGCACCGCGCCTGGGGCGCGGACGTTGTCGGCATGACGAACGCGACGGAGGCCAGGCTCGCGCGCGAGGCCGGCCTCTGCTACTGCGCGGTCGCGATGGTCACCGACTACGACTGCTGGCGCGAGGACGAGGCTGGCGTGTCGGTGGACGCGCTCCTGGCCGTCCTGCGCGACAACGCCACGCTGGCGGCCGAGACGGTGGGGCGGCTCGTGGGAATGCTCCCCGAGCGTGCGTGCGCCTGCGGGAAGGCCCTGGAGGGGGCCGTCATCACGGATCCCAAGTCTGTTCCGGCCAACCTGCGGGCCCGGCTTGCGCTCATCCTCGGGGAACACGCAAGCCACGACTGAGGCCTGCGGGGCCTTTCGCTACGGTCCTGCCGGGCGTCTTGCGCCGGGCGGCCTCTTCGCTTATCCTTCGCGGCTCTGCCAGACAGCCCGGGCCTGATCCCGGCTGGTCCGTGCACCGTGCGTGGTCCGGCAGCGCCCGGAACCCTTCCGGGACCCGCGCCACGCCCACCGAGGAGTCGACATGTACGCGGTCATCCGCACCGGCGGCAAGCAGTACCGGGTCAAGCCCGGAGAGATCCTTCTGGTCGAGCGCCTCGGCAGCGACGCCGGGAGCTTCACCTTCTCGGACGTGCTCCTCGTTTCCGACGGCGGCACCGGCGTTCGCGTCGGCGCGCCCAACGTCGCGGGCGCCTCCGTCGCGGCGACCATCCTCGGCGAGCAGAAGGCCAAGAAGGTCATCGTCTTCAAGAAGAAGAAGCGCAAGGGCTACCGCCGCAAGCGGGGCCATCGCCAGATCTACGCCCGCGTCCGCATTGACGGCATCAACGGCTGAGCAGGAGCACCCCATGGCACACAAGAAGGGTCAGGGCAGCAGCCGTAACGGGCGCGATTCCAACGCGCAGCGACTCGGCACGAAGGTCTACGGCGGCGAGAGCGTTCTCGGCGGCACCATCCTCGTGCGCCAGCGCGGCACCCCAATCAAGCCCGGCAAGAACGTCGGCCGCGGCAAGGACGACACGCTGTTCGCCACGTGCGATGGCAAGGTCGTGTACCGCGACCGCGGCCGCATGGGCAAGTTCGTGTCCATCGTGCCCGCCGAGGCCGAGGCCTGAGCACCTCCTCGGCCCCGCTGCGCGCGGCCCGCGCGTGAGCGCGGCCTTCCTCGATGAGGTCGCGATTCGCGTCGTCGGTGGTCGCGGCGGCGCGGGCTGCGTCGCGTTCCGCCGGGAGAAGTACGTCCCGTTCGGCGGACCCTCGGGCGGAGACGGTGGCGCCGGCGGCTCGGTGATCCTGCGCGCATCGCGATCGCTCAACACGCTCGCGCCCCTGCGCCATCGCGGCACGTACCGGGCGGAGAGCGGCGTGCGCGGAGAGGGCTCCAACCGTCATGGCCGCGCCGGCGAGGATCTCGTCATCCCCGTTCCCGTGGGGACCGTCGTGCGCGACCGCGAGACCGGCGCCGTTCTCGCGGACCTCGACCAGGACGACCAGGTCCTGATCGCGGCTCCGGGGGGGCGAGGGGGGCGCGGGAACGCGCGCTTCACGTCCGCCACGAACCGCGCGCCGCGGCGCAGCGATCCAGGCGAGGCCGGCGTCGAGCGCTGGATCGATCTCGAGCTCAAGCTGCTGGCGGATGTCGGCCTGGTCGGCCTGCCGAACGCGGGCAAGTCCACGCTCATCTCGCGCATCTCGGCCGCGCGCCCGAAGATTGCCGCCTACCCGTTCACGACCCTCGTGCCCAACCTGGGCGTCGTGGACTTCGGCGAGGACGGTTACGTGGTGGCGGACATCCCCGGCCTCATCGAGGGCTCGCACCTCGGGTACGGCCTCGGCGACCAGTTCCTGCGCCACATCGAGCGGACGGCGGTCCTCCTGCACCTCGTGGACGCGTCCGATCTGGCCGAGGATCCCGCTCACGCCATCGGCGTGATCGAGGGCAACCTCGAGGCCTTCGATCCGGCGCTCCTGGACCGGCCGCGGGCGCTGGTCGCGACGAAGCTCGACGCGTCGGTGGAGGGCGAACGGCTGGCCGAGCTGCGCGCCATCGCGCGGGCGCGCGGCGAGACGCTCCTCGAGATCTCGTCCGCGAGCGGCGCGGGCATCCCCGAACTCGTGCGCCACGCCGGCGAGCTGGTCATGGCCGAGCGCGCGCGGCGCCTGCTCGGGGAGGGCCCCGTGCTCGCCCATCCGCTGCGCCGTGCCGCGGGGCCGATCGCGCCGGACGAGGACGAGTGATGCAGGCGCCAGCGCCCCGGGTTGGCCTGCTCGGGGGCACCTTCGATCCCGTCCACGCCGGGCACCTCGACATCGGGCGAGCGTGCTCTTCGGCCCTGGCGCTCACCGAGGTGCGATTCCTGACGGGCAGCCAGCCCCCGCACAAGCCGCTCGCGAGCGCGTCGGGCCATCACCGTCACGCCATGGTGGCGCTCGCCACCGCGCCGCACGCCGACTTCATCGCGGATCCCCGCGAGCTCGAGCGGGGCGGCGTCAGCTACACGGTGGAGACGCTGGCCGGGCTCGCGCGCGAGAGGCCCGGCGCCGAGCTCTTCTTCCTCGTGGGCGCGGACTCGCTCCGAGACCTGCCGCACTGGCGACAGCCCGAGGAGATCTTGCGCCTGGCCACGGTCGTGGCCGTCGCCCGCGCGGGCGTCGCGATCCCGGCGCTGCCGGCGGCGTGGCCGCGCGATCGCGTGATCGTCCTCGATCACGAGCCCCCGCCGTGGAGCAGCACGCGGCTCCGGAATGCCCTGGCGGCTGGAGCCGCGCCCGCGGGCTCGCTTCCAGATGCGGTGGCCGACTACATCAGCAAGAATGTCCTCTATGCGGCGCCCTCGACGGGCGCCGACAGGAGATGCCCGTGACCCTGCTCCCCGAGACCGACAGCCTGCTCCGGGTCGTTCACGCGGCCGCCGCCAGCAAGCACGCGCGGGATCCCGTGGCCCTCGACGTGCACGAACTCTCCTCGTTCGCCGACGCCCTGTACGTCTGCCACGCGGAGACGAGCCGCGGCGTGCAGGCGATCCTGGACGCCGTTCTCGTCGCCGTGCGCGCGGCGGGCCTCCCGTCGCCCCGCGTCGAGGGCGCGGACTCGCTGACGTGGGTGCTGCTGGACTTCGGCGACGTCATGGCGCACGTGTTCGTCCGCGATCGCCGCGAGTACTACAACCTCGAGCGGCTCTGGCACGACGCGCCGCAGGTGGTTCTCGAGGCGGCATGACCGAGGCGCCGCACCTGCCCGGCTACGTGGCGCAGGACCCGCGCATGCGCGAGCTCGCTCAGATGGCCGCGCGCGCCGCTGGCCGGGCGGCGTCGGTGCTGATCACGGGCGAGAGCGGCGTGGGGAAGAGCCACCTGGCGCGCTGCATGCACGACGCCGCGCGAGGCGCCGATGCGCCCTTCGTCATCATTGACTGCGGCAACATCCCCGAGGGGCTCGCCGACAACGAGCTCTTCGGACACGAGGCTGGCGCGTACTCCGGCGCGACCTCGCGCCAGGCTGGCAAGTTCGAGGTGGCGCACCTGGGCACGGCCGTGCTCGACCGCGTCGCCGAGCTGCCGGCCGACATCCAGGGCAAGCTCCTGCGGGTCCTCCAGGAGCGAGCGTTCGAGCGAGTGGGAGGGCAGGCCACCGTGCGCGTGGACTTCACCGTCATCGCGATCGCGGGTCCTGACCTGCGCGAGCTCGTGGCCCGCCGGCTGTTTCGCGAGGACCTCTTCTATCGCCTGCACGTCGTGCACTTCGAGCTTCCGCCGCTGCGGGAGCGCCCCGACGACATCCTGCCGCTGGCGGCTCTCTTCGCTGAGCGACTGTCGCGCCGGACCGGCCGGAGCCTGCGCCTCGCGGACAGCGCCAGGGTCGCCCTGGTCGCCCACGGCTGGCCCGGCAACGTGCGCGAGCTCCAGAACGTGCTGGAGCGGGCGGCCATGATCTCGCCGCGCGACGAGATCGCCGCCGAGGTCCTCGCGCTCGCGGCCACGCGGAGGCGTCCGTCGCCGGAGCGCGCCATCGGCGAGCTCGCCGACGCCTCGTTGCGACTCGACGAGATCGAGAAGCTCTACATCGCGAAGGTCATGGGGCTCGTCGAGGGGCGCGTGGGGGAGGCCGCGGCGATCCTCGGCATCCACCGCAAGACCCTCCTCGACAAGCGGAAGAAGTACGGGCTGCCATGAGGGCGCGGCGGGGGCCGCCGGGCGACCGGCCGTGAAGATCGGCGTCCTGCGGGTCGGAAAGGGCCGTGATAAGCTGCTCGCCGAGGTCGCTGCTCGGTACGAGGAGCGTCTCTCGCGCACCGCGCGCCTCGTCACCGCCTGGGTGCCCGAGGTCACCGGTCGCGGCCGTGCCGCCGGCGAGATCCGGCGGCTCGAGGCCGAGCGGGTCACCGCCGCGCTGGAGCGGTGGCATCGCGCGGCCGGGCGGGCTTGCGAGGTCATCTGCCTCGACGAGCGGGGCGATGTCCCCACGTCGCGCGAACTCGCGGCGAGGCTCCAGCGCATGGCCGAGCGAGGCGTCGCCCAGGTGAGCTTCGTTCTCGGTGGCGACGAGGGCCTGGACCCTTCGCTGCGCGACGCGGCGGGGCATGTCCTGGCGCTCTCGAGACTGACGTTCACGCACGAGATGGCCCGGGTCCTGCTGCTCGAGCAGCTCTACCGGGCCGAGATGATCCGGATCGGCCATCCTTACCATCGGGAGTGACGCGATGCAGCAGGGGAGCCTCTCGACATGAAGCCTCGGCTGGGCTCCGTCGTCATCCTCGTCCTGGGCATCCTGGCGCTCTGGGGCGCCTTCGAGATCCACCACCAGAACGCCGCGCTCCTGAACCAGCAGATCGTGCTGTTCCAGCTCCCGGGCCAGCCGATGCCGGTGACGCGCACCGTGGGCCTGGTCATGATGGCGTGCTTCGTCCTCGGCGCCGTGACCATCGCTCTGGTCTGGGGCTGGCGCGGCGTCCAGGAGCTGTGGCTGGGCCTCATCGATCGCCGCTCGTCTCGACGCGAGCGCGAGAACGAGGAGGCCTATCACCGCGGTCTGGAGCTCTTGCTGCATGGCCGGCCCGAGCGCGCGCTCGCGGTCATGAACGAGATCCTCTCTCGTGATGCCGATCACGGCGCGGCGCTCGGAACGGCGGCTGACATCCTGCGCTCGCTCGGTCGCCCCGCCGAGGCCGTGGCGCTGCGGCAGCGCCGCCTCGTCAGCGCGCCCGATGACATCGCGGCGCTCCTGGCGCTCGCTTCCGACATGCGCGAGAACGGCGATCTCGACGGCGCGGCGCGCACGCTGCGGTCGCTCGTGGACTTGCGCCCGAAGCAGGCGCTCGCGGGCGCGCAGCGGCTGCGCGACGTGCTGCTCGAGGCGGGCCGGCCCGAGGAAGCGCTGGCGGCGCATGACCTGCTCGTGCGACTCCGCGAGGGGAGCGCTCCCTCGCCCGATGACGAGATCGAGCGCGCCGGCATCGAAACGCGCATGGCGGTGCAGATCGCGGACGAGGGCAAGGAGCGCGAAGCCGCAGCGCTCGCGCGCAAGGTCCTGAAGAAGCATCCGCGCTACGTGCCAGCCTGGCTGGCGCTCGCGCGCGCGCACGGCGTCGCGGGCTCGGAGGAGCAAGCCATCGAGGCGTGGATCGAAGGCTTCGAGAAGACCAACGAGGCCGGCATTCTCGTCGAGGCCGAGCAGTACTTCCAGGAGAGCCGGCAGGACGGCGATCCCATCGAGCGAGCCAGCGCCGCCCTGCGCGCCTTCAAGCGCTTCGCCGCGTGCTCGGGATCGCGCCCGGTCGCCGTCGCCTTCCTCGGCAAGCTCTACCTGCGCCACCAGATGCTCGAGGAGGCCGCCTCGGCGTTCGAGTCCGTCCGAGAGCGCTTCCCGGACAACCCGACGTTCGCGTACTACGCGGCGCGCGTCGCCGAGCAGCAGGGGCGCGTCGCCGAGTCGGCGCGGGCGTATCGCGAGATCATCAAGATGCGCGAGGTCCTCCTCGAGACGTTCGAGTGCCGATCCTGCGGGTGGCGCCGCCGCGACGACTTCGACCGCTGCGGGCAGTGCGGCCGGTGGGGCACTTGCGCCCTCGACATCGGATCGCCGGACGACGAGCATCTTCGCTCCACGCGTCCTCTCTACGCCGTTCCGCTGGACGAGGGCGCGCTCGGCTGAGGCCGCAGACCACGAGGAGCAGTCGACATGCGCGGTCCCATCGTGCTCCTCGTCCTGGACGGGTGGGGCGTCTCGGAGCCTTCGGCCGGCAACGCGATCCTGAAGTCCGCGCCGAGGGTCATGCCGGCTCTCGTGCACGGCGACGGATGCCGGCTCGAGGCCTCGGGCCGCGCCGTCGGCGTGCCGGACGGCGTCATGGGCAACTCGGAGGTCGGCCACCTGACCATCGGGGCCGGCCGGATCATCGAGCAGGATCTCGTGCGCATCTCCGCCGCCTGCCGGGACGGCTCCATCGCGGAGCGTCCGGCCTTTCGCGCGATGCTGGACGCGTGCGACGGCGGCTCGGGCCGCCTTCACATCCTGGGCCTGTGCTCGGACGCGGGCGTTCACGCGATGCTGGAGCATCAGCTCGCGATCGCGCGCGCCGCGAGTCGCGCTGGCGCCGCGCGCGTCTTCCTGCACCCGTTCACGGATGGTCGCGACACGCCGCCGCTTTCCGCGCTCGACCACGTCGCGCGCCTCGAGCGGGGAGCGGGCGAGATCTCGCGCGCGAGCGTCGGCACGATCGGCGGGCGGTACTGGGGCATGGATCGCGACCAGCGATGGGACCGCACCGAGCGCGCCTACCGGGCCCTGCTCGGGGATGCGCCGCGCGCGTCGAGCGCTCTCGACGCGGTCCGATCCGCGCACGCCCGGGGCGTGACGGACGAGTTCATCGAGCCGGTGGTGGTGGACGCCGAGAGCGCGCTGCGGGACGGCGACGTGGTCCTGCACGCGAACTTCCGCGCCGATCGCGGACGCCAGATGATCCGCGCGCTCCATGACCCTCGCTTCGACGGGTTCGAGGCGACGACGCGGCGCCTCGCGTCGCTCGTGACGATGACAGAGTACTCCGCCGACTTCGGCGTGCCGGTGCTCTTCGAGCCGCAGAGGCCCGAGCAGACCATGGGGCAGGTGGTCGCCGAGGCAGGGTGGCCACAGCTGCGCATCGCGGAGACCGAGAAGTACGCTCACGTCACGTACTTCTTCAACGGCGGGCGCGAGGAGCCCTTCCCGGGCGAGGAGCGGATCCTCGTGCCCTCGCCGCGCGTGGCCACGTACGACAGCGTGCCCGCCATGAGCGCCATCGAGGTCACGGACCGCGCCGTGGCGTGGATCGACGCCGCCGGCCCGCGCGTCGTGGTGATGAACCTCGCCAATCCCGACATGATCGGCCACACGGGCGACCTGAACGCCACGATCGAAGCCTGCCGCGTCACGGATCGCTGCGTCGGTCGCGTGGCCGAGGCCGTCGCGGCGCGAAAGGGCCTTCTCTTCGTCACGGCCGACCACGGCAACGCGGAGCACATGCTGGACGAGTCCGGAGGCCCCCACACGGCGCACACGCTCGCGCCCGTGCCCTTCGTCGCCGCCGAGGCGGGCGTGCCGCGCGCGTTGCGTCCGGCGGGCGGCCTCCGTGACGTGGCGCCGACCGTGCTCGAGGCCGCCGGCCTGCCGGTCCCGGCGCTCATGACCGGCCGGAGCCTGCTGTGCTCGTGAGGCGCGTGGCGCCACGGGCGTGTCGCTCCGCAGCGCGCACGCTGGCGCGCTGGCGCGCGAGCGTCGCCGCGCTCGCGGCGTCCGCGGCCGACGCGGTCTTCGACCCGCGGTGCATCGCGGGCGAGCACGCGCTCGGGCGCCTGCGCGGCCCGGCGTGCGACGCGTGCGTGAAGCGCCTGCACGCCGCCAGGACCCGTTCCCGGTGCGGCGCGTGCAGCGCCTCGGTGGGCTCGGGCACGTGCGCGGCATGCCTCGCGCGGCCCAGGCGGCTGATCGTCCACGCGCCGTGCGCCCACGCCGATGAGGCGCGCGCCGTCGTTCTCGCCATGAAGGCGCGGCGCCGCGAGGAGGCGGCGACGCTTCTCGCGAGCATCACTGTCGCGGACGCGGCCGTTCGTGCCGCTCTCGACGAGGCGGACATCATCGTCCCGGCGCCGGCCGATCCCGTGCGCCGGCGCGAGCGGGGCTTCGATCCGGCAGCGAGCCTCGCGCGCGAGATCGCGCGGCTCGCGCGCGCGCGCGGGCGTCGCATCCGCGCGGTCGGCGCGCTGCGCGCCCGGTCGGGGGGCAAGCAGTCGTCGGCGTCGGCGGCCGAACGGCGGCGCGCGCTGGCCGGGCGGTTCGCGCTGCGGCTCGGCGCCGCGCGCCGCGTGCGCGATCGGCGCGTGGTCCTGGTGGACGACGTCGTGACGACCGGCGCGACCGCCGTGACCTGCGCGCGCTTGCTGCTGCGCGCGGGCGCGACGCGCGTGACCGTGGTCGCCTGCACGCGCGCCGAGGGCCCGCTTCTCGATGTCGGCCAGCCCGCGTGGCGACGGGGGAGGCCATGAACCGGGCCGATCTCCTCGCGCGCATCGCCACGCGCCCTCTCGTCGGCGATGGCGCGATGGGCACCGAGCTGTACAGCCGCGGCGTCTTCATCAACCGGTGCTACGACGAGCTCTCCGTGACGGCGCCGGATCTCGTGCTCGACGTTCACCGGCGGCATGCGGACGCCGGGGCAGAGGTCCTCGAGACGAACACGTTCGGGGCGAACCACTTCCGGCTGGCGCGGCATGGCATCGAGGCCCGCGTGGACGAGTTCAACATCGCGGCGGCCGAGCTGGCGCGCCAGGTCGCCGGCGACGCCTTGCTGGTCGCCGGCTCGATCGGCCCGCTCGGCGTTCCGCTCGAGCCCATCGGCAGGACGGGGCTCGACGAGGCCCGCACGGCCTTCCGGCAGCAGGCGGCCGCCCTCGCGCGCGGGGGCGTGGATCTCTTCATGCTCGAGACATTCTCGAGCCTCGACGAGATCCTGCAGGCGTTGCGCGCCTGCCGCGAGGCGGCGCCCGACACGGCGATCGTCGCGCTCGCGACGTTCGACGAGAGCGGCGCGACGCCCCTCGGCACGGATGCGCGCCGCATGGCCGAGGCCCTCGCCCGCGAGGGCGCCGACGTGATCGGCGCGAACTGCAGCACGGGCCCCGGGCCCCTGCTCGAGGTCATCGAGGCCATGGCCACCGCCTGCGAGGGGCCCTTCGCCGCGTACCCGAACGCGGGGCTGCCCCAGATGGTCGAGGGACGCCTGCTGTACCTGTGCTCGCCCGACTACCTCGGCAAGCATGCCCGCCGCTTCGTGCGCGCGGCGCCGATGGCGATCATCGGCGGCTGCTGCGGGACGACGGCCGAGCACGTCCGCGAGGTCCGGGACGCCATCCGGTCCGTCGCCCCCTCGAGCGCCACGCTGACGTCGGTGACGCTCGAGGGCGCGCCCGCCGTGGCCGAGCAGGAGCCCGTCCCGCTGCGATCCCGATCGCGGCTCGGCCAGTGGATCGCAGGCGGCGAGTTCGTCGTCTCGGTCGAGGTGGACGCGCCGCGAGGCGTGGCGCCGGACCGGGCGCTCCAGGCAGCGCGCATGCTGAAGGACGCCGGGGTGCACGCGATCAACATCGCGGATGGCCCTCGTGCCCAGGCGCGCATGTCGAACGGCGCGCTCGGCCTGCTCATGCAGCAGGAGACTGGCATCGAGGTCATCATTCACTTCTGCTGCCGGGATCGGAACCTGCTCGGCATGCAGGGCGACCTCATCGGCTCGCACGCGCTCGGCCTGCGGAACGTCCTCTGCGTCACCGGCGATCCGCCGCGCATGGGCACCTATCCGCGCGCGACCGCGGTCTTCGACGTGGATTCCATCGGCCTCGTCCAGCTCGTCAGCCGGCTCAACCGCGGGCTCGACGCCGCCGGCAACGCCGTCGGGGAGAACACGGCGCTCGTCATCGGCGTCGGCGCGAACCCCGCCGCGGTGAACCTGGACGAGGAGGTGCGGCGGTTTGAATACAAGGTGGAGGCGGGCGCCGAGTTCTGCATGACGCAGCCGGTCTACGACCCGCGGCTGCTCGAGACCTTCCTCGAACGCGTCCGGCACGTGCGGATTCCCGTGCTCGCGGGGATCCTGCCCCTGGCGTCGTTCCGCAACGCCGAGTTCCTGCACGAGGAGGTCCCCGGAATGACGGTGCCTGCCGAGGTTCGCGAGCGCATGCGCCGGGCCGGGTCAGGGGAGTCCGCCCGCGCCGAGGGAGTCGCGATCGCGCGCGAGGCGCTCGCGGCGTGCCGGGGCCTGGTGCAGGGCACGTACATCATGCCGCCGCTGGGCCGGTACCGCGCGGCCCTGGACGTGGTCGAGGGCATCCTGCGTTGAATCGCGTCGGCACGAGGCAAGCCATTGACCCGGCGTGGCTTGCGACTTCGCAACGACGTTGCCGTGCCAGCATGATCGTGCGTTGGCGCGCCTTGACCCTTCGCGCATCGCTGTTGTAACTTCGAGACGCTCCGCAGGCCCTCGTGCGGTTTCGTCGCCCCCGTTCTGTTCGGCTTCCATGCCCCCGGACTCGCGTCGCGCCTCGCGCCGCCGCAGTCGCTGGAGAGATTCATGTCCCGTCACCTTCGCCCCTTGATGCTCCTCGGGGCCGCCCTCTTCCTCCTCGCGAGCCCGCTGCGGGCCCAGACGACCATCCTGTACGCCACGTCGGGGGCCGTGGGCGGAAACGGCACGTGCGGCCAGCCCTTCGGCACGATCGCCGCCGCGATCGCCGCCGCAAAGGCAGCAGGGGGCACGACCGAGATCCGGCTGGCCGAGGGAGGCTACGCGGAGTCGGGCCTGGTCATTGACTTCCCGAACGTGTCCATCAAGGGCGGGTACCCCGCGGGCTTCACGGGTTGCCCCGTGGACGCGACCATCGAGACGAACCGCAATCCGGCCACGCGGATCACGACCATCAACGCCGGCCAGATCGCGCGGCACCTGTCCATCGTTCCGCAGACGGACGCTGGCGGGAACTTCGTGGCGTCCAACACCGGCATCGTCATTGACGGCATCACGTTCCTGGGCGGTCGACCGGACCCGGCCGGAAACCTGAGCGGTGGCTCGCTGTTCATCACGAACTGCAGCGCGCGCATCAGCAACAGCGTCTTCCGCAACAACTCCACCGCCGGCTTCTTTGCGAACGGGACCTACGCCAACGGCGGCGCCGTCTACATGGTGGGCTACGCCAACCCCGGCATCAGCGACTTCCGCACGGCGGCCCTGACGATCGAAGGGACCCTGTTCGACACGAACTCGACCGGCCCCGGCGGCACGGGCGCGGGCTTCGGCGGTGCGATCTATGCCGCGGACTTCAACTTCGACGGGCTCACGAGCGTGCGCGGCACGACGCTCAACCTGACGAACAGCATCTTCCGCGGCAACACCGCGAACGGCTCGGGCGACCTGAACGCCGCGACGCAGTGCCCCGACATCTACCTCGACGCCAACCGGGACGGCATCTGCGAGGACAACGACGGCGACACCTTCTGTGATCCGCCCGACGGCATCGGCGACTTCAACGACTCCTGCCCGCTCACGGACGCGGCCGGCAACCAGGTGCCGCCGAACCGCTGCCACATCTTCGCGATCGGCGGCGCGATCGCCGCGACCAACGTGCTGGGCACCTGGCAGGGCAACACGTTCGAGAACAACCGCGCGCTGGCCAACCAGGCCGCCGAGGTCAACTTCAGCGGCAACGGCGGCGCCATCTACGTGACGTCGTCGTCCGCGGCCTCGCGCGCCGCCGCGCCGGTGATCACGAACAACGTGTTCCGCAACAACCTCGCGGACGCCGGGCGCGGCCGCGACACCTCCTGCGGCTGGGACTCCGGCTGGGGCGGCGCGGCCTACCTGCTCTTCTTCCGGGGCCAGCTGACGGCCAACACCTTCGATCAGAACCAGGCCACGGCGACCGGCAACTCGGGCGACAACACGGCCTGGGGTGGTGGCGCGTTCATCCTGCCGCTCGGCTCCCCGGTCATCAGCGGCAACACCTTCAGCGGGAACCAGGCGATCGGCGGGACGGGCTTCTCCAGCGCCTTCGGCGGCGGCCTCAACGTGGACGACTTCCGTCAGGGCGCCACGCCGCGCATCACCAACAACGTCTTCACGGGCAACAGCGTGAGCAGCGGCGTTCAGGTGTCGGCGTACGGCGGCGGTCTCGCCGTCGCCGCGACCGGCTACTCGACGCTCGTGTCCGGCAACCGCATGGACAACAACTCCGCGACCGCGCCTGCGGGCACCCTCCAGGCGGGCTGGGGCGGCGGCATGTGGGGACGCATCGCCAACGCCGACGGCCTCGTCGCGGACAACATCGTGACCAACAACATCGCGAGCCCGCTGGACCCGGCCAACTTCCCGGCGCAGTTCGCGGGAATCGCCATGGGGCCGGCCCTCGTGCTGGACAACCCCGACGCCGCCGCGCGCTTCCAGAACAACCTGATCGCGGACAACCGCGGCATCGGCCTGTCGCTCTTCGGCTTCTCCGTGACGGGCGCGGGCAACGTGCTGAACGGCTCGGAGCTCTACCACAACACGATCGCCGGCAACGACCAGGTGGGGCTCATGACGAGCCTCGCGAACTCGCTCGTGCTCGACTCCAACATCATCTGGGGCAACGACGTGGCCAACCAGGGTTGGCCGTCCCTCCTCGATGACTGGATCGGCCAGGGCCCGACGGACCAGATCGTCGCGGTCTCGAACTTCGTCGAGGACATCCCGAGCGCCGATCCGACCAACGGCTGGCCCGCGATGAACGCCGTCATGGTGAATCCCGCAAACCGCAACCAGGTGGGCGTGGATCCTCGCTTCGCGACGGATCCGGCGCCGGGCGGCCGTGGCTACTACCTCCGCCAGGCGCCCGACGTGCCCGCCCCGGCGAGCCCCGCCGTGGACTACGGCAGCATCGCTGCCGGCCAGCGGACGTTCGGGAACAACCCGGGCTTTGGCGGCCAGACCATGGCGATGCGCACGACGAAGCCCGTGTCCAAGACGGCCGACCTGTGCTTCGTGGACATCGGCTACCACCACCCGCTCGGCGCGCCGGCCGTGGACACGGACGGCGACACCATCCCTGATGCCGACGAGCTCACGCTCGGCACCAACCCGAACGACGCCGACACGGACAACGACGGCATCCTCGACGGGGTGGACTGCGGTGGCGACATTGACGGCGACGGGACGATCGCCGCGCTCGACTGCGACGCGGACGGCGATGGGCTCCCCGACGGCCTCGAGTCCGGCCTGACGATGGCCGACATCGGCCCCGACACCGACACGACGGCGACCTGCGACACCAGCAACGCGCCGTGCGGTCGCACCGGGCAGCCGGCGTTCGTCGAGGACACGCAGCCGTCGTCCACCACCGACCGGCTGAACAGGGACACGGATGGCGGCGGCGAGTCGGATGGTTGCGAGGATCTCGACCGCGACGGCCGCGTGGACCCTCCGACGCCCGATCCGACCGACCGGGACGAGAGCAACCCCAACGCTCCGAACGACGACGATCCGGACGTGGACGGCATGCCCAACGCCATCGAGGTCATCGCGGGCACGGATCCGATGGACCGCGACACGGACGACGACGGCGTGGCTGACGGCGCGGAGATCAACCCGCTCGATCCGAACCTCTCCTCGGATCCCGTCAACTGCGACACCGACCTCGACGGCATCATGGACGGCATCGAGCGCTCGCTCGGCCCCGTCCTGGTGCCGCCTGACGCCGAGCCGGGCGTGCGCGGCACGGACTGCCCGCGCGATCCGGTCTTCTGCGTGTTCCCGACCTGCTTCGCGCCGGACGCGGATCCCACGACGCAGACCTGGACGGCGTGCAACACGCCGGGCAACTGCGAGGGCTTCGACACCGACGGCGACGGCTGCGGCGACGGCGAGGAGGACGCCAACCAGAACGGGCGGGTGGACGCCGGCGAGACGGATCCCAACGATCCGGGCGACTGCGCGGGACAGGGCATCATTTACCTGGAGGCCGTGACGGCGCTGTCGGGTGGCACCGGCACGGGCTGCGGCACGCGCACCGTGCCGCTGGCCAACACGCTGTTCAGCACGGCGTGCGACGCCACGGCGCCGCGGACCGGCTGCCAGCCCAACCAGGCCATCATCACGCCCACCGGCACGCTCAATCCTGGCGACATCTACGCGGGCGCGAGCACGTGGAAGCTCGTGTTCTTCGAGAGCCCGGACTGCTCGCAGGCCATGCGCGTGTACAAGGATGCGGCGGGCGTCATCCGCGTCGACCTCCAGTAGCCCTCGTCCAACGCGGAGCCTGACGCCATGCTGATCCAGCATGGCGTGAGGTCTCGCGGCCCCGGCCCTGCCGCGCGCTCGCCGCCGCGGCAGCGGAGGGCTCGCATGCGCGGCATGGCGCGTCCCGGCTGGGGTCGCGCTATGATCCGCCTCCGGGTGCATGGCACCCCCGAGGAGCGCTGGCACCCGTGATCGTCGGCTTCAACACGGACATCAAGCACCGCGGCCGCGTGTTCCACGCGCAGACCGAGGACAAGGGCCGGGACAACCCGCTCGTCGAGACGCTCGTGTACACGAAGGGCCAGATCCTCGACGCGCATCAGACGCGATACGAGGATCTCGTGGCCTCCGGCTACGACGAGAAGCAGGTCGTCCGGATGATGGAGGACCAGCACCGGCGCGTCATCGCGCTCATCCGCAGCGGGCACTATCTCACGCCCGAGGAGAAGGCCGCGGCGGAGCGCGAAGCCGCCGAGCGCGAGCGCGCCATCGGCGCCATGACCGACGACGAGCGCGGCCTGGACGAGTTGATCTGCGACTGGATCAACAACGAGATGGAGCACGAGCAACTCGAGCTCATCATGTCCATGGACTCGGAACTGGTCGCTGGCGGCAACGCCGAACTCCGGCTCAAGGCATCCAAGAACCTCAGCCGTGGCCTGGTCGCCGGCGCGCGCATCACCGTGCGTCTCATCTCGACGGTCGCCGAGCCCGAGATCCTGTTCGAGGGCATCACCGACCGCATGGGCGAGTGCGTCGCCCGGTTCGCGCTGCCAGCGCTGGCGGAGGGCACTGGCGCGATCATCGTCCGCGCCGATTCCGACATGGGGAGCTCGGAGCTCCGCCAGTTGATCAAGAAGTAGATGGACACGGCCGCGAGCGTCACCGTCACCCTCAACGGCGAAGCCGTCAGCGCTGGCGCGGGCACGCGCCTGCTGGACCTGCTCGCCAGCAGGGGAGTCAGCCCGGAGCGGATCGCCGTCGAGCGCAACGGGCAGGTCGTCCCGCGCGGAGGTCACCGCGACATCGTGATGGCCGAGGGCGACGTGTTCGAGGTCGTGCACTTCGTCGGGGGCGGCTGATGGCGGCCAACCTCGTGCTCGGCGACGTCACGCTGCCGAGCCGGCTGATCCTCGGGACGGGGAAGTGGTCCAGCCACGACGTCATGCGGGAGGCGCTCCTCGCGTCCGGCACGGGCATGGTGACCGTGGCCGTCCGGCGGGTGAGCTTCCAGCGCGGCGAGGGGTCGCTTCTCGATCACATCCCGCCGGGCGTCCGGCTGCTGCCCAACACCGCGGCGTGCTACACCGCCGACGAGGCCATCCGCACGGCGCGCCTCGGCCGCGACGCGTGCGAGTCCAACCTCGTGAAGCTCGAGGTGATCGGCGACCAGACGACGCTCTATCCGGACGTCATCGAGCTGGTTCGCGCGACGGAAGCGCTCGCGCGCGAGGACTTCGTCGTGCTGCCCTACACCAGCGCGGATCCGGTGGTCGGGCGTCGCCTGATCGACGCGGGAGCCGCGGCGCTCATGCCTCTCGGCGCGCCGATCGGCTCGGGGCTCGGCATCCAGGACCGCACGGCGCTGCGCATCCTGCGAGAGCTGTTCCCCGACACGATCATCATCGTGGACGCGGGGGTCGGCACCGCCTCGGACGCCGCCATCGCGATGGAACTGGGCGCCGATGGCGTCCTCATGAACACCGGTGTCGCGAGCGCGACCGACGCCGTCGCGATGGCGCGCGCCATGGCCCTCGCCGTCGAGGCGGGCTGGCTGGCCGCGCACGCCGGGCGAATCCCGCGCCGGCTCCACGCGTCGGCCTCCAGCCCCGAGACCGGACTCATCTCGAGCTGAAGGACCGGCCCGCGCCGGCGCCTGCCGGGCCGCGTCAGTCGTGATCGCCGCGGCTGGCGCGGCGCTGGCGGTCGCGCTCCTTGATCGTCTCGCGCTTGTCCACCGTGTTCTTGCCCCTGGCGAGGGCGATCTCGATCTTCACGAATGGCCCGGAGAAGTACAGGCGCGTGGGCACGATCGTGAGGCCCTTCTGCTGCACCGCGCGCCCGAGCTTGTCGAGCTCCACGCGCTTCAGGAGGAGCTTCCGCGGCCGGAGCGGGTCGTGCGCGAGCGCCGAAGCATGGGAATAGGGCCCGATGTGGCAGTTCATGAGCCAGGCCTCTTCCGCGCGGAACGCCACGTACGCGTCGGACAGGTTCACGGTGCCGGCGCGGAGCGCCTTCACCTCGGTGCCCAGCAGCATGAGCCCCGCCTCGCGCCGATCCAGCAGCTCGTAGCGAAACCGCGCCTGCCGGTTCGTGGCGATGAGCTTCTCTGGCCTCGGCTTGCCCTCGCTCGCGGTCCTGGTCACGCGTCTCTCCGTCGGGGGCGGGAAGGTATCACGCGCCGCCGCCGTCGGCCGCACCCACCGTGACATGATCTCGCCGGGATGCCACGATGACCGACCAGACGCCAACCCGAAAGCGCCAGGCAGGCCCGCCCGCGCTGCCCGAGCCGCGGCGCCCGCTGCCCCGGCCGGATCGCGGCCCGGCGGACGCTCCTGACGCGCCGGCGCCGTCGTCGCAGGCGCCAGCCGCGCCCGCCGCGCCCGCCGTGACCGCCGGGGATGACGCCGTCCGGCGCACGCTCGTGCGCCCGTCGCTGGGCACAGCTCGATCGCGCGAGCCCGCGACGAGTTCCCGCCGCGAGCCGCCGCCCGAGGCGACGGGAGCCGAGAGCGGCCTTCTCGCGCGCTGGAGCGCCGCGAACGCGGTCGTGTCCGTGACGCTCGTGACCGGCGATGTCCTGTGCGGCCGGCTCGAGTGGGTGGACGCCCTGAGCTTCAAGCTCCGGCGCGCCGACGCGGCGCCGGTGATCGTCATGAGGTCCGCGGTCGTCACGTGCGTCGCGCAGGGACCGGCGCGTGGCTGACGGGAGCGGGCCGGCCGTGCTGGAGCCGCCAGCCGAACCACCCGCGCAGCCCTCCCGAGAAGGACCGATCGCGCGGTGGCTGACGACGGGCTGGTGCCTGCTGGCCGGCGCTCTGCTCTCGGTCTCGCCCCACTCGCCCGTGGTGTGGGAGCAGGCGTTTGGCTCGGCACGGCCGCTCGTGCGCGATCTCATGATGTCGGATCCGTCACGGTGGGGCATCGCGGGCTTCGGCGTGGTCCTGCTCGCCGCCGGCGCATGGGACGTGTCCACGTTCATCGTGCAGGAGATCCGGTGAGCGCCGCGCCGCGTCTCATGTTCGTGGCGGACATCCCTGCCTGCCGGGGCAGCGCGGTCGCACGCGCGCTGGACGCCGCGCGCGGAGGCGTTGACGCCGTGCAGGTCCGTGGCGCACGCACCGATCGCGAGGCCTTCGATGTCGCCGCGGAGCTCGTGCGCGCGCTGCCGTCGGGCGCTCGCGTGATCGTGAACGGACGCTTCGACATCGCGCTGGCCGCGGGCGCCGCCGGGGTTCATCTTCGAGACGAGGGTCTTCCGGCCTCCGCCGTGCGGGCGGCCGCCCGGACGGCGGGCGCGCCGGCCACGTTCCTGGTGGGCCAGTCCGTGCATGGTGCGGAGGGCCTTCAGGAAGCGGCCGCCGCAGGAGCCGACTATGCCGTGCTGGGCCCTGTCGGCGACGCGCATGGCAAGGCCGGACGCGGGCGTGCGTGGGCCGAGGAGCAGATCGCGCGCGCGCGGGATCGCGGGCCGCTCCCTCCCGCGGTTCTTCTCATCGGCGGGCTCGGCCCCGACGATGCCCCGTGGATCGCGTCGCTCGGGCGCGCGGGTGAGACGATGGGCCTCGCGGCCATCCGCTGCTTCGCGGACGCGGGTCCGGGGGCCCAGGAGGTCGCGGCGCGGGCCGCCGCTGGCCTCGCGTCGCGTCCAGCCGCTACGATCTGATCGGACCCGCCCGGTCCGAGCGAAGGAACCCCGTTGCACGTCATCCGGCCCTGCCTGTCCTGCGGCTTCGAGAACCCCTCGGCCAGCTTCGCCTGCACCCGTTGCGGCGTCGAGCTCGTCGCGCACGCGGCCTCGGCCCCCGCCGGGACGCTCGCCGGCTCGCGTCTCGCGGTGAGGCGGCGGGGCGGCATCCTCGCGATCGTGGCCGCGGCCGTGATCGCGCTGGCGATCGCGACGATCGCCGTGCTCACCCGCACGCCCGAGTCGGCGGCCGAACCGCTCCTGCGGTGGAGCGAGCCCGCCAGCGTCGAGGCGTGGGCGAGTCGCGCGCTCGCGAAGGCCGGCGTTCCCGCGGACACCGTGGCGGCGCGGGTGGAGCCGGGCCAGCGCGGGCAGCGCCGGGCGTTCGTGCTCGACCATCCGTCGCCGCAGCCGCTGCCCCGGATCGTGCGCGCCGTGGCCTCCATGCTGGTGGCCGCCGCCGCCGAGGGGCGCGAGTCGGCGGCGCATCTCGCCGTCATCCGCCATCGCACGCGCGTCGTCATCATCCCGGCGGGCGAAGCGGCGGACATTCTCCGCGACGACGAGACGCTGGCGGCGTTCCTGGGTCTGACCCCGCACGAACTCGCGCTGCTCGACAGCATCCCCGCGGAAGCGGGGCAGGGGCCGGCCGAGCAGCCGTCGTCGCCTGACGGCGGCTCGACGCCGCCGTCACCTGCGGGGCCGCCAGCGCAGCCGGGCACGGTCGGGGCTGTCGAGCCTCCCCCTGCCGGCCCGGAGCAGGCGACCGAGCCGGCCGAGACCGTCGAGCCGCCGCCGGCCGACACGCCGCCGGCCGTCGCCACGGCCGTGCTCCCGGCGCGCGTGGCGCGCGGCAACGGGCCCGTGCCGCCGCGGGCCGTCGCCGGGACGAGCGCGCCGCTGTTCCGCCTTCAGATCGCCGCCGGCGCGCGCCGGGCGCTGGTGCTCCGGAGCCTCACGGTGCGGGCGAAGGGCTCGATGCCCGAGGTCGAGGACATTGACTGGATCACGCTCCAGCGCGAGACCGACCTCTCCGGGCGCGGGAAGTCCCGGCCCGTGCAGCTGGGCTCGCAGCAGAGCTTCGTGGACGAGGATGGCGAGGTCACGTTCGCCGGCCTCGAGGCTCGCTTCGGCGATGACGGCCTTCCTCTCTCGCTGGTGCTCGTGGCTGACCTCGGTCGCGACATCGCCGGCGGCGCCATCGAGATCAGCCTGCGCGACGCCGACGCGATCGTGATCGAGGACGAGACCGGCCAGCGCGTTCCCGTGCTGGGCGTGCCGGTGCGCGGCCCGAAGATCACCGCCGAGGGGACGATCCCGGTGGACGAGGAGCAGGCCCGCCTCGATCAGCTCGCGCTCGAGGGGCCGGATGCCGTGGATCCCAACGTCGAACGCATGCTGGAAGAAGCCCGCCAGGCCGAGCGCCAGCAGATGCTCGAGCGAGCCCAGAAGGAACGCGCCGCCTCGCCCCCGCGCCGGTGAAACGGCCCGCGCTCGGGCACGCGACTCAGCGGCCGCAGGCGGCCTGCATGCGCGCGCGCACGTCCGCCATGGCGGGCGCGAGCGCGAGGGCCTCGCGATAGCGCTGACACGCTCGGGTCCGGTCGCCTTCCTGCTCGTGCAGGCTCCCGAGCGTCGCGAGCAGACCGGGGGAGCGCCGGCGCGCGAGGGCCGCCTCGATCACGGCGCGCGCGTCGCGCGGGCGGCCCTGCTGCACGAGCGCTGACGCGAGAAGCTGATGCGCCTGCTCGGAGGGATCGCGTCCCGCGAGGCATCGGCGGAAGGCCGCCTCCGCCTCGGCCCACTGATCGCGATCGAGATGCCACAGGCCGATGTTGTGCCAGGCGTCCGAGTAGGCCGGATCCAGCTCCACGGCCTGGCGGTACAGGCGCCGCTGCTCCTCGGCGTCGCCCAGCTCGCCGTGGAGCGCGCCCAGGTTGTTGATGGGCGAGGCGTCGAGGGCGTTGGCCTCGATCGCCTCGGCGTAGAGCGCCTTCGCCTTGCCGGCCTCGACGAGCGCCAGCCCGCGCGCCGCCGCGGCCTCGGTGCCGTTCCCCGAGGCGTCCGCGGCCGCCGCCCGGGCGAGGCCCTGCTGCGCCCGCAGGTGATGCCACGTGGCCAGGTTGTTCAGGAGGACGGACGAGTGGGGGAGGCGTCGCCGGCCTTCCTCGTACGTGGACAGCGCCTCGTCGAGGCGTCCGAGGCGCTGGAGCTGGAGAGCCAGGTTGTTGTACGCGGCGGCGTGGCCGGGATCCACGGCGAGCGCCCGGCGGTACCACTCGGCCGCCTCGGCGTACGCGCCCGCCGCTTCGAGCGAGTTCCCGACGGCATTGAGCGGCTCCGCGTTGTCGGGATCCAGCTCGGCCGATCGCGCGTGGGCGCGCCGGGCCTCGTCCAGCCGACCCGCGCGCTCCAGCACCTGGCCCAGCGTGTACCAGGCGGGCGCCGATCGCGCGTCGGCGGCCACGGCGTCACGGGCGATGCGCTCGGCCTCGGCCGCGCGGCCGCTCTCGAGGTGGAGGCTCGCCAGGAGCGAGAGGGCGCGCGCGTTGCTCCGGTCGAGCGCGAGCGCCTTCTCGAGCGCGGCCTGCGCCGCGGGCGCGTCGCCGAGCCGGATGAGCGCGTGCGCGAGGTTCACGTGCCCCGGCGTGAACGAGGGCGCGGCCGCGACGACCTTGCGGAACTCGGCGACGGCCGCGTCGAAGTCACCCTGCTGGAGCAGCACCGTGCCGAGGTTGTTGTGCGCGTTGGCGGCCGCCTCGCCACCGGCGCCGCCAGCCTGGCCCGGCGCGCCTGCCTGCAGGGCAGCCGGCGAGACGTAGCCGATGGCGACGAGTTGCTCGAGGATCGCGCGATCTTCCGGCGACGCCGTGGCGAACGCCGTGGCGGACGGCGCCTCCCCGGTCTCGAACGTCGGGATCGTCCGGACCGGATGCGCCGCGAGGAACTCGGGCTCGAACGCCGCCTCGAGCACGCGCCCGGCGAGATCCTCCGCGACGGGCATGCCGAGCAGCGCGAGCATCGTCGGGAAGATGTCGAGCACGGAGGCCTCCGCGATCTCGTGCCCCGCGCGGATGCCCGGCCCCGCCGCGACGAAGAGCCCCAGGCGTTCGTGCCAGTCGGCGGCCGTGGCGGTCTCGACGCGCGAGTCGCGCGACGGCCGCGCCGCGCCGCTGCGAAAGCCGTGATCGGACACCACCATCACGACGGTCTCCGGGCCCGCCATCTCGATGAGGCGCCCCATGATGCGGTCGTGGTACTCGTACGCGCGATCGACGACCGCCGCGTAGCGCGCCTGCCTGCCGGGGTCCACCTCGGGCAGCGGCGGGGGCGCGTAGGGCATGAAGAGATGGCACGCCGTGTCGGGCGCCTCGAAGTAGTACGCGCCCACGCGGGGGTTGCGAGCCCTGTGCAGGTGCAGGCTCATCGCCGAGTACGTGCGCGCCTGCGCCAGGATCGCGCGGAACTGCTCGAGGAGCTCCTTGTCCTGCGCCCCCGGCCGCTGCGGGGAGGGGGACAGGAAGGCGTCCACCTCTGCCGGCGTGATGTCGCGCGGCCGCACGAGGAGCGGTTCGAGTTCGGTCCAGGCCGAGGCCGGGTGGACCTTGCCCGCGCGGGGGAGCTCCGCGTCGCCCAGGTCGAAGAGCTGGTAGGCGACGCGATCGGACACGAGGAAGCCGCGGACCGGCTCGGCGGGCCACGTGGCCCACCAGCCGACGACGCCCGACTCGACCCCGGCATCCGAGAGCACGTTCCAGAACGCCTTGACCTTGCGGAGATTCGACGTGACGGGGACCGCGTTGCCCCGCGCGTCCGTGCCCAGGAAGTCCAGGATGCCGTGCTCCTGCGGACGCTTGCCGGTGGCCATGGACGTCCACACGACGGGGGAGAGAATCGGCACGATGCTCTCGAGGCGGGCGCGCGTGCCGCGGCGCACGAGCGCCTGCAGCACCGGGAGGCGCCCCTGCTTCATGAGGGGATCGGCGATGTCCCAGTCGTAGGCGTCGAGGCCGATCAACATGATGCGCGTGTCGGTCGTGGGCGCGAGGGCGCGGCGCCGCTCGTCGCCTGGCAGGGCCAGGTCCTCGATGCGAGCCTCGACGAGCGCCAGCCCCAGGGGCTCGAGCCGCGCGGCGAGACCGGCCGCATCGGCGTCGCGCGCGGCCTCCATGCCGCCGGCGAGCGCGGTCTCGAGCCACGCGCGAACGGCGTCGTCCACGGCAGCGTCGGCCGGCGCCGCGGATCGACCGCCGGCGATCGCGCGCGTGGTCAGCAGGACGGTGGCTTGCAGCCGCGCGCCCTCCGGCGTGCGCGGGCCGCGCTCACCCGCGAGTCGGATCGTTCGCGCGGTCTCGGCGTCGGGCGCGGGGCTCGGGGTCGAGCGACAACCCGGCAGGATCGCCAGGACCGCGATCAGCGCGGCCGCGGCGCCGAGTCCGCGTGGCGGGCGGGCTCGATGGCAGGCATGGGAAGAGGGGAACACGGGATGCGGGAGGCTCGGGAGCGAGCGGGCTCGGCGGACGGGGAGCCCAGAGCATGGCAACATTGTTCGCGTCGCAGCAAGGAGGCGACCTGCCGTGAGCCCTCGCACCCTCGCAGTCTCCCTCATCGCGTTGATCGCGGCGGCGGCGGGAACCGCGCGAGCCGCCGAGCCCGCGCCGGTCGCGCCGGTCGCCTCGGTTCCGGCGGTCCCCGTGGTCCCGGTGGTGCTGCCCGGGCGGCAGGTCGTCGTGGACTCGACCTTCATGCTGTCGCAGCGTCAGCGGGATGTCACGGTGCGCGATCTCGACCCGGAGCAGGCCGACATCATCCGCGAGATCAACCGCCGGCCCGGCACGTGGCACTTCCACCTGCTGGCCACGTCGGAAGACCTCCCGGACCGGTTCTTCCACCCGGGCTTTCCGATCCGCTTCCGGCCCCGCCGTCTTCCGGTGCCGCCCGCGCCGCCCGAGACCGTGGCCGCCGCGCCCGATGCCTCCGCGGCCCCGCTGCCGGAGAGCCCCGACACGCCGCCGTCCTCTCGGCCCGACTGAACGGCCCTGGAAGGGGGCAGCGCGTCTCGCTTCATTGACAGGACGGCTCGGCCGCTGTTAAGAAACGGCCTCCCTCAGCCCTGATTCCGGGCGGCCCGACGGTGCGAACCGAGCGGCCACCCGGGAGCTCTGGCCCGCCGAACGTCGGTCCGTGGAGTCCTCGCGTGCTGCTCACCCTGCTGGTCCTGCTCCCGCTGCTCGGCGCCGTGGCCGTCATGCTCGCGCCGAAGAACGCGCGCGGGCTGATCCGCGGCATCACGCTCGTGACCGGCCTGGCGGGGCTCGCGCTGGGCATCCCGCTGTGGATGGGGTTCGACGCCGCGGCGCCTGGCTATCAGTACATGCAGGACGCGCCGTGGATCCCGCAGATCGGCGCCTCCTGGCGCGTGGGCATTGACGGCATCTCGCTGCTGCTGCTCGAGCTGACGCTGTTGCTGCTGCCGCTCGTCGTCATGTTCTCGTGGAAGTCCGTCGGCGACCGCGTCAAGGAGTTCCACGCCTGCCTGCTGCTGCTGCAGGTCGGCATGCTCGGCGTCTTCGTCTCCCTCGACCTCTTCGTGTTCTTCGTGTTCTGGGAGGTCATGCTGGTGCCGATGTACCTGCTCATCGGCGCGTGGGGAGGTCCGAACCGGCTGTACGCGGCCGTGAAGTTCTTCCTCTACACGGCCCTGGGCTCGGCGTTCATGCTCGTCGGCATCCTGAAGCTGTGGGCGCTCAACGGTCGCTCGTTCGACCTGACGACCATGACGTCGCTGAGCATCGCGCCGTCCGTGCAGGGCTGGCTGTTCCTCGCGATGTTCCTCGGCTTCGCCATCAAGGTGCCGATGTTCCCGTTCCACACGTGGCTGCCGGACGCGCACGGGGAGGCGCCGACGGCAGGCTCCGTCGTGCTCGCGGGCGTGCTGCTGAAGATGGGAACGTACGGCTTCGTGCGGCTGGCGCTGCCGGTGCTTCCGGAGGCCGCCCTGGCCTGGATGCCGCTGCTCATCGCGCTGTGCGTCGTGGGGATCGTGTACGGGGCGCTCACGGCCATGGCCCAGAAGGACATGAAGTACCTCGTCGCGTACTCGTCCGTCAGCCATCTCGGCCTGGTCATGCTCGGCATCTTCTGCCTCAACCCGACCGGGCTCGCCGGCGGACTCGTGCAGATGATCAACCACGGCATCTCGACCGGCGCGCTGTTCCTGCTCGTCGGCATGCTCTATGACCGCCGGCACACGAAGCTCATCGCGGACTTTGGCGGCGTCGCGCGCACCATGCCGCTCTGGGCGACGCTGCTGGTCTTCGCGAGCATGGCGTCCATCGCCGTCCCCGGCCTCAACGGGTTCGTGGGCGAGTTCGCGATCTTCCTGGGGGCCATCGAGCTCGTCCTGGAGGACTGGCGCTGGATGATCGTCGTCGTGCTCGCGGCGTCGGCGGTCGTGCTCGGCGCCGCGTACATGCTGTGGATGGTCAAGCGCGTCATCTTCGGCCCGCTGACGCGCGCCGAGAACCGCGAGCTCGAGGACGTGCGGCCGGGGACCATGGAGTTCTGGTCGGTGGCGCCGCTCCTGGCCCTCTGCCTGATCCTCGGCCTCTATCCGAAGCCGATGTTCGACGTGCTCGAGCAGCCGGTGCGCCGCATCGTCGAGGCCACCCGCCCCGGCTACTACGACCACGCCACGGCCGAACAGTTGCTCCCGACCATCACGCTCCCGGTGGCGCGAGCCGGGGGTGACGGTGATCACGACCACGGCGGGGGAGGCCACTGAGCCCGGAGCCGCGCGAGGAGCCGCCGCGACCCTCGGACGCGGGCGGCCTGGGCTCTCTCGGTGAGGCACTCGCCACGGCGGTTTCTGTCGGCGTTCCGTTCGTCGTTTTGGTATCCTCCGGCGCTCTCGGAGGCCAGTCCCTCGATGCGAAGTGGGGCACCGCTCCCTGGATGCTGCTCGCGGGCATCACGCTGGGTTCGGTGGCTGCCTTCGTCAACATGTTCAGCGTCCTGGCGTTCTGGGAGCGCAGGCGGTCCCGCAAGGGCCCGCCACCGCGCTCCCCCTGACGCGGGCCGTCCCAGGTACCGATCTCGATCCGCTTGCCCATGCCCAGTCCCGTGAATCCTCCCGATGTCCGGCGCTCGCAGCGCGACGCCACGCGCCTCGCGCTCGTGGCCGCCGTGCTCGTGAGCCTGCTGGCCGTGATCGCCGCCGGCCCGGCCGCGCTCGGCGCGACGCTCGCGGGCGCCGCCGTCGGCCTCGGCTTCGGGCGCTCGCTGGCCTCGGGTCTCGCGGCCCTCGTCGAGGATCCCGCCGGCGCGAAGCGCGCCCGCCAGTGGGCCCTGCTCGGCGCGTTCATTCGCTACCCCCTCATGGGCGGAGCGCTGGCCATCGCCGTGATGCTCTTCGAACTTCCGGTTGGCTGGCTCGCCGCGGGCGTGACGACCTGGCCGCTGGGCCTGCTCATCGCCACGGCTCGCGCGGCCATGGCCAACTTCCAGGAGGCGTGAGCTCGCCATGACCCTCGCCCTGCTAGCCGGCAACTCCCTGTTCAGCGAGATCGTCTGGCGCATCCTGCCGCCGCTCCGCGCCGTGCCCGACCACATCATCCTGGCGACGCTGGGCTTCCTGCTGCTCACGGGCGTGGCCATCGTCGGCGGCCGCTCGCTGTCGGTCGACAGGCCCGGGGGATTGCAGGCGGTGCTGGAAGTCATCATCGAGACGTTCATCCGTCTCCTCGAGGACATCATCCCGCACCACGCGCGCACGCACCTGCGCCTCATCGGGGCGATGGGCCTGTTCATCCTGGTGGCGAACCTTCTCGGGCTCATCCCGGCATTCGGCTCGGCCACGACCAGCGTGAGCGTCACGCTGGGCCTCGCGATCACGTCGTTCTGCTACTACAACATCGTCGCCGTTCGCGAGATCGGCATCGTCAAGCACGTGGGGCACCTGTTCGGTCCGGTCCTCCTGCTGGCGCCGCTCATGTTCGTCATCGAGCTGGTCTCGCACCTGGCGCGGAACCTGTCGCTCAGCATGCGGCTGTTCGGCAACATCTACGGTGAGCACTCGGCGACGGCCGTCTTCTACGGCTTCGCGCACGGATACGTCCTGCCGCTGCCGATGATGTTCCTCGGTCTCTTCGGATCGTTCCTGCAAGCCTTCATCTTCTGCCTGCTGTCGATGGTCTACATCGCGCTGGCCACCGAGCACTGACCCGCGCATCCCACCCATCACCGGATAGCGCATCGACCCTGACGGAGAATTCGACTCATGAAGCGCACCCTGACCCTGACCCTGACCACCGCCGTGGCGATGATGTTCGCGGCAGCTCCGGCCATGGCCGCGGACGCGACCGGCGCGGCTGCCGAGGGCGGCATGGCCGGCGGCCTCGCCAAGCTCGGAGCGGGCCTCGCCATCGGTCTCGCCGCGGGCCTCTGCGGCGTTGGCCAGGGCACGGCGGCAGCCGCCGCCTGCGAAGGCACCGCGCGCAACCCCTCGGCGGGCAAGCAGGTCTTCCTGCTCGCGATCGTCGGCCTCGCGCTCATCGAGTCGCTGGCCATCTACGCGCTGCTCATCGCCTTCAAGCTCGCGGGCTGATCGTCGCCCCGCGGATCGGCCGGCGCTCTCGCCGTCGCCAGGGGCCGCCACGGGCGGCTGGCGCGTGCGGGACGGACGGCCGATGAAGGCAGCGCCGGCGGCCACGTGGCTGTCGGCGCGGCTCGGCGCGTGAGGATGGCCTCCCTGGCCCTGTCGTGAGCTTGCCCGGCTTGCGGGGCCAGGGAGGCGAAGAGAGTTGCGAATCAACTGAGCGCCGCGACCGGAACAGCCGCGCGAGCGGCCGGCCCGCCCGCGGCAGGACCGCATTAGAAAAAGCAGGATGCGTGCCAGCCCGGGAGGCGCGCCGCCCGTCGCGCGGCGGCCGGATGTGTTTTTCGTGGGGGCAAGCTAGTCTTATCAAGCACTTGCGCCACATGCCGCCCCGGACCTGCCGCGTCCGGGGCCGCGGCCCCACCGGTGCCCACGCCCCGCGTGCCAGCCGGCGGATTGGCCAGCCTCCAGCGGTCCTGCCCGCTTCTCCAACACATGCCCGCCGACACGCCCCCTCTCGCCACCGTTGCCAGCCTGCCCTCGAGGGTGGGTGAAACCGTCACGCTTCGTGGCTGGCTCTACAACAAGCGGTCGTCGGGCAAGCTGGCCTTCCTCGTCCTCCGGGACGGGACTGGCTGGGTGCAGGTCGTGGTGGCCCGGCGCGACGTGGACGACGCGACCTGGGCCGCGGCCGAGGAGCTGAAGCAGGAGTCCTCGCTCGAGATCACCGGCCTCGTGAAGGCGGATGCCCGCCAGGAGGGTGGCGTCGAGGTCCTGGGCCAGGCGGTCTCCGTGATCCAGGTCGCCAGCGACTACCCGATTGCCAAGAAGGAGCACGGGACGGCGTTCCTGATGGAGCACCGTCACCTGTGGCTGCGCAGCCGCCGGCAGCACGCGATCCTGCGCATCCGCTCGGAGCTCTCTCGCGTCTGTCGCGACTACTTCTTCGAGCGCGATTTCGTGCTCGTGGACTCGCCGATCCTCACCGCCAACTCCTGCGAGGGGACGACCACGCTCTTCGCGACCGACTACTTCGGCGAGCAGGCGTTTCTCTCGCAGACGGGTCAGCTCTACCTCGAGCCCGCCTGCCAGGCGCTCGGCAAGGTCTTCTGCTTCGGGCCGACCTTCCGCGCGGAGAAGAGCAAGACGCGCCGGCACCTCACCGAGTTCTGGATGATCGAGCCCGAGGTCGCCTTCGCGACATTCGAGGACATCATGGATCTCGCCGAGGACTTCACCGTGGAGGTCGTCGGCCGGGTGCTCGAGCGATGCCGCGAGGATCTCCTCCGCCTCGAGCGCGACCTGAGCAAGCTCGAGTGCGTGCAGAAGCCCTTCCCGCGCATGCACTACGACGAGGCCGCGCGCATCCTGCAGGCGCATCCGCCGACGTCCGAGGACGGCGGCGAGCCCGGGGCCCCCTTCGAGTGGGGGAATGACCTCGGCGGCGGCGACAACACGCTGCTCGCGAGCCTGCACGACCGCCCGGTCATGGTCCATCACTTCCCGGCGGCCGTGAAGGCCTTCTACATGAAGCAGGACCCGGATCGTCCCGAGTGCGCGCAGGGCGTGGATGTCCTCGCTCCCGAGGGCTACGGCGAGATCATCGGCGGCGGTCAGCGCGAGGACAATCTCGAGAACCTGCGCGCGCGCTTGCTCGCGCACGGCCTGAACGAGGCGGACTACGAGTGGTACCTCGATGTCCGGCGCTTCGGCTCGGTCCCGCACGGGGGCTTCGGCATGGGCCTCGAGCGGGCGCTCTCGTGGATCTGCGGGCTGCCGCACGTGCGCGAATCGCAGCCCTGGCCGCGCACCATGATGACGCTGAGGCCATGACGCCGCGCGCGCGGGACGTGAAGTCCCCGCCATCCGCGGCGGGCGCGCCCAGGCGGGTGAGCCTCATCAACCTGGGCTGCCCGAAGAACCAGGTGGACGCCGAGGTGATCCTGGGGCGCCTGCGCCGCGAGGGGCACGAGATCGTCGCCGACCCTGCCGAAGCCGACGCCATCGTCGTGAACACCTGCGCCTTCATTGACGACGCGAAGAAGGAGTCCATCAACGCCATCCTGGAGTCCGCGGAGCTTCTCGCCGGACGCGAGGGGAGCCGCCTGGTGGTGACGGGCTGCCTCGCGCAGCGCTACGGCTCCGAACTCGCGGCGCAGATGCCTGAGGTCACGGCGTTCGTCCCGCTTGGCGAGGTCGGCGCGGTCTCGGCGGCGCTCGCGGGAGGCGCGCCCCCCGCGGCTCCCGCGCCGTACATGGCCTCGTTCCTCGATGACGCCTCCGCCGAGCGCGTGCTGCTTCCGAACGCGCCGGGCGCCCTGACCGCCGCGTCCGCGTTCCTCAAGATCTCCGAGGGCTGCGATCACGTCTGCTCGTTCTGCGCGATTCCGTCCATGCGCGGGCGCCACCGCTCGCGACCGGTGGAGGACATCGTGGCCGAGGCGCGCGCGCTCGCGGCGCGGGGCGTCAAGGAGGTCGTGCTCGTGAGCCAGGATTCGTCGGCCTATGGCCACGACCGCGGCGCGAGCCATGGCCTCGCGACGCTCCTGCGCGGCCTCGACGGCGTCGAGGGCCTCGCGTGGGTGCGCGTCATGTACGCGTACCCGAACACGCTCGACGATGCCACCCTCGACGCGATGGCCGCCTCCGAGAAGACGTGCCGCTACCTCGACATGCCCCTGCAGCATGCCTCCACGCGGATCCTCAAGGCGATGCTGCGCGGCGGGAGCGCCGCCTCGCTCACCAAGCTCCTCACCAGGGCGCGCGCGCGCGTGCCGGGTCTCGTCCTGCGCACGACCTTCATCGTGGGCTTCCCGGGCGAGGAGCGCGCGGACTTCGAGGAGCTGCTCGGCTTCGCGCGCGACATCGAGTTCGATCGCGCGGGCGTGTTCACGTACTCGCCGCAGGAGGGGACCACCGCGCATCCGCTGGGCGATCCCGTGCCGGACGAGGAAAAGGAAGCGCGTCGCGCCGAGTTCATGGAGCAGCAGGCCGTGATCAGCCAGCGGCGCAACGACGCGCGCATCGGCGACGTGCTGGACGTCCTCGTCGAGGGCACGCATCCGGAGAGCGAGATGCTCGTCGCGGGCCGCTGGGCGGGCCAGGCGCCGGAGATCGACGGCAACGTCATCATCACCGACGGCCTCGCGCCGCCGGGCGACATCGTGCGCGTCCGCATCACGGAGGCCCACGCTCATGATCTCGTCGGACAGGCCGAGACCTCCGGGTGAGTTCGCGGCCGCCGCCCGCGCGGCGTCCGGCCGGCCGCGCCGCGCGCCTCGTCGCGACGCTCCTCGGCGTCGGGCACGCCCCCGTCGCTCCGGGCACGTTCGGGACGCTCGCGACCGTGCCGCTCGCGTTCGCGCTCTGGTGGCTGGCGCATCCGCTCGCGATGCTGGCCGGGGCCGCCGTCGTGACGGCCGTCGGCGTGGTCGCCGCGGGCGCCGTGGCGCGCGAGGGGCCCGTTCAGGATCCGGGGCACGTCGTGATTGACGAGGCGGCGGGCTACCTGTTCGCGTGCGCGTTCGCACCCCCCGGCTGGATCACCGCCGCGCTCGCCTTCGTCTTCTTCCGCGTGCTGGACATCGCCAAGCCGTTTCCGATCAACCGGCTCGAGCGACTGCCGGGCGGCTGGGGCATCATGGCCGATGATGTCGCGGCAGGCCTTCTGGCTGGCGCGCTCGCCTGGCTCGCCACGGGGCTGATGGGCGGGCACTGGGGCGGGGCCTTCGCGCCATGAAGACGTGCGCGAGCGGCGAGGCGTTCGGCCGCGAGCATGCGCTGGCCTGGCTCGCCATCGGCAACTTCGATGGGCTCCACCTGGGGCACCGGCAGGTGATCGCCCGCCTCGTGAAGGAGGCGCGGGCCTGCGGCGCGCCGGCGGCGGTCATGACGTTCCATCCGCATCCCGCGGCGGTCCTCGGGGCGGGAGCCCCGCCGCGCCTCTTCTCGGACGCCCAGCGCGAGGAGATTCTCGGCGCTGCGGGCGTGGACGTGCTGCTGGCGCATCCGTTCGACGCTGACCTCGCGGCCCTCGAGCCCGAGTCCTTCGCGCGCGACATCCTCGTCACGGCGCTTCGCGTGCGCGGCGTGGTGGTGGGGGAGGCGTTCCGCTTCGGCCGGGGCCGCGCGGGAACGGCCGCGATGCTCGAGGGCCTGCTGGCCGCGGGGGAGCCGCCGGTGCCGGTCGTCGCGATGCCGGCGCTGGAGGTGGACGGCGAGGTCGTGTCGTCCACGCGCATCCGCGCGGCCATCGCCGCCGGCCGGGACGATCTCGCGGAGACGCTCCTCGGGCGGCCGTACGTGATCGAGGGCGTCGTCGTCGCGGGAGACAGGCGCGGTCGCGACCTCGGCTTTCCGACCGCCAATGTCGAGTCGCCCGGCATGGCCAGTCCCGGGCGCGGCGTGCACGCCTGCCGCGTGCGCTGCGGCGGGACGACCTGGGACGCCGTCGCCAACGTGGGGTTGCGCCCGACATTCGGCGGCGGCGCCTCCCCGCGCCTCGAGGTCCACGTGCTGGGCGAGCCCGGCGACCTCTACGGCGCCACGCTGCGCGTGGCCTTCGTGGGCTTGCTGCGCGCCGAGCGCGCCTTCGACGGGCCGGCCGCCCTGGTCGCCCAGATCGCCCGCGACGTGGACGAGGCTCGCGCGGTGCTCGCGAGAAGAACGGACGCCGACTCGTGGCCCGGATTCTGAGTCGAGGCTCTCGGCCGGCTCCGTCTCAGTCGAGGGCGGCGTCCTCGAGCGCCTGCCGGAGCCCGGCCAGCGCGCGCGCCCGGTGCGACATGCCGTCCTTCTCGGCGGGCGTCAGCTCGGCCATGGTCTTGCCGAGGGCCTCGATCCAGAAGACGGGATCGTAGCCGAAGCCTCCCGTCCCGCGGGGAGCCTCGAGGATGCGGCCCGAGCAGGCGCCCTCGTGCAGTGACACGACGCGGCCCGCGCGCGCGAGCGCGATGACCGCCACGTAGGACGCGCTGCGACGGAACGCCGGCACGCGCGTCATCTGGCCCAGGAGCACGAGCGTGCGCTCGTGATCCGAGAGGCCCGGCCCGCCGTGCCGGGCCGAGAGCACGCCGGGCGCGCCGTCGAGCGCCTCGACGCACAGGCCCGAATCGTCGGCGATGACCGGCAGGTCGCAGCGAGCGGACGCGTGAAGCGCCTTGATGATCGCGTTCTCCGCGAACGTCGCGCCCGTCTCCTCGACGCCCGACGGCGGCACGTCCCACGTCGCGGGATCGGAGCCAATGAGATGCGCGTCGCCGAACCCCGCGACCGTCATGCCGGGCAACAGGCGACGGAGTTCGATGAGCTTGTGGGGGTTGGACGTCGCCGCGAGGATCGTGTGCGCGGTCATGGAAGGATGAGGGTCTCGTCGAGCGTGAGGGGGCCGCGCAGGTCCAGGTGTCCGGCCAGCGTCTCGATCTCGCGGCCGTCCACGAGGATCTGCACTCGCCGGACCTGCGGGATCGATCGGATCAGCGATCCCACGACCGCGTGCACGGCCAGCATCTCCCACGTCGAGCCGCCCGGGACGGACGCGGCCTCGCGCGACAGGTTCACGCGCGCGATGCCGCGGTCGTCCACGAACAGGGCGAGGAGCTTCGTGCCGGCCGGCAGCGGATTGGCGACGCTGGTCTCCGGGGCCGGTCCGAGCAAGAGCCCGATGATCTGGCGCCCGAGGTCGGCCGGGTCGCGCGTGTTGAACACTTCGGCTTCGCGCGCGCGCAGGCCGGCAGCGTCCGTCGCCGGCCACAGCACGGTGACCGTTCGTCGCGGCGCGGTCGCTTCGCCGGGGACGGGCGGCTCGCTGTCGGCAGGGGAGGCCGCCGTCGTGGCGCCCGGCGGCGTCGCGGCATCGTCGCCGGAGCCCTCCGGCGAGCCGCAGGCCGCGCCGAGGGACGCGAGCGCGAGCACGAGGACCGCGAGCCCGCGCGAGATCACGGTCCGGTCCGGGCGTCGCGCTGATCGCGGAAGGCGAAGACCGCCCGCGCGATCGCCTCGGCCATGTTCGCCTGGACGTCCGCCTGGCGGAGCTTGCGCTCCTCGGTGGGGTTCGACAGGAACCCCAGTTCGATCAGCACGGCGGGCATCGTGGCGCCGCGCAGGACCAGGAAGTTGGCCTGCTTGACGCCGCGGTCGCGGGTGCCGAGGAGCTCGTTGAGCTCGCGCTGAACCGTGTCGGCCAGGCGGCTCGACTCCTCGAGGTACTGCTGTTGCGCCATGTCCCAGAGCAGCATCTCCAGCATCTCGCCGCTCGCGCCGCGCGCGCGCAGGCCCGTCGCGTCGGACTCGAAGGCCGCGAGGTTTCGCGCGGCTTCGTCGGTGGCGTCGAGGTGCAGGAAGTACGTCTCGGCGCCCCAGGCAGGACCGGCGGGCGAGGCGTTCGCGTGCAGCGAGATGAAGAGGTCCGCGCGCTCCCGGTTGGCGATCTGCGTGCGGTCGACCAGGGGGAGCGCCACGTCCGAGCTCCGCGTGAGCACCACGCGCAGGCCGCGATCGCGCAGCCGGCGCGCGAGCGCCTGCGCGACGCCGAGGACGACGTCCTTCTCCGCGACGCCAGACGGACCGACGGCGCCGCGATCCTCGCCGCCGTGGCCGGCGTCGATCACGACGGTGTCGAAGGTCTCGTCCACGGTGGGCGGCGGCGGCGGGGCCTCGACTGCGGCGATCTCCTCCACGCTGCCGCGCAGCAGGACGTCAATGATGAGCAGGTTCTCGGCGGCGACTTCCTGGATCTCGATGCCGCCAAAGCGTGGCCCTGGCGTGACGGCGATGCGCGTGCTGCCGCCGCCTGGCTCCACCTCGAGGCTGGCCACGGCGCTCTCCGAAGGGCAGGACGGGCGGCTGGCTGGCAGCTCGACGCCACGAAGGACGATCGTCCGCCGATCGCCATCGGCGCCGACATCGGGTCGCGGGACGCGCTTGCCGAGCCGGATTGTCACGCGCGTGCGATCGTCGAAGCTCTCGCACGACACGGCCGTCGAGCGTGGCGTGAGGACGATGAACCGCGCGGCCGCGTCGTGGCGGGCCTCGGCGTCGAGCAGGCGGGCCACGCCGCGCGTCACGAAGTCCACCGGCACGAGGATGCGACCGCGATCGACGTCCACTTCCGTGGACAGGAGCATCGGCTCGCCGCCGACCTGCGCCGTCGAGCGGCCGATCTGAAGGGTGATCCGGCCACGCGGGCCGACCACCTCGATGCGCTTGCGGTCGCGGCGCACCGCCAGATCGAAGAAGGCTGCCGTGCTCTCGAGGTCGAGCATCTCGTGCCTTGCCAGCAAGCGGGCGGGGACTTCAGACGAGCGGCCGGCGTGCTCGATGACGTAGGGCGCGGCCGTGGCCACCGGGGCGAGCGTCATCGCCAGGGCGGCCGCCGCGATCACGACGGCCAGGCGGACGAGAGGTCCCGACGCGGGGGCGAACATGCGCATGGCCGAGGAGGATACACGACGCTCGCAGCCCCACCGGCGGCGTCCGCCGTTGCCCCCTCGAACCACGAGGGCGAGGCAAGGCCCGGCTTCGCCGCCCGCAGCGGGTGATCTAGGCTTGGGGCTTCATCCACCCGGCATTCCCCTTGGCCACGCCTCTCGGATTCTACGAGCGCTACACCGTCTACCACCACGTGCGCGCCGTGGCGGGGCAGGGCGTCGTGGCCGGCGTGGTCCTGCTGAACGAGTACGTCGCGCGCAAGGGCCTCGGCGCGTCCCGCTGGCACCTGCTGGCGCTGCTGCTCGCGCCCGCCCTCGTGCAGTTCATCGCGGCGACGTGGAACCCCGCGGATCCCGGGCGCCTTCTCGGCCGCGCGCCGTTCCGCCTGCTGGGCATCCCGTCGCGGGCCTTGCTCCTGCTGTTCCTCCTGCCGTTCGCGCGCGACGCGACCACGTTCGTGACGCTCATGGGCGTCGTCCTGTGCATCGAGTCCTTCCTGCTGCCCGTGCAGAACTGGACGCTCGCGAACAACTACGCTGGCGCCACGAGGGCGAGGCGCTTCGGCATGACCACGGGCATCCAGGCGCTCGTGATCATCGCGGTCGTCATGCCGGGAGGCTGGGCGCTCGATCGCTGGCCGGACGCGTGGCCGTGGCTCTACGCGGTCGCCGCCGCGGGCGGCATGTTCGGCTACAGGCACTGGTCCCGCCTGCGGCGGCGCTGGCGGCGAAAGGCCCTGGCGGAGGAGTCGCTTCCCGCCGCCAGACCGTGGCCCACCCTGTTCGGCGACAGGCCGTTTCTCGCGTTCGAGGCGGGCTTCATGGTCTACGGCCTGGGCTTCCTCATGCTCCAGCCCGTGCTGCCCATCTACCTGGTGGACGAGCTCGACGTGTCCTACTCGCAGGTCGGGCTCGCGCGCGGCCTGCTGTTCTGGCTGGGACTGAGCATCGCGAGCCCCCTGGCGGGACGCCTGGCGGACGCGGTGGGGCTCTTCCGCACCTGCGCGATCTCCTTCGCGGTGCTGACCGCGTTCCCTCTCGTGCTGCTCGCGAGCGACGGGGTCCTCGGGCTCCAGGTCGCGTACCTCGTCTACGGGATCGCGATGGGCGGCGTGAACGTCGCGTGGAATCTCGGGCCGATCGTGCTGGCGCGCGGCCGCGATCCGCTGGCCTTCCTCAACGCGCACGTCGCGCTGGTCGGGGTGCGCGCGCTGATCGGCATGACCGCGGGCGCGACGATCCAGGCCTCGTTCGGCACGCGACCGGTCTTCTGGCTGGTGGTCGCGCTGGAGCTGCTCGCGGCGGCCCTGATGTTCCGGCTGTCGCGCCACGAGAGCCGGCATGGAAGCGTCCGGCCGGGCGAGTTCGAGCAGCCCAAGCCACCCCCGCAGGCCTGAGCCGGCGCGGGCGGGAGGCTCGTCATGGTGGAGGCGGCGGGAGTCGAACCCGCGTCCGAGACCGGGCCACGAAGGACATCTACACGCTTAGACCCGTCTCTTGTCGTCAACCGGGGCGCGAGGACGGATCACGCTCGCCACGGTCCATCCGGCCTTCATTTCGCGCCCCGACCGGCCGGCGATGACGGGGCGCTAGCCCGCGAAGTGACGCCCGACCGACTCCTGCGGGCGCGGAGCCGGGGACGGGAGGCCTTTTCAGGCCGCCAGAGCGAACGTGTTGTTGGCAGTTAAGCCGTTGCCCATTTTTTGCGAGGACCGGGCGCCCCGGCGTGCATCCAGCGCTTTCGCGATCCCGTCGAGACCGTGACGCCCCCAGATGACGCGGAAAGGATGGCTCTCACGGGGCCCGCTGTAAAGGAAACGGCGGGATTTTCACGGAAACGGGCTGTGGAAAGCGATGTGGAGAGCGCCTGCCCCGCTCTCCCCGCGCGCTCCAGGCCCGGCGCGACAACCCCTGTCATGTCAAGCATTTCCAATGCCGTCGCGTGGCGCGAGGACGTGGCCTGGTGGCTGTGGAAGGCGCTGAGGAATCCCCGCGCCCCCCTCCGCGCAAGCTTTTGATTCGACGCCGCTTGCCGGACGCCTCGCGCGCGAGCGCGTCACGAGCGCATCGGTGCCGGTTCGGGCGCGCCGCTTCGTGCATGATCGGCGCATGTCGCGGATTCGCGTTCTCCCAGATGCGGTTGCCAGCCGGATTGCCGCGGGAGAGGTCGTCGAGCGTCCCGCCTCGGTCGTGAAGGAACTCGTCGAGAACGCGCTGGACGCGGGCGCGCGTCGGATCGACGTCGAGATGGAGGAAGGCGGGCGGCGACGCATCGTCGTGACGGACGATGGGTCCGGCATGGATCGCGATGACGCGTTGCTCGCGTTCGAGCAGCACGCGACGTCCAAGGTGGACGAGACGACCGACTTGCTCCGCATCGCCACGCGTGGCTTCCGGGGCGAGGCCATCCCCGCGATCGCGGCCGTCGCGCGCGTCACGCTCGTGACCTGCCCGCCCGAGGGCGACGCCACGCGCGTGAGGGTGGACTTCGGGCGCATGCGCGACGTCGCGACGGTCGGCGCTCCCGTAGGGACATCCGTCGAGGTCCGCGATCTCTTCGCCGAGCTCCCGGCGCGCCGCAAGTTCCTGCGCTCGGCGGCGACCGAGGTCGCGCACGCGCTGCGCTTCATGGAGCAGCAGGCCCTCGCGCTGCCGGCGCACCGCTTCCGGCTCACGCACGAAGGGAGGGTGCTCCTCGATGCGGTGCCGGCTCCGGACGAGAACGCCCGCGTGCGCCTCGTCTTCGGCGCGGACTTCGCGGATCGCGCGCTCGCCGCCGCGGGCGAGGCCGGGGGCGTGCGCGTGCGGGCGTGGCTCGTGCGCTCGGGATCGGGCGGCACGCGCGCCGGCCAGCTCACGCTGCTGGTCAACGGCCGCCCGGTCACCGATCGCGTCCTGTCCCATGCCGTGCGCGAGGCCTCGGGTCGCCTGTTCGGGCACGATGGCGCGCCCGCGGGGGTCGTGCTCGTGGACCTCGATCCGTCGGAAGTGGACGTGAACGTGCACCCGGCCAAGCGGGAAGTGCGGTTCGCGCGACCCGGCGCGATTCACGATCTCGTGCGCGACGTGCTCTGTGCGGACGTCCTCGATCGCGGAGCGCTCGCGCCGGCCATCGGCAGCGAGACCGGCGATCGCCTCGCCGCCTTCGTGGCCGCGCCTCGCGCGTCCGAGGCGGGCTCGCGCGCCGGCGAGCCGGCGCCTGACCACCTGCCGTGGGCCGCGCCCGGCGCGCCCGCGGGGGAGCGTGAGAGCGGCGTCGCGCGCGAGGCCGCGGCGCCAGCGAGTCCCCGCCCGCCCGCGACCGACCGCGCGCCGCGAGACGCCTCGCCGCTCGGCACGGGGCGGCGCGTGCTGGGCCAGCACCGCAACACGTACATCCTCGCCGAGGACGAGCAGGGCCTGCTGCTCGTGGACCAGCATTGCGCGCACGAGCGCATCCTGTACGAGCAGTTCCTGGACGGGCTCGGCCAGGCGACGGCGCGACAGGCCCTGCTCCAGCCCGCCATCGTCGAGCTGCCGCGATCGCAGGCCATCGTCGTCGAGGAGGCGATCGCCGATCTCGAGCGGCTGGGCCTCGAGGTAGAACCGTTCGGCGACGGGGCCTTCGCGGTGCGCGCGGTCCCGGCGGTGGTGGGCACCGCCGATCCCGGGGAGATCCTGCGGGAACTCGCCGGGAGCGAGGAGCCCGGCTCCCGCCCGCTCGAGCGCGTGGAGCGACTCGCGGCGACGATGGCCTGCCACGCGTCGGTGAGAGCGGGCGCGCCGCTCGGTCACGAACGCATGCGCTGGCTCGTGGACCGGCTCATGCTGGCCCGCGTGCCCACCACGTGTCCGCACGGACGGGTCGCCATGCTGCGTCTCTCGGACGCCGACATCGATCACCGTTTCCAGAGGATCTGATTCCCCGTGCCCGACCGCGTGGCGTCCCAGGAGTCCCGCAACGGCGCGATCACGCTGCGCTGCTTCGCGAAGATCAACTCGGTGCTGCTCGTGGGCGAGCGCCGGGCCGACGGCTTCCACGACCTGGACCTCGAGTTCCAGAGCGTCGAGCTCCATGATGACCTGCGCCTCGAGCCGGACGACCGCTGGTCCCTGACGGTCGAGGGAGCCGCCGCGGCCGAGATCCCGATTGACGACAACCTCGTGCTGCGCGCCGCGCGCGCTCTGGCCGCCAGCGTGGGGCTCCGGCGCCTTCCGGGAGCGCGCTTCCACCTCCGCAAGCGCATCCCGTCCGCGGCCGGCCTCGGCGGCGGCTCCGCCGACGCCGCGGGGGCCTTGCTCGGACTGGATCGGCTGTACGGCCTCGGCCTCGATGACGACCTGCTCGCCCGGATCGCGATCGAGATCGGATCGGACGTGCCGTACTTCCTTCGGGGCGGGCGCCAGCGGGGACAGGGAAGGGGGGAACGCCTGTCTGCTCTCCCCGAGGCGCCCCCCGAGCCCGTCCTGCTCATCAAGCCCGGCTTCGGCCTCGCCACAGCGGACGTCTTTCGAACGCTGGCGGGCCTGCGCGCGTCGCGCCCTGCGCCGCCACCCGGGGACGGCGTGTTGACAACTCGAAAAACGGACACTACTTTTCATTCTGAGCCCTGGTGGATGGCCACCCCGCCCACGCCCCGGAATGACTTGGCGGAGGCGGCGCTGATTCTGGCGCCCGATCTCCGACGCATCGCACGGGTCGTGGAGCAGGTCTTTCCGGGTGCCCGCCTGGGCATGTCGGGGAGCGGGCCGACGCTGTTCGCGTTCCTCGAGGACGGCTCTCAGGCGGTCGAACGCATCCAAGCCGCGCTGCCCGATGTGGCGGCGTGGCTCACGCGGACGCTGCCCGCCAGCGCGTACCGGGAGGGGCGCTTCGTGCAATCGAGTTGAGTTCGCGCCGCGCCAGCTAGCCCGAGACGGGCGCTGCCGGACGGTCCGGACGGGAGGCGCCTGGTGGTCATCACGGAAGTGCGGGTGTTCCCCGTCAACGAGGACAAGCTCAAGGCGTTCGCCTCGATCGTCATTGATGACGCCTTCGTGGTCTCGGACATCAAGATCATCGAGGGCCGGAGCGGGCGCTTCCTCTCCATGCCGAGCATCCGGCGTCGGAACGGCACGTTCCGCGACATCGCCCATCCGCTCAACAGCGAGACGCGACGGGTCATCGAAGAGCGGGTGTTCGCGCGCTACGACGAGGTGGCGCAGGCCGCGCGCCTCGCGGGCCAACCCCTGCGCTCCGATGCGCCGCACGTGGAGTCCAGCCCGTCGCACGCTGCCAGGCATGTCCCGGCGTGAGCCGCGCCTCCCGCACCTCGGGGTAGACTCCCCGTCGCTCGCGACTGGGGCGTAGCCAAGCGGTAAGGCAGCGGGTTTTGGCCCCGCCACGCGAAGGTTCGAATCCTTCCGCCCCAAACCGTCCGGGGCCGCATCGCTCGCGCCGCCTCCCCGCCGGCGCGGTGAGCGAACCGGGCGCTCCGCGCTCCGGACGCCGGGCCGGAAGCCGCCATGGCCCAGGAGCCTCGCGGCTCATATAAGATCGCCTCCCGGCACGCCACGCCGCCCCTCCCGGATCCCAGAGACGCATGTCGACACCCCAGAAGGATCAGGCCAGCAAGCTGGTCTTGAAGCTCAATGCTGGCGACCTCGTGTGCCGCGAGGGGGAGGCCGGCGACGAGATGTACGTCATCCAGAAGGGACGCGTGCGCCTCACTCGGGGGGACCAGGGCCGCGTCGCCGAGGTGGCCTTGCTGGCGAAGGGCGACTTCTTCGGCGAGATGAGCCTGCTCGAGGGGCAGCCGCGCGCCGAGACCGCCCACGCGGTGGACGCCGCCGAAGTGCTGCGCGTCAACGGCCTCGTGTTCAACAAGATGCTGACGAGCAACGCCGAGATCGCCGTGCGCATGTTGCGCAAGATCTCCAAGCGCCTCGCCGAGGCCAACGATCGGGTGGCCACGCTCGCGCTCGAGGCTCAGGCCGCCCCGGCGCCGAGCTCCGCCGGACCCGCTGCGGCCGCCGCGCGTCCCGCCGCGACCCCGCCCGCTCCGCCGGCACCGCCGGCCGTGGTGCTTCCGCCCGCCGCGCTGATCGTCGGGCGCTCGGGCTCGAGCCTCCCCATCTCCAAGCCCGTCACCCTGATCGGCCGCGTCGATCCGGTCACGGGGATCGTGCCCGAGATCGACCTGTCGCGCGAGGAGATGGGCAAGTCCGTCTCGCGGCGCCATGCGCGCATCGAGTTCCGCGAGGGGCACTTCTATCTCACGGAAGAGATCGGCACGCTCAACAACACGACCGTCAATGGCGTCAAGCTGGAGACCGGCGTCATGACGCCCCTCATGGACGGGGATGAGATCGGCCTGGGAGCCGTGAAGCTGACGTTCCGCCAAGAGCGCGGGTGACGTCGTGCCCTCCAGCGACGCGCTGAGCGATCGCCTGCTCGCTCTGCTCGCCGCCAACCAGGACATTGCCGCCGCCGGAGACGTGGCGGAGCTTTTCAACAGCGTGTTCGAGGCGGCGCGCGGCATCCTGCAGCACGACAGCGTCGCGCTGTTGCTCGTGGACGAAGCCGGCGGAACCCTGGAACTCGTGGCGTGCCGCGGATCCTACGGGGGTGTCGCGCCGGGCATGCGCCTGCCGCTCGATGGTCCCGGGATCACGACGCTCGCGGTCCGCACGGGGCAGCCGCAGGTCGTGGCCGACATCCGGTCCGACGATCGCCACGTGCCCTCGGGGCTGGACTCGGGCTCCGAGCTGGCCGTGCCGCTCTCGGTCGGACGCAATCACGCCGGCGTCCTGCACGTGCAGCGATCGAAGACGGGAGCGTTCAGCGACGCGGACGTCCTGCTGCTGAAGGCGCTGGCCCAGTACGCCGGGGTCGCGCTGCGCCACATCCGGTCCGCCGCGGAGCTGTCGCGCGAGAAGCAGCAGCTCGAAACCGTCCTGGCCTGCTCCGCCGACGCCATCGTGACGACCGATCTGCACGGGCGCGTGACGTACTTCAGCCCCGGCGCCGAGGAGATGTTCGGCTTCAGCTCGCGCGAGGTCGTCGGCACGCGCGTGGCCGAGTACTACATGGGAGGCGAGCGCGAAGCCCGCCGCGTGCAGCGGCACGTCGAGGAGGAAGGCAAGGTCAGGAACCACGAGGCGTGGTTCCGCACCGCGCGCGGCGAACCCGTGCCGACGAGCCTCTCGGCCTCGGCGCTGCGCGATCCCTCCGGACGCGTCACGGGAACGCTCGGCGTCATCAAGGACATCACGGTCGAGAAGCGACTCGAGAGGAAGCTGTCGCACACGATCGAGATGCTCCAGGAGGCCAACGAGAACCTCGGGCGCCTCGCCCTCACCGACAGCCTGTCGGGGCTGAAGAACCAGCGCTTCTTCCACCGCAAGCTCGAGGAAGAACTCCTCCGCTCCGCGCGCACGCAACGGCCCGTCACGCTCCTGATGATCGACATCGACAAGTTCAAGCGTTTCAACGACACGTTCGGCCACCAGGTGGGGGACCGCGCCATCTCCGAGCTGGGAACGGTCATCCTGTCGTCCATCCGCAAGATCGACCACGGCTGCCGCTACGGCGGCGAGGAGTTCACGGTCATCCTTCCGGAGACGCCGCCCGAGAACGCCCTGGTCGTCGCGCGCCGGATCGCCGCTGGATTCGCGGCCAGTCCCGCATGGACCGAGCTCGGGCTCGAGCCGCCCACGCTCTCGATCGGCATGGCCGCGAGAGAAGGGGACGACCGGCCGGCCATCGAGGACGTCGTCAAGCGGGCTGACGACGCCATGTACCGCATCAAGAGGGCCGGCGGCAACGGCATCGGCGGCGCGTGATGCGCGGCGTTGTTGCCGCCGGTGACGCGCTCTGGGATGATCACGGCCTCCCCACCACCACGAGATCCCCCGTGAAGCACGTCGCGACCCTCTTCCGCATCGCCTGCGGGGAGCCCCGCTCGTCATGAGCACGCCGGCGCCGGAAGGCCGCGTCCGGCTTCCCATCTTCGAGGGCCCGCTCGACCTGCTGCTCTATCTCATCCGCAAGCATGAGATCGACGTCCACGACATTCCGATCGTGGAGGTCACGAACCAGTACACGGCGATGCTCGATCAGCTCCGCCTCGCGGGGCTCCTGGACCTCGACTTCGCGGGCGACTACTTCCTGCTGGCGGCGACGCTGATCCAGGTCAAGACGCGCATGCTGCTCCCGCGCGCTCCGCTCGTGGACGGCGAGGAGCCCCCCGAGGATCCGCGCGCTGATCTGGTGCGCCAGCTCCTGGAGTACGAGCGGTACCGCGAGGCGGCGCTCCTGCTGCGCGAGAAGGGCGATCTGGCGTCGGCGATGTTCACGCGGCCCGAAGAAGCGGTCCGGCACCTGCACGGCGCCGAGCCCGCTCTGGACGCCGATCTGGTCGCGCTGGCGCGAGCCTTCCGCAAGGTGCTCGAGGACAAGCGCCTGCGCACGCCGCACATCCTGCCGGTGTCGCGCTTCACGGTCCGCGAGCGCATCGCCCACGTGCTGGACCTGCTGGCCCGCCCGGTGGACGCGGCGCGCGGCGTCGAGTTCGGAGACCTGTTCGAGCACGGCAGCGTCGAGGAGGCCGTGGTCACCTTCCTGGCCCTCCTCGAGCTCGTGAAGCGAGGATTCGTGCGGATCACGCAACCCGAGGCGCTCCAGTCGATCTACCTCGCCCTGGTGCCGGAGGCCGACCGCCCCGACGCGGACGCCCTGGCGCCATCCGAATTCGATGAGGCCCCCGTGCTGGACCAGGGCGAGACCTCGGCCGACGACGTCGAGCCCGCCCCGGATGAGCCGGGCGAGGAGGAGTGATGCCGCTGAACGCCGATGATCTCGTGGCGGCGCTCGAGGCCGTGATCTTCGTCTCGTCTGAGCCCGTCACGCCGCAGCTCCTGCGCGAGGTGTTTCCCGACGAGAGCGAGGCGGACCTCGAGGCCGCCGTGGCGCGTCTGGCCAAGTCGTACGAGGAGCCGGGCAGGGGGCTCCTGCTCGATCGCGTCGCGGGCGGCTGGCGCATCGCGACGCGGCCGGACGTTCACGGCCACGTGGGCCGCGTCGTCCAGCGCGAGAAGGCAGAGCGCCTGTCGGTGAGGACGCTCGAGACGCTGTCCGTGGTCGCCTACAAGCAGCCCGTGACGGCGGCCGAGATCGCCGAGATCCGCGGCGTGGACGTGAGCGGCACGCTGAGGACCTTGCTGGACCGCGGCCTCATCCGCATCGCCGGCCGCAAGCGCGTCGTGGGACGGCCTTTCGTCTACGGCAGCACCAAGAAGTTCCTCACCACCTTCGGCCTGAACGACCTGTCCGAGCTGCCGACGCTCAAGGAGCTCGAAGAACTCGTCACGGACATCCCGACGACGCTCCCGTCCGAGGTGGAGCCCGATGACGGCGCGGTCGCCGAGGAAGGCTCGCTGCCGCTCGAGGACTCCGCCACGTCCGCGGGCGCGGCTCGGAGCGCCGCCGCGGGCTCCGACTGGGATCGCGAGGCCGTGAACGACGCGGACGAGGCCGTCGAGACGCCGTCGCGGGCGCGCCGGGGCCGCTCGACCTCGACATCGCCCGACGCGTGATGACGGGCACGCGCCTCCAGGTGGTCCTGGCCCGAGCGGGCGTCGCCTCGCGGCGCGCGTGCGAGAAGCTGATCCTCGCGGGGGCGGTGCGCGTCAACGGCAAGGTCATCACGGAGCTGGGCACGCGCGTCGAGGACGACGACGCCATCATCGTGAAGGGCCGCCCGCTCGAGCGCGCCCAGGAGCACCGGTACGTGCTGCTGAACAAGCCGCGCGAGGTGGTCACGACCGTGTCCGATCCCGAGGGACGGCGCACCGTCATGGACTTCGTGCCCGGCCTGCGCGCGCGCGCCTGGCCCGTGGGGCGCCTGGACTACCAGTCCGAGGGCCTCGTCCTCATCACGAACGATGGTCAGCTCACGCATGACCTCACGCATCCGAGCCGGCACGTGCCGCGCGTTTACCAGGCCAAGATTGACGGCGAGCTGGGCGAGGACGCGCAGGCGCGGTTGCGCCGGGGCGTGCGCCTGCGCGGACGCGCCACCGGCCCGATCGAGGCCCGCCCGCTGCGGCGCGCCCGGCACTCCGAGGGCCACAGCTGGATCGAGGTCATCGTCCATGAGGGGCGGTACCACCTCGTGCGCGAGGCCCTGGCGCTGGTGGGGCACCCCGTGTCCCGCCTCAAGCGGGTCGCCTTCGGCCCGCTCACGCTCGGCCGCGTGCCGGCGGGGGCCATTCGCGAGCTGCGCCCGGCCGAGGTCCGGGCCCTCCGGCAGGCCAGCAGGCCGCGGGAGGCGCGTGCCCCGGAATCGGCCGGGGCGGAACGTCGCACGCGGCCGCCCCGACCGAGCCGGCCCGCGCGGAAGGGCACCACGCGTCGGTGACAACCGGCCTGAGATGAGGCACTTGGCTTGACAGGCCGGAGGGCCTGCCGCATCATCTCCGTTCATCGGGCCAGCTTCTTGTCCTCGATCGAGCCTGCACGGGAGTGGCGCGGCCCTAGCCGTCCCTCCCGAGTTCGTTTCCCGAGCCTTCCCGTCGCCGGACCGCTCTCTCAGTCCGCGTCGCGCGTCCGGGACGCTGCCCGCAACGCCACGTTCAGGAGGTCTTTCTCTCACGCATGGAAACGAATACCCAGGACGGCGCCCGCCCGCAGGGCCCAGGTGCCTCCCGCCCGGCGAGCCGGGCCACGGTGGCTGACTTCGAAAAGGTGCTCGCGGAGGGCGATGACGCCGACTTCGGCGCCCTGCTCGCGGCGTTCGAGGGCACGCGATCGACCGTGATCGAAGGCCAGGTCGTCACCGGCACGGTCATGGAGGTTCTCGCCAACCACGTGGTCGTGGATGTCGGGTTCAAGTCAGAGGGCATGGTCCCCCTCTCCGAGTTCGCCGGTCCCGATGGCAAGCCCTCGGTCAAGAAGGGCGACCGCGTGGACGTGCTGCTCGAGCGCGCCGAGGACGCGGACGGCTACGTCGTGCTGTCGCGGGACAAGGCCGAGAAGATCAAGATCTGGGAAGCCGTCGAGAAGGCGTTCAACGACAACCTGCCGATCGTCGGCCGGGTGCTCGAGCGCATCAAGGGCGGCCTCGCGGTGGACATCGGCGTCCGCGCGTTCCTGCCGGGCTCGCTGGTGGACGTGCGCCCCGTGCGCGACCTCGAGTCGCTCCTCGGCCAGGACATCCAGACGCGCGTCATCAAGGTGAACCGCCGCCGCGGCAACATCGTTCTCTCGCGCAAGGCCGTGCTGGAAGAGGAGAACAAGAAGAAGAAGACCCAGACTCTCGAGCTGCTCCAGGAGGGCGCCGTGATGATGGGCATCGTGAAGAACATCACGGACTACGGCGCCTTCATCGACCTCGGCGGCATTGACGGCCTGCTGCACATCACCGACATGTCCTGGGGTCGCGTGGGCCATCCGTCCGAGATGTTCCAGATCAGCCAGGAGGTCGAGGTCGTCGTCCTCAAGTTCGATCCCGAGACCGAGCGCGTCTCGCTGGGCTACAAGCAGCGCAAGGCTGACCCGTGGGAGGTCAGCGCCGAGATGTATCCGATCGGCAAGCGCGTCCAGGGCAAGGTCGTCAGCCTCACCAACTACGGCGCCTTCGTCGAGCTGGAGGAAGGCATCGAGGGCCTCATCCACGTCTCCGAGATGTCCTGGACGAAGAAGATCAAGCACCCCTCGCAGGTCGTCCAGGCCAGCCAGGAAGTCGAGTGCGTCGTGCTCGATCTGGACCAGGAGAACCGCAGGATCTCGCTCGGTCTCCGCCAGCTCGAGCCGAACCCGTGGGACGAGATTGCCGCCCGGTACGAGGTCGGCTCCGTCGTGCGCGGCAAGGTCAGGAACCTCACCGACTTCGGGGCCTTCCTCGAGGTCGAGGACGGCATCGACGGCCTCGTGCACATCTCCGACCTGTCGTGGACCCGCCGCGTCAGCCACCCCTCCGAGATCCTGAAGAAGGGCGACGAGGTCGAGGCCGTCGTGCTCAACATCGACCCGGCTGCCCAGCGCCTGTCGCTCGGCATCAAGCAGCTCCAGCCCGACGCCTACCAGGAGTTCTTCGACCGCTACCGCGTCGGCGACATCCTCGTCGGCAAGGTCGTTCGCATGACCGACTTCGGGCTGTTCGTGGAGCTGCGCGACGGCGTCGAGGGCCTCGTCCATGTCTCCGAGCTCGCCGACGAGCGCGTGGACAAGCCGTCCGACCGGTTCAGCGTCGGCGACGAGGTCATGGCCAAGATCGTCAAGCTCAACGCCGAGGAGAAGAAGATCGGCCTCTCGATCCGCGAGGCCGTCGCCGACGGCGGCGGGCGTCGCGAGTCCGGTCCGATGTCCTCGAGCGCCTCGGCGCCCGCGGGCGCCGCCTCCCTGGGGGACTTCATGAGCGCGTCGCTGCGCTCGAAGGGCTCGCGCGCGGAGGATGGCGAGACGGAAGGCGAGACCGAAGCCGAGGCCGGCGCGACCGAGGGCGAGACGGCCCCCGATCCGCCCGAGACCGACAAGGCCGAGTAACGAAGGCCCCGCGGCCGGCCGGCTTAGCGCCGGCCGGCTGGCTCCCACCCGCAAGGCGTCCGAGGGGATCCCATGACCAAGGCGGAGCTCGTCAAGGAAGTCGCCGATGCGGCGTCGCTGACCAAGAAGCACAGCGAGGTCATCGTCAACGTCGTCTTCCAGTCCATCATCACGGCGCTCCAGGCCGATGAGAAGGTGGAGCTCCGAGGCTTCGGCTCGTTCCGGATCCGCCAGCGCCGCTCCCGTCAGGGGCGCAACCCGAAGACGGGTGACCGCGTGCAGGTTCCGCCGAAGAAGATCCCGTACTTCAAGCCCGGCAAGGAACTCAAGCAGTGCATCAACGACGCCATCATCCCCGGCGTCGACGTGCCTCACCCGGAGCCACCCGAGGATCGCGGGCGCGCTTCGGGGGGATCCCGCTGAGCGGCGCGGTCGCCGCCTGCGCCCGCGCCCGACCGCGATGACCGACGGCCTTTCCGCAGCCCCGCCCCCGCCACTGCCGGCCGCGGACGAGCCCCTGGCGCTCCCGGTCCGTCCGGTCGTGGAGGGGCATCGTGGCCGTTACTTCATCCACACGTGGGGATGCCAGATGAACGTCCACGACTCGGAGCGCATGGCGGGCCTCCTCGAGTCCATGGGCTTCGGTCAGGCCTGGTCCGAGGCCGAGGCCGACGTGATCCTGCTGAACACCTGCACCGTGCGCGAGAGCTCGGCCGCGAAGGTCCACGGCAAGCTCGGCGATCTCCAGCGCTTCAAGCGGGAGCGGAACCACCTCGTCATTGGCGTGTGCGGGTGCCTCGCCCAGCAGGAGCGCGAGGCGCTGTTCGAGAAGGCGCCGCACCTCGACCTGGTGCTCGGCCCGCGCGCGATCCCGCAGCTGTCCCGCCATGTCGAGAGCATCTTGCAGACGCGGGAGCGCGTGACCGACACGCTGCCGCACGTCGCCGAGGCCGCGGGCGTCGGCAGCGAGGACTCGCTCCGGCAGTCCTTCCCGAAGGCCTACGTGACCGTGCAGGAGGGCTGCGACAAGTTCTGCTCGTTCTGCGTCGTTCCGTTCACGCGGGGACGGGAGAAGTGCCGACCTCTCGACGTTCTGCTCCGGGAGGCCGAGGGCCTCGCCGCGCGCGGCTTTCGCGAGATCGAGCTCCTCGGCCAGAACGTGAACTGCTACCGGGACGATGAGGGACACGACCTGGCGGATCTCGTCCTGGCCGTGGCCGAGTTCCCCGGCGTCGAGCGCGTGCGCTTCGTGACCTCTCACCCCCGTCACCTCACGGACCGGATCATCGACGCGATGGCGCACCCGAAGGTCATGGACGCCCTGCACCTGCCGGTGCAGTCCGGCTCGGACACGGTGCTCGCCCGCATGAACCGCGAGTACACGCGCGCCGACTACATGGATCGCGTCAGCCGCCTGCGCCGCATGAACCCGGACATCGCGCTGCAGACGGACATCATCGTGGGCTTCCCGGGCGAGACCGAGGCCGAGTTCGAGGAGACGCTCGACCTCGTGCGGGATGTCGGGTTCGAGAGCCTCTACTCGTTCAAGTACTCGCCACGACCCATGACCCGGGCCATGCGCGAGTTCCCGGACGACGTGTCGCCCGGCGCCAAGGCCGAGCGGTTCGCGCGCCTGCAGGTGCTCCAGGACGAGTGCCAGGCCCCGCGCGACGCCCGGCGCGTGAACCGGATCGAGACCGTGCTCGTGGACGGCCCCTCGAAGCGCTCGGCGCTCGAGGTGCAGGGGCGGACGAGTCGCAACCGCGTCATCAACCTGCCGGGCGGCCCGGAGCTCATCGGACGCATGGTGCCCGTGCGCGTCGTGGAGGCCCGGGCTCACTCCTTCCGCGGGGAGATGGCCGGCGCGCCCTGGTAGGGAGCTCCCGAGGGGGGGCAGGGTGGCGTTCGCGGCCCGGGCGCCGCATCATGAAGGACAGGAGACCGCACGTCGTGCCAACGAGGATCCGCGTCGAGGTGAAGGGGCTCGTTCTGGACCCGGCCACGAACGTTCCCATGGTCGTGCTGAAGGCCCCCGACGCCGAAGGGGGCTTCGTGCTCCCGATCTGGGTCGGTGTCTTCGAGGCCAACGCCATCGCGCTCCAGCTCGAGGGCATCGAGACGCCACGCCCCATGACCCACGACCTGCTGCGCGCGACCATCGAGCGGCTCGGCGCCTCGGTGGCCGAGATCGTCATCACCGACATGCGCGACTCGACCTTCTTCGCCACCATCGGCCTGCGGACCTCCGCCGGGCAGGTCGCGACCGTGGACGCGCGGCCGTCGGACGCCATCGCCCTGGCCCTGCGGACCGGTGCGCCCGTCTACGTCAGCCCGGGCGTCATCGACAAGGCGAAGGCCTACGATCCGAGCGAGGCCGATCCCGACAAGCTGCGCGCGTGGTTCGAGGGGCTGGGCGCGGGGCCGCTGGAGATGTAGGCGCGAGGGCCAGGACGGAATCCCGATTCCGTCCCTTGACCATCCACAGCGTAACTTCTAGCATCGGCACAGCATGCGCCGTCGAGCGCGCGCCTGCGGCCGTGACCGGACCGGCTGGCCCATGGCGCGCCCGATCCCGCGCGACAGGAGCCGCCCGTGATCATCGCGGTCGTCAATCAGAAGGGTGGCGTGGGCAAGACCACGACATCCATCAACCTCGCCGCAGCCATGGCGGGCAAGGGCCTGAAGACCCTGCTCATTGACCTGGACCCGCAGGCCAACGCGACGCTGTCCTACGTCGAGCGCCACCAGGTCCAGCACTCCATCTTCGAGGCGATGGTGGGCGAGCGCGAGATCGCCGACTGCGTGCAGCCGGCCGGTCCCGCCAATCTCAGCCTGCTGCCGTCGTCCATCGCGCTGGCCCGCCTCGAGGGGCAGCTCATCGGCGAGATGGACGCGCACTTCCGCCTCAAGGACAAGCTCCAGACGCTGCGGCGCGAGTTCGACCACATCGTGATCGACTCCCCCCCGACGCTCGGCATCCTGACGGTCAACGCCCTGGTGGCCGCGACCCACGTGCTGGTGCCGATCCAGTCCTCCTACTTCGCGCTCGAGGGCACCGACGACCTGCTCGACACGATCGAGAAGGTGAGGGCCAGGCCCAATGCCGACCTGCAGATCCTGGGAGTCGTCGTGACGCTCCATGACAAGCGCACGCTCCTCGGCCGCGACGTCATCTCGCAGATCGGCGAGGTGTTCGGCGGCAAGGTCTTCGACACCGTCATCAGCAAGTCGGTCCGCCTCGAGGAGAGCCCGGCGTACCGCGAGTCCATCTTCTCGTACGCGCCCAACTCCACCGGCGCCCTCGAGTACTACAAGCTGTCGGAGGAGGTCCTCGGCCGTGTCTGATCGTCGAGGACTTCCCCAGCGCCGCATGAGACACGACGCCCACTACGTGGACGCCCTCGCGTCGCGGCATGACGAGCCCATCGGCCGGCTCCTCCCCGTGGACATCATCGACCCCAATCCGTTCCAGCCACGCTCGCAGATGGGCGACCTGGCCGAGCTGGTCGTCTCCGTGAAGGAGCGCGGCGTGCTGGAGCCGCTCATCGTGCGGGCCGCCGCCGGCGGGCGCTTCCAGCTCATCTCGGGCGAGCGCCGGCTGCGCGCCGCTCAGGCGGCCGGACTCAAGAGCGTCCCGTGCGTCGAGATCGACGCCGATGACGGCGAGGCGCTCGAGGTCGCCCTCGTCGAGAACATCCAGCGGCGCGACCTCAACCCGCTGGAGGAGGCGGACGGGCTGCTCGCGCTCAAGGAGCGGTTCGGCCTCACGCACGAGCAGCTGGCCCGCAAGCTGGGCCGATCGCGCCCGGTCATCACGGAGACCCTCTCGCTCGCGGCGATCCCCGAGCCCGTGCGCGAGCTCTGCATCAAGAAGGGCGTCCTCGGCCGGACGGCGCTCCTGCAGGTGGCCAAGGCGGGGAGCCGCGAAAAGATGGAAGCGGCGGTGCTGCTGATGGCCTCGGCCGGCGGCGGTTCGGCCGCCGCGGTCGCGCGCGCCCGGAAGGAAGACGAGGCTCCCGCCCGCGGCAGGCCCAAGCACTACGCCTTCCGCTGGGCGGCGCCCGAGAAGACGTTCGCCGTGCAGGTGCAGTTCCGCAAGGCCCGCGTCTCGAAGGACGAGGTGATCACGGCCCTGAAGAAGCTCCTCAAGGAGCTCGAAGCGGACCGGTAGGGCACCGCTGGCGCCGGGGCAGGGGCCCTTGTCGGGAGTTCGACAATGCCGCCAAGTCCCGCCAAATGCAGCACTTGGGCTTTCCCTTTTTCCGCGACCGTCAGGAGCGCGGGGTGCCGCGGCGGCGCTCGGGGCGGGGCGGTCTGCCGGCGGCGGCTCGCTGGAGCTGCCGCCTGAGTTCGGCGTGGGACAGTTCGACCTGCGCGTCGGTCAGGCCGACGATGCGTCGGATGAGGTCCATGCGCTGCTCGTCGCCCGTCGGGAAGAGGGCAGCCTGGCCCGCCAGCCCGAGCAACCGCTCCGGCTCGACGTGCAGCGCCGTGGCCAGCGCGCGGACCGTGCTCTCCCTCGGGCGTTCCTCGCCCAGCTCGAGACGGGAGACCGTCGCCGGCGAGACGCCGGCCGCGCGCGCGAGTTGCGCCTGCGTCCAACCACGCTCCTGCCGGAACAGGCGGAGCCTGTCCGCCACGCCGATCGCGTTCGCTGCATCGCTCATCGCGTTGACCTCACCCGTGTGTGGCTGCATCATGCCCCGAGACTGGTCCCGTCCAAGAGCCCCGGCCGCGAAGGCGGGGGTGTCCACCCCGAGTGCCCCGCGCGTGACGCAGCCCGAGGACCCCGCCGCCGAGCGGCTCCCCGCCGCGCTCGGCGGCCGCGCCGGCCTGGCCCCCGCGGCCGCCCTCCGCGGGCGGTGGAGGTGCGTCGAAAACACGACTCGGAGCGTGTTTTCGACGCGGATCCGGTGCTGCCGGAACGCCGCGTGACGCCCCCGCGCCGACCGCGGCGGACGGCCTCCCGGCGCGGGCGCGACGCGACGCCGTCGCGGCGTGCGGCGCCCCCTGTCACGCCCGCCGCTGCGGCGGCTCCTCTGAGGGGAGACCGCGACGCCGCGAGCGATCCGCACGCTCGCGACGCCGACCTCGTCGCCCGATCCCTCGCAGGGGACGGCGAGGCGTGGGCCGAACTGCTGACGCGGCACCAGCCCCTCATCCACTCCATCGCCCGTCGCCACCGGCTGAGCCCGGAGGCCGCCGAGGACCTCGTCCAGACCACCTGCGTGATCATGCTCGAACGACTCGAATTGCTCCGCGACCACCGGAGCCTGTCCGCGTGGATCGCGACCACCGCGACGCGGGCCTGCTGGCGCGCCGGGCGCGCGCGCGGCGAGGCCGAGCTCCCGGACCTGGCAGGTGGCGGTCCGGATCCCGAGACGGCCTTCCGCGATGCGGCCCTCCGGCAGGCCATCGCGGACGCGCTCGAGACCATCGGCGAGCCCTGCCGCACGCTCCTGCGCGATCTCTTCGCGGACGACGCCTCGTACGACGACCTCGCTGTCCGGCTCGGCCTCGCCGTCGGGAGCATCGGCGTCTACCGGCGGCGGTGCCTCACGCGGCTGCGCCACGCGCTGGCCAGCCAGGGCTGGACGTTCCCCGAGCGGGAGCGCGCCCGATGAGACCGCGCGTGCCCCTCGACCTCGGCCGCGTGCGCGCGCCGCGCCGCCTGCGGATCGAGACGGTCCGCGCGCCCGGCGCCGACCCCCTCACCGGCCATCGCGGCTCGGGGGAGGGGACGGTTCTCGTCGCGACGGCGGACGACATGCGCGTGATCGCGCAGCTCGGGCGGGACGAACGCGGCCTCGTCCTGCGCGGGCAGGTCTGCGCGCCGGGGGGGGCGCCCGCCATCCGTGGCGGCCTCGTCCACGTCCGTTCGTCCGAGGCTCCGCCCGTGCTGGCGGCGCTCGGCGCCGAGGGCGCGTTCGTGGCGCACGGGCTGGCCGGCCGGATCGTGTCGCTGGACATCGAGATCCACGACGGCGCGCACCGGCTGACATGGCCGGCGCCGGCCGAGGCGGAGCGATGAGCGCCACGTCGTCGGCCCGCGAGGCCGCCCGCTTCGTGACCGCCGAGCGTCGGCGAGCGCTCGCGGCGCCGGCGGGCGAGGCGCGGGGAGCGATCCGGGACGCGATCGTGCAGCAGGCCTGCGATCGCGCGCGCGAGAACCTCAGGCGCGATCCGGCGGCGAGCGTGGCGTGGGCGCACGCGGCCGTCGCGCTCCTGCGCCTGCGTGGCGCCGGGCGCGCCGGGCAGGACCTCGCCTGGTCGGCGCGGCGCGTGCTGGCGATGGCCCTCCACGGAGCCGGACGTGCGCGCGAGGCGCTCCGCCAGCTCGATCGGCTGAGGGAGGCGACGCGGGACTCCCGCCGCATCGCCGACGTCGAGAGCACGCGCGCGGCGCTCCTGGCGCGCGTCGGGCGACCCGAGGAAAGCGCCCGAGCCGCGCGACGGGCGCGGGCGCACTTCCGCCGCGCGGGTGATCGCGTCGGTGCCGCGCACCTCGACGTCAACGAGGCCAACGCCCTCCACCGGCGCGAAGAGCATGCGCGCGCCCGCCGGCGATACGTGCGGGCCCTGCGCGTGCTCCGGCGTGCCCGACGCGCCGAGGACATCGCTTCCTGCCTGGTGGGACTGGGCAACGTGGACACCTTCCTGGGGCGCCTCCGGTCGGCCGAGGCCGCGTACCGCGAGGCCGAGACCATCTTCGCCGAGCACGGTCGCGAGCATGCCGGCCTCGTGGCGGCCTACAACAGGCACTACCTCGCGCTCCTGCAGGGCGACGCGCAGGCCGCGCTGGACGGGCTGGCCGAGGTCCGTGCCGGGTTCACGCGGCTGGGCGACGCGCGCGCGGCCGCGCACTGCGATCTGGATCGCGCCGAGATCCTCACCTTCCTGCGCTGCTGGCCCGAGGCGCGCGAGGCGGCCGGGCAGGCCGGCGTCGCGTGCCGCGCCTTCGGCCTGTCGCAGGAGGCCGCACGCGCCGACCTCGTGGCGGCCCGGGCGGCCACGGCGCTCGGGGCGCCGGCGAGCCCGCTGCTGGCGCGCGCGAGCCACGCGTTCGAGGCCGAGAAGAACGCCACCGGCGCGGCCCTGGCGCGGGTGCTTCTCGCCCGCGCGCGGACCCGCGACGGCGAGGCGGGAGCCGCCGTGGGGCTCGCGCGACGCGCGGCGCGCGCGCTCGAAGCGCGCGAACAACCGGGCCGCGCGGC
>CAZTIW010000028.1:0-62277 GCA_964613915.1 uncultured Thermoanaerobaculia bacterium
CAACGGGTACCAGTACGCCGCGAACGACCCCGCGACGCTGGTGGATCCGATGGGGTTGATGGTGGTCAACCCCGACGGAATGCTGGGCGGACTCCCGGGCGACTGCACGAACACCGTCGTCTGCGGCCAACGCCCCGACGTGCCGGCGGCGACGCCCGCCGAGGTGGAGGAAACCGGGACCGGGGAGAAGGTGGCGGAGATCGTCAAGCCCGGTCGGACTGCTCGGTTTTTCCAGGCTCTGTTGTCATTCCTGGAGGGCACGACGGACGGGGAGGGTGTCGTGGAGCGGGCGGCAGACGCGATCATTGGCGTCGCGGGTGCGGCAGCCGAGAAGGCCGACAGCGTCCTGCCCGGTCGGCATGTCGGCGAGCGCGTGCGGCTGGGGCTGCGCGATCGCGGTGCTGATCGGTCAGACTCCGACCACGACCAGATGCTGGACGAGGTCGGAGCCCCGAATCGGGCGGCAGAGTACAATGCGATCGTCCCGGACATCGGCGGGCATCTCGCGAGCGGCGCAGTCAACGGTGGAGCCCATCTCGGCATCACCGGGATGGTCGCGAGGCCTGCCGGCAGCGGTCCAGGACGCCGCGGTTCATTCGCGGCACAGGCGTCCGACAATCTCCGGCGAATGGGGCTTGAGGGGCTCGACCTCGCTGGGCGATCTTACAACTCCGGTCGAAAGGCACTCGAGAACGCAGGGTTTGTTCTCGATCGCACGACGAGCAGCGGTAGACGGGTCTTCAGACACTCAGGAACGGGCGCCGAGGTGTGGTATGACTCAGGGAGAGCGCTCGCGCCCCAGCAAGGCCCGCACTGGCACATCGTCGATGCCGGCGGGCAACGATACGGTCGATCCGGTCGCCCAGTAGCCAGCGACGATGTAGCCGGTCACATCCCTGGTGGCTGAAAGTGAGGCCGAGCGTGGAATCTAGCGTGAGTGTCCTGCGCCGCCTCTTCAGCGACGCACACGTGATTGATGTGGACTTCTCCACGTGGGATCGCTCGTTCGTTCTTTGCATCGTGGGCGGGCACGCAGGAGAGAGCGCCGAGCGGCTTCCCGTTCTTGCGATCCACTTCCTTGCTCCGTCATCCGTGGAAATCCGGTTCAGGCACCATGGAGTGCATCTGAAGGACGAGGCGGCCCACTTTCAGTGGAACATCGAGGACATCCGCCTCGAGCCGGCGGCGAACACGTGGACGGTGGAGCTTGTCGGCGCTGGCGCATCCCCCTTCGTGAGGCTTCAGTGCCGCGATGTCGAGATCCGGCAGCTCCCTAGCGATCAGCTTGATCGGCTCTTCCCAGGATGGAATGCACCATATCGCCCTCTCGCGCGACCTGGAATCGAGGCCCTGGCGCTGCGTGGACTCTCCTCGCGACGAGATTGACAAGCGACTTTCGGCGGCGTGAAGGTGCCGCCGACACTCGCCATGCGCTGTTGAGCCAGGGCGCGGCAGGAGCCCCTCTCGACTCCCCTTTCCTCGCCCACCGCGGTCCTGTCATTCCGTCACGACGCGCTCGGCCGTCGCATCGGCAAGGACGCGGTCGTCGCCGGGCAGGCCGGGCGATCGTCCACGTACTGGCTCGACGGAGAGCGCATCGTCGAGGAGGTGTCCGCTTCCGGTGACGTCACGCTGCGCGTGTACGGGCCCCTCGGTCTCGATGACCTGGTCTACCAGTCGCGCGGCGGGCAGCGCCTCACCCTGCTGACCGACGCGCAGTCGAGCGTCGTGACCGCGATGGACGCGGCCGGCCACGTGCTCGAGCGGTACCTGTACGCCGACTACGGCGGCAGGTCCGTTGCCACGGGGCCCGCGGGGGCGTTCGAGGAGGGGCGGGCGTCAGCGCTCGGCGTGGAGCAGGGATTCACCGGCGCGTGGCTGGACGCGGAGGTGGGCCTGTACTGGCTGCGAACGCGGCCGATGGACCCGCGGATGGGGAGGTTCCTGAGGAGGGACCCGGCGGGCATCTGGGCGGACGCGATGGGCCTCGGCAACGGGTACCAGTACGCCGCGAACGACCCCGCGACGCTGGTGGATCCGATGGGGCTGATGGCGATGCCGACGACGCTGCCGGACTTCGGCCCCGAAGGCATCTGCGTCCTCTGCGACGACCCCGTCGACGTGCCGGCGGCGACGCCCGCCGAGGTGGAGGAAACCGGGACCAGGGAGAAGGCGGCGGAGATCGTCGAGGGTTACAAGGGAGCCATCCTCGCGCCGCTCTACGAGGCTTCGGCCGGCTACACGCGGCTCGGAGCGCTACTGGGGGTAGGCAGCTCGGATCCCGCTGTGACCGAAGCCAGAGCGCAGGCGCTCGACCGCTCGGCTTCGCAGGCACGGGAGAAAGCGCTGGACGCGGCCAGGAACTCGTCTACGCAGCAGGCGATGCGCTTCCTCGCGGTCTACCTGCTGGTCCAAGCGGCGATGATCGCCGAGCCCAGTCCCTCGGGCGAGGTCACGGCGACAGCTCGCGCCACCAGCACGTCATCGCGACTCGGACTGGCGTCGAAGGCCAGGCAAGCTCTCGGTGCCGCGAGTGATAGATTGGGGAGCTTCTTCCGCCGCGCGGACGCGGATGCCGCAGGGGGGACCCCGACCGACCGGCTCAAGGCGCACCTGACAGACCGTGATCTTGATGCCGCGCGTCGCGAGGCAGCCGGCGAGGTCGTGGCCCGTCGCTCGGACGGCACGCCCTTCAACCACGTCCAGGAGGTGCGGGACGCCCAACAGGGCCTCCTCAACCGAATCCAGCGCATCAACGGCCAGCTTGGACGGCCGAACCTTCCCGAAGCTGAGCGCCACGCACTCCAGGGCGAGTTGAGCGAAGCAAGCCGACTGCTCGACCATTCCGAGGGCTACCTGCCGCGATGAACGACTCCGACTTGCTAGACCGGGCGAAGTCCGGAGCGCTCTCGCCCGAGGAGATTGACGAGGTTGCGGAGGCCTTGCAGGCCGAGAAGGCTGGACGCGATCCGTACACGCTCATCCACATCCTCGGTCGAAGTGGAGCGATCCGCTACCGAGGGTTGGTAGAGCGATTCCTGGACTGTCGTTCCGACCCGATGCTCGTGCGACTTGCGCTCCAGGTACTCTGCTCCCACTGGAACCTCGCCGCAGAGTACGAGGACGCCCTGGTCAGATTCGCGGAGGGCGTCGACTGGGATGGTGAGGAGGAAGTGCGGCTCGTGGCGCTCTCGGCCGCTGGCGAGTTGCTGAGGCACGGTCAATCCGAGAGGCTGAAGCACCTGTTGGCGCGTGTCTTCACTGACTCATCTGCATCGCAGATGGCGCGACAGGCTGCGTACTTCGCCCTCGCACGGGCCAGCGGGAAGGCCTGGAGAGACCTGCCGCCGGCCAGCCGAGTCCTCGATCTCGAAACCGAGACGGATCCTGAGGTAGTGTCCTGGGCCATGGCCTGAGGAAACTCGGTCGCTGCGGCAGCCGATCGCGAGCGGGTCGCTCTCTTGTTGCCGCAAAGGGCAAGGCCCATTGCGCATGGTCCTGACGTGCACCAAATGGGCAGTGGACCGGACGTTGTCACCTGGTTCCCGGTGAGTCCATGATCCTCAGTTACGAGCACCTGCGTGTTGACGGTGAACTCACGCATCCGAAGTGGGATCCGCTCGTTCGAGTCGTAGCCGCCTTCAGGATCACGAGTGGCGAAGCGACGCTGTACTCCGAACCGGACTTCCCCGTCGTCGAGTTCGCAGCTCAGCTAGCCTCCTGGGTGGACCGAGTTCGGGCTGGCAACGTGAGCGACTTCCACTACACGACGATCGAGTCGGACGAGGGCGACTGGATCTGGTTCCATCGCGTCGAACCCGATGACTGGAGAGTCGGTGCTCGGCACGAGGACCGCCCGGATCCGCAAGCGCACTCCTTGCAGGAATTGCTGTCTGCCTCGGAACGCTACCTGGCAACTCTCGTGACGGAGGCACGCGAGCAACTGGGCGTCGAGATCGAGTCCCTCCTGCGCTCCGACGAGTAGGCAAGGACGCGGTCGTCGCCGGGCAGGCCGGGCGATCGTCCACGTACTGGCTCGACGGAGAGCGCATCGTCGAGGAGGTGTCCGCTTCCGGTGACGTCACGCTGCGCGTGTACGGGCCCCTCGGTCTCGATGACCTGGTCTACCAGTCGCGCGGCGGGCAGCGCCTCACCCTGCTGACCGACGCGCAGTCGAGCGTCGTGACCGCGATGGACGCGGCCGGCCACGTGCTCGAGCGGTACCTGTACGCCGACTACGGCGGCAGGTCCGTTGCCACGGGGCCCGCGGGGGCGTTCGAGGAGGGGCGGGCGTCAGCGCTCGGCGTGGAGCAGGGATTCACCGGCGCGTGGCTGCTCCGGAGGACGGACCTGGCTGCCTCTCGGGCGGACACGATGGAGCTCGGCAACGGTTACGAGGACGCGGCCGAGGACACCAGCATCCGACCGATCGCACGCGGCGAGGTGCGGTGTCAGAACACGCGCGAGAGGTTCTCGATCGCGATCCGGCGGAGCTTGAGGTAGCGGTTGACGTCGCGGACGCTCGCTTCAGACCATGCCGGCACCCGCGCGGCGTCGGAGTCGAAGGCGCGCGCGAACGTCGCGGGGAAGTGATGCGCGAACGCGCGGACGAACGCGACCAGCGCGTCCATCTCGCGTTCGCCGGGGGGATCTCGCGAATCGAGAACCTCGAGCACGGCGAGAGCGACAGCGCGCTCGCCGGGCGGCGAGCATCACGGCAGCAAGCATGTTCACCGCAGCCGCCCGACGTTCAGCGCCGCGTCGCGAGCTCTCACGAGAAAGTATGTGCAGCGCACGTCCTCCCAGGCCACAGCCCCCGTGAATCCCCGCGAGTCCGTCGCGCGCCAAGTGGCGCCGGTCCAGAGGTCGGGCAGCAGCGAGCGGGTCACCTCGTAACTCCCCATGACCTCCGGCCCGCGGCTCCAGTCCAGCAGCGTCTCATCCCAGCTCCAATCGACGACAGCCGTCGGGCCACCTCCGCGCTTCTCCAGCAGCAGCCCCGTCACCTCGGCAGGCGGGACCATGTCTCGGGTGGCCGGGCACTCGGTGTCGATGATCCTTATCGCCCAGACCAGCGGGCGGCCAGGCGGAACGTTGCGGATCTCCCCGGCGGACAGCAACTGGGGAAAGGCCACGGCCTCGGACACGCTGATGTTGGCCTCGATGCGACCGCCGTCGAGAACCCGGAACCGATGCACCGTGACGAACGGGCTGAGGCTGACGAGCTCAGAAGTGGGCAGGAATCCCATTCCCTGCACGAGAACGTCCTGCGTTTCCCCGGGCGCGAGCAGCGGCTCGGTCACAATGTCACTGAACCGCCTCTCTGCGAACGGCGCGCTGGCGTCTACCATCAGCGTGCCGAGGTCCGTCCACTGCCCGGCAGTGATGGGGATCGTCACGGTGAGCGTGGTCGGTGACAGGCGGAGGGTCACCTCGTGAGTTCCCGGTCGCGCTGGCCCCCAAGCGACGAGACCAGCGGCAGGGTTGATCCATCCGACATGAGCGGAATTGGTGTCCGCATTCGGCCGAACAGGCTGAGACGTGGCCCTGTCCACGACCCTCATGAGCGCGCCACCGACACTCGGGACGAGGTTGTTCAGAGCGAATATCTCCACGCCATCCGCCTCGTATCGGGGGTCGTCGCTCGTGCCGACGGCGAGGAACGCTCCGTCACCCGATACCACGAGAACGTCGTGGATGTAGCGGCGCACGGGATCCAGGACTGCGAGTGGAGCAAGGGTTGGCAGGTCCGAGACGAGCACGCGATCGCCGTAGCCATCATAGTCGTTGCTGGTCGTGAAAACATGCTTGCCGGTGGGCGAGACCCCCATCACGGCCCGCCAGTGCGAGGAGAAGGGAGCCAGGACGCCGGCGACGACAGGCAGGCCAGGTGGCGGACCGCGCATGACGACGCCGTCGCCCGCGTAGGACGACTGTTGCAAGCCAATCAAGCCATCAGGCGACATGTGCTGAAGGGTCGGCGCATCAGCGACGTAGCAGAATCGATCGTCGCAAATGTCCACGACGCGCGCAAAGGAGGGCAATCCAGGGTCATCGACGCCCACGATGAGACAGCGATCCGAGCCGACGTAGAGCCGGTCGCCCTTCGGCGCCTGCCCGCCAGAGCCATCGTCCAGGATGGCGCCGGTGATGGAGTCCACTAGGAGCGCACGCTTGTCCAGGGACGCGGCGCCGATCTCGCTGAACCCGACGACAATGCGCCCCTGCCGCGCTGCCACCAGTCCGAGCGGACCTCGGATCGTGACGCCCATCTCGAGCACGCGATCAATCCTCAGCGATGGCAATTCGAGGACTGCCACGTCATGGACGTCCAGCAGGCCGACGTAGAGCTCGCTGCCATCGGCGCTCACCGCGAGCGAACCCGCTGTCCCGGGTAGCGGCACGGTGGCCGCGACGGAGCCATCGGGGAGGCTGATGGCAACGAGGGATCGGTCAGTGCTCACGTAGAAGTACGGCCGCTGGGGATCAGCCACGGCAGCGCGCACTTTCGGGAGCGGAACGAGGCCCGCGTGCGCGGGCCAAGCCACGGCCGCGAGCGCTGCGACGGTGAGGAGGGCGCGGGTCACGGACATGACATCCCATCCAGCGGGACTCGCGGTGACGCCGGTTCGCCGAAGGGTCCGTCGCCGCACGGGCCGGGAAGAGAGGCTCGCACGAGAAGCCACTGCGATCGCGAAGGCACGGTGAGGTTGACGCCCAGCCCGCCCGCGATGTCAGCCGCCAGGCACGCCGCGCCAGCGAACGGATCGGCCACGTTCATCCCCGCAGCCGGGATTTCCGCCCCCACGACGTCGCAAGTCGTGGCCGGCCCGGACCACGGGAGTGGGGAGTCCCAGACGAGCGCGAGGGACGTTCCCGTGCGCGAGATCCTCAGGCCCGTCACGGGTCTGGGTGGCCGTAGCAGCGCGGGGTCCGCATCGTTGCAGTCGCATGCCGTGCCTGCCCCGTCCCCGTCCGCGTCTTCCTGCAACCCATCGCCATCGGAGTCCGGGTTCGCGGTATCCGGGCAGCTGTCACAGGCGTCGCCCCATCCGTCACCGTCGGCGTCGAGCCATGCTGCGGGATCCCCCGGGGACTGGGGAAGCGAAGGACAGAGATCGCAGGCATCGCCGATGCCATCACCGTCGGTGTCCGATTGCAAGGGATCCCAGGCGAGCGGACATGCGTCGCAGCAGTCCTCGATGCCGTCGCGGTCCGAGTCGGGAGCGAACACCATGGGCTCCCGGCCGGCCATCGGCGTCGAGCCCCAGAAGAACACGCGACAGCCCAGCCGGGTCAGCCCCATGGGCGAGGATCCGCCGGGCCCGGGAACCACGTCGGCCGCGCGCCAGGTGCCGGCCGAGGTCCCGTCGGTACGCCAGATCTCAGTGCCCGCAACACCATCGTCCGCGCCGAAGTACGCAACGCCGTTGATGATCACGAACCCCGAGGCACCCGACGAGCCTGCCCCCGGCATGATGTCAGCGAGCTGCCACGTTCCCGCCACCGTTCCGTCGGTACGCCACGGCTCTAGTCCGGACACGCCATCGTCTGCCACGAAGAGCAGGAGATCGCCCAGCGCCGTCATGCCTCCCACGGACGACGACGCCGGGCCGGGCATGATGTCGAGCAGCGAGCATGTACCAGCCGCGTCATCGAGGATCCAGAGTTCCTGCCCGGCGGGCGCTGTCGAGCCCCTGACGAAGGTGAGACCGCCCGCACCGACCATCTCGGTGACGCGCAGGGTGGGGCAGCCTGCCGGCACCGGCCAGGGCCTCGTTCCGGCAACGCTGCCGTCGCTGCGCCAGAGCGTGGCCGGCGTCGGGGTGTCTGCCTCGAATACGACGCCGCCGTGCAAGGCCCTCATGGCCCTGACGGCTGTCGATGCGGGGCCAGGCGTGATGTCCGCGACGAGCCTCGTCCCGGCGCCTCCGCCGTCCGTGACATGCAACTCCCGGCCGATGCCGCTCGAGTCGGCCATGTAGAAGGCGCGGGTGCCGGTGCTCGTGATGAAACTCGGGAGCCATGCGATTTCCTGCCATTCCGTGAGGATGGGACGCGTGCGGGCAATCGAACCATCCGTGATCCAGATCTGCCGCGGACGCAGCGGCTGCCACCCGTCAAACACGGCCCTGCCGTCCAGCGCCACCGGCACGGTAGGCCAGCACTGCTTGAGCAGCCGCGTGCCGGCCGTGGTGCCGTTCGTCACCCAGAGATCGCGCTGCTCGTAGCCGTCGTCCGCGCTGAACACGACGCCCCCTGGGGTCGGGACGAATCCGGCCGCAGCGGAGTTGCCGTTCGGATTAATGTCCAGCAGGCGGTGGGTGCCCTGGGGCGTGCCGTCGGTCACCCACGGCTCGACTCCCGCATCATCTTCTGCCAGGAAGTAGGTCAACGAGCCTGCTGCCGTCGCGGCGAGAGGCGCCGAGTTCAGCGTCGAAGGATCGATGTCCTTGACCAGGCGGGCGCCGCCCCCAGGATCGGCGACGTGCAGTTCGCGGCCGAAAGGAAGCGTGACGCAGCTCATGAATGCGCTCCCTCCGGCGGCCATGATGGCAGCCGGCCAGGACGAGCCCGGACCGGGCACGACATCGGCGATCATGAAGGTGGAGGACGACGTCCCCGCGCTCACCCACGGTTCTGAGCCGTTGACGCCGTCGTTGGCATCGAACATGAACGATCCCGCCACGATGGCCCCTGTCCCGAACACCGAGTTCGCGGAGCCAGGGGCGATGTCTGCCAGCATGAGCGTGCCGCTCGGGCTGCCGTCGGACACCCACGGCTCGCTACCCGTAGCGGCAGTCCGGGCGATGAAGAAGACGCGGTCTCCGGCCGAGAGCAGCGTGCGCCATGTTGGTTCCGCCGTGCCCGGTTCGATGTCGGCCACGAGCGCCACGTTGCCGGCCGACAAGTCGCTGCTCCAGAGTTCTCTTCCCGTTGCCGGCGTCGTTGCCGTGAACAGAGCGAGAGCGCCGACGACGGCAGGAAGGGACGGGGAACTGCTGCCGACCCCCGCGTGGACGTCCGCCACGAGCCACGTGCCCGCTGCAGTCCCGTCCGTTCGCCAGAGCTCTCGGCCTGCAACGCCGTCATCGCCATCGAAGAGCGAGATGCCGCCGTGGGCTGCAAGCCAGCCAGGAGCCCCCGAACCGGTACCCGGCCGCACGTCAGCGATCCGCGACGTGCCGCCGGGCGTCCCATCGGTGCGCCAGGGCTCGCGACCCGAAGCCGGATCGAAGGCGAGGAACGCGAGCGCCGAACCGCATGGGGTGAAGCTCGACGGATCCGAACTGCCGGCTGCGTGAATGTCCGCCAGCCGCACCGTGCCGCCCGCGGTTCCGTCCGACACCCATGGCTCCCGCCCCCCGCCAGGCTCCGTGGCGGCGAAGACGACGCCACCATTCCACGCAATGAACCCGCCTGGATCAGAGTCCGCCGCCCCGGGTGATATGTCCGCCACGAGACGGGTTCCCGTCGGTGTGCCATCCGTAACCCACAGTTCGCGCCCTTCGCCTCGCGTCTGGGCCGAGAAGTACACGCTCGCGCCGGAGCGCGTGAAGCCCCGGGGGTCGGACCCGGCATCGCCAGGGTAGACGTCGAGCAGCATCCACGTGCCCGCTTCCGAGCCGTCGCTGCGCCACGGCTCTGCTCCGAGAGCCTGCGTGCGTGCCTGGAAGATGACCACGCCGCCGCCAGCGTCGACTCCCTCCCCGAACCCGCCCGACTGAGGACTCAGGGTGATGTCGGCGAGGAGGCCCGCTTCGCCGCCCGCCATGTCACCGCACGCGGCACGTGAGGGGGGCTCTCCTCCGAGGAGGAGCCAAACGCCCATCAGGAGTGCCCGGACGTATCCCCAAGCCGACATGTGCCCTCCGGCGCTCGATCCACGCGCTGGCCCGCCTCGCCACGCGGCCCCGCTCTGGCGGATTCTCACACAACTTCGCTGTACTTTCATCCTGCCCCAACCTCCCGGCTTCAGGACACGCGGCGCGGTGTCAGAACACGCGCGAGAGGTTCTCGATCGCGATCCGGCGGAGCTTGAGGTAGCGGTTGACGTCGCGGACGCTCGCTTCAGACCATGCCGGCACCCGCGCGGCGTCGGAGTCGAAGGCGCGCGCGAACGTCGCGGGGAAGTGATGCGCGAACGCGCGGACGAACGCGACCAGCGCGTCCATCTCGCGTTCGCCGGGGGGATCTCGCGAATCGAGAACCTCGAGCACGGCGAGAGCGACAGCGCGCTCGCCGGGCGGCGACCCGCGATCGCCCGCCAGGGGGAGCCCTGCGTCCCGCAGCGTTTGCCAAGGAGAGGTCATTACTCCTCATCCTAGTGTCCCGACACCGAAGTCCGCATGCATGCTCCGCGGGTCTCGCGGCCCCTGGCTGCGTTGCTCGCTCGGGAATCCTCACGTAGGGCTGACTACGCTGCGGTTCCCTCGGTCGTCGCGCCTGACTGGCGATGGATCGCCGACTTCAGCTTTCTAGGCGGGCCCGAGCCGGGCTGCGATGGCGGCGGCGAAGGCCTCGAGGGCATCGAGCCCGGCGGGGAGCTCGTGCCAGATGCGCTCCGAGTCGATGGAAGCGTAGCCGTGCGCCAGTCGGTTTCGCAGCGATGCCATCCGCGCCAGATCGAGGGCAAGCGGGGCCCCGATGACGCCATGACCGGCCAGCATTTCGAACCCGGCAGCATACGAGTCGGGCACGCCCCACCCTTCGTCAGCCGCCAGGCGCAGGGCAATGTCCAGCGCATCCTGGACCGCGACGAGAAGGCTCATGGCCAGGGCATCCTGCCGATCGACATCGCCCGTGAATGCTGCCAGGTCCGGCGATCGCCGGCGCCGCATTCGGGCGACATGCTCGCGGATGGACGTGAGCTTGCGGAAGAGAACGTCTCGATCGGTCATCAGCGCCTCCGCGGCCCCGCCGCGAGCCGCTGCCGGAAGACTTCCTGGGCCTTTCGCATCGCTGGCGCAAAGTCCAGATACTCGGCGGCGCTCGCCGCCAGAAAGTGCGCCAGGGCCGCAGGATCCGTCACGAGCAACGGCACGCCATGCTTGGCGACCTGCCACTTCACGACCGTCGAGGCCCGGTCGAGCCGGACAAGATCCACGTCGCGCCCGGCCGCACGACTCAACTCGGCCTGGAGCGAGAGTTCGGCGGCAAGCGGCAGGTCGGGATCCGAGGGCAGGATGGCAACGTCCACGTCGCTATCGGTACGCAGGGCGCCCTGCGCCGCGGAGCCGAACAGCAACGCAACTCGCGTGGAGGGGCCGGCGCGGAGAACGGCTTGGAGCCGGGTGACCAGGTCAACATCGAACGGCACGGCCTGCAGGATATCAGCGCACCCCCCTCGCCCGGTGCCGGACGCGACCCTCCCCTGCCCACCCTCGCGGCGCCTCGCGCGGCACCCCGGGCCACGAGCGCAGCTCAGGATGCGCCGCGCGGGTGTCGGCGCGCGCTGGGCGCGTGTATCGTCGGCGCCGAAACGTCGGCCGAGGGACGCTGCCGGCTGGGAGGATCGCCATGGGGCTCGTCGCGTCGCTCGCGCTGCTGGCTGTCGTCGGGTCGTCGTCCGCTGCCGCCGAGGGGGCCGCCGAGGGGGCCGCTGAGCAGGCCGCGCCGCGCCTGCTCGCCGTCATCGTCGGCGCGGGAGCGCTTGGCGACTCGGGGCTCGCCGCGCGTCCGAGCGCGGCGACCGATGCGCGCGCGCTGCACGCGGCTCTGACCGGGCCGAAGGTCGGCTGGAGCGCCGGGGACATCGTGCTGCTCGCCGACGACGACGCCACGCGGCCTCGCGTCGAGGAGGCGGTGAAGGCGGCACTCGAACAGGCGGGGGCGCGCGACGGCGTGCTGATCTCCATCGCGACGCGCGAGATCGTGCGCGAAACGGATCGCTACCTGGGCCTCGCCGGCACGCGGCCGGACGCGCTCGATGAGACGGCGCTGCCCGTCGCCACGCTCGCGCGCTGGCTGCGCGAGACCGGCGCGTCACCGGAACGCCTCGTGATCCTGGACGCATGCACGCCGGACGGCGCCGAGGCGACGAAGCTCGCGACCCTCTTCGAGCATGCCTCCGAGGGCAGAGCCGTCGGAGCCATGGTGCTGGCGGCAGCCTGCGGTGAGGACCGCGAACGTTCGCTCGCGCAACTCCTCAGCGTGGCGCTCGAGACCCCCGCGACGCCGGCCGCGCCACTCACTCCAGCCAGCTCGTGGCGCATGCTCGAGGCTTCACTGAAAGAGTCGAGTCTCGACGTCCGGGCGACGCGAAACCTCGCCGACATGACGGCGTCGCTGTTGCGGCCGGGCGGCGAGTCCCCGCCGCCAGCCGTGAAGCCCACCCCGGACATCACCCCGCCGAAACTCCTGCGCAGCGTCAAGCCGAAGACTCCGCCGGGCGAGTGGCGCGGCGAACGCGTGATCGTCCAGTGCATCATCACCGCGACCGGCGATGTCGTCGTCCACCGCTGGTTGAAGGTGGACGATCCGCGCCTCCAGCCCACTGCCGAGGCGGCACTGAAGAAGTGGAAGTACGAGCCAGCGCGCTCGGAGGGGAAGCCCCTGGCGGTCTACGCGATCATGACGTTCGAAGCCGGCAAGCCCTGAGCCGCCTTCCCGTTCTGGCGCGCGCGCGAGGACATGCGCGAGTGTCTCCCCGGGGCAGCCCAGATCCACCGGCCGATCCGGTCAGCCTTCTGCCTGGATCGGGTCATCTCGCCCCGCCGGGCGCCCCGTCGATGTGTCGTCGGGCCGGGTTCGCGCCCCGTCGCGCGCCGTCGCGTCAGGGCGCGGCTCAAGCGGTCGTGGCACGATGCCGATCCTCACTGGAGACCCGGGGCTCCCTGCCCCGAGGCCCTGATCCGGCCGGAGGCTCCCGCCATGGAACTCCGCGACGTCATCGAGCTGCTCGCCGGCCTCGATGACGAGCGTCGCGCCATCACGAATGGCTTGCATCGGGCGCTCGACGCGCTCGAGCGGGCCGTGCTGCCCGAGGACCGCTTCGGCGTCACCCCGGCGATGATCGGCGCCCTCCACCAGGCCGTCCAGCAAGGTGACTCGGCCGACGCCGCCCTGTCGGAGATCGCCGGCCAGATCCGCGCCCGGACGCTCGAGGAGGCCCGGCAGGACGGGGCGCGCCTCGCCCTGCTGTCCCCCGGCGACACGTCAGCCGTCGCGAGCGCGCTCGCGCGGCTCGCCGATCGCGTGGGCGGCGCGCACGACAGCGCGCGCATCGCGCACGAGCAGGCCGGGTCGCTGCGCGCCCTGCTGGCGCGGCGCAAGGACGTCGCGTCGGCGATGCGCCGTCTTTCCGAGACCCTCGCAGCCGATGAGATCACGGCCGAGCTCCTCGAGACCGCGCTCGCCGCGCGCCTGAGTGACGATCGGATTGGGCCTCTCGCCGCGCGCGACTTCGTGGCTGCGGCCGAGCGGCGCGCGGCCGAGTCCACCGACATCGCTGGCCTGGCCTCCGCGTGTCGCGCTCTGGATGAGGCGATCGCAACGGGCGGGGATGCGGACGCTGCTGGCGCCGACGTGGCCGGGCTCGCGACCGAGGCCGTGCGTTCTCTCTGGCGCGCGCACGAGGACGCCCGTCGCCGCCTCGCTTCGGTCGAGCGCGAGACGCTGTCGCGCCAGGAGATCGCGCGGGGCGCCTTCCAGGCGATCTCGAAGGCGTCCGAGGTTCTCGAAAAGGTGGACGCGCTCGAACGCCTGCCTTCGAGCGAGCGCCTCGTCAGCGGCGCGCTGTTCCCGCTCCAGGCCGCCTGCCTCGAGCAAGGCATCCTGTCCGTGCTGTCGGGCCTGCAAGCCGTGCGCGTCGAACGGTCCGAGCTCGATGCCGCTCTCTCGAAGCTCAGCGCCGAGCTCGGAGCGCTCTTCTCGCTGCTCGAGGATCCGAAGGCCTCGGCCCGCCTCGTGCCCGCCTGGGATGACATCGCAACGGTGGACGCGCGAACGCAGGAGAGCGAGTGGGAAGCGGCCTGCCGCGACGCGCTGTCGGTGCGCCGCGACGCGCAAGGGATGCTCTCCGTCGCCCCCGAGGCCCTGGCCGTCATGGCGTCGGCCGACTCGCTCGGTCCGCTCGGCGAGCGCCTGTTCCGTCGGGTCGAAGCCAAGATGCGCGAGGTGCAGGCTGCGACGGAGCGGCTCGAGGCGCTCGACCTCGCCCTCTCCGAGCTGTGCCACGAGGGCGGGCCGGTGGGCCAGCGCGCGTCGGCGTGCAAGGCGGCCCTCACGCACTTCCTCGGTCACGCGCTGCACGTCATGGGCGAGTGCCACGGCCGGTTCGAGGCGTTGCTCCAGGGCGAGACGACGGGGTTCCCGCTGGTCGAGGCGCGCGTCGCGCCCTTCCACCACTATCGCGAATCAGCGGGCGCCGATGAGGGCGTGCTGCTCGCGGCGATGGACCGCACGCTGCGCGACCTGCGCGTTCATTTCGCCGCGATCGAGGCTGGCGCCATGACGCCCGGCGCTGACGCGACGCAGGCGCGCGCCGCCGACGCCGCCGTGCGCGAGCAAGCGGCCAGCCTGCAGCGCGACGCGGCGGCCAGTCTGGCGGGGCTCGCGCGCGTGCGCGAACTCGTGCTTCCCCCGCTCTCGCCGCCGGTTCGCGAGGCCCTCGAACGCGCGCGGGCGCTCCGCGAGAGCGCCGCGAACGAGCCGTCGCGCGACGCGCTCGGCGAGTCCCTCGAAGCGCTCCTGGGCGACCGGCTGCGGCTCGCGAGCGTCCCCCTCCCCGCGGACGCCGAGTGCCGCCCGCTCCAGGGCCTGCGCGCCGAGCGCGACCGCCGGTTGCTGGCCGTCCTGGGTGCGTCGCTCACGCTGGGCTACCGGCTGCTCGGCACGCTCGTCGAGGAGCACGAGGCGCTCGAGCCGGCCGCGCGCGAGGCTCACTTCGAATGGATCGACGAGCTCGCGGCGCACGTCCAGGCGGAGATGGAGCTTCACGCGACCCTGCTGGACGAACACCTGACCGACCTCCCGAACAACGCCGCGCGCCTCGAGCATCACGCCGTCGCGCTGAACGCCCACGCGGAGTTCCTGCAGCGCCTGCAAGGCACCGAGGCCGGCATGTCGCTCGTCCACCGCCACGGCCCGTCGTTCTTCGAGAGACTCGAGGCTCCGCTCGGGCAGATCGGCCGGACGCTCGTCAACGGCCTGCGCGTGAACGAGGCGGACTGGCGCATCACCGGGAACCTCGAGAGCGTGATGGAGCTGCTCGACCTCGTGCTCGATCGCGTGCCCGCCGCCCAGCTTCGCAGCGACGTGGCCGAGGCCATTCGGACCACGCGGCGCCGCGCGGAGGAACTCCGCGACGCCATCTCCGAGCGCGCCGACTCCGAAGGCAACACGCGCCCCGGCATCCGCCTCTTCCGCTGAATCACCCGCAGCGGCCAGCCTCCCCCCCGAGCCGGCGCTCCCGCCACGCAACCTGCTGAACCCTCAGCACATGCATGCTCGGCACCCGGGCTCGGATGCCGCTGGCGACGCATTCCCGCCCGGCCCGCGCGGGAGGCGGCCAGCGCGGGGGCGCACGCGAAGGCGCCCTCACGAGCCACGCGCGCAACACCTCCCCGGGGAACTTGCGGCTTGATTGCTGGAGGCAGAAGGCCGAGACTCAAGGCGGGGTTGAGTCTGGCGCCCATCCGGGGCACTGGCGGAGGTGTCGGCCATGTCGCTGCGCCCGTCGTTCGTCGGTCTCGCGCGCCTCGCGGCGCTGGCGATGGTTCTCGCTTCGTGCGTCGCTCCCCGAGCGCGCGCCGCGCCGGACGGCTGGCAGCGCGCCGCAGGCCTCGTGGACGTGCGGCACGACCGCGCCACGGACCTGACCGGGCGCCTCCTGAGCGAAGGCGAGACGGCCGTGCCTCTCCCGTGGAGCCTGCCGGGCGCTGACGCCCGCTTGCGCGTCGGCCCCGGCTGGATCGAGGTGGGTGGCGGCACGATGCTCCCCGCCACGGCGCTCGCGCCCGACACCGGTCAGCCCGCGTCACCGCTCGCGCACGCGGCGGCGCCGGAGCCTGACGGGAGTCTCGCCAATCCGTGGCTGCGCCTGGATGTCCTCGCCTCGGATGCCGGTCCCGTTCGACTCGGTCCGGCGAGCAGCGTGCTCGTCACGGTGACCGACGTGGCCGTCGCCGTGCGCTTCAGCGCGCTGGAAACGCCCGCCGGCCCCGCCACCGTCGAGATCCTGCTGGATCGGATCGGCCACGCGACGCTTCAGTACCTGCGCCTGCCGCCGGGCTTCCGCGAAGCCGGCCTGCGCGGCGGCATCCCGGGCGCGCTCGTGCGACCGGAGCCCGCGAGCGCGTTCAGCACGCGCCTCGTTCCGACCGCCACGCTGACGCCCCCCGTCGCGCTGCCGCAACCCAAGCGCAACGACCCCCCGCCGGCCGGGTGCGTCCAGGAGACCGGCACCTGGTGCGAGCGAGCGGACGGGCCCGGGACCTCGCAGGTCTACCTGTCCGAGGGCTTCGACGATCTCAACGCGGCCTCGCGCGGCTGGACGACGACGAGCCTGTGGCATCCGAGCGCGTTTCCGAACTGCACGCCGGGAGCGAGCAGCAATCCCGGCGGCTCGATGTACTTCGGCGTGGACGGCACCTGCGCCTACCAGCCGAGCGTGATCGGCGGGCTGACCTCCCCGCTCGTCGGGCCGATCACGGCCGGCACCCAGATGACGTTCACGAGCCGGATCGAGTACGAGGGCGATCCGTTCGACCTCGCGCAGATCTACATCAACGGAACGCTGTTCGCGAACATGCCGACCGGTCTCGATCCCTCCCTCTGGTACAACTTCAACCCGCTCGACCTGTCGGCCTGGGCGGGCCAGAGCATCCGCGTCGAGTTCCGCTTCACGACCGACTCCAGCGTCGAGATGCTGGGCTGGTTCGTGGACAACGTGGTGATGTGGAACCCGACGGGCGGCAATCCGGACTGCATCCGGAACGCGGGCCACGCGCCGTACGCGGCCTGCTCCGATCGCGTCGCCACGCAGTGGAACTTCAACGAGTCGCGCTTCTGCGCGGGCTGCACGTACACGTTCTACGTGCTCGTCGAGTGCGGCCGCGAGATGCACCTGCCGCTGAACGACATCGAGGGCGCGGACATCCGCGTCACGAACGTCGAGTTCCCCGCGGCCACGCCCCCGCTGCGCTGCGTCAACCAGACGGCGCGCGCGGACGCCGGGATGGGACCGTACCCGGGCTTCCTCGTCGGCGACGCCACGGGTCGCGCGCTGGACTGCTGCCCGCCGGGGGGCGATGGCGTGCCCGAGACCTGGTGGGGGCCGGCCTTCGACGTGACGGACAACGCGGGCCCGGGCAGGGTGGCCTGGGGCCTGTCGGACGGCTGCCCCACGTACCTCGTGTACGACCTGAACGCGAACGGCGTGCAGTGCAGCGAACTGCCGCCCACCTGCGGCGGCCTGCTCTCGCGCGTGAGCCCCGGCGATCTCCAGATCATGGACTGCTGGATCCAGAACGACGCGGGGCTGTGCGGCCTCTACCGCGTCGAGGTGATCTCGGGCGGCAACGTCTGGAGCCTCTTCGCCAACTGCGATGGCACGGGCACGCCGCTCTTCCCCATCTTCTTCGACTGCACGGAAGCCTGGACGGCCTACAACCCGCTGCCGGAGCTCACGGTGGCGAACCTCGTCGTGACTGGCGGCTGTCCGAACCTCGACGTCGCGTTCGATGTCATCAACGTCGGCTGCGCCGACCACCCGGGCGACGTGGTGGTGCGGATCGAGGCTCGCGGCGTGGACGCCTCCTGCATCGATCCGCCGACCGTCCTCGACGAGATCATCCCGGGACCGTTCCTCGCTGGCGAGACGCGCCCCGTCCTGCGCTCGATCACCGCCCCGTGCTCGCCCGCGCGCGTGGATGTCACGGCCGATCCTCTGAACGCCATCGCCGAGTGCACCGAAACGCCCACGGCGGCGGCCTGCCGCGCGGACGCGGGCGTGAACACGGTCTCCACGTTCACGTGCGGGTGCACCGCGCAGCTCGTGGCGCGCGCGGGCAACGACGACGCGGGGTGCTTCGCCGACTCCGTGCGCCTCGACGGATCCGCCTCGACCGTCGCGCCGTGCGCGCGGCCGCTCTACCGCTGGCGCGATCAGGCCGGCGCGGTCGTTCGCGACTGGTCGGCCGCGCCCGCGTTCAACGTCGTCGTGCGGTGTCCGGCCGGCCAGACCTACACGCTGGACGTCACGTGCGAGGGCGAGACGTGCACGGACTCCGACACCGTGACGATCGCGTGCATTGACATCACCGCGAACGCCGGCAACGACGTCAGGGCGTGCACGGGCACGGGCATCGTGCTCGACGGCTCGGGCTCGACCCTGACCAACTGCGCCACGCCGCGGTACCGCTGGTTCGATCCCAACGGCAACGAAGTGCGCGGCTGGAGCCCGGACCCGGTGCTCAACCGCCCGGCCATCACCTGCGTGGACGCGGGCGACTGGCTGCTCGAGGTCGGGTGCGTCGGCGAGACCTGCACGCGCCAGGACTTCGTGACGCTCACGTGCGTCGAGGTCCTGGCGAACGCGGGACCCAACCTGACGGCGTGCGACGGCGTTCCGTTCACCGTCAGCGGCGCGGGCTCGACGGCCCGCGGCTGCTCGCAGGTGCTCTATCAGTGGTTCGACGGCGCCGGCACGCCGATCTCCGGCGTGCTCACCGATCCGAGGGAGACCTTCACGCTCAATGGCTGCCCGGGCACGGCCCAGCTCGTGCTCGTCGCCGCCTGCGGCGATGCGGGCTTCGAGAACTGCGGCACGTTCGACGTCACGGACGTGATGTGCGGCAGGCCGCAGGATCCCGCCCCGACGAGCACGCCGGCGTGCGGCGGCGCCAGCGTCGCGTGCGGCGGCGCGCAGGCGGGCGTCACGTACTGGTGGGACGCCGACACGAGCGTGGACGCCGACGGGAACACGGTGCCTGGCGACGACGTCGATCTCGCCGCGTGTGACGGAACGATCGCCTACGGGGCCGGCGGGCTGCACGCGGCGCGCGCCTGGGCGCGCGACGCCCTCGGCTGCGTCGCCTTCGTGAACGTGGACGTCGCCTCGCTCGAGCCCGCGACGCCGCCCGTGCCGAGCGCCGAGCCGGGTTGCCCGGGCGCCGTCACGATGCTGCGCTGCGGTTCGGCGGAGCCGACCGCGAGCTGGGACTTCGACATCGCCACGGACTCGGATGGCAACACCGTTCCGGACGACGACGCCGACGCGGCGGACTGCGACGCCGCGGCGACCTACGCCGCCGGGTCGTGGGTGGCGCGCGTCACCGTCACCGCCGCCGGCGGCTGCACGGCCTTCGCGGACGTGCCCGTGACCATCGCGCCGACGACCACGCCGGGCGAGGTGGGCGGCGATCGCGTGCGACGGTCGGGCGCGGCTCTCACGCTGACGTGGGATCCGGCGCCGGGCGCGACCTCGTACCGCGTGTCCCGGGGCCCCATCGGCACGTGGTACGACCACGCGGCCGACGACGCCGCTGGCCGCGGCGCGTGCGACACCGCGGGCCTGACGACGTTCACGGATCCCGACGACGCCACCGACGGCGCCAACTGGTACTACCTCATCACGGCCGTCGAGGGCTGCGGCCTCGAGGGCACGCCGGGCGACGGCTTCGACGGCCGAGCCCGCTTCGGACGGGATCCCCGGCAGGGCGTCGCGACCTGCCCCTGAACCGCCGGCCTCGATCCCGAAGCCCTCGCTCGCGTGACGGTTCCCACGGAGGCGCTGCGTCAACTAACCTGCGCGGGTGACGTTCGTGCCGCCGGATGACAGTGACCTGACGGGCCGCCTGTTCAAGGGCCGGTACCGCATCCTCGAGCGCATCGGCGAGGGCGGCATGGGATCGGCGTGGCTGGCCGAGGATGAAGACCTGCGCCGGCGCGTCGTCGTGAAGACGCCCCGGGCCGAGGTGCTTCTCGACCGCGGCTTCCGCGCTCGCTTCGAGCGCGAGGTCCGGAGCCTCCTCGGCCTCGACCACCCGCACGTCACCAAGGTGCTCGACGCCGGGACCGACGCCTCCATGCCGTTCCTGGTCCTGCCGTGGCTCGCGGGCGGGAGCCTCGAGGATCGCCTCGCGAGCGCCGGCGGCCGGCTCGCGCTGGCCGACGTGCTGACGTGGATCGGCGACATCGCGCGCGCGCTCGACTTCATCCACTCGCGCGGGTTCGTGCATCGCGACGTGAAGCCCGGCAACGTCCTGTTCGACGACCAGGGGAACGCGTTCCTCGGCGACTTCGGCATCGCGCGCGCCGCCGAGGGACCCGACGGCGGCCTGACGCAGACCGGCGCGCTCATCGGCTCGCCCCGCTACATGGCGCCCGAGGTCGCCGCCGGACGCGCGGCGCAGCCCGAGTCCGACCAGTACGCGCTGGCGACCGTGGCCTACGTCGCGCTGGCCGGCGTGCCCCCGCACGACGCATCCGCGCCTCTCGCGATCGTCGCGCAGAAGACGATGCTCCCGGCTCGATCGCTGCGGGACGCGGCGCCGGACCTCGCGCCGGGGGTCGTGACGAGCATCATGCGCGGGCTCGAGCGCGAGCCATCGGCGCGCCATCCGACGTGCACGGCGTTCACGGACGCGCTGGCTGCCGCGGCGCGCGAGCGGCCCGCCGCGACGAGCGGCCCGCCGCACGCCGGCATGGACACGACGGTGCTCTCGACGCCCGAGCCTCGCCGCTCGCGGGCCCGCCTGGCAGGGCTCGGTCTCATCGCGCTCGTCGCGCTGACGCTCGCGGGCCTCAAGATCGCGGCGCTCCTCCGGCACGAGGCCTCTCCCCCGGCCGTGCAGCCAGCAGCCGAGACGGCGCCGGCGAGCGTGGCCGCGAGGTCCCTGTCTCCCCCGCCCGAGGAGCCCACCATCCGGCCTCCGGACACCGTGCCGGTCGAGCCGCCGGCCGAACAGCCTCCGGCGGAGGGCGAGACAGTTTCTGTTGATACAGAAACCGTTGATCACTCTCCGGCCGCCGCGGACGGCAGCGTCGAGGCCGCGCCGCCGGCGGCGGTCGCCGCCGCTCCGGTCGCCACGGCGCCGGCGGCGACGGCGCCGATCCCGGCGGCGACGGCGCCCGCACGCCGGGAACCGCCCACGCCGACAGCGCCCGTGCCGACGGCGCCCACGGCGAGCGCTCCCACGCCGACGGCGCCCGTTGCGACCGCGCCCGTCCCGACTTCGCCCGTTCCGACAGCGCCCAGGCCGAGCGCGCCCGTTGCGACCGCGCCCGTCCCGACTGCGCCCCGGCCGACGGCTCCCGTCCCGACCGCGCCCGTGCCGAGCGCTCCCGTCGCCGCGTCATCGGCGCCGCTTCCTCCGCCGCCGCGCCTCGTGCGCGAGGGCCGCACCGCGCGAGGCCACGAGGTCGCCACCCGCGGCGTGGATGGCGCGCGGGTCATCCTCGTGCCGGCCGGCTCGTTCCGTCGAGGCTCGCCCGCGGCGCCCGACGAGCAGCCGGTGACCGACGTCAGCGTCTCCTCCTTCTGGCTCGACGAGACCGAGGTCACCTGGCGCCAGTATCGGACTTACATGACGGCTCATGGCATCCGCATGTGGAAGAGCCCGTCGTGGAATCCCGCCGAGGATCACCCGATCGTCAACCTCGATTGGGAGCAGGCGTCCGCGTACTGCGCCTTCGTGGGCGGGCGCCTGCCGACCGAGGCCGAGTGGGAGTTCGCCGCGCGCGGGCCCGCCTCGCGCCAGTTCCCCTGGGGTGAGGAGTGGCGCGACGGCATGGCGAACAGCGCGGACCCGTCGGACGGCTTCCCGCAGACCGCGCCGGTCGGGAGCTTCCGCGGCGGAGCCGGCCCGTTCGGGCACCTCGACCTCGCGGGGAACGTCACCGAATGGGTTGCCGACTGGTACGACCCGGCCGGCTACCCGGCGACGGGCGGCCGCGACCCGCGCGGTCCCGCCAGCGGCACGCATCGCGTCCTGCGCGGCGGCGGCTTCAACGTCGCGGACCACGGAGCCCTTCGCGGCGCCAACCGCGCCCACGCCTCCCCCGACAAGATCCTCGCCAACATCGGCTTCCGCTGCGCGATGGACCCCTGACGCCGCGCGCCGCGGACCATCTGGCGGCGCAGCGGGCGACTCAGGCGAAGTTGCGGATGGATTGCGGCAGCGCGGGGTTGTTCTTGACCATCTTCCGATCCGACGGGTTGAGCTTGCGGATCAGCGTCGTCACGACCTGTCGCGGCGTCTTCGGATTCAGCACGAGCTCGAGGCAGATCTGATAGTTCGCCGTGTACTGCGCGGTCGTGCCGATGACCTCGAGCGCGCGGCGCGGCGCGATCTTGCTGCGCGCGATCTCGAGCACGATGTTGGCCTCGACCTGCTTCTCCTGCACGCAGCGGACGACCAGCGCCTCGTCGCGGAAGAAGTCGGTCCACAGCTCCTTGAGAAGGAACGAACCGGCGCGCCGGATGGCGGCGATCTTCTCGTTCTGGCCGAGCGACTTGAAGATCATGGCCATGCGCGCGCGCGCCTTCGCCTTGACCTCGAGGAACTTGACCTTCGGGCTTCGCAGGATCCGCAGCAGCTCGTTGATGTCCGAGACCGAGTTCACGACCTCGAGGAGCGCCGCCGACGGCGCGTTCGGGCACTCGAGGAGCGCCTGCCGGACGAGCGGCCGCATGAAGATGGCGCGCTTCCGGTAGATCTCCGCCGCCACGCGCTGCGACGCGCGCCGCGCCACCGTGGACGCCAGGCGATCCGTGAGCGCCGGGTTCTCGAGCAGCGCGAGCGCGACCTCGTCATCTTGATCGAAGACCAGCAGCCCCAGCATCTCGGCGTCGGGCGTCGCGCGCGCGGCCGTGACCTTCGCGCCGCGATCCATGCCCGCCAGGCGCGCCCCGGCGGCCTGCGCGACGGTGGCCTCGGCGCTGTCTTCCTCGGCGGCCTCGTCCTCCGCCGCCGACACGGCCGCCTCGTTCGCCGCCGCGAGGGCTTCCTGCTCCGCGACGCGCAGCATGTCCGTCGTGCCGCCCTGCGTCGGCGTGCCGTCCGGGGCCGCGGAAGCCGCCGCGTCGGCCGAGACCGGCGCGAACCCGGCAGGCGCGGCGGCTGGCTCGATCTCGAGCGGCGCGAAGCCCGACGGCGCGGCGGCCGGCTCGATCTCGAGCGGCGCGAAGCCCGACGGCGCGGGCAGGGGCACGTCGTCGGCGTCCAGCTCGGCGGATTCGTCCTCGCCCGCGAGCAGGGCCGCCGTCGCGGCGTCGATCGCCTCGTCGTCCTCGGGCGTCGCGACGCGGGCTTTCGGCGCCTTGCCCGTGCGCGTCGCGGACAGCGCGTACGCGTGCTGCTTGACGATGGGCCGGTCGTGCTCCGGCAGCGTCTTGAAGAGGTACTTGATGTCCTCCTGGATCTCGGCGCGCTCCTGCGCCGACAGGCCCGGAGCGTCCATCTCGCGCAGCAGGTCGAAGATCGCGATCGCCTTCTCCAGCTCGACGCGATGGCGCGCGGGCGTCCGGTCGTTGTGGACCAGCGCCTCCTTCACGCCCCAATCGTCCAGCCACGGCTGGTGCGAGCAGATGAAGTTCAGGACCGCGAGCGAGTCAATCCAGTCGGCGATGCGGCGCACGACACCCAGGGCGCCCTCGGTGACCGAGGGCGCCTGCTTGAGCGTCTTGAGGAGCTTGAGATAGGAGACATCGCGCTCGGACAGGCGAGGCGGGGTCGGAGGGGTGGCCATGGTCTCGTGGGGATCGCGGGGTGCGCGCTGCGACCACGACTGTAGCAGACCGCCCCGACTTTTCTCACGATCGCGGCGGGCGGCGCCTGGCCCGGTGCGTCGGGGGCGCGGTCCAGGGATCCTCGGGCCATGGATGCCGTGGATAGCGCGCCCTGAGCTCGCGGCGCACGCCGGGATACGTGCGCTCCCAGAAGCTCCTCAGGTCGCGGGTCGCCTGGACGGGCCGGCCGGCCGGCGAGAGGAGTTCGAGGAGGACGGGCGCGCCCTCGCGACCGACGCGCGGCGTCTCGGCCAGGCCGAACATCTCCTGGAGCTTCACCGCGAGCGCGACGGTGCCGTCCTCGCGATACTCGAGGGGCAGCGCGCGCCCGCTCGGCACCGCCACCGTCGCCGGAGCGAAGCGATCGACCTCGGCGCGCTCCGCGTGCGAGGCGAAGGCCGAGAGCGGCTCGCGCGGCAGCTCGGTGCGCCCCTCGCAGGCGCGCAGGCACAGCGCCGCCGCGTCGAGGCCGACGCCCGCGAACCGCGCGCGGCGGAGCCACGCCGCATCGTCCTCGGACAGCCCGCGCCGCGTCCAGGCGTCGGCGAGGAGATCGCGCGCCACGATCGGATCGGGCGCGGCCGGTCGCTCGGCCAGCACCAGCGCGCCGAGTTGCTCGACGCGCACCGCGCGCACGCGGCCCGTGCCCGCCTCGAACCGATGCTGGAGGCTCTCGCCGTCCCCGACGAGCCAGGCGCGATCCACGGCGCTCGCGACGCGCACGAACGGATCGCCTCCGCGTGGCGAGCTGACGACGTCGAGCGCGAGCAGCCACTCGGCATCCCGCACGCCGCTCTCCTGACCGAGGATCGCCCCGCCCCCCGACGCCAGGAGGAGCCTCTCCCCGCGCGCCTCGCGCCGGCGCGCGACGCGATCGGGAAAGCCCGCGAGAAGCGCCCGGCGAAGATCCTCGTCCGTCACGGTGCTCGCGGCCGCGCGACCGAGCACCGACGCCGCCACGCTGGCCAGCTCGTCCGCCACGCGCACGACGCCTCGCGGCTGATCGCGCGGAGAGTCCGCGAGGCTCAGCACGTCCGAGTCCGTGGTCGGCGGCGCGCCCGTGCGCTGCGGCAGCCGCTCGGAGAGCAGCGCGCACGCGAGCGCCGCGCGGGGTGAGCCGCCGGCATCCACGAGCACGCGCGCGAGCCGCGGATGGAGCGGGAAGCGGCGCAGGATCGCGCCCGCGCTCGTGAGCTTGCCATCGCGGATCGCCCCGAGGCTCGTCAGGAGCGCGAGGGCCGCGCGAGCCGCGGGCTCGGGCGGCGCCTCGAACCAGGCGAGCGTCGCCGGATCGCCGCCCCACGCCAGGACGTGAAGGAACGGCCCCGCGAGATCCACGCGCGCGATCTCCGGCTCGAGGAAGGCGCGCAAGCGCAGGCGCTCATCCCACAGGCGCCACGCGCGGCCCGGCCCCGTGCGGCCCGCCCGCCCCGCGCGCTGCGTGGCGGACGCGACGGCGATGCGCTCGAGCACCAGCCGGTCGAGGCCGGTCTCCGGATCGAACCGCGCGACGCGCTGGCGGCCCGAGTCAATCACGTCGGTCACGCCCTCGACGGTCAGCGACGTCTCCGCGATGTTGGTCGCGAGCACGACCTTGCGCCGCCGCGCGGGCGCGAGCGCGCGATCCTGATCCTCGGACGACAGCGCGCCGTGCAACGGCAGGACGTCGGCCGGCACGCCCGCGAGGTCGTCCATCGCGCGCCGGATCTCGCCCGCGCCCGGCAGGAAGCACAGGATGTCGCCTCCGGGCGCGGCGAGGCGCGCGCGGACGGCCTCGGCGACGGGAATGTCCGCGTGCTCGATCGCGACCGGATGCGCGCGCCCGGGGATCTCGAGGATGGGCGTGCCGCCGAGGTACGCCGCGACCGGCTCGGGATCGAGCGTCGCGGACATGACGACGACGCGCAGGTCGTCGCGCGCCAGCATGGCCTGCCTAGCGAGCGCGAGCGCCAGGTCGCCATGCAAGCTCCGCTCGTGGAACTCGTCCAGCACGATCGTCGCGAAATCCGAGAGCAGCGGATCGCTCACCAGCCGCGCGGTCAGCACGCCCTCGGTCATGACCAGCAGGCGCGTGGTCGCGGAGAAGCGCCGCTCGAAGCGCACCTGCCAGCCGACGTCGCGCTCGAGCTCGAGTCCCTGCTCCGCCGCGATGCGCCGCGCGAGCGAGCGGGCCGCCACGCGCCGGGGCTGGAGCAGCGCGAGGGGCCCCGCGTCGAGGAGCGCTGGCGGCACGCGCGTCGTCTTGCCGGCGCCGGGTTCGGCGATCACGACCGCCGCCCGGTGCGCCGCGACGGCCGCGACGATCCGCGGCAGGTGCTCGTCCACGGGGAGCGGCGCTGGCTTCTCTCGCACGAGGCGAGGGTAGCGCCACCGGGCGGAACCGAGAAGCGCGCGAGCGGCGCGCGCCGTGATGGACCGCTCGTCCGCTCCGTTGACGGCGGCCGGGCGAGGGGCGGAGACTGGCGCCGCATGTCCCACCTGCGTCCGCTCGCGCTCACCGGTGCCCTGCTCTTGCTCGCCTCCCTGGCGCTCGCCGACACGGCGACGACGCCCGCGCCGTCGCTGGAGGATCGCCTGCGCGCCCTCGAGGAACGCGTGCGGCTCCTCGAGGACGAGAACGCCCGGCTCAAGGCCGCGGCCGAGGCCGCGCCCGCAACCCCGCCGCCCGCTGCGGTCCCGGCGGCGCCAGCAACGGCCGCGGCTCCCGCGCCTCCCGCTCCCGCGGCTCCCGCGGTCGCCCAGGCCGAAGGGCGCGAGGAGAAGCTGAAGGTTGGCGGCATGTTGCAGATCCAGGGCGAGGCGGGCGACCGCGGCGATGCGCGCTTCCCCGACGATCACGAGCGCTTCCTCGTGCGGCGGGCGCGCGTCAGCGTGGGCGGCCAGTTCATGAAGGACGTGCAGTGGCGCACGGAGCTCGAACTGGCCGGAACGCTCTCCAGCACGTCCGGCCTGCGCGCGCAGCTCACGGACGGTTACCTCGACTGGCGCCGCGGCAAGCCCGCGGGCCTGCGCGTCGGCCAGTTCAAGACGCCGTTCGGCTTCGAGCAGCTGACGTCGGACAGCAAGCTCCCCACCATCGAGCGCACGCTCGGCAGCGATCGGCTGACGCTCGGCCGGCAGCCCGGCCTGCAGGTCGGCGGCTCGGTCCAGAAGGAGCGGCTGACCTGGTCCGTCGGCGCGTTCAACGGCGTGACCGCGAACCAGTCCGGAAACGACGACGACCACATGCTCCTCGCGACGCGCGTCGCCGGCGTTCCCTGGAAGGGACAGCTCGGCGGCAAGGACGCTCGCTGGTCGCTCGCCATGGACGCGTACCGATCGCGCGACACCGCCGTGAGCATGGCTGGCGAGTTCGGCTTCGACTCGACCCCGAGCTCGCCCGGCGCCGACAACATCTTCCGTGGGCGCCGCGCCGGGCTCGGGATCGACTCGCAGTTCGCCGTCGGCCCCGTCGAGATCTGGGGCGCGTGGATCAACACGGAGTTCGAACCGGAGAGCGCGATTCCCGAGGCGAGCTTCGACGCGCGCGCCACGACCGGACAGGTCGCCTGGAACGTCCGCCGCGACACCGTGCAGCTCGTCGCGCGCTGGGACGCCTTCGATCCCGATCGCGAGCGCCGCGATGACGACACGCGCACCTGGACGACCGGCGCGACCTGGTTCATTCGCGGCCATGACCTGAAGCTGCAAGCCAACTGGATGGAAATCAGCGCCCCCGAGCCCCATGGCAGCGAGGGCAAGCTCATCCTCCGGCTGCAGATGCTGTTCTGAGGGACGGCCGGCCATCACCACGGCAGCCCGGGTCCGCGATCGTCTGATCGTCAGGGAGCCTCGGCCTCGCCGGCGCCCTCCGCGTCCACGGCGGCGATGAGCAGGCCTTCCGAACGATGGACTTCGGTCAGGCCGTCGAAGAGCCGGCCCTCGTTCAGCGCGCGCAGGCCCTCGTGGCGCACGTCGCCAGCCACGACGACGAGGTAGTCCACGTCGAAGCGCCGGGCCACGTCGAGAAGCACCGCGGGATCCGCGTGGTACGGCACGATGACGCTCGGCCGGCGCGCGTGGAACGCGAACTCCCACGGGTTCTGCGTCATGACGACCGCGTCCTCTGGCAGCACGGTGGCCGCGCGTTCGATCAGGGCGACGGTCCCCGTCTCCAGCGCCCGGGGCGAGAGACGCAGCACGGACTCCGCTCCGCCGAAGGTCAGCGTGAAGACCAGCGCGAAGGCCACGAGCGTCGCGGAGAAGCGCGCCGCCTCGACGACGCCCAGCACCACGAAGAGCGGGACGAGGAACGCGAAGTAGCGCGCCTCGGCGTGCACGACCGCGCCGAGCAACGTCGCCCCGCACGTCAGGGCGAAGGCGCAGGCCGTGAAGACGAACCTGGCGTCCTCGACCGGCTCCGCGCCGGTCAGCGGGACGCGCAGGCGGCCTCGCCGTCGCCACCAGGCGAGCGCCCATCCGGCGAACGCGCAGAACACGAACGGCAGGGTCCAGGCCGGCACGATCTGGCCGCGTCCGAACGCCAGCACGAAGCCCTTGAGGTTGCGCGCGGCGACGACGAGCGTCTCGCGCCCGAGATCCGCGCGGGCCGTGAGCGTCGTCGTGGGGTCGTAAGCGGCCGACTGCCACGCATGAGCGGTCTCGGCGTTCCACTCCCAGCTCGCGCCGCCCCTCGCGGCGTCCATCTGCCGCAGGGCTGACGCCACCACGGGCAGGTCAGGCCACCACGGCGATCCAGAGGCCCGCCAGTTGTGAGCGGCGAGGGGCGCGAGCGCCACGATCAACGCGAGGGGGAGGGCCCAACAGCGACGAAGGGCGCCGGCCACGGGCCGCGTGATCGCCAGGACCGACGGGATGAGGCCGAGCAGGAGCAGCCCCGACGGCTTGCAGCCGATGGCGAGCCCCGTGGCCACGCCCACCAGGGCCCAGTCACGCGCTCGACCCCGGGTGAGCGCGCCGGTCAGGCCGGTGATCGCCAGCATGACGCAGGCGACGAGGTGCATGTCCGACTGCCCCGTGACCAGCCGGACCATCTCGGGCATGACGAGCAAGATGAGGCCGACGGCGGTGGATGTCAGCGCGCTCCCTCCGAGGCGCCGCGCCCAGGCGAAACCCAGCGCCGCCACGGCGACGCGCAGGAGGCCCGCGGCGAACATGAGGGCCGGCAGGGTCGAACCGAACACGAAGAAGAAGATCGCCAGCCACGCCGCCACGTGGATGGACCAGTAACCCTCCGGATGCGTGATCTCGGGGCCGGCCGGCCCGCCGCCATGAAGCAGCCACACGCAGTCGGTCACCGCGCCGCGGCCCTCGACGATGTTGCGCGCGACCATCGCGATGTCAGCCTGGTCCGACTTGCCGATGAAGCGCGGCCCGACATCCGCGAACGGCCTGACATCGAGGCCGAGCGTGATCACGGCGGCGAGCGCGAAGATGCCGATGCCGATCGCGAGCCGGTCGCTCCCCCGCCGGCCGGCCCCTGGCGCGGTCCCGGGGGCGTCCGCGGTGGCCTCGACGTCGTTGCTCATCGCTCTTCGTCCCCGGGTCGCCTGCCCGTCTGCGCTAGCGACGGGTCGGCTTGCGCTTCGCGGGCTTCTTCTTCGCCGCCGGCTTCTTGGGCGCCTTCGTCCTCGCCGCCGGCTTCGCGCTCGCGGCCTTCTTCGCCGCGAGGCTCGCCTGGGCGGCGGCGAGGCGGGCCGTCGGGATGCGGTCGGGCGAGCACGAGACGTAGTCGAGGCCGACCGTCTCGAAGAAGCGGATCGAGTCGGCCTCGCCGCCGTGCTCGCCGCAGACGCCGACCTTCAGCTTCGGGTTGGTCGCGCGACCCTCCTCCACGGAGATGCGCACGAGCCGGCCGACGCCGACGGCGTCAATGCTCTGGAACGGATCGGTCTTGAGCAGGCCCTTCTGCAAGTACTCCGGCAGGAACCCGGCGTCGTCGCGCGAGATGCCCATGGTCATCTGCGTCAGGTCGTTCGTGCCGAACGAGAAGAACTCGGCCGTCCGCGCGACGCGCCCCGATGTCAGCGCCGCGCGCGGGACCTCGATCATCGTGCCGATGAGATGCGCGACCTTCCGCTTGCGCCGCGCGAAGACCTCGGCGCCCACCGCGCGCACGCGCTCGGCCAGGTAGTCGAACTCGGACACGTCGCCGATGAGCGGAATCATGATCTCGGGCCTCGGCTCTCCGCCCGCTGCCGCGACATCGCAGGCGGCCTCGAGGATCGCCCGCGCCTGCATCTCGTAGATCTCGGGGAACGTGATGCCGAGACGGCACCCGCGGTGGCCGAGCATCGGGTTCATCTCGTGAAGCTTCTCGACGCGGGACTGGACCTCGTCCAGCGTCGTGCCCAGCTCGCGAGCCATCTCGGCCTGCTGCTTGCGCTCGTGCGGCAGGAACTCGTGAAGCGGCGGATCCAGCAGCCGGATGGTCACCGGTCGCGGACCCATGGCCTCGAGAATCCCGCGGAAGTCCGCGCGCTGGAACGGGAAGAGCGCGTCGAGCGCCGCGCGACGGCCCTTCTCGTCCGGCGCGAGGATCATCTGGCGGAACGAGCGGATGCGCTCCTCGCCGAAGAACATGTGCTCGGTGCGGCACAGGCCGATGCCCTCGGCGCCCAGCGCGACCGCCTTGCGCGCGTGCGCCGGCGTGTCCGCGTTCGCGCGCACGCCCATCCGTCGCTTGGGCTCCGCCCAGCTCATGAGCTGCGCGTAGTGCCCGAAGGCCGCCGACTTCGCGGGCGCGAGCGACTTCTCGACCAGCACGCGCTGGATCTCGGACGGCACGGTCGGGATCTGGCCCGCGTAGACCTCGCCCGTCGTGCCGTCGATCGACATGGTGTCGCCTTCGCGCAGCGACTTGCCGCCCACGCGGATCTCGCGCGCGCGGTAGTCCACGTCGAGCGCCGAGCACCCGACGACGCAGGGCTTGCCCATCTGCCGCGCGACCAGCGCCGCGTGCGACGTCGCGCCCCCGCGCGCGGTGAGGATTCCCTGCGCCGAGGCCATGCCGTCAATGTCCTCGGGCGACGTCTCGACGCGCACCAGCAGCACCGGCCCCTGGCGCGCCATCTCGACCGCGCGCTCGGCCGTCAGCGCGACGCGGCCGGACGCCGCGCCCGGACCGGCGTTGAGTCCCTTCGCCAGCATGCGCCCTTCGGTCTGCGCGGCGCGCAGGCCCCTGGGCTCGAAAACGGGCTTGAGGAGCTGCTCGAGCGCGTTGGCGTCCACGCGCGCGATGGCCTGCTCCTTCGTGATGAGCCGCTCCTTGACCATCTCGACCGCCGTGCGGACGGCGGCGAACCCCGTGCGCTTGCCCGTGCGCGTCTGCAACATGAACAGCCGGCCATGCTCGATCGTGAACTCGATGTCCTGCATGTCGCGGTAGTGCTTTTCGAGCTTGGCCTGGATCTTCACCAGCTGCGCGTACGCCTTGGGCATGCGCGCCTCGAGCGACTCGGCTCCGCCGCGATCGCGGGTCATGAAGTGCGGAGTCCGCGTGCCCGCCACCACGTCCTCACCCTGCGCGTTCTCGAGCCACTCGCCGAAGAAGCGGCGCTCGCCCGTGCCGGGATCGCGCGTGAAGGCGACGCCCGTCGCGCAGTCATCGCCCATGTTGCCGAAGACCATGGACTGGACGTTGACCGCCGTGCCGAGATCGTCCGGGATGCGGTTGAGGTGACGGTAGGAGACCGCGCGCGGGTTGTTCCAGGAACGGAAGACCGCCTCGACGGCGCCCCAGAGCTGGGCGGCGGGATCGGACGGGAAGTCCCGGCCCGTCTGCTTCTTGACCATCGCCTTGAACTCCGCCGTGAGCGCCTTCCAGTCATCGGCGGTGAGCTGCGTGTCGAGGGCGACCTTCTTGCGCGCCTTGAGCTCGTGGATGAGCTCCTCCATCGGATGCTTGTCCACGTCGAGCACGACGTCGGAGTACATCTGCACGAAGCGCCGGTAGCAGTCCCACGCGAAGCGCTCTCCCCCGCCCGCCGCGAGCCCCTGCACGGTGCGATCATTGAGGCCCAGGTTCAGGATGGTGTCCATCATTCCGGGCATCGAGACCTTCGCGCCGGAGCGGACGGACACGAGCAGCGGGTTCTTCGCGTCGCCGAACTTCTTGCCGAGGCGCTTCTCGAGCAGCGCGAGCGCGGCCGCGACCTGCGTCTTGAGCGCCGGCGGGCTCTTGCGCGTCTTCGTGTACTCGAGACAGGCACCCGTCGAGATCGTGAAGCCGGGCGGGACCGGGATGCCGATGCTGGTCATCTCGGCGAGGCCCGCGCCCTTGCCGCCGAGAACATCCTTCATCTTGCCGGTGCCATCGGCCTTGCCGGCGCCAAACGAGAACACGTACTTCTGCGCCATCGAAAACTCCTGCCACGTCGCGGCTGGCGGCCATGAGGACGGAAGGGCCGCAGCCTCGCGATCGGGGCGTGAGCCTAGCATTCTCGGTCTCGCGCTCCGCGTGACGCGACGAGCGCGTCGGCCCAGGCTCGCGCCGGCCCCCGGCCGGGGGCTGGGCGGAGGCCACCCGGGCCGGCCCGGCGCTCCGTTCGGAGTTCCGAACTAGCCAAGAAAGGCCGTCTGGAGGCCTCCCGGGGCCAGTTCTCGCCGGACCGCCGGACGGCGGCCGCTCCCGCGGGCCGACCGGTCCGACCGGGAGCGCGAGCCCGGGCGGGCGGCGGGTCCAGGATCACGAGGGAGTTGCCACCCGGCCGCGCAGGACGGATCATCGCCGCTTTCAGCGCGCGAGCGACCGCACGGCCGGCTCGCCTCATCCGAAGGACCTCATGGACATCACCGCCATTCCGACCGAGGGGTACGAGCACGTCGCGCGCTGCCGCGACGAGGGCAGCGGCCTCCACGCCCTCATCGCCGTCCACGACACGACGCTCGGGCCCGCGCTGGGTGGCATGCGGATGCTTCCGTACTCGTCCGAGGACGAGGCGCTGTTCGACGTGCTGCGCCTCGCGGAGGGCATGACCTACAAGTCGGCCGTCGCCGGCACCGGCCTCGGCGGCGGCAAGGCGGTCATCATCGGCGATCCCACGCGGGACAAGACGCCCGCCCTCTTCCACGCCATGGGCCGCTTCATTGACTCGCTGGAGGGCAAGTACATCACCGCCGAGGACATGAACATCGGCATCCCGGACCTCGAGATCGTGCGCGAGAAGACGCGATGGGTGACGGGCCTCTGCCGCGAGAGCGGAAGCTCGGGCAACCCGAGCCCCTTCACGGCCCAGGGCTGCGTGCACGGCATGCGCGCGGTGCTCGAAGAGCTGTTCGGCAGCGCGGACTTCCAGGGGCGCCACGTGCTCATCCAGGGCGTCGGCGCTGTCGGCGGCCGCCTGGCGGAGCTCCTGGCCGAACTCGGCGCGCAGCTGACGGTCTGCGACATCAACGATGAGCGCGCGGACGCGGTCGCCGGGCGCGTGGGCGGGCGCGCCGTGTCTGACGCCAGCCATCTCACCGTCGAGTGCGACATCTACGCTCCGTGCGCGCGCGGGGCGACGCTCAACGACGACACCATCCCGCGGCTGCGCTGCCGCGCGGTCGCGGGCGCCGCGAACAACCAGCTCCTCGAAGCGCATCACGCGGACGCCCTGCGCGAGCGCGGCATCCTCTACGCGCCGGACTACGTCATCAACGCTGGCGGCATCATCAACGTGTCGGCGGAACTCCTGCCGGGCGGCTACGACGAAGCGGCCGCCACCCGGCACGTCGCGAGCATCCACGCGAACCTCAAGCAGGTGTTCGCGATCGCGACGCGTGACGGCGTCTCGACCAGCGCCGCCGCGCATCGGCTCGCGCTGCAGCGCCTCGCCGAGGGGCGCGGCGCGTGACCCGCGCGCGGGGTATCCTGCGGCATGCTGCCGACATTGCTGTCCATCTTGATGCTCGCGCCGAACCCCTCGCCCGCTGATCCCGCGCTCGCCGTCGCGGGGCTCCTCGATCGCTTCCACGCCGCCGCCGCGAGCGCGGACGAAGAAGGCTACTTCGCGTGCTTCGCGAAGGATGGCGTCTTTCTCGGCACCGACGCGACCGAACGCTGGACCGTCGCGGAGTTCCGCGCCTACGCGCATCCCCACTTCGAGAAGGGCCAGGGCTGGACGTACGTCCCCGAGGAGCGCCACGTCGCGCTGTCCGCCGACGGCCGGACCGCGTGGTTCGACGAGCGCCTGAGGAATGAGAAGCATGGCGCGTGCCGGGGCACGGGCGTGGCCATCAAGAAGGGGCGCGCGTGGCTCATCGCGCACTACTCGCTCACGTTCCTCGTGCCCAACGAGAAGGCCGCCGCCGTGACCGCCGCGATCGCCGCGGGCACCGGGGCCGCGGCGCCCGTCAAGCCCGCGAGCCACGCGGCGCACGATCATGGACCCGGCGAGGCCGGCGGCCACGACCACGGCCATGAGCACGCCCATGAGCACGGCCATGAGCACGGCCACGGCCACGGCGATGACGCCACGATGACGCATCGCTTCGACGACGTCGCGCGCTGGGTCGAGGTGTTCGACGATCCCGCGCGCGACGCGTGGCAGAAGCCCGGCGAGGTCGTCGCGGCGCTGGGCATCCAGCCCGGCGACGTGGTCGCCGACATCGGCGCGGGGACGGGCTACTTCGCGCCGTCGCTGCAGCGCGCCGTCGGCGACGCCGGCACCGTCTTCGCGGTCGAGGTCGAGCCCGCGATGGTCGAGCACCTGCGCGAGCGGGCGGAGAAGAACGGGCTCGCGCGCGTCATCCCGGTGCTCGGGTCCTTCGACGATCCCCGCCTGCCTCGCGGCGTCGTGAACGTCGCCCTCATCGTGAACACCTACCACCACGTGGACGCCCGCGTGGACTACTTCAGGCGGCTGCGCGCCTCGCTCGCGCCGGGCGGCCGCCTCGCCGTCGTGGAGTTCACCGACAAGGAGCGCCCCGTCGGCCCTCCGCCCGAGCGCGCGCTCTCGAAGGAGAAGATCGTCGCGGAACTCACCGAGGCCGGCTGGACGCTCGCCGCCGACCACGCCGACATGCTGCCCTGGCAGTACGTGCTGGTCTTCAGCGCCGGGCGGTGACGCCCGCGCCCCGCCCGCGCCGCCTCGCTACTGTCCCGCAACCTGCAACTGGCTGATGTCGGCGACGTCGAGGAACAGCCGTTCGACCTGCTGGAGCAGGGCGAGGCGCGCCGTCCGGAGCGTCTCGTCCTCGGCCATCACGAGCACCTTGTCGAAGAACAGGTCCACGTGGGGGCGGAGCGACGCGAGCGCCTCGATCTGCGCGCGACGGCTCGCGTGACGCGCGCCGGCGAGTGACGCCACGGCCTCGGCGAGCGCCTGCTCTGCCGGCTCCTTCAACGCCTTCGCGTCGAGCTTCAGCGTCGCCTGGCTCTTGAGAATGTTGCGCACGCGCTTGAAGGCGACGGACAGGGCCTCGAAGTCATCGCGCTGCGCCGCGTGCCGCACGGCGTGGAGCGCGCGCAGGCGGTCGAGCGCATCGGGCAGGCTCTCCCACGAAGCGCCGAGCACGGCCTCCACCTCGTCGCCGGGGAACGTGATTCCGCCGTCCGCCAGCGGCACGCCCTCGGTCAGGATGAAGCGCACGCGATCGCGCAGGTAGGGAAGCAGGTCCGCCTCGACGCGGGCGGCATCGAAGCCGGCGACACCGTCGAACTGATCGGCCGCCGCCGCCAGCAGCTTCGGCAGGGGCAGGTCGAGTCCGCCCTCGAGCAGCGTGCGCACCAGCCCCTGCGCCGCGCGCCTCAGGCCGAAGGGATCCTTCGAGCCCGTCGGGATCACGCCGACGCCAAAGCACCCGACGAGCGTGTCGGTCTTGTCGATCACGGACAGGAGCGCGCCGAGCCTCGAGCCCGGCACCGCGTCGGTCAGCGCCTGCGGCAGGTAGTGCTCCTCGATCGCCTTCGCGGCCGACTCCGGGAAGCCCTCGCGCCGGAGGTAGATGGCGCCCATGATGCCCTGGAGCTCGGTGAACTCCTTCACGACATGCGTGGTCTGGTCCACCTTGCAGAGCTCGGCCGCCTGCACGAGGAGCTGAACGTCGCGGTCCTCGGACCACTCGGTCGGATCGAGGAGCGAGGCCGCCTGCACGGCCAGGCGCTCCATGCGCTGCACCTTCTCGCGGTACGTGCCGAGCTTCTCCTGAAAGAGCACGCGCGACAGGTCGTCGAGGCGCGACGCCATGTCCCGCTCGAGGTCGGCCTTCCAGTAGAACGTCGCGTCGTCCAGCCGCGCCGCGAGCACGGAGCCGTTGTTGCGCGCGACCGTGCCCTCCGGATCGTCCTTGCCCGCGACGTGGAGGAATCGCGGCAGGAGCGCGCCCGACGCGTCGGTCAGCGCGAAGAACTTCTGGTGATGCCGCATCGCCGTCGAGAGCACGATGCCCGGCAGCTCCAGGTACGCGGCCGGGAACTCTCCCGCGACGACCACCGGCCACTCGACGAGATCGCAGCACTCCTCCACCAGCCCCTCGTCCTGCAGGAGCGTGGCGCCCAGGCGCTTCGCCTCGCGCGCGAGGCCGTCGCGGATGAGGCTCATGCGCTCGTCGCGCGAGACGATGACGTGAGCCGTGCGCAACTGCTCGCGGTGCGTCGCGACCGACTCGATCGTGACGGGCTCGCGATGAAGCGTCCGGTGTCCGCGACTCGCGCGCCCGGCGGCGACGCCCAGCACCTGCATCGGAAACGGCTCCCCGCCCGCGAGGGCGACCACCCAGTGCGGCGGTCGCACCCAGGACCGGTTGCCCTCGCCGAAGCGCATGGTCTTGGGCCACGGGAGCGTCTCGAACACGGCGGGCGCCAGATCAGCCAGCACGTCGGTCGCCGCGCGACCCGGGACGGCGCGCGTGGCCACCACGCGCTCGCCCTTGTCGGTCGCGAGCACGCGAAGCGCGCCGACGTCCACGCCGGCCTTCTTCGCGAAGCCCTCGGCCGCCTTCGTGGGCTGGCCGTCCCTGTACGCCTGCTCGGCCGGCGGCCCGACCATCTCCTCAGTCCTGTCGGCCTGGCGCGCCTCGCACCCCGAGATCGTGACGGCGAGCCGCCGCGGCGTCGCGTCCACGGTCACGTCGCGAGCCGGCAGCACGGCATCCGCGAGCAGGCGCGTGACGCGCGCGTGCACCTCGGCGACCACCCCCGGGATGAACCGGTGCGGGATCTCCTCGCAGCCGACCTCGATCAGGATGTCCACCGTGCTCATCGCGAGCCCCCGGTCGCCGCGGCGCCCTTCAGCAACGGGAAGCCCTGCGCCTCGCGCGTCGCGAGATACCCCTTCGCGCAGCGCAGCGCGAGCGCGCGCACGCGCTTGATGTACGCCGTGCGCTCCGTCACCGAGACCGCCCCGCGCGCGTCGAGCACGTTGAACAGGTGCGAGCACTTGAGCGTGGCGTCGTAGGCCGCCATCGGAAGCTCGGCGTCAAGGAGCCGCCGGGCCTCGCCCTCCCAGTCGTCGAAGTGGCGTCGGTGCAGGTCGAGATCCGCATGGTCGAAGTACCACGCCGAGAACTCGCGCTCCTCGCGCTGGCGGATCTCGCCGTACGTGATCCCCGGCGCCCACTCCAGGTCAAAGACGCTCTTCGCGCCCGTGATGAACATGAGGATCCGCTCGAGGCCGATCGTGATCTCCGCGGAGATCGGCGCCAGGTCCAGGCCGCCCGCCTGCTGGAAGTACGTGAACTGCGTGATCTCGAGGCCGTCGAGCAGCACCTGCCAGCCCACGCCCCACGCGCCGAGCGTCGGCGACTCCCAGTTGTCTTCCTCGTACCGCAAGTCGTGCCGGGTCAGGTCAATGCCGATGTGCCGCAGGCAGTCCTCGTACAGCGCCTGCGTGTCCTCCGGATGAGGCTTGAGGATCACCTGGAGCTGCCAGTGCTTGCCCAGCCGGAACGGGTTGTCGCCGTAGCGGCCGTCATCGGGCCGGCGCGAGGGCTGCACGTAGCAGACGCTCCACGGCTCGGGCCCGAGCACGCGCAGGAGCGTGTCTGGAGCCATGGTGCCTGCACCGACCTCGAGGTCGTAGGGCTGCTGGATGACGCAGCCGCGCTCGGCCCAGAATTCCTGGAGGCGCAGCAGCAAGGTCTGGAAGTTCATGACGGGGGGGCCGGAAGGGTGCATCGGGGGGCGCAGTTTACCGCGCCCGCCCGCGTTCGGGCGGGCGTTCCGCCCCGCCCGGCGCCGCGGACCGCCGGGCGGGCTCCGCGCGGCCACCCCCTCGGCGGCTCGCCCGACCGGCCTGCCGCCTCGCCCGTTCCCGGCCCAGTGACACTTAAAGTGAACAGACGGACGCCGCCCCCCTTGCGCACGCCGGGGCGGATGCTCATGCTGACATCGTGCAGTCCCCCCCGGCACGCGAAGCTGTCCGTCCATCTCGACAGCGGCTGACTCCCCCCCGCAGGAAGTCCGGCGAGGGGTTCGTGCCCGCGTCGCGCCGGGGATCGCGGATGCTGGCCGCATGAGCCCCGGAGCCGGCGCGCGCGCGCGGATCGCCTCGCGAGCGTGCGGCGCCGTGTCCCTGCTAGCCGGAGTCGCCGCGTTCGCGGCCGCAGCCATCCGTCCCGGCCCGCCCGTCCTGTCCATGTCCATCGGCGCCAGCTCCGCGGTCGCCTTGCTGGGCGCCGCGATGCTCCTCGTCCGGTCGAGCGACCCGGCGCACGTGCGGGCTCGGAGGGTGCTGGCGCTGCTGGCTGGCGCGTCGGCCGTCGCCACCTTCGTCCGGGTGGCGGTCTCGATCGGCCGGCCCGAACTGGCCGCGCCGACCCTGGTTGACCGCCTGCTGATGTCGCCAGGCGCGGCCGTCGTCGTGCTGCTTCTCGCCGCGGTGCTCGGCACGCGCCGCGGCGTGCCGATCGGGCGCGTCCGGCGCGCTCTGACGGGCGGCGCCGCGATCGCGTGCCTGCTGGCGATCACGGGGTTCCTCCATGGCGCTCTCGGCCTGCAGGGCATCGGGGCTGACCGGCCGCTGGCGCTCTCGGCCGCCCTCGCCCTGCTCGTTCTGAGTGCCGGGATCTTGCTGGCCTCGCCGGACGAGGGCGTCGTCGGCACGCTGCTGGACCCAGGGCCGGGCGGCGCCATCGCCCGCCGCCTCCTTCCCTTCGCCCTGCTCCTCCCCATCGCGCTCGACGCGCTGCGTCATCAACTGGTGCTCAGCCGCTACACCCCCGCGCCGTCCGGCGCCGCGGCCGCGAGCATCGCCACGGGCGTCGCGCTCGCGGCGCTCGTCCTCTGGACGGCGCGGAGGGCGCGCGCGGCCAACCTGGAACTCCGCGCGGCGCAGGACGAGTTCGTGCGCGAGGCGGATCAGCGGCGGCTCATCCTCGACAACACGGTCGAGGCCGTGATCACGATGGCGGAGGACGGTCGGATCGTCGGATGGAACGCTCGCGCGGAGGCGATCTTTGGGTGGAAGGCGGCCGAGGTCGTCGGGCTATCCCTGGCGGACACGCTCATCCCCGCCGATCACCGGGAGGCGCACGCGCGGGGTCTGGCCCGCTTCCTGGCGACCGGGCAGGGGCCGATCCTGGACCGCGGCATCGAGGTCACGGCGGTGGCCCGCGACGGCCGGGAGATCCCGATCGAGCTGACCGTGCGCGTGCTCACGCTGGGCACCGGGCGCTTCTTCACCGGATTCGCGCGCGACCTCACGCAGGCGCGCGCGGCGGACGCGGCGCGGGCCGAGCTGCTCTCGGCCATCGAAGCGAGCGACGACGCCATCGTCACGGAGTCCCCGGACGGAGTCATCCGCTCGTGGAACAGCGGCGCGCGGTCCATCTTCGGCTACGAGGCGCAGGAGGTCCTCGGCCGGTCGTCCACCCTCCTGCTGCCCTCGCGGCAGGTCGCCGACGAGGCGGCATTCGTGGACGGGATCCTGCGCGGCGGCGCCTCGGCCCGTCGCGAGACGCTGGCCGCGCGGAAGGATGGCGCGATCATCCACGTCGCCGTGACGGCCTCGCCGGTGCGTGACCGATCGGGGAAGATCATCGCGATCACGCGCGTCGTCCGCGACATCACCGAACGCGTGCACGCGCAGGAAGCGCTCGAACGCCACCAGGCGCGCCTGCGGCGGATCGTGGAGTCGGGCGTCATCGGGATCGTCATGGGCCGCACCGAGGGGAAGCTCCTCGACGCGAACGAGACGTTCCTCCGGATGATCGGGCGCGATCGCAGGGACCTCGAGGCCGGAGGGCTCGACTGGCGCGGGCTGACGGCTCCCGAGGACCGCGCGCGCGATGACCGCGCCCTGGCCGAACTCCGGGAGCGCGGAGCATGCACGCCCTATCGCAAGCACTACGTCGCGGCCGACGGCAGCCGCGTCCCGGTGCTGCAGGGCGCCGCCCTCTTCGACGATCCCGGCGAGGCCGTGGCGTTCGTCGTGGACATGACGGCCCAGGAGGCCGCCGAGCGCGCCCTGCGCGAGTCCACCGAACGGCTGCGCGAACGCTCGCTCGAGCTCGCCCAGAAGAACGAGGAGGTCGAGGCCTTCGTCTACGCCGTCTCGCACGATCTGCGAGCGCCGCTGGTGAACATCCAGGGCTTCGCGGAGGAACTCGCGATGGGGCTGGCCGAACTCCGCCGCGAGGTGCTGCCCGAGCCGGAAGGGAAAGCTCCGCGCGACGCGCCGGCGCGCGTCACCGAACTGCTGCTCTCGGAGCTGCCCGGCGCCCTTCAGTACATCACGGCGAGCACGGATCGGTTCGACAGGCTCATTCGCTCGCTCCTGACGCTCTCCCGCACCGGCAGGCAGGAGTACGCCGTCGGCCGCGTGGATCTCGAGGACGTCGCGCGCCGGACCGTGGACTCGCTCCGGCACCTCGCGGACGAGCGCCAAGCCGAGATCCGGATCGGACCCATCCCGCCGGTCGCCGCAGATCCGACGGCGGCCTCGCAGGTCATGGGGAACCTGCTCTCGAACGCCATCAAGTACGCCCATCCCGGTCGCCGGCTGGAAGTGGACGTCACGGGCCGCGTCGAGGAGCACGCGGTCCACGTTCGGATCAGGGACAACGGCCTGGGCATGCCGCCCGTGGCGAGCGAGCGACTCTTCGAGGCCTTCCGGCGCTTCCACCCCGAGGCGGCGCCTGGCGACGGCATGGGCCTGGCGATCGTCAAGCGCATCGTCGAGCGGCACGGGGGACGCATCTGGGCTGAGAGCAGCGAGGGCCGTGGCACGACATTCCACTTCACGCTGCCGGCCGCGAGCGGCGAGCGAGTGCAGGCTCCATGACAGCGATCCAGCCCCTCCAGATCCTCATCGTGGACGACGACGACGGTCACTGCGAACTGGTCCGCCGGCACCTGCGGCGCACGAACATCGCGAACGAGATCCACGCCGTGCACTCGGGGCAGGCGGCGCTGGCCTTCGTCGCGGAGCGCGTGACGGCCGAGCGTCACGGGCCCGCGCAGCCGCTGCTGGTGCTGCTGGACATCAAGATGCCAGGAGAGTTCGACGGACTCGAGGTCCTGCGCCGCCTGAAGCAGGATCCGTCCACGCGGCGCATCCCGGTCATCATGCTGACGACCACCGACGATCCCCGCGAGGTCACGCGCTGCTACGACCTCGGCTGCAGCATCTACATCCGCAAGCCGATCGAGGCGAGCGCGTTCATGCAAGCGATCCAGCGCGTCGGGCTCTTCCTGGCCATCGTGACGATCGCCGCGCCGGAACGGTGCGACGCATGATCGCGGCCATGCGCCAGGCCTCCGGCGCCCTTCCCTCCGTCCTGATCGTCGAGGACGATCCCGTCGCGGCGGAGCTCGAGCGCCGCGCGCTGCAGCGGAGCGGCCTGGGATGCGCGGTCGCCGCGCGCGCCGCCGAGGCCATCGCGCTTCTCCGCGCCCAGCCGTTCGGCGCGGTGCTGCTCGACTACCGGCTCGAAGACCAGCCGGCCTGGGCCGTGCTGGAGGCCGCGCGCGCGCGCTCCCCCGCGGTTCCCGTCGTGATCGTCACGGCCATGGGCGACGAGCGCGTGGCGTCCGAGGCCATCCGGCGGGGCGCCACCGACTACGTCATGAAGGTGACGGGCTTCCTGGACGATCTGGGCGCCGCGACGTGGCGGGCCATCCGGCAAGCGGAGGCCGCGGACGCGCGCGCGCAGGTGGCCAGCCTGGTGGACGCCTCCGAGGACGCCATCATCGGCATCTCGCTCGACGGCGCCGTGCAGACGTGGAACCAGGCGGCCGAACGGCTCTACGAGCGACCGGAAGCCGATGCTGTCGGCCAGCCGCTCGGCGATCTCCTATCGGCCAGTGATCGTGCCGCGCTACCCCGCGTGCTGGAGGATCTGCGCGCGGGACGTCCGACGCGGCGGTTCGAGACCACGCGCCAGCGCGCCAGCGGCGACCTGACCTTTCTCACGCTCACCGCTTCTCCCGTGCGCGACGGGAGCGGCGCCATCATCGGGGGCTCCGTCGTCGCACGCGACACGACCGAACAGCGCCAGGCGGAGGAGCAGCTCCGGCGGCATGCCGAGGAAGTCGCGAGCCTCTACCACGACGCGCCCTGCGGCTACCACACGCTGGATCGCTCGGGGATCGTCACGAACATCAACGACACGCAACTGGACTGGCTCGGCTTGACGCGCGAGGCCGTCGTCGGCAAGCCGTTCGCCGACCTGCTGGCGGCGCGGAGTCGCCCGCGATTCCTCGACGCCTTCAACAAGCTCGACGCCGAGCCGTGGCCGGCCGCGCTCGAGGTGGACCTGCTCCGGGCGGACGGTTCCGTGCTGCCGGTGCTGGTGAGCGCCTCGCGCAAGGCCAGCGCCGGCCGCGAGGCGGGCGAGACGCGCTTCTCCGCGTTCGACATCAGCGCGACGCGCCATGCGCAGCAAGCGCTCCAGACATCGGAGAGCTGGCTGCGCCGCGTGATCGAGTCCAGCATGATCGGCATCTTCTTCTGGGATGTCACCGGCCAGGTGCTCGACGCCAACGACGCCTTCCTGCGCCTGGTCGGGCATGACCGTGAGGACGTCGAGGCGGGGCGCGTCCGGTGGGACTCCCTCACGCCGCCCGCCGGCGCATCGCGCGACCTGCCGCCGCTCGAGGACCTGCTCTCGCCCGCTGGCTGCGCGCCATTCGAGTGGGAGTGCCAGCGGAGCGATGGCAAGACCCGGAGCGTCGTCATCGCGGCCGCCAGCCTGGAAGGCTCGCCGGATCGCGGCGTGGCGTTCATGCTCGACATCTCGGAGCGCAAGTCCCTGGAGGATCAGCTGCGGCAGGCGCAGCGCCTGGAGATCCTCGGCCGGCTCGCGGGCGGCATCGCGCATGACTTCAACAACTTGCTCACGCCCATCCTCGGCTACTGCGAGATCCTCGGCGACATGCCGGAGCTGCGCGACGTGGGCCAGCGGGAACTCGGCGAGATCCGCAGGGCCGGCGAGCGAGCGCTGACGCTGACGCAGCAGCTCCTGGCGTTCAGCCGCAAGCGCATCCTGACGCCGGGCGTCATGGATCCCAACGCGGCGCTCGCCGACATGTCGTCGCTGCTCGGACGCCTGCTCGGCGAGGACGTGACGCTGGTGATCGAACCCGGGACGGACGCTGGCCGCGTGCGGCTGGATCCGGGCCAGTTCGAACAGGTCGTCATGAATCTCGCCGTCAACGCGCGCGACGCCATGCCCGCGGGCGGCACGCTGCGCATCGTGACCGAAGCGGGGTCAGACCCCACGAAGCCGTGCCGGATCACCGTCAGCGACACGGGCACGGGCATGGACCCGGCGACCGTCGAGCGGATCTTCGAGCCGTTCTTCACGACCAAGCCGAGCGGCAAGGGCACGGGACTGGGCCTCGCGACCGTTCACGGCATCGTCCACCAGGCCGGCGGGTCCTTGCGCGTGAACACGGCGCTGGGCCGGGGCACGACCTTCACGATCGAGCTCCCGCGCGCGGAGGGGCCCGTGTCGCCGCGACGCGCGCCGGAGCGCGCCGAGTGGGTCGGGGGCTCCGAGACCGTGCTGCTGGTCGAGGACGACGCGCCGATCCGCACCTACGTGTCGCGCGTGCTTGCCGGCCGCGGCTACACGGTCATCGAGGCCTCCCACGGCCTCGCGGCGCTCGAAGCGCTGGACGCCGCGCCGGGAGCGGTGCACCTGCTGCTGGCCGACGTCGTCATGCCCGAGCTGAGCGGGCCCGAGCTCGCGGCCCGGGCGCGCGCGCGCCGGCCGGACCTGCGCGTCCTGTACATGTCGGGCTACACCGAGGACGCGGCCGAGCAGCGGCGCCTGGCCGAGGCCGGCGATCGCCTGCTGGAGAAGCCCTTCACGCCCGGCGAACTCCTGCGGCGCGTGCGCGAGGCGCTGGGCTGATCACGACGCCGAGAGAATGGCCGCCAGCGCCAGCAGGCCCGCCACGCCCAGCGCCACGGCTGCCAGCACGCGCCATCCGGAAACCGGCCCCTTGCCGACGAACCGACCCGTCTGCCCGTGCACGAGCACGCGCCACGCCCGATCGCGATGGCGATACGCGCCGACCCAGGCCGGCACGAGCACGGGCTCGCCGACGACGGCGCGCATCAGGTGCGACGTCGCCAGCCGTCGCGCCCGGGTGCGGGCGGCGATGCTGGCGCGGATCGCGTTCTCGATCGCGCGGCGGGCCTCGACCTCGGCGATGGATCGCGTGAGCGTGCCCATCTCGTGCTCCCCCGGCGGCGCCTGCTCGTCGAAGGCCACCGCGTCGCTCGCGTCGAAGTCGCCGAGCGCGTGCAGCTCCGCGCGCGACACGAGCCGCGACGCGGGAACGAGCACGGCGTGGCGGCCGAGGTCCGAGTCCGCGACGGGCTCGACGCCGCTGCGCGTCCGCGCCGGCACCATCGCCGCCCAGCACGTCTCCACCTCGGCACTCCAGGCCCACGCGGCCACGAAGACGGGACGCAGTTCCAGCGCGGCGGCACGCAGGTCCGAGGGGTGCCAGATCGAGCCCTTCGCGAACCGCTCGAACGCCTCCCGCGCCGCGCGCGCGTCCACGCGAAACGGCAGGACGCGGGCCGGCGGCTCGACGCTCTCGGCCTGCGGCAGCGGCGCGAGCGCGTCGCGTCCGCAGAACGCGCAGCTCGGCAGGTCGCGGCCCGCCTCCATCATGACGGCGCCGCCGCACGAGGGACACGTCACGGCCTGCCAGCTCACGGGCTCCCCCCGATCGCCGCGAGCAGGGCGAGGACGCCGAGGATCGCGAGCGGCAGCACGATGGCGACCGCGACCTTGACCGCGGAGACGGGGACCCGCCCGACGACCTCGCCGGTCTGCCCGTTCACCAGCAGCCGCATCGCGCGCTCGCCCGATCGGAACGTGGCGATCCACGCGGGCAGGAGAGCCATCCTCACGCCGACATCCGACAGGTCGGTCACGCTGCGAACGTCCCGGGCGTGGTCGCCAGGCAGGAAGCGGCGGATGGCTTCGTTCTCGACGCGCTCCAGCTCGGATGTCGCCGTCTTCAGCGCCTCGTCGCGCGTGATCGTGGGACGCTCGGCGATCCATCCCGCCACGAGCGCGGGGTCGAACGGCCGGAGCTTGCCGAGATCGAAGGGCTCGAGCTCGTTGGCCTCGGCCTCCGGGAGCCCGCGCGAGCCCGAGACGAGATGGCCGCGACGCTCCGCGACATGGCCGCCGGCCAGCTCGAACCACTCGGTCTCGCGCCGGCGCTTCCGATTCTTGCCGAAGCCCGTCGTCACCCAGTAGTCGGCGCCCACGCGCGCCGTGTAGCTGGAGCGCGCGATGGCGTCGTGGATGAGGAACGGCACGAGGACGCCATCCAGTCGATCCGGGTCGAGCCGGCGGACGTCGCCGGGCGCCCAGACCCGCGCCCGGAGATGCTGCCGGAGGCGCTCGGCCGCCTGGGCTCGCGAGACCTCGAACGGCGCCACGAAGTCGGCGCGATCGCCGTCGGCCACCGCGGCGACGAGCGGCGTGCGGCAGAACGCGCAGGCGCCCGCCGCTCGCTCGGGAGGCATCTCCACGACAGCCCCGCACTGCGGGCACGAAAGGGCGGCGACCATGCGCGCGGATGATGCCCGAAAAGCCGCCACGCAGGACCGTGAAGCCGCGCCAGGCCCAGCGTCACCGGCCGCCGCCGCCGTCGCCGGGGCGCCAGCGGGTCCCGGGAAGGTTCCCGCGCTGTTTCCGCGCGCTGGCGGTACGATGCCGCATCCCCGAGGGCTCCATGGACCGCTTCCGCACGCGCCGCCCCTCCGCTTCGTGGCTCGGCCTCGCCCTGGTCGCGATGCCGCTGGTCGCCGCCGCCCATCCCGAGATCGCCGATCCCGTGCCGTTCACGCCGGCGCCGTTCCTCGCGGCGGACGACGGCGCCACGCTCGCGTGGGCCGGGCGCTCCGCCGCGGCCGAGCTCCTGGGCGGCTCCGAGGCGGGCGCGTACCGGGCCGTCGTGGACGCGCGCACGGGCGTGCCCGGCCTGCTGCGCGTGAGCATCCCGCTCGCCGCCCCCGCCGACCCGGCCGACGCCGCCGGCTGGCGCGACGCGGTCGGCGCGTTCGCGGCTCGCCACGCGCCGGCGTTCGGTCTCGACCCGCGCCATCTGGCCCTGGAGGACCGCGCGTTCGCGGTGCTGCTCGACGGGCGCCTGGTCGTGGCCGACTTCGCGATCGCGCCGGCGGGCATCCCCATCGAGGGCGCTCGCTTCTCGGTGCGCATCGCCGCCGGTCGCGTCTCGCTGATCGAGACCGAGCGGCTCGTGTCGGTGGCGGGGCTCGAGGCGTCGCCGCTCATCGAGCCGGGGGCGGCCGAAGCCGCCGCGCGCCAGCGACTCGCTGACGCTCGCGAGACCACCCGCGCGGCGGAACGGCCACCCGTTCTCACCTGGCTCCCGATGGACGACGGGCGCGGCGGCCTGCTCGCGCGCCTCGCGTGGTCCTTCGATCTGCCCTCGGCGGACTCGTGGTCGTCGTGGGAGGCGCGCGTGGACGCCCGCACCGGCGAGATCCTCGCGCTGCGCGACGGCGCGCTGAACGCCTGCCCGCCGCCCGCGCGCGGCAACCAGGGGCAGGCGATCGGCGGCGTGCTTCCCCGCTACCCGTGGGAGACCGAGGTCGTGCGCGGCCTGCCGTACGCGCGCGCGCGGTTCGGCCCGACGACGCTCGACGCGGATCTCGCGGGCGTCTTCCCCTACTCGGGGCAGGTCGGCGATTGCGTCCTGCAGGGCATCCCCGTCCGCATGACGTGCTCGGCGTGCAGCAACCCCACGTCGGCCCTCGCCCCGGTGGACATCCCGACGGGCCTCGCGGACTTCGGCACGGGCGGTCCCAACACCACCGGGAACGGGCGCTCGGTGAAGGCCGAGCGCACGAGCTTCTACCACGGCGGGCGCATCCATGCCCTGGCGCGCAAGTGGCTCGCCCCGGCGCAGGTTCCCGATGACATCGAGATCATCGTCAACTTCACGGCCGGCACGTGCAACGGCGCGTACAGCAACCGCCGCATCTACCTGCTGCAAGAGGGCGGCGGCTGCGTGAACACGGGCGAGAGCCCGAGCGTCCTGCAGCACGAGTGGGGCCACGCGCTCGACGCTCACACGGGACCGAACGGGAACTGGGGCGAGGGCATGTCCGACCACATGGACATGCTCACCAACCGCGATGCGCGCATGGCGCCGGGCTTCTACATCGGCAACACGGACGGCCTGCGCAACGCGGACGAGACGCTCGTGCCTCTCAGGGTCTGGCCCGCGCCCGAGTGCGGCGGCGAGGTTCACTGCCTCGGCGAGGTCTTCGCCCAGGCTGGCTGGCACCTGGGCGGCCTGTTCCGAGCGGATCCCCGCTTCGGCGCGGAGACCGGCTGGCACCTGCTCGAGGGCCTGTTCTTCAACTCGGTGCCGCAGGCCAGCAACATCGCTCCGTCCGTGGCGGGCAGCATCTACGAGGCCTACGCCACGACGCTGGACGCCATGTTCGGTGACGGCAACGTGCTCAACGGCGTGCCGCTCGCGACGCACCTGAACGCGGCCTTCCAGCATCACGGCATGGCGCCCGCGAGCCCGTACCCGGAGCAGGCCTACCCGTGCGCGGTTGCTCCGGTCGCGCCGTCGCTCGCGGCGACCGTCGTGGGCCGCGACCCGACGACCGGCCGGCCGCGCGTGACGCTGACGTGGACGGCCGCGGCGGTTCCGCAGGACGTGCTGCGCAGCGAGACCGGGCCGAACTACTCGAAGCTCAAGCTCGGCACGGTGCCGGCGGGCACCGGCACGTTCACCGACACCATGGTCGATCGCGGCGCGACGTACGTGTACGCGGTGCTCCCCCAGCTGGCCTCGCGCTGCCTGTCCAACATGGACACCATGCTGAGCGTCACGGTCGCGGCGGGATCGCTGAGCATCCCGGCAGCGAGCCTCGACGCGGCCGGCGACGGCGTGCTCATGCCCGGCGAGACCGTGGATGTCGTGCCGACGATCGCGAACGCCGCGACGGCCGCCGCGACGACCGTGGTGGCGACGCTCGAAGCGGGCTCGCCCGACGTGACGATCGTGCAGGCGACCTCCAGCGTCGCGACGATCCCCGCGAGCGGGAGCGCCGCGGGCTCCGCCTGGCGCGTGCGCCTCGCGCCCGGGGCTCCGTGCGATGGCCTGCACGACATGCCCGTGACGATCACGTCGGATCAGGGCTGCTCCACCGATGTCGTGACGCTCGTCGTGGGCGAGCAGGGCGCGGCGTTCACGCCCGCGGGCCTGCTCGCGAGCGACGCCCCGCCCGCCGCGAACGGGAACGGCCTGCCCGAGCCCGGCGAGACGATCCAGGCGCGCCTGACCGTGACCGGGAGCGGCGCGGATCCAGCGGCCATCGCGCGCGCGGTCACGGGCACGCTCTCGTGCGCGGATCCGCGCGTCGTCGTGACTTCCCCGAACGTGACGTTCGGCGACGTCGGATTCGGCGCGACCGTCACGTCCGCCGATGCCGCCACGATCGTGGTGGACGGCTCGGTGCGCTGCGGCGAGCGCATCGCGCTGTCCCTCGCGCTCGCGGGCAGCAACGGATGCTGGGGCGCGATCCCGTTCGAGCTGGTCGTCGCGGGCCCGCTCGCGATCGTGTTCGACGATCCCGAGAACGATGCCCCCGGCTGGTCCGTGACATCCACCGCGACGCAGGGCGCGTGGCAGCGAACCGATCCGTTGCCCGTGCAGGTGGGCGCGCAGCTCATGCCGGGCGACGACGCGACGCCCGATCCCGGCCGCTTCGCGTGGGTGACCGAGGCGATCTCCGAGACGCCGGGCGTGGACGACGTGGACGGCGGCTGCACGACGCTCGCTCTCCAGCTCACGACGGCGGGCCTGCTCGATCCCGTCGTGCGCTACTGGCGGGCCTTCGGCTGGGACGGCGCGCCGCCCGATGCGGGCGACGGCTTCACGGTCGACCTCGAGGACCCGTTCACGGGGCAGCGGCGCATGGTCGAGACGCTGACGGCGTCCTCCGCGCCGGCGATCGTGGACGCCGACATCGCCGCGCTCTTCGGCAACGTGCCCGCTTCCGTCACGATCCGCTTCGCGGCCTGCGACGGCGGCGTGGACTCGCTCGTCGAGGCGGTCGTGGACGAGGTGCGCGTGCTGGCGACGACCTGCGCAGCGCCGATCCCCGCGGCCGCGCTCGCGGTCACCGAGTGGCGGATCGACGACACGGCGGGCGGCAACGGCAACGGCTTCGCGGAGCCCGGCGAGACGATCGACGTGCGCGTGCGCCTGGCGAACGCGGGCAACGCGGCCGCGACCGGCATCGCGGGCACGCTCGTGCTGGAGTCCCCCGTCGCGGGCGTGACGGTCACGGTGCCCGGCGACACGTGGCCGGACCTCGCGCCGGGCGCCGACGCGCTGGACGACGCGACCTTCCGCGTCGCGCTCGACGCCTCGGTCGCCTGCGCCGAGCGCCTCCCCCTGCGCCTGGACGCCCGGTGGAGCGGCGGCTCCGCGTCGGGCACGCGTCAGGTGAGCGTCGGGCGCCTGATCCCGGGGGCGACGCCGTTCGCGCTCTCCGACGACCTCGAGGGCGCGGGCGCGCTGCGCATCGCGCGCGTGCCCGTGTCGGGCACGGATGACTGGCAGCTCGGCACGCCGGCGGGACTCGGTGGCGACCCCGCCGCCGCCGCGAGCGGCGCCGCTGCCTGGGGAACGGACCTGGGCGTCGCCGATGGACGGCTCCCGCGCGACGGCGCCGCCGATGCCTCCTCCGTGCGACGGCTCGAGGTGGGACCGCTCGACCTTCGCGGCATCGGCGGCACGCGCCTCGCGTTCATGCGCTGGCTCGAGGTCGAGGGCGTGTCCGAGAGCGCGCGCGTGTTCGTGGGCGGCGCCGTCGCCTGGGAGTCGCCGCCGTCGGGCGTCGCCGACGCCGCGTGGACGCCCGTCAGCCTCGACATCAGCGCGCTGGCCGACGATCGCGCGGGCGTCGTGATCGCGTTCGAGCTGACGACGGACGCCGACGGCGATCTCGCCGGCTGGAACCTCGACGATCTCGCCGTGACGGGCAGCGTGCTCGAACTGACGTGCGGCTGCACCGCGCCGCTCCCGTCGCCCGTCGGCGGCGTCCTGCGGCTGCGGCGCGCGGGCGACGACGCGATCCTCGACTGGAGCGCGACCGCGAGCGATGCGGCGTCGTTCCGCGTGACGCGCCGGGTCTCGGCGCGCGTCCTGCCGGTGACGGGATCGTGGAGCGTCCTCGCCGACACCGTCGTGCCGCGAACGCTCGCCGAAGCCGACGGCTCCTCGGCGCTTCCGCTGGCGTTCTACGACGTGCGCGCGCTGAACGCGTGCGGCGACCAGGAATGACGCGCGAGCGACCGGGCCCGCCCCGCCGCGTGCTCCTTCCCTGGGATGAAGGCCCCGAGCGCGAGCTGCTGCGCACCCGCATTCTCAGCGTGCATGCCGCGTCATGCACGTCGCGCGAGCGCCCGCACGTCTCCTTCGAGGCCTCGCGCGTGCGCTGCGCCGACTGGGTGAACGTGATCGCGCTGACGCCCGAGCGCGAGGTCGTGCTCATCGAGCAGTACCGGCACGGCACGGCGGAGATCACGCTGGAGATCCCGGGCGGACTCATCGACGAGGGCGAGACGCCGGAAGAGGCGTGCGCGCGCGAGCTCCTGGAGGAGACGGGATACGCCGGCGGCGCCGTGCGCATGCTCGGCATGACGACGCCGAACCCCGCCTTCATGGCCAACCGGCTCTCCACCGGGCTCATCGTGAACGCCCGGCAGGTCGCGGCGCCCGCCGGGGACGAGACCGAGGAGATCGCGGTCAGCCTCGCGCGCCTCGGGGACGTTCCCGACCTCATCCGCTCGGGCGCGATCCACCACGCGCTCGTCGTCGCCGCGTTTCACCTGCTCGCGCTGGACCCGGACACCGAGCGCTGATGGCTGGCCGCGACGGCGCGAGCGAGCGTGTCGTGACGGGGCGCATCGGTCCGGCGCTCCTGAGACTGGCCTGGCCCGTCATCGCGGGCGAGGCCCTCCACGTCGCGTTCCACCTGGTGGACATCGCGTGGGTCAGACCCCTGGGCGCATGGGCGACGGCGGCCATCATGGCCTCCATGTTCGCCATGTGGGCGGCCTTCGCGCTGACGCACCTGGTCGGGACGGGCCTCTCGGCTCACGTCAGCCGCGCGATCGGCGCCGGCCAGCGCGAGGCCGCGGCGATCGCGAGCGCCACCGGACTCCTCCTCGCGCTCGGGCTCTCGCTCGTCGTGGTCGTGGCCGGACAGCTCGGCGCGCCGGCACTCTTCGCGGCGCTGACCGAGGACGATCGCGTGGCGATGGCGGGCGTCGCGTACCTGCGCATCGTCACGTCGGGCGCGCCGGCGACGTTCGCGATCATCAGCCTGACGGCATCGCTCCGCGCGGCGGGCAACACGCGCCTCCCGCTCGTGGTGGTCGGCGCCGCCACCGTGCTGAACATGGGGCTCACGCCCCTGCTCATCTTCGGCTGGGGCGCCGTGCCCGCGATGGGCGTGGCCGGCTCGGGAGCCGCGACCGTGGTCAGCCAGGTGCTCGCGGCCGTGGTCCTGCTCATCATCGCCGTGCGTGGCCACGCCGACCTGCCGTTCGATCTGGCCGCGCTGGCGCGACCCGCGTGGTCCGTCATGGCGAGCGTCGCGCGCATCGGCGCGCCGCACGCGTGCATCGGCGTGCTCTTCTCGGTCGTGTACCTCTGGTACGGGCACCTCGCGGGCGCGCAGGGTGCGGCCGCCGTCGCGGTGCTGGGCATCGCCAATCGCCTCGAATCGCTGACGTACCTCACCGCCGACGGATTCGGCGTCGCGGCCGCGACGATGGTCGGCCAGAACCTGGGAGCCGGGCGCCCCGACCGAGCCGCGCGGGCCGCCGCGTTCGGCGCCTGGCTCAGCGGCGCCGTCGGGGCCGTCGTCATGCTCGCCATGCTCCTCGTACCGGAGCTCCTGCTGCTGCCGTTCACGGACGATCCGGAAGCGCTCCGGCTCGGCGCGACCTACGTGCGGGTTCTCGCGCTCTGCCAGATCCCGACGGCGGTCGAGGGCGTGATCGGCGGCGCCTTCGCGGGCGCGGGCGACACGGTGCCGCCGATGATCATCCATGTCGTCTCGGCCCTCGTGCGGTTCCCGGCCGCCGGGTGGGCCGCCACGGGCCTCGGCCTCGGCGTGATCGGCATCGGCTGGAGCATGACGATCACGTGCATCCTCCGCGCCGCGGTCCTGGTGGCGTGGTTCTCGCGCGGCTCGTGGAAGTCGCGCGAGATCCACGGCCTCCGCGCCCGGCCGCTTCCCGCCGCGGACGGACCCGACGCCTCGGCATGAGGCGGACCGCTGGCATGATCACGGCATGCCGAAGGAGCTGACGCGCTGCGGGTGGTGCCTGGGGAACTCCCTGTACGAGACCTACCACGACGAGGAGTGGGGCGTCCCCGTGCGGGACGACCGCAAGCTGTTCGAGTTCCTCATCCTGGAGGGCGCGCAGGCGGGGCTGTCGTGGCTGACCATCCTGAAGCGCCGCGAGGGATACCGCGCGGCGTTCCGGGGCTTCGATCCCGAGCGCGTCGCGCGCTTCACGCGCCGGGACATCGAACGGCTCCTCGCCGACGAGCGCATCATCCGCAACCGGCTGAAGGTCGAGGCCGCCGTGACGAACGCCCGGGCGTTTCTCGATCTGTGCGAGAAGGAGGGATCGTTCTCGGACTGGCAGTGGCGCTTCGTGGACGGCAAGCCGGTGCGCAACCGTTGGCGCGACCTCAAGGAGATCCCCGCGACCACGCCGCTCTCCGACGCCATGAGCCGCGAGCTCAAGAAGCGCGGCTTCAAGTTCGTCGGCTCGACCATCATGTACGCCCACGCGCAGGCGGTCGGACTGGTCAACGACCACATCGTCTCCTGCTTCCGCGCGCCCCGCTGAGCGGCGGGCTGGCCCGGAGGCGGCTCGCCGCGACCCGATCTCAGCGGTGCGTGTCGTCCGACTTGCGGCTGCGGTGCAGGAGCACGGGACAGCGGGCGTGCTGGAGGACGCGGCTCGCGACCGAACCCAGCAGCAGGCGCCCGAGACCGGAGCGGCCGTGCGTCGCCAGGACGATGCAGTCCGCGTCCCAGTCAGCGGCTTCGGCCAGGATCTCGTCGGCCGGGAGGCCCGACCGGATCGTCGAGCTCACGCGCACCCCCGCGTCGCCCGCGGCGGCGACGGCTCGCTCGACGGCGCCCCGGGCGAGCTTCTCGAGCTCCGCGTGAAGCGACCGGTACATCTCGGTCTCGTAGAGCATCATCGCCTCGGGCGTGCCGTGGAAGGCGGGGCTCTCGATCACCGAGACGATGCGAAGGTGCCCCGAGGCGAGCTTGGCCAGACCGATCGCCTCGCCCAGGGCCTCCTCGGCGAAAGGGCTGCCATCGGTCGAGAACAGGATGCGCTGGTACATGCGAGGTCTCCCGGGGGGCGCGTCCGCAAAGGATGCCACGCCTGCGCGCCACGCGACAGTCCCGCCCGGCAAGACGGCGCCCGGTGTGCGATGATCGGGGCAGAAAGCACGGAGAACGCAGCGTGACCGACCCCCGAGACGCCTTTCGACTCACCCCGGGCAAGCGTGTCCTGTTCCTGACGAAGGACCCGGCGCTGATCAAGCGCCAGTTGCGCGAGGGGCTCGACCTGCGGATGAAGGATCTTCACGTCGAGGACCTGATCGACGACATCAACACGGACACGATGACCCCCGCCTGGGTCTGCTTCGACCACGAGCCCGACGAGATCGCCAAGAACGCCTACGCCGGTCTCGTCGTGGACGGCGAGCGCGTCATCGGCGAGCGCGAGCTCTACGACGGCGGATTCGAGGTGATCGTCGCCGGGTTCCAGAAGGGCGTGGGCTCCTCGCGCGAGACGGCGGCGCAGGCCGAGCGATTCTCCGGCATCCGGCTCTCCGTCGCGGCGAGCTTCGCGCCCATCCACGCGCAGAATCTCATCGCCCAGGGCGTGCTCATGGGCGACCACGCCATGCTCGAGCGCCTGCAAGACGGCGAGTCCATCCCCATGGCCGCGTTCACGAAGGGTCGTGACCCCATCACCGCGATCATGATCGAGCAGGGCGGCCTGTTCCCCTTCTCTCGCGCGCTGGCCGCGGGCCGCGTGACGCTCCCGGTGCTCGCGACGCCAGCGCGGCCGATGACCATGGGCGAGAAGATCCTCGCGGCGCACCTGCTCGAGCCTGGCGCGCACGGCCGCCACGTCGCTCCGGGCAACGCGACCGTCGTTCGCGTGGATGGCGGGTACTCGCACGAGTTCACGTCGGCGCAGGTCCATGCCTTCCTCCGCGACGAGCACGGGCCCGGCTACAGCGTCGAGAACCCGGCGAAGTTCGCGGTGTTCGAGGATCACCTGATCTATGCGACGGGCGTGAAGATGTACGCCCGCTTCGAGGACAAGATCGAGACCCTGCGCCGCATGCAGCGCGAGTTCCAGAAGCATGCGGGCGTGCGCGACTACTCGGCCAAGGACGGCGTGTCGCCGGGCATCTGTCACCAGGTCGCGCGCGAGCAGTTCGTCGATCCGGGCGACCTGATCCTGGCGACCGACTCGCACACGTGCATGGGCGGCGGCAACAACGCGCTCGCGTGGGGCGTCGGCGCCACCGAGTACGCGAACCTCCTGCACGCCGGCTTCACCACCGTGACCGTTCCCGAGAGCATCCGCTTCGAGCTGACCGGCCGCCTGCGCCCGAACGTCACGGCGAAGGACGTGATGCTTCACATCCTCGCGCATCACGCCAGGCGCGAGGAGACGCTCGGCCGGATCATGGAGTTCGGCGGCCCGGGCCTCGCCAGCCTCTCCATGGACGAACGCGCCACGCTCGCGAACATGGCCACGGAGTGCACGGCGCGGACGGGCATCTGCGAGGCGGACGACGTGACCCTCGACTGGCTCGCCGCCCGGCGGCCGAACCTGACGAGGGAGCAGATTCGCGCCCGCTTCGTCGCGCCGGATCCGGGCGCGACGTACGCGGGCGGCACGCACCGCATCGCGCTCGACGAGCTCGAGCCCATGGTGGCCACGCCCGGCGACGCCAGCAAGGGCATCATTTCCGATCCGAAGAACGGCGAGCTGATCTCGCGCCTGGGCGACGTCCGGATCGACATCGCCTATGGCGGTTCCTGCACGGCAGGCAAGGACGAGGACCTCGACATGTACGCGCGGGTCATGAGCGAGGCCCTCGCCGCGGGCCGGCGCGTCGCTCCGGGCGTGCGGTTCCTCATCCAGTTCGGCAGCCGCGACGTCGCCGAGCACGCGCGCCGCGCCGGTTACCTCGAGATCTTCGAGAAGACGGGCGTGACCATCATCCCGCCGGGCTGCGGCGCCTGCATCGGCTGCGGGCCCGGCGTCTCCGAGTCCCGCGATCAGGTGACCGTCTCCGCCATCAATCGCAACTACCCCGGACGGTCGGGCCCGGGGAACCTGTACCTCGCCTCTCCGCTGACGGTGGCCGCCTCGGCAGTCACGGGGCGCATCACGGCATGGGAAGCAGGCATGTTCGCGAGGGAGCCGGCGACGGCACGCTGACGATCCGGTTGACCCGTGCCCGGTTGACGGGACCGCGGAACGGGCGTACTAACGATGGATAGATCGTCTGCCATCGTGTCGCGGCTGCCGGGGGGGCTGCCGGGCGAGCCCCTGCTCGCAGGGCTCTGCCCCGCGTCTGCGACGCATTCCGGGCCACGCGCCCGAGGGAGTTCCTCATGATGCGTTCCATCGCGCTGGTCGCTGCCGCGTCAGCAGCCGCCCTCGTCTGTTCCTCCGCCCGCGCCGAGGAACTCGCGATCGACTTCGAGAACCCACCCTACGTCCTCGGCGTCATTGACGGCCAGGATGGCTGGAGTTCCTTCGGCGCCGCGGGCTCGGGATGCGCGCTCTACGATCACGCCGTCGCCATCAACGCGTACGGCTACGCCGCCTTCGGCGGCCAGAGCCTGCGCATCAGCAACGCGCGCACTTCCGGCTGCTTCGGCGACCAGACGTACTCGCGCTCTCTCGCCAACGATGCCGGCGAGAGCACGGCGGACGGCGGCACGTACTCGGGCGGCCTGCGCAAGAGCCGCTTCGAGGCCAGCTGGGACTTCGCCTCGACCGTGCCGGGCGCCGAGCAGCCCGGCCTGTCGGTCGTCGCGAGCCCTGACCGCGGCGACGGCGCGCGCATGAGCTGGATCCAGATGGCCGACGGTCCTGGCGGCTTGAGCGTCAACTTCTACGAATACCTCGACAACGCGCCGTTCGGCCCGGGCGACGCGAACGCCAACACGCATGACGACGGTTGCGACGTGGAAGACGAGTTCCGCTTCGCTCCCGTGGCGACGGGCCTGGATCGCACGGTCCCCCACACCATCCGCGTGGTCATGGACTTCAAGGAAGGGAGCCGCAACGACGTCGTGCAGGTTTTCGTGGACGGCGTGCTCGGCTACACGGGCACGAGCTGGGAGGACTACTTCCGGTACTGCGAGGACAACCCGACCCGGCCCGTGGACTCCATCCTGTTCCGCACGGCTGGCCCGGCCGCCTTCGCCACGCTCGGCAACGGCTTCGTCATTGACAATCTCAACGTGAAGTCGGCGCCGCGCAACCTCCGGATTGATGTCCGCCCCAACAACCAGCAGAACCAGATCAACACGGGCGCCAAGCAGCTGGTCCCCGTCGCGATACTGGGCGAGGCCGGCTTCGACCCCGTCCTCGAGGTGGACGTCACGTCCGTCCTGATGCGCAGCGGCAGGCCGCTCTCGACCAAGTTCGACCGGTCCGACGTCAACGGCGACGGCTTCCGCGACTTCACGCTGTACTTCCGCGCGCGCGACATTGACAACCCCACGGCGTCCGAGTGCTCGGATCCCGCGGCGATGATCACGCTCGAGGGGAACACGACCGACGGCCAGTCCTTCGCGGGAACGGATCGCGTGACCTGGCTCGGCTGCTGACGAGCACCCGAGACCGGCCGATCCCGGCCGCACCAGGCGCCGGACCACGGACAGCGTGGCCGGCGCCGCGCTCTTTCACGGCGCGAGACACCGCGTCAGCGGCCGCTGATCGTGCGGGATGCTCACGTGCCCGATCCGCGTCGGGACGCTGACGTTGCCGCAGGCGTGAACGCCGCCGACGACGCGAACGACTGCACCTTCCCCGCTTGCTGCCATCCGCTCCACAGGTGAATGGTCGGCGCGCCCTGGTCTCGGCACGACCTGTCGAACGGACTCATGGCTCCGGCTCCACCCAAGGCTCCCGTGGCACATCCATGCACTCCGCGGACACTTGCGGCGACAGCCTGCGACGAACATCAGGCAGGAGCGCTCGGCGTGAAGCCTGCGTGATGTCATCCACCGAAGCGACCGTCATCACGTTCATGGAGTGAAGGATGCTCGAGTGAAGCCAGCCCTGGCTCGCCGGGTAGCTCTCGTCACGAGGTGGAAACACGCTTCGATCGAGGGGGGACAGCCCCGACGGCGACTTGACCCAACCAGCCGACTCGCCCGCCGCACGGCTAAACTCCAGCCGGCATCGCTCATCGGCTTGCCCTGCATCGTCGACATGAGTGACTGCACCGATGGCGACGAGAAGCTCGCGCAGCTCCATCACCCTGGGCAGCGTCGAGGACTGTACTTCCGTAGCGCAGCGGTCGTCATGGAAGCACGGACGAACGAGGATCCAGTCGCGCCCGGGCGGCGCGAGCTTGACTCCCGAGCGACATGCCACTCGCACGAGCTCGAGAGCACGCTCGCGCGCTGTCTCGTTCTCCGGGAGTCTCACGCCGCGGAGACGCCGCACTCCATCATGGGCTAGTTCGATCACGATGCCAGAATCCGGCTCCGCCGCACGCACGTCGGTCACCTCAACCCAGGCGTGAGCGGACCCGGGCATCGGTTCTTGCTGAACCGCTGAGCACGCGAGGCACGCGGCGGCCAGGGCCCCGATTGCGGCTCCGTACACCTTGAGGCCCCGGTGACGCCAGATCACCGGACGCACTCACACCGGAGGAGCGCTGCCCGACGGACAGCGCCCAGCTCGCTGGCGCCTCGATGCGCGATGGCGAAGGCGCCGTCTCCGATCGCAGCGCCCACCTCGGGGAGGGTGGCGGAGGCGTGGAGCCCGGCGAAAAGGAGACGTGTTGATGTCGCGGAGGCCCACAGCGCGCGGATCCTGGCGAGAGTCCATGACCACCTCGCCCGAGCGATTTCGGCAAGGGCAGAGAGTGTCCCGATCATCGGGGCGCCACCAACCCTCACGGCATCGCCTCCTCCAAGTCGCGCAGCCAGAGCATCCGCTCGGCCTCATCCGCCAAGCAGGCTTCCGGTCGGATGCCCTCGCAGGCTACCGGAATGCAGGACAGCTCGTCTCGGATCGAGCTGTCGATCGCACGACTGTCTTCGATTCCCCAGAACACCGACCAGTTCCGTTCGGGACCGGAGCACGATCCGATCTCGAGGGGTGAAGCCCACACGCCACGACGTCCATGCCTGCCCAGGAGTGCCGCCATCTCCAGGCTGCAAGACATCGTCGTGGATCGCCTGGAGAACCCGGGGTCAACCACCGCGGCTCCCGTCGCGAGCAGGACCTGCGCCAGGTCGACACGCGTGTTCCTGGTAGCTGGATCGACGACAAGCTGATCCGCATGCAGATCCACCAGCACCCAGGACACCGTGAGCTCGAGTCGCGCGGCACGGCGCCTTCCTCGGACGACCGGATTCGCACCCTCACGACCGACGAGGTCGATCATGAATCGTCTCGCGACGCACGCGGCGTTTGGATCTTCGGACCATAGTATCCCCGCGATGCGCACTTCCCTCGCCGGCGACTTCGGATCCGACACGAGCACGGCGCGACTGCCCATCGTCGTCCCGTCAGCCACGGAAAGCGAGCATGCGCTCGAGCGAGCAGGGCTCATGCCCGACAGAAGCAACAGGACGACGAAGGAGATCATTCCGCGCCTCTGATGCGATCCCACATGGAGGCGCAGTGGTTCCTCACGGCCGACGCTCTTCCTCATCGTGCAGAAGTCGCACGATGTCAGCGTACACGTCAAAGCAGAACTCTGGCGTCCCGCCTCCGCAGGCCACCGGCAGGCATGCGAGTTGGTCCCGAGTCCAGTCGACAAGACCCTGCGCGTCCTCAGCTCCGTGAAAGAGAAGCCATCCGGGTGATGGTTCGGTACATGACGGAACCTCGCTGCGAAGCGCCCACATGCCGCGCCGACTGTATCGAGCAAGCTTCTCTGACATCCGAAGGCCGCAGCCAAGTGCATCCTGGTCGTGCTTCCACTCTGAAGACGCGACGGCGGCTCCGACTGCGACGAGAACGAGAGCAAGGTCGACTCTCGTCTCCTCGCGCTCGAGATCCCAGTACTCGTCGTATCCGTGAATCCCTCCGGGCAGCCAGAGCACGGTCAGCTCCACGCGAGCCGCCCGGCGCCGGCCCTGCCGGACGGGACGCGCGCCCTCCCTCGCTAGCAGCCCATTCGCAAAGCGCTTGGCGACGCAGGCCATGTTCTCATCCTCGGGCCAGGTTATCCCCGCGATGCGCACCTCCCTGCCCGGCGACTTGGGATCCGCGACGAAGACAGCACGAGCATCACGCGGCGGCGCCGAGCGCCTCGCGTTCCTGCCTTCAGCTCGTTGCGCGGCGACCGGAGCCCCGTGGCGTCCCGCAACAGACTCGTGCGTCCACGGACTCGGGGCAGGCTCAGCGCCCGACTCACGAGCACCCTCGGGCGACATGGCGAGCGTGCCCATCGCCACGAGGTCGGCGCGCGTCGAGGCAGCTGCCAGCGGGATGGGGCTCTCGCTCGTGTCGGCGGGAGCGCGGCTGGCGTGACCGGCCGGAGCGGTCGTGAGAAGAGACAGAGCGAGGAGGAGCGAGGGAAGGAGGGCGGAGGTCCCGGGTGCTCGCCTGCCCTCGCTTCCGGCATCCCCGGCGCTCACTGCCCGGTCGCTCTCTCGGGCCGCTCTGGACCCGGACCATCCATCTGGCAGGCACAGGAGGCTCGCGGCTCAGAGCCGGCGCCGAGAAACCACTGTCGGAACGCCATGTCTCCTGCATCTCGCCGTGGAATGGAAGCCACGAGCTCGGCCCCGGTCATGGTGCGCCCGTCGCGCCCCTCAAACTCGCATGCTTCAAGGCGACGCTGATCGGCCTCCGCAACGAGCCCGCCCTCTCCGATCCAGCGAAGCACGACGAGTGCCCTGAGCGCATGGTGATCAATCCAGTTACAGGGACAGGTTGCCATCTGCGCAAGGACAGCCTTGCCGGCATCAGGGTACGCGAGCGCGCTCCTGACAGCGTCGGCATGGTGGAAGGGGCTCCAGGAACAATCGCTCGCCGCCGGCTTCAGGCCATCAAAGTATGCGGCAGCGCCCTCCGGCTGCAAGCCGCCCGAGAGCAAGATCGTGCGGAGCATTCCCTGTCCCTCCTCTCCGTCGAAGGATGCGTCGAGCGCCAGCGTCAGGGCATGCACGACCGCCTGGCGGTCCTCCGGGATGAGCCCCGCAAGCATGGAGCAGGCCTGCTCGAAGCGAACGTGCGTCATGGCATTCAAGCACGCCGGGTCGTACGCATCCATGCAAGGGTTGGCGTTGAATAGCGCCTGCGCAATCTCCCTCGCGCGCTCGGAGACTCCTTCGGAGGGTTCGAGCTTCCACGAGCTCACGAGCCAGTCGCCGCCGGCCGGATCCCTGAATCGGTACTTTGTCAAGACTCCGCTAAAAGTCGTGTAGACGGCGTCCGCCGGGATCGCGGGCTCACAAGACTCCGCGGGTGCCGCCGACCCCGTCACGCGCCGAGTCGGACCAGAGCCATCGCGAGGACCGCCACACGACACGCCGGTGATGAGCGCCAGAGCCGCCGCCGGTGCGAGGGCTCCGACGCGCAGGCGAGCGCCCCCGTGCGTCCTGACGGGCCTCGCCGAGATGACGGTTCTCGGCCGCAAGCGCCTCTCCACTCGCCACATCTTCATTGTCGCCGCAGGAGGGCAGCATGGGTCACGGCGCGCCCCTCATGCGGTTGCGCCGGGGGCCAGGAGACGCCCTCACGGCTCGGGCTCCGCGGTCTCGTGCAACCACCGGACGAGGTCGGCCGTGCCCTGATCGCAGACCTCAGGCGTCCCGCCTCCGCATGCCACCGGGAGGCATGCGAGTTCGTCCCGAATCCAGACGACAAGGGCTTGCGCATTCTCTTCTCCCAAGAAGATTGACCACTGGACAGAAAGGTCTCCGCACGAACCCATTTGCAGTGCAGGAGCCCATGCTCCGCGATACCCGCGCTCGGCAATTTCCTCGCCGATCCGGAGGCCACACACTTGCCTCCTCGACGTCTGGAGCGGCTTGGGGTCCACTACCGCAGCGCCCGTCGCGACCAAGACTTGCGCGAAGTCAACCCGCGTCTCCTCGCGCTCGGGATCCCAGTACTCGTCGTACCCGTGATGCCCCCCGGGCAGCCAGAGCACGGTCAACTCGATGCGCGCCGCTTGGCGTTTGCCGCGCCGCACCGGGCGCGCTCCCTCTCGCGCGAGAAGTGCATCGGCAAAGCGCTTGGCGACACAGGCCGCGTCCGGATCCTCGGGCCAGATTAGCCCCGCGATGCGCACCTCCCTGCCTGGTGACCTGGGATCCGCGACGAAGACAGCACGACCATCACTCGCCGGCGCCGTGAGCCCAGCGTTCTTGCCCTCAGCTCGTTGCGCGGCGACCGGAGCCCCGTGGCGTCCCGCAACAGACTCGTGCGTCCACTGACTCGGGGCAGGCTCAGCGCCAGACTCACTAGCACCCGCAGGCGACATGTCGAGCGTGCCCATCGCCACGAGGTCGGCGCGCTTCAGGGCTGCGGCCAGCGGCAAGGGGCTCTCGCTCCTGTCGGCGGGAGCGCGGCTGGCGTGAGCGGCTGGAGCGATCGTGAGAAGGGACAACGCGAGGAGGAGCGAGCGGGCGAGGGAGGGGTTCACGAGCGCTCGCCTGCCCTCGCCTCCGACATCCGCGGCGCTCACTGACCGGTCGCTCTCTCGGGCCGCTCTGGACCCGGACCATCCATCTGGCAGGCGCAGGAGACTCGCGGCTCAGATCCGGCGCCGAGAAACCACTGTCGGAACGCCATGTCTCCTGCATCTCGCCGTGGAA
>CAZTIW010000029.1:0-61516 GCA_964613915.1 uncultured Thermoanaerobaculia bacterium
CCTTGCCGATGCGACGGCCGAGCGCGTCGTGACGGAATGACAGGACCGCGGTGGGGCTGGCGGGGGGGCCTGCGGTGAGGGTCGAGGGTAGGCCCACGGCGTCCCAGGTCAGCCGCAGGTCGAGCCCGTCCTGCCCGGGCTCGTAGTCCACCTCCGTCACCGCACCGGTGAGATCGTGCGCCAGGCTCGCGCCACCCGCGGTCGTGTACTGGTGCACCGGGGCATCGCTGGGCTCGCGGGAGTACGTCTCCGTCTGCCCGGAGGGGTGGTGGACGGCGAGGCGGTTCTGCGCACCATCGAGGTCGTACCGACGCGGCAGCTCCAGGTCGCGGCGACTGGTTCGCATCCGGCGCAAGGAGTCATGCGTCCACCACAGGCCCGGCACGTTCTGCTCGGTGCTGGCAAACACGCTGCGGTGGTGAACGTCGTCGTGGACGTACGTCCTGGCCGAGCGCAGCTGCATCTGCCCGGAGCCGACTGGTTCGTAGACGCGATCAGCAGCGCGCAGCAGGTCCATGTCGTGCTGGATGTCGAGGCGGATGCCGTTCTCGAACTCGCGCCGCTCGAGGCGCGGACCTGACCAGTACTGCCTCAACAGGAGGCGCTCGCTCGCGGTCCGGATCCCGCAAGCGCTGGAGGCAGTCCAGTCCTCGTCCAGCCACACCTCCGTGACGCGCCCGGCATCGTCCCGCACGTTCCGCACCTGCGTTCCTGAGAGACCGTAGCAAGACGCCAGCAGGCTCCCATCCGTCGCGTGGAGTCGATGCGTGGAGTGTCCGTCGGAGGACTCCTCTTCGATGACCGCGCCGCGCGAGTTGAGCCGGAGCGTGACGGCTCGACCGTTGACGGCCTCGTCCGCGTAGGCCCTCATTCTGCCGAGACCGTCGAGCGTGAAGCGCTGCGCGGCGACCGGCGTCACCCCTGGCGCGGCCGAGACCTGCCAGCGACGGCGCGTGCGGCCGAGAGCGTCGGGCTCGTGGGCGAGGACGGTGCCATTGGCGTCCACCGACTCGATCAAGTCGCCGAAGGTGCTGTATCTCGACGCGTGCTCCGTGTTGTCGGCCATCCGGGTAGCGGTGACGCGGCCGAGATCATCCCGGACGGTTTCGGTCAGATTCCCGCCGTCGTCCTCCTGGCCAATCACGCGGCCGTCGAGATCGTAGTGCGTGCGCGTGACCACGTCACGGATGAACGCGCCGCTCTCCCAGAGTTCGCGACGCGTCTCGATGACGCGGCCGGCGCCGTCCGATGTGAACCTGACATTGTGACCACGGGCGTCCGTGGAGCGAAGCACTCGCTTGCCGGCGCCGTACTCGACCGTGGTGAGGTGGCCAGCCGGGTCCACGCTCTCCGTGACGCGCCCCAGAGTATCGGCGCGCTGCTCGGTGATGATGGTTCGGACTGGAGCCCCGATTCCAGACTGCTGCTGACGCTCCGTGCGCGTGGGGACGCCATTGGCGTCGAGAGTCATGACGATCTCGTCCCCGACAGCATCCGTCGTTCCGATGTTGCGACCGAGCGTGTCGAGGTGAAGCCGCGTGACTCGCCCGAGAGGATCGCGCTCCTCGATCGCCTGACCGCGGACGCTCAGGACGCGTGTCGTGGAGGCCCAGCGGGCGGGATCGCCGTCGGCGAGGAGTTCGGTACACGTTGGCGGAGGGTCGTCGAACAGTGCTACGTGTTCCCCCACGTCGCGGGCGAGCCAGTCGTAGGCCACTCGCCGTACGGACAAGCACACGTTGCTGGCTCCTCCGGGCTGATCATCCACTTCGCCGAGCACGTACTCCGCTGCCAAGAGATCGCCAGAATACGTGCGGTGCCGTTCGTTGCCCATCGGGTCGATGGTGACGCGCAGGCGATCAAAGCCGTCGTAGACGTGACGTGTCAGGCGGGGAGCGCTCGTATTGATCCCCACGACCTGCCGGATGGGATTGCGATTCCCATCGTAGTCCACCTGAGTCACGAGAGTGTCGGCGCCGATGCCGGTCGTGGTTCGCAGGGGCAGTCCTCGCTCGTCATGCTCGGTGGCCAGTACATCCCCCGGACGGCGGCCAGCGACGGCCTCAGGGTTCTCGATGAGCGTGACCTTCCCGTCCGGACCGTAGTGCGTGCGGGTGACGGCGACGCTGTCTCGGACGCTGGGATCGGACAGGAGTGTCTCCCACTGCGCGGAATCCGAAAGCGAGTCGAGGAGCGCGTCATCAACCGACGCGAGTTCTTGCAGAACGGCCACAGGACGGCCCAAGCGGTCGCGCTTCGTGATGGTGGTCCAGTAGGGGTTGCTCGGATCGAGGGCGCCCCCAAGAGCCAGGTTCGGCACGTCCACTCGCACGAGTTGGCCGTTGGCGTCGTGGCGACGCTCCGTCACGAGAGGTTGACCTGGCTGACCGCCCGCGTGCCGCCACGCAACTTCCTCGCGGATCACGAGTCCACGACCATCTCGCACGTAGGAGGTGACGTTGCCGGCTGCATCTGTCTTGCGCTCGAGCCGACCGACCGTGTCGTACTCGAAGCGCGTGGTCTGATGCAGTGCGGCGACGTCCTCGACGAACTCCTTCAGCAGACCGTATTGCGGGCAGCTCGCATGCGACGTGGAAGTCGGGTCGGGGCAGTCGGATGCCTCGTAATACCGATACTCATCGCGCTGGCGGTAGGCCGCGCCGTCCACGATGTGCTCGGGCCATTCGTGAGCGGTCATGCGTCGCACCATGCGATGGCCGCTGGGATCGCGCGGATCGGCGACTTCAACATCCGCGTACTCGTACCTGTCGAGGATCGCCGCTGGCTCGCTCCGCGTCCCATGTACGCCAACGCGCAGGAGGTTGCCGCGATCATCATGGTAGAAGTGCCGCGACCCGCGGTTCGGATGGTAGGTTTCGAGAGTCAGTCCGCGGGAGCCCCTCAGGTCCACGGTCGCGCCGAACGGGCCGGCCGAGCGATCGGAGTCGAAGGTGGTCCGCTCGATGAGGCATGTCGCGTCGCCGGGCATGAAGGGGTCGGGTGCCCGCCGCACTCGTATCCGCGGCATCGCCCACGTGCACGCAATGCCGTGATCCACGTCATGCTGCCAGCCAGGATCGTAAATGCAGTACGGGCCTCCGCTGGGATAGCTCGTGGCAGAGCAAGGCCCGCCTGCCGCGTTCACTTCCTCGATGTCATAGAAGTACTTGACTTCGTCCACGCGCCATTGCCCAGGTCCATACCGCGCTGTCGCGTTGGGCTTCATGATCGTGAAGGGTTGACCTTCAAAGTCGGTGTCCGTGATCGTTTCGTAGAAGCCCAGGCCGTTCTCGACCTTCAGGCCCGGGAGCAGTGCAGGCTGCAACGGACGCGTCGGCGGCTGGCTCCCTGGCGGGTTGCTGACGAAGACGACCTCACCGCTCGGGCCAGACTCCGCACGACTAGCGACGCCGGGCAGGGCCCGGCCGAGATACTCGCGCTTCCTGGAGACGAGCTTCTTGCGAGTGAGATCGGTCACCGTGACGTTCCCGACCGGATCCGTCACCGTCACGCGCCAGATGGGGCGCTTGACGCAAGGACCACTCACCGTGTCAGGAACGCGGGCATACTCGAAGTGCATCGTGCCGTCGCCGATCGTGTGCGAGAGCACTCGGTCGTAGTTCTCGCGCTCGTTCCGACAACCCATCGCGTTCTCGTCAACGCAGCCGCAGACGCCAATTGGGTCCGGGGGCACTTGCGTGAAGTCGGAGATGCCTGTCGAGTAGGTCATCGAGGCAAGGAGCCGGCCATCTCCATCTCGGATGGCCTTCAGGTTCAACACGCCAAGGTGCGGGAACTGCATGCCGCCATCGGACCATTCATACACTCGCACGCGCCGCGAAGAAGAGGCATCTCCCGAACCCTGGCCACCGTTCGGACTGCCCTCAGATGCCTTGAGACCCTCCACGCGTCGCAACTGACCCCGCGCTGGCCCGTGCTCGACAACCTCGTAGTGCACGGCGTGTCCGGCCGAGTCCGTGACCGAGCGCAAATAGGTGAGCGGAGATTCCCCCGACTCCGGCGGGCCGGCTTCCGTGGTCGCGTAGTCGAATCGAACGACGCGCCCGAGCGTGTCGATCACCTGCCTCAGCACTGGCTCCGTCTCGGAATGTCCCCACTCGCTCAATCTCGCGCCGAGCTCCCACTCCAGATACATGCGGTTGCCGTTGGGATCTTCGATCCAGTCGCACACGGCCCGGAACGAATCCGAGTAGGCCGGCGTCTCCCAACGGACGCAATAGACAGTGTTGTCAGGATCTTCGAGGTTCTCACATGGCCCCCACGAGGTCGGCAGGCGGTAATGAGTGCGGAAGTGCCAGACGGATCCGTCCTGGTGGCGCAGCGTGAACCCACCGAGGTCCGTCGGATGGAAACGATCGTTGGGCGGCACCTCAGAGATGACGGTCCACTGTCCCGATGCGCGGAAATCCATGGGCACGTTCCCGATCGGGGGCTCGGAATCCCTATCCCACACGCCGTTGTGGTTCCAATCGTGCCAGCGGAAGTCCACGCGGCGCGTGAACCACGATGTCCTTCCATTCCCCATCCGCACGCGGGCCTGACTCACGTCCTCCCAGCAAGGCTGGGACGAACCAGGAGGTCCGCAGTCGCTGTCCGTGATGGGTTGGTATCTGCGCTCGCTCTCGAGCCAGATGTTGTACGTGTGGTCCCAGCCCGTGCCCAGATGAGACCAGGCCCAGATCCAGTGCGGAGGCTGAAGGGTCGAGAGCACGGCCGAGCGATCCCCGCGGGATCGGTAGGTTCGCCGCATCACGAAGTCGATGCCTCGGCCCGGGATTCGCAAGTCCTCCTCTTCAAGGAAGTACTCGCCCGAGTGCAGTTCGACGCGACCCACGCCGATCGGATCCGTCGTCTCGCACGGGACCCCCGGCACGGCGGGAGTGCACTCGGAGGCGAGCGCGGGATTCGGCTGGCCGGGAAGCAACTCCTCTCCTCGCGCGGGGAGGATCGCCAGCATCTGCATGACCACGACAAGAACGATGAACCGCGCTGCTCGAAGACCCTCGCTCATCGCGTCCTCCCCAGAAGGCTCGCGGGCCGCTCGATGCGGCACTCGCCGCCTGTTTCCGTCACGGTACACCAAGTGCCAAGCCCGTGACATGGCTAGCCGTGTCGGCATGTAAGCTGCCGCGCGGCATTCGGAGGACGCGCTTCCCGGGCGCAAGCGGAGCACAAGGCAAGTGACTCAATCTGCGTGCCTTGGGCGCCTCCGGGTCCAGCCGTGAACGAAGATCGTCCCGGGTCCGCTCGCTGCCCGGCAGCTCGGGCGGCGGCCCCGGGGCGAGTGCTGGCGGCCGATCGCGGCCGAGCGGTCAGTCGGATCGCAGGTGGATGTCGGCTGCTTCGGGGAAGTGCTCGAGCATGTAGTCGCGCAGCCGAGCGACGAGGCGGACCTCGGTCTGGCGGATCGCCTCGCGCGTCACGCCCTCCCGGTCCGCGAGGTCCTGGAGCGTGACGGGCTCGTCGGCCATCAGGCGCTCGCGCAGGAGCGCCAGCTCGCGCTCGCTCGCGCCTCGGCTGAAGTCGTCGAGAGCCCGAGCGAGCTTGTCGCGGAAGTCGGCCTCGGCGGCCAGCCGCTCGGGAGAGGGAGCGTCGCCCGGCGTGACGTCGCCGGCGGTGGACTTGCCATCCTCGCCGACGGGCGCGTCCAGCGACGCGTCGCGCGCGCCGAGCGCCTGGCCGACGGCGACGACGTCTTCCTCGGTGGCGCCGAAGGCGGCCGCGAGGAGCTTGGGCGTCGGCGTGATCCCCTCGCGCTCCAGCCGCTCCCGCTCCTGGCGCAGGCCGTAGATCAGCTTGCGGCGAGCGTTGGTCGTGCCGACGCGGACCAGGCGCCAGTTGTCGAGCAGGTAGCGCACGATGCGCGAGCGGATCCAGAACGTCGCGTACGTGGATAGCCGCGTGCCCTTGTAGGGATCGAATCGCTCGGCCGCCTCCAGCAGGCCCATGTTGCCTTCCTGGATGAGGTCGAGCACGTTGGCGAAGGCTCGGCGGAACGAGAGCGCGACGGCGACCACCAGACGCAGGTTGCCGGTCACGAGCGCGGCGAGGGCCTCGCGATCGCGATGCTCGGTCCAGCGCACCGCGAGGTCATGCTCCTCGTCCGGCGAGAGCCGCGGGTAGCGCGAGACCTCGCTCAGGTAGCGCGTGAGCGCGTCGCGGACCAGGACGGCCTGGCCGCCCGCGAGCGGGATGATCTGCTCGCCGTGCTCGCCCTCATCGGCGCCGAGCGTGCCGTCGTCATCGCTGGAGCCCCCGTCGTCGTCGAGGTCGTCGTCGAGGTCGCCGTCGAGCGCCGAGGCGACGAGCGGATCGTCCGGCGCGTCGAGATCGTCCTCGACGATCTCCGCCTCGACGGCTGGCCGGGGCGCGGCCGCGGGCTTGCCGGGCGCGAGGGGCGCTTGCCCCGGCGTCGCGCGCACGAGGGCGGCGCGCGCATCCGGCGCATCGGCCTGATCACGCGAGTCGCCAGCGGGCGTCGGGGGTCGAGACCCTGAGCGGCGGCGACTCATGTCGGGTGAAGGACGCGGTGGACGGACCAGCCGGCGCTCCCGCGGGCGAGCACGGCGGCCGTGGCCGGCGCGAAGGACGGCGCGGCCGGACCCACCAGCGCCGAGGCCAGGGCGCCGAGGTCGGGCTGGTGGCCGACGAGGATCGCGCCGTCGTCGCAGGATCGCGCGAGCGCGAGAAGCTCCGCCGTTCCCGCGCCTTCCGCCAGCTCCGCGACCGTCACGACATGGTCCGAGCCGCGCGCCTGCGCGACGGCGCGGGCCGTCTGCTGGCAGCGCAGGGCCGGGCTGGCCAGGACGGGACCGCGGGGCTCGATCTCGACCAGAAGGCGCCCCTGGGCCACGGCCGTGGCCATCCCTTCGGGGGTCAGGGCGCGTTCGGCGCCCGGGGCGGCCCCGGGGGCGGCTCGCGCGTGGCGCATCAGGATGAGGAGGCGAGGCTCGGTCACGACGCTTCAATCCTGCCTTGTCACGGCGCGCGGCGGTAGCGCGGCCCCGCTGATACCATCTCGGCGCGCGAAGCAGACCCCCCGGAGCGCTCCATGCCCGTCCCGATCTCGCAGATGCTGACGGTGGCCACGCACGTCGCGAAGAACGTCGCCCGAGGCCGCCGCCGCTACCCGCTCGTCCTCATGCTCGAGCCGCTCTTCCGGTGCAACCTCGCTTGCGCCGGATGCGGGAAGATCCAGTACCCGGCGCACGTCCTCAAGCGGCAGCTGTCGCCCGATGAGTGCTTCCGGGCAGCCGAGGAGTGCGGCGCCCCGATGGTGTCCGTGGCCGGCGGCGAGCCGCTCATGCACCCGCAGATGGCCGAGATCGCCGCGGGGCTCGTCGAGCGCCGCAAGTACGTCTACCTGTGCACGAACGCGCTGCTGCTGGAGGAGCGCCTGGCGTCGGGCGAGTTCCGCCCCAGCAAGTACCTGTCGTTCTCGGTGCACCTGGACGGGCCGAAGGCGGAGCACGACTTCGCGGTGTGCCGCGAGGGCACGCACGAGAAGGCGGTCGCCGCGATCCGCGCCGCCGTGAAGGCCGGGTTCCGCGTGACGACGAACACCACGCTGTTCGAGGGCGCGAATCCCGAGCCCATGCGCGCCTTCTTCGACGAGGTCATGGACCTGGGCGTCGAGGGCATGATGATCTCGCCCGGCTACAGCTATCAGAAGGCTCCGGATCAAGAGCACTTCCTGCGCCGCGCGCGCACGCACGAGCTGTTCCGCGCGATGCTCACCGGCCGCAAGCGCCGCTGGAAGTTCAACCAGAGCCCGCTGTTCCTGGACTTCCTGCAGGGTCACGTCGAGTTCGACTGCACGCCGTGGGGGAACCCGACCTACAACATCTTCGGCTGGCAGAAGCCGTGCTACCTGCTGCAGGAGGGCTACGCCAGCTCGTTCGCCGAGCTCATGCGCGAGACCGAGTGGGCGGCCTACGGGCGCAAGAGCGGCAACGACAAGTGCGCCGACTGCATGGTGCATTGTGGCTACGAGGCGTCCGCCGTGCATCACGCGTTCACGTCCGTGCGGGGCATGGCCGCGATGGCTCGCGCCGCGGTCCGGAACTGATCGATGACGGCGAAGGGTGGCGGTCGCGACGGCAGCCCTGACGGCCTGGTCTCCTTGCGCAACGGCGACCTGCACGAGCTGGACGGCGAGGATCTCGCGCGCGCGCTGCGCGAGGCGCTCGACTTTCGCGGCGACGTCACGCTGGCCCTCGCGGATGGCACGCGCGTGACCGGTTACATCTTCGATCTGGCGGGCGATCGAGCCCGTCCGGACGTGCGCCTCTATCCGGCGCAGGCGGACGCGCCGCCTGCCACGATTCCGGGCGCCTCCGTCCGCGGCATCGCGTTCTCCGGACGCGACACGGCCGACGGGCGGTCCTGGGAGGCCTGGGTCCGGCGGCACCAGGAGAAGAAGCGCCTTCTGGAGCAGGGCGTGGACATCGGCGACATCGAGCCCCACTGCGAGCCGCTGTAGGGGGTCGGGACGCTCGGCGTTGGGCGCCGTCAGGCGAGCGGCTCGACGGCGACTGATCCGTCGGGCGCGTGCCATTCGACGCGCGCGGTGGCCGTCATGCCCTCGAGCCTGACGACCACCATGGCGCGGCCGCGGGGGCCGACGCGGGGGACGATGGCCGCGTTGACGTGCAGGACGCCGCCTTCGCGCAGCGACAGCGTGCGCCGGCCGCCGCCGCGCAGCCTGTCGTGCATGTGGCCCGCGATCACCGCCACGACCGGCCTGCCGGCCTCGACGGATCGGTCCAGCGCGAGACGCAGGTCGCTGTCGCCCCAGTCGCCTTGCTCGTCGCGGAAGTCACACCCGAAGATCGCGTCGCGCGTGGCGCCGAGCCCGGAGGCTCCGGCGTGCGCGAGGATCACGATGCGCGGGCCGCGGGCCGTCGCGATCAGCGTGGTGATCTCCTCGGCCCATCGGGCGATGCTCCAGTCCTCGCGACCGGGCGGCGCGAAGCGCAGGTCGTCGCCGCCACTGCTGAGTGGCCGCGCGCCCACGACGGACAGGCCGAGGTCGGGGAACTCCGCGATCCGGCCTCCGACGTGCAGGTCGCCGAGAATGGTCTCGAGCTGATGGTAGCTGCGCGGGAACGCGCGGCCGGTGAAGGCCGTCGGGCCATCGTGATTGCCGAGGATGACGAGCGCTCCCGCCTGCGCGAGGCCCCTGGCCTGTCGCAGCGCCTCGTCGAACCGATCGCGTCCGCGGTTGGGCGTGAGGTCGCCCGTGCACAGGCGCACCGGATGCCGCGCGAGCAGCGGGACATCGAGCTCCGCGTCGAACATCCCGTGAAGGTCGCCGAGGACGGCGATCTCGACCGGGTCCGTCACGGCCGGCGCGCCAGCGCGAGCAGGGACCGGCGCCAGAACCAGCCGGCGACGACGAGGCCGGGGACGCCGAAGGCGAGGCCCAGCCACGCCTCGCCGCGGTCGGGGATGGCCATGGCCTCGCTCAGGTCCCAGGGCATGACCAGCATGACGAGCATGTTGTGCAGCGCGTGCAGGAACATCGCGAGGCGGAGCGAGCCGGTGACCTCGTACGCGATGCCCAGCGCGATCCCGATGAGCACGCGCGAGGGGAAGCCCAGGACGTCCAGGTGGAAGGCGGCGAACAGCGTGGACGTGACGCCGATCGCGATCGCCGGCGTGAAGCGCGAGCGCAGGACGCGCTGCAGGAAGCCGCGGAAGAGGATCTCCTCGCACACGCCCGGCACGATGCTCAGGATCAGCAGGATGGCCGCGATGTCGAGCGTGCCCCGCACGACGAAGAGCGGCTCCATCAGATCGCGCAGGTGCGCTTGCGACCGCACGAGCGCGTCGGGGCTGGCGAGCGCGAGCGCGGAAACCCACGCCACGCCAGCGAGCATCGCCACGGCAACCGTCCAGATGGAGACGCCAGCCACCGCGTCGGGCCTGGCGCGACGTCGGGGACCGGGCGGCGCCAGGAACCCGGTCGCGCGCGCGACCAGAAGGAGCGCCAGGGCCGGGAGCACCAGCCCGGCCGGCTGCCCGATGGCCAGGGCGAGCCGCGGCGAGGTCGGCGCGAGGGCCATGGCCGCGGCCAGGGCCACCACGTAGCCGAAGAGCGCGAGGAAGGCGCCGCCGACGGCGAGCGCGAGGCACGCGGCGAGATCTCCGGGCGGGCGCGTGACCACCGGAGCCGGCGCGGGAGGCTCGGGGACCGCCGCGACTTCACCGGGGGCGCCGGTGTCGTCGGGCCCGGGAACCGGGGCCTCGGTTTCGGGATCGGTCGGCGTCATGGCAGGTCCGCGGTGTGGTGCTCGTCGAGGCGCTCGGGCGGGTCGCCGAGGGGCTCGACATGGGTCACGACATCCATGACGTTGGGGAACGCGTCGCGGAGCGCGGTCTCGACGCGATGCGCCAGGACGTGCGCTTGCTCCACCGGCATCGTCGGCTGAACCTGAAAGTGCAGGTCCACGAAGACGGCGTCGTGGTGGCCGCGCGACCGGATGAAGTGCACCTCGCGCACGCCGGGGATCGACCGGGCGACGCGCTCGATCGCGGCGGGATCCAGCCGCGCCTCGTCGGCCAGCGTCACGAGCGCGGGTCGCACCACCTGCCAGGCCAGGCGCAGGATCCACGCGATGATGAACGCCGTCGCGGCGAGATCGGCCCAGCCCCAGCCGAGCCGCGTGGCGGCCAGCGCGAGGAGCACCGAGAGCGAGACCAGCAGGTCGGATCGCGTGTGCGCGGCGTCGGCGATCAGGAACTCGCTGCCCAGCCGCCGCCCCTCGCGCGCCTCGTACCACGAGACGAAGGCGTTGACGGCCATCGTGAAGCCCATGACGCTGAAGCCGAGCAGGCCGGCTCGCCCCGCGGGCGCACCCTCGAGCAGGCGTCCCCAGAGCGAGGCGGCCATCTCCCAGCAGGCGACGATCAGCATGCCTCCGATGGCCATCGCGGCGACCGTCTCGAGCTTGCGGTGTCCGTACGGATGGTCCGCGTCGGGCGGGCGCCGCGCCGCCGCGATGGCGAGCAGACCGATGATGTTGGACCCGCCGTCCAGCAACGAGTGCACGCCGTCCGCGACGAGCGACAGGACGCCGGTCGAGAGGCCGGTCGCGAGCTTGGCGGCGGCGACCAGCGCGTTCAGCGCCAGCGTGATCCAGAGGACCCGCCGGATGAGCGCGGTGCGCGACGGCGGCGTCGTCAGCGCCACGCGAGCTCCGCTTCGGCCGTCGCGCCGGCCCGCACGGTCACGGTTCGCTCGATCTCGCCGAACTCTTCATGCCACGCGACCAGCCGCCAGGTGCCGGCCGGCACGTCCGCGAGGGTGAACCGGCCGTCGAGACCCGTGAGCGCGCGGTGCGGCGCGCTGCTCACGACCCACCACGCGACCGCCCAGGGGTGGATGTCGCAGGTCACCTGGATGCGCTCGGCGCGCGTCAGGGCGTCCGCCTCGAGGCGCGCCCGCCGGCGGTAGCGGGGCAGCGTGAGCGTGAACGGCGGGTTGCGAACCGACAGGCCGATGACGTCGTGCAGGACCGCGTCCTGGTTCCTGACCTCCACCGCGGCGCCGACGGGCACGATCAGCACGTGGGGTTCCTGGACGCACCGCGTGATGGTCGCGACGACCAGCGGGCCGGGCGCCTGGGCGCGGCTCGCCGCCTCGGCCAGGCGCGCCGTCGCGTCCGCGGCGCGAAGCTCGATCACCACGTTCGCGAGCTCGCCGCGCGCCGTCGCCACCAGCGAGCCCGAGTTGACGCGCTCGCCGCAGGCGGCGACGTCGGTCGTGTTCGTCAGCTGCTTCACCTTCAGCGGCGTGGAGCCCGCCCACCGGGCGACGCCGCGAACGGAGCCCGTGCCGCTGCCGGCCGCCCCGCCGCGGAGCTGCTGGACGGGAAGGAGCGTCGCCGCCATGCGCGCGGCGAGCGCGCCGGTCTCCGGCTCGGCCGCCTCTGTCCCCGGAACCTCCGCGCGATCGGACGCGGCGCGCCCGTCTCCGGGCTCCGCGCCGTCGGCCGCGCCGTCGCGGCAGCCGGGCGCCAGGCTCGCCGCGAGCACGAGAAGCACTGGCCCGGCCCATGCGCGGGACCCGGCCAGGGCTCTCGGGATCATCAGCGCGTCGATCCTGCCGGCGTCGCGGAGATGGGTGCGCGCTCGCACCAGGTCGGCAGCTCGGAGCAGTACGCGCGGTCAATCACCTCGAACGTCAGGCGATCCTCGAGCGTCATGAGCTCCAGCCGCAGATCGGAGCGTTCGCCCGTCGGCTCGTCGGGCAGGGCCCAGGTGATCAGGATCTGGCTCACGCGGCGCGTCTCGGGGCGCCTCACGGTCGTGCCGTCGGCTCTCACGATGTCGCGGGGCGCGAGGATCTCCGTCACCTTGCCCACGTGCCAGCCGAAGATCGTCTGGACGGGCGGCTGCACGACCCCCAGGGGAGCCTCGAACATGACGCGGCCGAACGGGGGCACGAGGTTGTCGAACGCGACGACCCCGAGGTCGCCGCGTCGCGCCGAGGCGTCGGGCTCGGTGGCGTAGGTCTCCACGAGGAGATCCCAGTTCTCGCCGGCCCGAGCTCGCTCGTAGGCCCTGAGCGCCTGCTGCCGGAAGGGCTCGACCTGCTCGGCGAACATGCGCGCCATGGCCGAGGGCTCGGCGAACTCCGACTGCACCAGGTACTCCTCGCGCGTGGCGTTCTTCTTGAGGATCTGCTCCTCGGTGTACATCTCGCGGAGCCAGCGCCAGGAGGTCTCTCCGTCGCGCAGGATGCTGGCGTACATGCGGGGCGAGATGTCGATCCCGTTCACGCGCAGCACGGGCGCGGCCGAGCGCGGACCGAGGGCGTCCCGGCGCATCCCCGCCGACACGGCCGGCGCGAGAAGAAGGATGGCGAGCAGGGCGGCAGCATGGCGGGTCAGGGGCATGGGTTCTCCGGGGCGGATTCTACCTCGGACGCGTCGCCCAGCCGGCCGCGCGGCGCGATTCCCGGATGTCGGAGGTATCCTCCTGCGCGTGATGCCCGACCGCCACGAGGCGCTCGCCGAGCGCGCCCGCGAACTCCGCGAGCTGATTCGCGATGCCGACCGGCGCTACTACGTGCTCGACGATCCGTCGCTGACGGACGCCGAGTACGATCGCCTTCAACGCGAGCTGCTCGCGATCGAGACCGAGCATCCGGATCTGCGCACGGCGGACTCGCCCACGCTTCGCGTGGGCGGGGCGGTGGCCGAGGCCTTCCGCCCGGTCCCGCACTTCGCGCCCATGCAGTCGCTGGACACGATCGTCGAGCGCGCCGACGTGGAGGACTTCGACGAGCGCCTGCGCCGGCTGCTGGGGACCAGCGAGCCGCTGGCCTACTCGTGCGAGCCGAAGATTGACGGCGTGGCGGTCGAGCTCCTGTACCGCGAGGGCGTGCTCGAGGTCGCGAGCACGCGAGGCGACGGCGAGACGGGCGAGGACGTCACCGCGAACGCGCGCACGATCCGGAGCGTCCCCCTCGCGCTGGCGGCGCGCCAGCCCGGCGTCCTCTCCGTGCGCGGCGAGGTGTACATGACGCATCGGGCCTTCGCGGCGCTCAACGACGAGCGCGCGGCGGCCGGCGAGCCCCTCTTCGCGAACCCGAGGAACGCGGCCGCCGGCGCGCTCCGGCAGCTCGACGCCTCCATCACGGCGCGGCGACCGCTGGCGTTCCTGGCCTACGCGGCGCTGGCCGAGAGCCCGCTTCCCTGGGCCACGCAGTCGGACCTGCTCGCGGGCCTCGCGACGCTGGGGTTCCAGGTCAGCGAGGACGCCCGCGCCTGCTCGGGGCTCCCCGCCGTCCTCGAGTACCACGCGTGGATGGAGGCGCGGCGCCATGAGCTCGCGCACGAGATTGACGGCATCGTCGTCAAGCTCGACGACCTCGAGGCGCAGGCGCGTCTGGGCGCCCGCAGCCGGAGCCCGCGGTGGGCGGTGGCGTACAAGTTCGAGCCGGCAGAGGCCGAGACGACGCTGCTCTCGATCGAGGAGCAGGTCGGTCGCGTGGGCAACATCACGCCCGTGGCCATCCTGGAGCCCGTGGTCGTCGCCGGGGTCACGGTCGGGCGCGCCTCGCTGCACAACCGGTCGGAGGTCCGGCGCAAGGACGTCCGGCCCGGAGACCGCGTCATCGTGCATCGCGCCGGGGATGTCATTCCCTACGTGGTCAAGTCGCTGCCGGAGAAGCGGACGGGGGAGCTGCCCGAGTTCGCCTTCGCGACGGCCTGCCCCTCGTGCGGGGCGGCGCTGATCGAGGAGGGCGCGTACTGGCGGTGTCCCGCGGGCGCCGCGTGTCCCGCGCAGCTGAAGGAGAGCATCCGCTACTGGGGCGGCAAGCACGCGATGAACATTGACCAGCTGGGCGAGCGCATCGTGGACCAGCTGGTGGACCGCGGGCTCGTGAGATCCGTGGCGGACCTGTACGCCCTCGATGTCGCGCGCCTCGCGGAGATCGACCGCATGGGGGAGAAGTCCGCGACGCGCCTGATGGCTAGCATCGAGGCGAGCCGGGGGCGGCCGCTGCGGCGGTTCCTGGTCGGCCTGGGCATCCGCAACGTGGGCGAGCACGTCGCGCGCGTGCTGGCGCGCCAGTTCCGGTCGGTGGCCGCGCTGCGCGAGGCGACGGCCGAGGCGCTCGAGGCCGTGCACGGCATCGGGCCCGAGGTCGCGGGGAGCGTTCGCGCGTACTTCGCGCAGCCTGGCATCGCGACGCTCCTCGACGACCTCGAGGCGCGCGGCGTCCTGCCGGCGCCGGAGCCCGAGCTCGCCCCGGAGGAGGCGCCGCCGCTTGCGGGCAGCACCTTCGTGTTCACCGGATCGCTGGCGCGGTGGAGCCGCGAGCAGGCGCGCGAGCGGGCCGAGGCGCTGGGCGCCCGGGTGGCCGGGTCGGTCTCGAAGAAGACGACGCACGTCGTCGCGGGGGAGGACGCCGGAAGCAAGCTCGACAAGGCGCGCCAGCTCGGCGTGACCATCCTGACCGAGGACGAATTCGAGGCGCTGGCCGGGCCGCCGCCGACGAGCTGAGACGGCCCGCCGGGCAGGCTGCGGCCCTCCGGAACGCGGTGTATAGTCGGGCAGGGGTGTCTCATGAGCGCACTGAAATCACGCAGGGATCTCGTCTCCGCGATGCCGCAAGAGGGCGACCGTTCGGACCGCCTCGAGCGCGAAATCTCGTCCATGTTCGATCGACTCTTCGCGCCCGCGCATCCGTTCCGGCCGCTGGCCGAGCGCTGCTGGCACCCGTTCACGGACATCCACGAGACACCCACGCACTACGTCATCCGCATGGAGCTGGCCGGCATCGAGCCTGACAGCCTGGACGTGGCCGTGGAGGGGCGCTGCGTGGTCGTGCGGGGCCATCGGCCCGAGCCCCCGTGCACGGGCGCGCTGGTCGCCTGCCACCAGCTTGAGATCTCGTACGGCGCGTTCGAGCGCGCCGTGTGCTTGCCGGCCGAGGTGCGCGCGGAGCGCGTCCGCGCCGAGTACGGGCGCGACGGTCTCCTGCACGTCAGCATCGAGAAGGAGTGACCATGCCGAAGCCTCCCCGCCGCGAATCCGACGCCGCCAGCGACACGCCGGGCGACACCGCCGAGCGCGCCGGCAAGGGTGGTGACGCTCCCGCCGGCAAGAGTGGCGACACTCCCGCCGACAAGGGCGGCGAGTCGCCGTCCGACAAGAAGGGCGATGCTCCCGCCGGCAGGGGCGGCGAGTCGCCGTCCGACAAGAAGGGCGATGCTCCCGCCGGCAGGGGCGGCGAGTCCTCCTCCGGCAAGGGCGGCGGCTCCGCGCCCGGCAAGAGCGGCGGCTCCGGCGGGTCGTCCTCGGTGCGCTCCCGGGGTGGTGGCGGCGCCGCCGGGGGCGAGTCGGGAAGCGATCGGGGCCAGGCGCCTCCCGCGGGTCCCGCGGAGCTCCCGATCCTCGCCGTGCGGAACACGGTGGTCTTCCCGAACACGGTCGTCCCGCTGACGATCGGCCGCCCGAAGTCGCTCGCGGCGGTCGCGGAAGCCATGAAGGGCGCGCGCATCCTGGGGATCCTGACCGAGCTCCCCGAGCACTCGCTCCGGACCGACGAGGTCACGGGCGAAGGCCTCCATCAAATGGGCACCTGGGCGGTCATCCACAAGATGATCCGCGTGCCCGGGGGCGACGCGAAGATCCTCGTGCAGGGCCTTGCCCGGTTCCGCGTGAAGGAGATGCTCGCGCAGGAGCCGTACCTGCGCGCCAGCGTGGAGGTCCTCGACGATCAGGCCGCAGCCGTCAAGAGCGAGGAGCTCGACGCCCTCATGAGGCAGTGCGTCGAACAGGCCGAGAAGGTCATCGGCCTGTCGCCGTACCTGCCCGAGGAGCTCCGGCAGGCGATCACGTCCATTGACGACCCCCTGCACCTGGCCTACCTGGTGGGCTCCGTCATCAAGATGGAGGTCGCCGACAAGCAGGCCATCCTCGAGGAAGACGATCCGAAGGGCAAGCTCGAGCGCGTGACCGCCGCCGTGACGCGCGAGCTCCACGTCCTCCAGATTGGCGGGAAGATCCAGAGTCAGGTCGCCGGCGAGCTCGAGAAGAAGCAGAAGGAGTTCTTCCTGCGCGAGCAGCTCAAGGCGATCCGCGAGGAACTGGGCGAGGGCGACGAGGAAAGCGATGTCTCCCACCTGCGCGAGCAGATCGAGGAGGCTGGCCTCCCCGAGGCGGTCCTCAAGGAGGCGACGCGCGAGCTGGGCCGGCTCGAGAAGATGCACTCGAGTTCCCCCGAGTACCACGTGATCCGGACCTACCTGGACTGGATCCTGAACATCCCGTGGAACACGGTCACGACCGACAACCTCGATCTCGGCCACGCCCGGACCGTGCTGGACGAGGACCACTACGGTCTCGAGAAGATCAAGGACCGGCTCATCGAGTTCCTCGCCGTGCGCAAGCTCAAGGAGGACACGAAGGGTCCCATCCTGTGCTTCGTCGGGCCCCCGGGCGTCGGCAAGACGTCGCTGGGCAAGTCGATTGCCCGCGCGCTGGGCCGGAAGTTCCACCGGATGAGCCTGGGGGGCATCCACGACGAGGCCGAGGTCCGCGGCCACCGGCGGACGTACGTCGGCGCGATGCCCGGCCGCGTCGTGCAGGCGCTCAAGCGGTCGGGGTCGGCCAACCCCATCATCATGCTCGACGAGATCGACAAGGTCGGTCGGGACTTCCGGGGAGATCCGTCGTCCGCCCTGCTCGAGGTCCTGGATCCCGAGCAGAACCACGCCTTCCGCGACCACTACCTGGACGTGGACCTGGACCTCTCGAAGGTCCTCTTCATCGCCACCGCCAACAACCTGGACACCATCCAGCCGGCCCTCCGCGACCGCATGGAGGTCATCCGCCTGTCCGGGTACGCGACGGAGGACAAGGTCCGGATCGCGCGCCAGTACCTGTTGCCGAAGCAGATGGAGGAGAACGGCATCGCCGACCGCAAGCTGGACTTCTCCGACGACACGCTCCGCGAGATCGTCACCGGGTGGACGTCCGAGGCGGGCGTCCGGACGCTGGAGCGCCAGATCGCGACGGTCTGCCGGAAGGTCGCGACGCGCGTGGCGCGGGCAGAGGACCTGCCCTTGGCCATCCGCCCCGAGGACATCCCCGACTACCTCGGGCCGCAGCGCGTCTTTCCGGAGGTCGCCAAGCGCACGGCGGTGCCGGGCGTGGCGACCGGGCTCGCGTGGACGGAAGACGGCGGCCAGATCCTGTTCATCGAGGCGCTCAAGATGCCGGGGAAGGGGAACCTGCAGCTCACCGGGCAGCTGGGCGATGTGATGCAGGAGTCGGCCAAGACGGCTCTCTCCTATGTCCGCTCGCACCATGCCGAGCTCGGGCTGACCGAGCGCTTCCTGGAGTCCTGGGACATCCACGTGCACGTGCCCGCCGGGGCCATCCCCAAGGACGGACCTTCGGCCGGCGTGTCGCTGGCCACCGCCATCGCGTCGGTGTTCACGGGACGGTGCGTGCGCGCGGACGTGGCGATGACGGGCGAGATCACGCTGACCGGCCTGGTCCTCCCCGTGGGTGGCATCCGGGAGAAGGTCCTGGCCGCCCGGCGCGCCGGCATCAAGCACTTGATCCTGCCGAAGCGCAACGCCGCGGACGTCGAGGAGATCCAGGCGGACTATCGCGAGGGTCTCGAGTTCAGCCATGCCGAGCGGATCGAGGAGGTCTGGCGCATCGCTCTCGAGGACTGCTGTCCCGAGGGCGAGGGCGCCCCGGCCGACGCCGACGCGACCGCGGCCACCGCGCGCTGACGCGATTCCCACGAGCCGGTGACCCGGCTGCGCCCGGCGACGACGGAGCTCGCCGCCCCATCCCGCCACGCGGCCGTGCCGCGTGCACGGGAACGCGACGAGTCCCGACGGACGGCCGCTGATGGAGGCCGGGGCGCGTCCGCGGACGGGTCACGACACCCGCGCGACCTCGCGACGACCTCCGATCCGGCGCGCTGACGGCTCCGCGCGGCGGTCTCCGGCGCCCGTCGCGCCGCGTCGTCGCCGGCGCCGTCGGGCGCGCCACCTCGCGAGCGATCAGCGCGGGGCCTGACGCGCGGCGCGCGCGCCATCACGCGCCCTCGCGCGCGCCGCTCGCGAGCGCGATGCGCGCGCGTGCGCGTGCAAGAATTCTCCACGTTTTCCGCGTGAGATCGCGCGCTCGGTTGCTGTCGCCGCGCGTCACCGCGCATGCGCGTCGCGCGCCGCGCGCGATGCGCGCGCACGGGCGCATCACGCGGTGTCCGGCGCGCAGCGCGGGCGCCGGATCGGCGGTGGAGCCGCCACGATCGGCGGGGGAGGGGGACAGAAAAATTCATCCACAGCGCAACTTTCTCTTGACACAGTATTTGCGAAGGTTGAACGATCACCCTCAATCCGGTCCGGAGGCATGGGCTTCCACGGCCGGGATGGACCAACTTGGAGAGAGAGAGGAAGTACACATGGCTGCCAAGAAGAAGGCGAGCAAGAAGAAGGCTACGAAGAAGGGTTCGAAGAAGAAGAAGGCGACCAAGAAGAAGTAGGCGCCTGACCTCTTTCGAGGTCCCGAAGGCCCGGCGAAAGCCGGGCCTTCGTGCTTTCAGGGGGGGGCGCGCGGCGGCCGCTCAGCCGCCGCGGCGCGAGTCGCAGCAGGCGCGCGGGCGCGCGGTCCATCCGCAGTGGACGCGGGGCGAGTGCTCGCGAGGGACGAGGCGGCTCGCCGCGGGGGGAAGGGAGCCGGGCATCGGCGAGGGGCGCCGATGCGGCGCGATCAGGCCGACATCAACTTCGCGCGGAGGACCAGGATCTCGAGCGAGAGGCCAGCCTTCTGCAGCAGGTGGAACAGCTTCGGAAGGTCAATGTTGGCGATCTGCTCGGGGTCGTCCTCGCCGTAGATGCAGCCGAGCGCGCGGCGCTCGATGCCGAAGGGCACGACGAGGATGCTGGGTGGCCACTTGCCCCCGAGCGTCTCGACGAAACGCTCGTTCGGGCCGTTCGTCGGCATCGGGCCCATGTAGTGCCGCTGGGTGTCCCGGACGAGCGTGAACAGCGAGACCTCGTCCACGGGCATGACGACGCGCCGCACCATCTCGGGCGTCAGGCCCTGGCCCTGGCCGGTCCAGCCCAGCGTCCGGCTCTTCTGGAAGATGAAGAGCGCGCTGCGCTTGAAGAGGCCCTCCGTGCACCACATGAGGACGTCCGCGATGTCGTCGCGGATCTCGACCCGGGCCAGGCGACGGGAGGCTTCCTCCAGCGGATCGAGCTCGTCCTGCAGCCCGATCGTCTCGCCTTCATCCACCAGCAAGTCGTTGCCGTCAGCGACCTCCGCCGACGCCGCGGCGGCGTCCTCCGGCGTCGCGGCCTTGGCCGCGCCGGGGATCGGGGGGATGACGGGGCTCTGCGCCGCTGCCGGCGTGCTCGCGGCCGCGCTGGGCGCCGCGGCGGCCGCCGGCTTGAACTGCTCGGACCAGAAACGGCGCGCGGCCTCGGCCTCGGCCTTGGACTTCTCGTCCACGAACGTCTCGGCGTCGCCGGCCGCCGGGCGCGCGCCGGGCGTCGCGGCCGGGGGCGGCACGGGACGCGGGGGAGCCGATGCCGCGGGGCCAGCGGAGGCGCTCTTTCCCGGGGGCGTCCAGTTGTAGAAGTGCTCGAGCGCGGCCACGACCGTCTTCTCGGTGGCCAGGTAGGGCTCGATCACGCACCCGGAGATGAACTGGAGCTCATCCAGCGCGAGCAGATCGTTCGGGTCGCAGATGGCCACCGACAGGCGCCGGTTTTCCTTCGCGAGCGGCACGACCTTGTACTTGGCGGCGATCTTGACCGGAAGGAGGTCGAGCGTGGACTTGCTGACCTGCTTGAGCATCGAGCCCTTCACGGGCCGCGCCTTCTTCTGGGTCGCCAGCGTCTCGAGGAGGTCCTTCTCCTGCAAGTAGCCCAGGTTGATCCAGATGGAGCCCACGCGACCGCCGTGGAACTTCTGCTGATCGAGCCCCGATTGCACCTGCGAGGGGTTCAGCAGGCCACGCTCGACAAGCATCTCACCGATCTTCTTGCCCACCGCTAGCTCCGGAACCCCGATGACACGTGATGCGGCCCCGGGGCGAGGGCGGCTCGCCTCGGTGCGCCCGAGTCTTCGGTGCGCCGGGGAGCCGCGGACATCCTACACGAGCCCCGGCGAGGCCTGGCGCGCCCGAGGCGAAAGGCGCGGCTCCCCCCTGCGGCAGGGCCGCGTGGCGGGAGGGGGAGCCAAGGTCCGGCTTCGCCGGCCGCAGCCGGCGCTTCAGCTACAGCCGCTGGTCTCGCCGCAGGTGTCGCACTTGAGGCACGTGCCGTTGCGGACCATCGTCCACTGGCCGCAGTGGCGGCAGGGGTCGCCCTCGTAGCCGCACAGCCGCGCGCGGCGGGCGCGATCCTCGACCGTGGACAGGCGCGGCGCCGTGGTGCCGGCCGCCGCGGGGGCCGCCGCGGCGACGGGAACCGCGATCGGCTGGGCCGTCGAGGCCCGGGTCTCGCCCGGCCGGAGATGGCTGGACTCGCCGAGGCCGTGGTAGTTGAAGCGGAACTGCTCCGACGGCTCGATGAGCCGCTCGCGGACCACCTCGGTGTCGAACTGGGGCTCCGGTTCGGACGAGCCGCCCGTGCTCCCGATCGTGTCCCCGCGCAGATCGGCGGGCTGCACCTGCGCCAGGTCGTTGCGCCCGAGGTACGAGATGGCCAGCTCGCGGAACACGTAGTCAATGATGGACGTGCTGAGCTTGATGTGCGGGTTGCCCTGCACGACGCCGTTGGGCTCGAAGCGCGTGAAGACGAAGGCGTCCACGTATTCCTCGAGCGGCACGCCGTACTGCAGGCCGATGGACAGGGCGATCGCGAAGCAGTTCATCAACGACCGGAAGGCCGCGCCCTCCTTGTGCATGTCGATGAAGATCTCGCCGAGGCTCCCGTCGGCGTACTCGCCCGTGCGCAGGTAGACCTTGTGGCCGCCCAGGATCGCCTTCTGCGTGTAGCCGCGACGGCGGTGCGGGAGGCGGCGGCGCTCGCGCAGGTAGCGAACGACCATGCGCTCGGCCACGCGCACGGGGTCGGCGCCGGGACCGATCCCGGCTCCCGGCAACGCGAGGCTCTCGGCGACCGCCTGAGCTTCCATCTCGCTGCTCGCCGCGTCGTCGTCCAGCGCGACCGTGTTCAGGGGCTGGCTGAGCTTGCTGCCGTCGCGGTACAGGGCGATGGCCTTGAGCATGAGCTCCCAGGCCTGCTCGTGCACGGTCCGGACGTCCTCGACCGTGGCGTCCGGGGGCATGTTGATCGTCTTGCTGATCGCGCCCGACAGGAACGGCTGCGCCGCCGCCATGATGGCGAGGTGCGCCTCGGCGCGGATGAAGCGGCGTCCGAGCTTGCCGCAGCGGTTGGCGCAGTCGAAGACCGGCAGGTGCTCGTCCCGCAGGAACGGCGCGCCCTCGATGGTCATGCGTCCGCAGGCGTGGTCATTGGCCGCCGCGATCTGCTCCGCCGTGAAACCGAGCGCCTTCAGGATGTCCAGCCGCGGGTCGGACAGCTGGTCGGCCGTCAGGCCGAGCCGGGTCCGGCAGAACTCCTCGCCGAGCGTCCAGCGCGTGAACGCGAAGCTCAGCTCGAACGCCGAGGGGAGGGCGCGCTCGATGCGGGCCAGCGTCTCGTCGTCGAAGCCCTTGGCCTTCAGCGTCTCGGGGTTGATGTGAGGCGCGCCCTTCAGCGAGCCCGTGCCCTTGCACGAGTCCACGATCGCCTTGACCTGGGCGTCCTCGTAGCCCAGTCGGCGCAGCGCCAGCGGGACCGAGCGGTTGATGATCCGGAAGTAGCCGCCGCCCGCGAGCTTCTTGAACTTGACCAGCGCGAAGTCCGGCTCGACGCCCGTCGTGTCGCAGTCCATCACCAGGCCGATCGTGCCCGTCGGCGCGATCACCGTGACCTGCGCGTTGCGGTAGCCGTGCTTCTCGCCCAGTTCGAGAGCCCGGTCCCAGGCCTCCTTCGCGGCCGCCAGGAGGGGCGCGGGGCAGGCCGCGGGGTCGATGCCGCGAGGACGGATGGTCAGCCCCTCGTACTCGGAGTCCGCGGCCTTCCGCGCGGCGCGCCGGTGGTTTCGCATGACGCGCAGCATGTCGGCGGCGTTCTCGGCGTAGCCCGGGAACGGACCGCGCTCGCGGGCCATCTCCGCGGAGGTGGCATAGGCCTCGCCCGTCATGATGGCCGTGAGGGCGCCACAGGTCGCGACGGCCTCGGGCGAGTCGTAGGGCACGCCGTTGACCATCAGCAGGGTGCCGAGGTTGGCGTAGCCGAGGCCGAGCGTGCGGAACTTGTACGAGAGTTCGGCGATGCGGCGCGACGGGAATTGCGCCATGACCACCGAGATCTCCAGGACGATGGTCCAGAGGCGGCACGCGTGCCGGAAGCCATCGAGCTGGAACGTCTGGCCCGCCTCAGCTTCCTCGTCGTGGAACTTCATGAGGTTGATCGACGCCAGGTTGCAGGCCGTGTCGTCGAGGAACATGTACTCGGAGCACGGGTTGCTCGCGTTGATCCGTCCGGACTGCGGGCAGGTGTGCCACTCGTTGATCGTCGTGTCGAACTGCAGGCCCGGGTCGGCGCAGGTCCACGCGGCGGTCGCGATGTCGTTCCAGAGGTCGCGCGCCGGCACCGTGCGGTGCGGGCGGCGGTCCGTGCGGCGGAGGAGGTGCCAGTCGGAGCCCTCGACGACGGCCTTCATGAACGCGTTCGTGACGCGGACCGAGTTGTTGGAGTTCTGTCCGGAGACGGTCGCGTAGGCGCGGGAGTTCCAGTTCGTGTCGTACTCGTCGAACTCGATCTCCGTGAACCCCTGGCCGGCCAGCTGGATGACCCGCTGGATGCAGGCATCCGGGATGAGCGACAGGCGCGCCTGGCGCACGGCCGTCTTGAGCTCGGGGTTGCGGCGCGGATCGCGCGCGGCGGCCGCGGGGAGTCCGGAGTCGGGAGCGGGATGGCAGGCGCGCATGACCGCGTTGAGGTGGCGGTTGGCCAGGCGCGAGCCGGCGACGAGCGCGGCGACCTTCTGCTCCTCGACGACCTTCCAGTTGACGAACTCCTCGACGTCCGGGTGGTCAATGTCGAGCACGACCATCTTCGCGGCGCGCCGGGTCGTTCCGCCCGACTTGATCGCGCCTGCGGCGCGGTCGCCCACCTTCAGGAAGGACATGAGGCCCGACGACTGGCCGCCGCCCGAGAGAGGCTCGCCCTCGCCGCGCAGGTTCGAGAAGTTCGTGCCCGTGCCGGACCCGTACTTGAACAGGCGCGCCTCGCGGACCCAGAGGTCCATGATGCCGCCTTCGCCGACGAGGTCGTCTTCGATGGCCTGGATGAAGCAGGCGTGGGGCTGCGGACGCTCGTACGCGCTGGTGGACAGCTCCGGCTCGGACGTGGCCGGATCGACGAAGTAGTGGCCCTGGGGCGGACCGTCGATGCCGTAGGCCCAGTGCAGGCCCGTGTTGAACCACTGGGGCGAGTTGGGCGCCGCGATCTGCGCCGCGAGCATGTAGAGCATCTCGTCGTGGAAGGCGAGAGCGTCCTCTTCCGAGTCGAAGAGCTCGCCGCGATGCCCCCAGTACGTCCAGCACCCGGCGAGGCGCCGGAAGACCTGTCGCGCGTCCGCCTCGCCCGACGTCGCGGTCCCGGGCGCCGGACGCGAGGGCTGGAGCCAGGCAGGCACGCCCGGCTCGTCCGCGGGCACGGTCTCGACGGGGATGCCGGCCTTGCGGAAGTACTTCTGAGCGAGGACATCCACGGCGACCTGCGACCAGCTCGCGGGCACGACGATGTCCGGGGCCTCGAAGACCACCGAGCCGTCCGGGTTGGTGATCCGCGAGGTGCGCGTCGCGAACTCGATGGTCTCGAAAGGATCGTGCCCTGCGCGCGTGAATCGACGCTCAATCTTCATGCTGCCTCCGAACGCTCGTCCCCGATACCCCGGATGCCCCACCCGAGGAGGTGTCGCTCGCGCGTGTGCGGGCTGCTGCCGCTGGCAGCGCCGGCCACGGGAGCGCGAACCCTGGCCGGTCAGGCTCGTTGCCGGCTCGAGCTGCCGGCTTGTTTCGTCATATCTTCGCCCGTGGCTCGACTGGGGCGCAACCTGAGAAAACGGCCCGTCAGGGCGGGAGGATGGGGTCGGTCGTCGGAGGGGTGGTGGCCGGACGGAGTGTCCCGGTGGCAGCCTCGGCGCGGGGCTCTTCGGATCCCCTTCCCGCGCGTCGATGGGTTTCTGCCAGGGCCACGGTTGCCGCCTTCCCGTCGGTGGCCTAGCCGACGCTCACGGCAGCCGCGACCTGGTCGTCCAGGAGTGGGCTGTTTCGGGGCGTCGTAGTTGCGGCCGACCCCGTCGGACGCAACATCTAGGGTTCGGCGGCATTCTGCGCCGCTATATCTTGGGGCGTCAACGAAAAACTCATGAGCTTCTGTAACCCTTGCGGCAGCTAGGATTTGACGCAAGTGCTAGTACGCAACCGTACGAGCTAGTACTGCCCGTTTTGGGCCTCAGGACTGCTCGTGCGTGTCGCGTGTCACGTTCGAGGTTCCCGAGCCCGCCGAGGAGGCTCAGTTCTCGAGGTACGTGTACCCGTCGAGCCCCGTCTTGTAGAGGCCGAGCAGCTGCTTGGATTCGGGGAACGAGATTCGTCCCTGCCTGACGCCTTCTTCGACCGCGCGACGGAAGCGCTGGGTCAGATCCTCGGGGCTCATCTCGACGTAGCGCAGGACCTCGGACACCGTGTCGCCCTCGACGACATGCTCGAGGTTGTAGTTGCCCTCGCCCGCCACGGAGATGTGCACCGCGTTGATGTCGCCGAAGAGGTTGTGCAGGTCCCCCAGGATCTCCTGGTAGGCGCCCACGAGGAAGACGCCGACAACATAGTCCTCGCCCGGCTTCACGTCGTGCAGCTCGAGCACTTCCTTCACGTCCCGCAGGTCAATGAACCGATCGATCTTGCCGTCGGAGTCGCACGTGATGTCCGCGAGGATGGCCCGCCGGCGAGGCTCCTCGTTCAGACGGTGCACGGGGATGATCGGGAAGAGCTGATCCACGGCCCAGGCGTCGGGGAGCGACTGGAAGGTCGAGAAGTTGCAGTAGTACGTGTCCGCCATGTCCTTCTCGAGACCGGCGAGCTCGTCCGGGACGTACTCGAGGTCGCGCACGAACGGCTGGATCTTGCGGAACGTGGCCCATGCGAGGCGCTCGGCCTGAGCTCGCCAGCGCAGGGAGACGTGCCCGTAGTTGAAGAGCGTCGCGACTTCCTCGCGGAGCTGCGTGACGTCGTGGAAGGCCTCCTGGAAGTTCTTCCGGTTCACGCCGAGGAAGACCTCGTGCAGCGCGCGCACGGGGCTGGGGGCCTCGGGCGGGATGCTGGCCGGGATCTCGCCGTTTTCGGGCCGCCCGACGCCCACGACCTCGAACAGCAGCACGGCATGGTGGGCCGTGAGGGCGCGGCCGGACTCGGACACGATCGTGGGGTGGGCAATCTTGCGCTCGTCGCAGATCTGCTGGGTGGCCGCCACGACGTCGTTCGCGTACTCCTGCAGCGTGTAGTTCGTGGACGCCCGGAAGGTGGTCCGGCTGCCGTCGTAGTCCACGCCCAGGCCGCCGCCGACGTCGAGATAGCCCATCGGGGCGCCCTCGCTCGCTAGCTCGGTGTAGTACCGGGCGGCCTCGCTGAGCGCCAGCTTGATCTGCCGGATGTCGGTGATCTGGCTGCCGATGTGGAAGTGGAGCAGCTCGAGCGAGTCCAGCGCGCCCGCCTCGCGCAGCATGCCGAGCGCGGTGATCATCTCGGGCGCGGTCAGGCCGAACTTGGAGCGGTCGCCGGCGGACTCCGCCCACCGGCCGGCCCCGCGCACGGACAGCTTCGCGCGGAAGCCGACGTGGGGCTTGAGCCCTGTTTTCTCGGCCATCCGGAGGATGATCGGGACCTCCGAGAGGTTCTCGATGACCAGGATGATCTTCTTGCCAATCCGGCCGCACAGCAGCGCCAGCTCGACGAATTCCTCGTCCTTGTGGCCGTTGCAGATGATCACGGCCTCGGGATCGTCGAGCAGCGCGACGACCGCCAGCAGCTCGGGCTTGGAGCCCGCCTCGAGCCCCAGGTGATAGGGCCGGCCGAACTTGAGGATCTCCTCGACCACGCTGCGCTGCTGGTTCACCTTGATCGGATACACGCCGCGATAGGCCCCCTGATAGCCATATTCGCGGATGGCCGTCACGAAGCACTGGTTCAGCTCCTCGACCCGCGCCTTGAGCAGGTCGGAGCAACGAACGAGGCACGGAAGCTGGATGCCACGGGCGCGCAGGTCGTCAGCCAGGCGCTTCAGCGACAGCTTCGGACCGGCCCCGCCCTCGGGTGCCAGCGCCAGATCGCCCTCGGGGGTGATGACGAAACGACCCCCGCCCCAGGCGGAGATGTTGTACAGGTCCAGGGAATCCTGGAGCGACCAGGGCTTCATCACGGCGGTGTTCTCTGTCAGATTGTCGGGGAGGAAGCGGTGAGCCGCGATTCTATCCCGGACCATTCGTGAAGGTGGCGCAGTCATGAGACGGAACGCTCGCAAGGCGCTGTCGAAACCGGCCGGCGCGAGAGATCCGGGCGGATTCTCGCGCCCCGGGCGCCGCGTGGAGCTCACGCGGTCGGGACGGCGCACGGATGTCGTCGTGGATGGCGTGCCCTACTCGACGTTCCACCCGGACCGGCCGTGGTCGGGCTACGCCTGGGACGCCATCGCGGCGGCCGCCGCGTGGTGTCCCCGCCGCGGCACGGCGTTGCTCCTGGGCGCGGGCGCGGGCACCGTCCTGACGCTGATCCGCCGGATCCGCCCGGATCTGGGCCTCGTCGCGATCGAGATGGACGAGGCCATGGTGGCGGTGGGCCGCGAGCAGGGAAGCCTCGACGCGCCGGGGACGGAGATCATCGTGGGGGATGGGCTCGAGTACCTCGCCCGGACGCGCCGCCGCTTCGATCTCGTGCTGGACGACATGTTCGCGCCGGGCGCGGGGGGGCTCGCGCGCCCCGTGGAGGACGAGGAAGCCCACCTGCGGCGCATCGCCGCTCGCCTGTCGCCCCGGGGGGTGGCCGCCACGAACGTGACCACCGACGGCGACCCGCCGGAGCTCGAGGCCACCGTCCGTCGCGCGCACGCGGCGGTGTTCCGGCATGGCTTGCGGCTCTCGCCTCCGAAGGGCTGGAACGCCATTCTCGCGAGCAGCCGCGTGGCGCTGGACCCTGCTCGGCTGAGCGCACTCGCGGCTGGCAGCGACCCCGACGACAGGGCAGGGCTCGGCGCCGTGCGCGTCCGGAGGCTCGGGTGAGCCGGGTGCGCCTCATGACCTGGAACCTGCTCGAGGGGGGCCGGAGCGTCGAGGGTCAGCGGCTGGATCTCATCGCGGCCGTCATCCGGGCCGCCCGGCCGGACGTGCTCGTGGCCTGCGAGGCGCATGGCCTCGCCGAGGACGCTCGGCTCCTGGGGGATCTCTCGGCGGCCGTCGGGATGCGAGCCCACGTCGCCACGGCCACCTCGGGCTCGCACGTGGCGCTCTTCGTGCGCCCGCCCGTGAGCGTCATGCACTTCCAGCCGGACACGCTCGGATCCCAGCGGGCCGCGGCGCTGGCGGTCATCCGTGCGCCCGGCCTGCCGGAGTTCCTGATTGCCGGCGTCCACCTGGACGCCACGTCGCCTGGCGTGCGCGTCGCGGAGGTCTCGGCGCTCCTGCGCCGCATGGCGACGGGCTGGCCTCGCGTCATCATGGGGGACCTGAACCAGCTCTCGCACGAGGACGCGCTCGCGCGGCGCGACCTGCTGGCGCTGCCGCTGCACCACGTCGAGCGCCACGTTGGGCTCGATGGCGAGCCGGACACGCGCGTCACGAAGCTCCTGGCGGAGGCCGGCTTCGTGGACGCGTGGCGCCTGGCGCACGCCGGAGAGCCGGCCTCCGCCGGGTTCACGGTGCCGACCGGCATCCCGCAGCCGCCCCGGTTCGGGGGGAGCCGGCTGGACTACGTGTTCCTCTCCGCCGACATGCCGGCGGCGCTCACGGCGTGCGATGTCGTTCGCGACGAGCCAGCCCCGCGCGCCTCCGATCACTTCCCCGTGATCGCGGATCTCGTCCCGCATGCCAGCTGAGTTGCCCGCGCCCTTCACGGACGAGGTCCGGCGCGTGATCGCGGCCATCCCTCGCGGACGCGTCGCGACCTACGGACAGGTGGCGGCGCTCGCGGGGAGGCCGGGCGCCGCCCGGCGCGTCGGAGCCATCCTGCGCGACGTTCCCCTCGGCCGGCTCCCGTGGCATCGCGTGCTGGCGGCTCCCGGGCGGATCGCGCCGGCGCTCTGGCGCGGCGAGGCCGGCGCCGAGCAGGCGCGGCGGCTGCGCCGGGAAGGCGTCAGCGTCGGGCCGGGTGGGCGCGTGGACCTGTCCTCGCATGGCTGGCAGCTCGAGCTCGGCGCGGGCGCGCGGCGGCGATGAGGGGCCCGTCGTGAGCGCCGAGCGACGCGTCATCCGGCTCGCGTTCGATGGCCCCGCGGGCCGGCTCGAAGGCCTGCTGCACGTGCCGCCCGGACCCGCGCGGTTCCGCGCGGTCGTCGCGCACCCGCACCCGCTCTTCGGCGGCACGATGGACAACAAGGTCGCCTACCGCGTGGCCCGCTCGCTCGAGGACGGTGGCGGGATCGTGCTGCGCTTCAACTTCCGCGGCGCGGGCGCGTCGGAGGGCGAGCACGATCGGGGGCGGGGCGAGCAGGACGATCTGCGCGCGGCGATCGCGCGCGTGCTGGCGGCGACAGAAGGCGAAGGGGCCAGCCCCGACGTGCCCCTGATCCTGGCCGGCTTCTCCTTCGGGTCGGCCATGGCGTCGCGGGTCGCCTGTTCGGGGACGCCGCGCGTGTCCGGCCTGCTCCTGATCGGCTGTCCCGTGCTCTCGCACGCGTTCGAGGAACTCACGGTGCGGCCAGCCGGCATGCCGGTCGGCTTCATCCAGGGCGAGCGCGACGAGCACGGGCCCGTGGTGGCGCTGCGAGAGCTTCAGGCGCGACTCGTCGAGCCCACGCGCCTGGTCATCGTGCCCGCCGCGGGGCACTTCTTCGACGCGCATCAGCCGGAACTGGCGAGCGCCACGAGCGATCTGATCGCGTTCCTGCTGGCCGGATCGTCCGACGCTCGGGACTGAGCGCCGACGTCACTCGACGGCGAGCGGGCGCGACGTCGCGCCGGCGAGCAGGGTGTCGGGCCACGGGAGCTCGGGGTGGACGAGCGTCGCGAGGATCTCCAGCGCGCGCACGGAGCCGATCCCGGGCGCCGAGAACCAGCGCAGGGCGTCCACCGCGTGCACCTGGCCCCAGCGGGCCGCGGGGCTCTCTTGCAGACCCGGGACGCGCCGGAGCGACTCGCCCTCGAGCCGCACGCGCTCCATCGGGAAGCCGCACGGAGCGAGCACGATGACCTCGGGCTTGGCCGCGAGCACGAGTGTCCAGTCGAGCGTTCGCGGGCGCGACGAGGGGCCTCCGAGGACGGGCTCTCCGCCCGCGAGCAGGATGAGCTGCGCGAGGAGACCGCCGGCGGAGATGGGCGGATGCACCCACGAGAGCAGCGCCACGCGCGGCACGCGCAGGGCGGTCTCGCTCAGGACGCGCACGGCCTCGACCCGATGGCGGAGGTCGGCGACGAGCCTGGCGGCGTCCTGGCCGCGCTCCACGGCCTCGCCGAGCGCCCTGAGGGAGCCGAGCATCTCCTGGAGCGTCGTGGCGCTCCAGGCGATCAGGCGCGGGGGCGGTTGCATGACGCTCGTGACGCGGCGGATCTCGTAGAACGACAGCACGCAGGGCGATCGCCCCTCGGGGGGATCGGCCGGCACGATCACGAGGTCGGGCGCGGAGGCCGCCAGGCCCTCGGCATCCAGCACGTGGAGTTCGGTGCGCGCGGCGGCCGCATTCCGCACCGCGCCGTCAATGACGGCGCTCGTGCCCATGGTGGGCAACCGGCAGCGCGTCAGCACGCGGGGCGCGGGGTCGCCGAACTCGGTGGCGCTCCCGCACTCGGCGCTCACGCCCACGAGGTGGTGCGAGAGGCCGAGCGCCGCGACGGCATGGGTGGCCGCCGGCACGAACGAGACGATGCGCATGACGGCACAGGCTATCCCGGCTGCGCCGGGACCGGGAGGGCAGGCATCGCGCGCCGGCCCCGTCCCGCGCTCAGGGCTCGAGATGCTCCGTGCAGTTGACCGTTCGCACGCGCGCGCCCGCGAGCGGCGAGCCGGGTTCCCCTTCGCCGAACTCGATGACGTTCACGCAAGCCGCCTCCTGGCGCAGGCTCCAGAACGCATCGAGCGGAAGTCCGGCCATGCGGCAGAGCAACGCCCGGTTCACGCCACCGTGCGCGACCACGACGAGATCGCCGTCACATGAGGCGGCGCACGCTGCGAGACCGGCCCAGGCCCGGTCGAGCAGTTCGGCCAGCGACTCGCCATCTCCCGGGCGCACCGTGGCTGGCCGGGCGCGCCAGGCGGCGTGCGCGTCGGGCCACTGCCGGGCCACGTCCTCGTCACGCATGCCTTCCCAGGAGCCGTACGAGAGCTCGCACAGGCGCGGGTCGGTGGCGATGGCGGCCGCGGGTCCGAGCGCGAGTGCGGCCGTGCGACGGGCCCGAAGGAGCGTCGAGGCGAAGGCCGCGCCCTCGAAGCCGGCGAAGCGCGCGGCGAGGGCGCGAGCTTGCGCCTCGCCCGCGGGCGAGAGCGGGATGTCGCGCGAGCCCTGCCAGCGGCCCTCGGCGTTCCACGCCGTCTGCCCGTGGCGCACGAGCCAGAGCGTGCGCCGGCTGCCCGGGCGGGTCATCGCCCGGGAGCCGTGACGCGCGCGAGGCCGGCGCCGACACGCGGTCGGGGAGCCGGACTCGCAGGGTTCAGGCTGCGGTCGCGATCACGGGCAGGGCCCGACGAGGGTCGGCGGCACGGGCTGCGAGCGATCGGTGCCATCCGGGCTCGCGAAGCCGTATGGCCCCTCGAGCGAGTTGGCCGTGCACTCGGCGACGACGAGGTAGTAGTAGTTGACCCCGTCGCCCGGGCAGCCGGCGCCGCCGCAGGCGCTCGTGTCGTAGACGCCCAGCGAGGGCCGCAAGGCAGGGGCCGGACGCAGTTCCTGCAAGCCGGTGGTGACCCCACAAGCGCCCGCGATGTCGAACGCCTGGTGGTCGTAGCGCGTCGGATCCGTGGTGGGCAGCGGGAGTTGCAGCGAGTCGATCGTGCCCCGGTAGACGTTGAAGTTGTCCAGCAGGTTCGGCTGGAGCGGCGCGCCGAACAGGTCGGCCGTATAGTCGCCGCCGAGCGCCACGGCGTCTCGCGCCGTGAGCCAGACGCCCGGATTCTCGATGCCCTTCTCCACGATCAGGACGGGCTCGTTGCCGATGGCGGCCAGGACCTCGTCGGGCGGAGCCGAGCAGGCGCACACGAGGCACTGCTCGCCGGCCGCCTCGCCGGGCTCGTTGCCGACCGTGCCGTCGCCGCCGGGACAATCCACGGGAGCCGGGTTGGGCGGGTTGTAGATGAACGGGCAGTTGTCGCATGCGTTGCCGACGCCATCCGGCCGCAGCGTGCCCGATCCGGGCGGATCCTCGTCCGTGTCCGCCTGCGTCGGGTTGGCGCGATCGCGGCAGTTGTCGCACGGATCGCCCACGCCGTCCGCGTCGCGGTCGCACTGGGCGAGCCAGAACTCGCCGAAGGGCTCCTGCCCGGGGTTGGTCTCGAGGCCGTCGCCGTCGCAGTCGAAGCCCGCGGGATCCGGGTTGCGCGGATTCGGAACGCGGATGCAGTTGTCACAGGCGTCGCCGACGCCGTCGCCGTCCTGGTCGCACTGCTCCCCGATGCCCTCGCCGGGATCGGTCATGTCGCCGTCGGCGTTGCAGTCTCGCGGCGCCGTGTTCCGGGGATTGGACCGGAACGGGCAGTTGTCGCAGAGGTCGCCGACGAGATCGGCGTCGAGGTCGCTCTGCGGCGACTCGCCGTACGTGGCCGCCGAGATGAACGTGTCGCCGTCCAGATCCTGGAGCTGATCGTTGTTGACGGTCGGGCAGTTGTCGCAGGCGTCGCCCAGGGTGTCGGTGTCGGAGTTGGTCTGGGCAGGGTTGGCGGTGAACCGGCAGTTGTCGCACTCGTCGCCGAGCGGATCGGCGTCGCTGTTCTCCTGGTTCGGGTTGAACTTCGTCGGGCAGTTGTCACAGGCGTCGCCCACGAAGTCGGCGTCGCTGTCCGCCTGGGCCGGGTTGGCGACCGTGGGGCAGTTATCGCCGCACGCGTCGCTGATCCCGTCACCGTCGGTGTCAGGCTGCACCGTGAACGTCACGGGCGTCGCGATGGCCGAGCATCCCGGATCGGTCGAGCACCGGATGACGGCGCGGACGCGGTGGGATCCCGGAGGCGTCGGCACGTAGCTGTAGACGGCGCTCGGGCCGAACGTGCCGCCCGGCAGCGGCTCGTACGCGCCCGTGCCGACGTTGAAGACCTCGAACTGGTACTCGGCCGCGCCCGTGCAGCCCGAGATGGTCGTCCGGCTGGCGTCGAGCCGCACGGTGGCGCCCGCGCAGAACGGGTCGCCGGGCACGCTGAAGCTCGCGTTGATGAGGCATGCCGCCGAGCACACGGGGATGGAGCGCTGGCGCTGACCCGTGGTCAGCGAGCACCGCACGGCCGTCGGATCCTCGGAGCACTCGGCCACCGTGAAGTTGCGGTCCACGTCGAGGACGGCATTGACGTCCGCCGTGCCAGGCGCGATGTCGAAGAAGCAGGTCCGGCACTCGTCCGAGTCGAGCGGAAGGCCCGCGCTGGAGAGGCAGTTCGTCGCCGTGGCCACGTCGCCGTTGAACGGAGGCGCGACGGGGGAGCCGGCGCCGTCCAGAAACCGGATCGTGAAGGGCGCGGAGGCCGTCGGCGCGCCGCCACCATTGCAGATCGTGACACCGATGCGGATGGTGTTCGGGCAGCCGCTGGCGTCGGCCACGTAGAACCCGAAGCCCGTCGCCGCGGTGTCGTCCAGGGCCAGCTGCGGCAGCGGCCGGTAGTCGGCCAGCGCCGCGGCGCACGTGTCGTAGATGGCGTACTGCGGGACGTCCGAGCCGTCGCAGTTCGTGTAGAGCTGCCACTCGAGACCGCCCGACAGGATCTCCAGACGGTAGACGCCGGTCAGCGTGGGCGTGCCGAACAGGATGACGTCGATGACCTGCTCTTCCGTCACGCGGTTGGCGGCCGTGTCGGTGCCACAGCTGCAGGGCGGAATGTTGCACGTCGTGCAGGGCGGCGTCGCCATCTCGCTCTGATCGATGACGCCGTTGCCGTTCTGATCGGGGTTTGTCTGGTTCGTCGGCGTGCCCCACGCCACGGTCGTGCCCGTCTCCTGGTAGCGGAGGCAGGGCAACTCGCTCAGCGTGATGGGGCCGAGCGGCGTGTTGGCCGTGCACGAGTTGGCCGGCTTGTTGACGGGCGCGCCGACCGGGTCGTCCTTCGGGAAGATGCCGTTCGCCAGCGCGCAGCCGTCGCAGTAGATGAACGGGTTGCCGATGCGTGCACGCTTGGTGCACTCGTTCTCGCCGGTGATCGTGCGGGGCAGCCCCGTGTTCATGTCCGTGATCTGGACCGACATGGCCTCGACGTCGTTCGTCGGCATGTGCATGTCCTGGCCGCAATCCACGCGCACGTAGAACGTGTACGGGCAGTTCGCGCAGAAGCCAGGCTCATCGCGGAACAGCCACTGCGTCGCCGTGCCCTGATTGCACGGGGTGCGCCCGCCCTGGCCGGCGTTGACCGTGCAGTTCGGGTTGTCATCGGCCGTGCCCGGGATGCGGTCGGGGCCGGAGCTGCTGCGCGCGCACCAGGTGGCCAGATCCGGCGGGAGACCGAACGCGGGCGGGCACTGGGGCGCATGCGTGACGGGCAGGTCAGCCGGCAGGCCATCGCCGGGGAACTCGACGATCGAGCCGGAGCGGAGGTCGAACCCGGGCGCCGGCCGGCCGCCGGTCATCGGGAACACGCCGGGGCCGCCGTCGGGATCATGAATGCCGATCGTGCCCTTCGTGCCGTAATTCGGGCCCGAGAGGTACTGGTGCATGGACCAGTACTGGAAGCGCACGCGGCCGTCGGCACGGAGGTTCGCCTCGAACGTGATCGGCTCGCGCGGCGACGACTCGTAGTCCACCCATCGCAGCGAAATCTGGGTCGGCATGGACGCGAACACGAGCTGCGACCGGGATCCGGGGGCCACGCCGGCGAACACGTCCAGCACGGCGATGTCCGCCCGGGGCTCCACGAACTTCATCTTGGCGAAGCCGTTGTCGCTCGGCGTCTCGCGGAGGCCGCCGAGGAACCTCAGGATGACCCGGCCGTCCGCCGTGGCCTCGACGTGGTCATACGTCCGGCCGTAGTGGGAAAAGACGAAGGGCAGCGCGATCGGCGCCGTGGCCTCGCCCACGAGCGGCAGGACGACGGGATTCGTGTAGAGCGGATCGACGAACTCGAACCCGGGCTCCCGATCATCCACCCAGTAGTAGCCGCGCTGATCGGCTGGCCCCACGTGCGCCGAGGCTGAGAGGGCGGAGGTGACGGCAAGGACGGCTGCAGCCCACCACTTCGAGGTCATGCTTTCCAACTCCCGTGTCAGCCCCGGGGTTTGCTCCCGGGGCGTGTCCAACCATGGTTGCCTGCCCATGCGGCAAGGCACGCGACGAATCGCGGGGTCACGAGGGGCCGACGGCCGGGCGCTCAGGAAGCACCCGCTTCCTGCCACCGCGCCCATGACCCCTGCTGCGTGCTCTCCGCTGGCGACGCGCGAATATACGACTTGCCCTTCCGGGGGGTCAACGTCAGCGCTGGCGCCAAGAGGGGCGATTCGGGTCGGCCCCGGAGAGCTCCTGACGGCACGGTGGGCTCACGGGCAGGGAGTCGCCGGGGCGAGGGTGCCGCCATACGGCCCCTCGATCGAGCCCGACGCGCACTCGGCGACGACGACGTAGTACCGCGAAACGCCCTCTCCGGGGCAGCCCGGCCCACCGCAGCCCTGGCTGTCGAGCACCGGCCCGGCGGTCACGCCGCAGCCGCCCGGGAGCGGCGCGTGGCTCGTCCAATCGCCGATCGTGCCCCGGTAGGCGTTCAGGTGATCCACGATGCCGGGCCGGATCGTCACGCCGAGGTACGGGCTCGCCCGACTGCCGTCCGGCTCCTCGCCCTCCAGCACGAGGGCGTCGCCCGCCTTCGAGACGGTGAGGTGCACGCCGGTCCCGCCGGGCGCGACCTCCGGCGGCACGGCGCACGGACAGGGGTCAGGCCGTGGATTGGGCGCGTCCGGACAGGGATCGCAGGCATCCCCACGCAGGTCGCCGTCGCGGTCCTCCTGGCCGGGGTTCGGCACGCTCGGGCAGTTGTCGCTGCCATCGGGAAGCGTGTCGCCGTCGCCGTCCGCCGCCTCGCACGCGTCGCCCACGCCATCGCCGTCGGCGTCTTCCTGACCCGGATTCGAAACGGCGGGGCAGTTGTCGCACGCGTCGCCCCGGCCGTCGCCATCGAGGTCGGCCTGACCGGGGTTGGGCACGGCCGCGCAGTTATCGCACGCGTCGCCTGCGCCGTCGGCGTCCCGGTCGGCGCCGTCATCCGGGGTGAACGGGCAGGGATCGCAGCGATCCCCGATGTCGTCGCCGTCCGCGTCGCCCTGGCCGGGATTCGCGATGGACGGGCAGTTGTCGCACGGCGTTCCCCGCCCGTCGCCATCGGGGTCCTCCTGGCCGGGGTTCGGCTCGCCCGGGCAGGTGTCGCACGCATCCCCCGGCCCGTCGCCGTCGCTGTCCGCCTGCGTCGGGTTGGCGTGGTTCGGGCAGTTGTCAGCGCCGTCCGCGACCGTGTCGCCGTCCGTGTCGAGGCTCTCGCACGCATCGCCGACGCCGTTGCCGTCGCTGTCCTCCTGACCGGGGTTGCCGATCGTCGGGCAGTTGTCGCAGGGATCGCCCCAGCCGTCGAGGTCGCCATCGGTCTGCACGGGTGACGGGGTGGCCGGGCAGTTGTCGCAGCTGTCGCCGGCCCCGTCGCCGTCGGCGTCGGCCTGCCCGGGATCGAACAGATCGGGGCAGACGTCGCAGGCGTCCCCGACGCCGTCCCCATCGCGATCGAGCTGGCCGGGATCCGCGACGGACGGGCAGCGATCGCAGGCGTCGCCGACGCCATCGCCATCGCCGTCGGCCTGCGAGGGATTCGGCACCGGACAGTTGTCCGTGGAGTCGCAGGCGCCATCGCCATCCGTGTCGGCGTCCACGCCGGGCATGCGCAGCGCCGAGTCATCGCAGGCGGGCTCCGTCGAGCAGGAGGCGACCACGCGGAAGACCGGCGCCGTGGCGGCTGTTTCGAGCCACGTCGTGGACGGCGAGGCCTGCGGGCCCGCGATGCGCGTCAGATCGCGAAAGAACTCGTACCGGAGGGTGCCGGCGCAGCCGGTGATCGTCGTGCCGGTGGCGTCGAGCGACAGGAGATCGCCGGGGCAGTACGGATCCGGCGTGATCGCGAGCGTCGTGCTGACCTGGCACGAGCTGGGGCAGAACAGGAGGTCAGCCGAGCGCCGTTCCGGCAGGCGCGGGCACGTGCCGGCCGCCGTCTCGGCGACCTCGAGCACCGTGTCGTTGGCGTCCACGAGGACGGTCGCGCTGACGTTCGGCCCGGGGCCGATCGCGTCCTGGAAGACGACCGTCGCGCACTGGCCGGGCTGGAGGCGCCCGCCATCGCCCGCGGACTGAAACCCCGTGTCGTAGGTGATGAGAACGGGTGAGCGGGCGGCCTCGCCGCAGCCGCGATTGCAGACATCCACCTCGATGCGCACGTCGGGACAGGTGTCGTCGAGAACGCGCACGGCGCCGATCTCCAGCTCGGGTCGGAGCTGGACCGCGGCCTGCGCCTCGAAGCACGTGTCGTAGATCATGAGGGCAGGCGTCTCGCTCGCGTCGCGGTTGGCCAGCAGCCGGAATCCGCCGGATCCGGAGCGGAGTTCCAGGCGCACGATGTCGCCGTCGGCATCGGTCGGCACCGTGACGAACACGGACTGCCCCGCGAACTGGCGCGAGGACGCCGTGCCGTCCGGGCAAGCGGGGTCGGGGACGCAGGGCTGAGGGGGCCCCCAGCTCACGACGAGGCCGCTGGCGCGGTACGGCACGCAGGCCAGTTCGGGGACCGGGCCGCCCGACGTGGTGCACGCGCCCGCCGGCTTGCCGATGGACGGCACCGCGTCCTCTCGGGCGTGGAGCGTCCCGTCGGCGGCGCAGGTGGCGCAGAGGGGGAAGGGGAGACCCGCGTCCTCGCGCACGGCGCACTCGTTGCGCACGCTGAGCGACCGCTGGGTCTCCGTCGTCTCGTCGAACGCCCGGACCTCCATCACGTCCGCGTCCTGGAAGACGAAGGTCAGCGCGTCGCTGCAGCAACTCGCCACCGTGAAGCGGTACGTGCAGTCGCGGCAGGCGGCGGCCTCGTCGAACACCCAGGTGAGCGCGCCGGTCGTCGCGCAGGGCGTCGCGTCGCCCTGGCCGGCGCGCGTCGTGCACGCGGCTCCGGCCCGGGCGCACCAGGACATCTCGTCGAACGGGCAGACCGACTGGCTGGCTGCGGGTGGCGCGAGGAATCCGAGGATCGCGGCGAATACGAGCGGCAGCACGCGAGCGCCGTGGAAGCGAGCAGGTTCGCCCCGTGCCAGGACGGGCGATGGCATCCGTGCGTCGCGGACCATCCCGAATCGTGGCGGGTGATTCTGGGCAGTCATCCTGCCAGGAAGGTTCGCCCCTCGGGCGCGCGCGGTCAACCCGTCGCGGGGGTCGCGCGCGGTTCGTCGGGCGTCGAGCCTCGCTCGCCGCGTTCCTCGCCAGCCACGGGTGCCGCGGGCGCCACGGGCCGTCGCTCGGCCTCGGGGATCGCGTTCAGCCGGTCAATGAGCTGCCGCAGCAGCGCGAAGTCGTCGCGCCGGTGCGTGAAGACCAGGCGGGGGAGGTGTGCGATCTCCGGCTGGCCGGCTTCCTCCGGCAGGGCGGTCCGTTGCTCCATGCCGCCGGACTTGACGAGCGGCGCGAACTCCTGTTCGAGGGCGGCCACGCGCTCGGGCGTGAGTTCGGAATGCAGCCGGATCACGAGCCGCGGGCCGACGTAGCGCTGCGAGTGGTAGACGCGATAGAAGGACGTGACCTCTGCCAGCGCCTGCTCCACGCTCTCCGTGATGCGGAACAGCGACGTGTCCTGGGGCGAGATCAGGCCGGGCGCCCGCAGGTGCCTCTCGACGTACTCGAGCCACTCGCGCCAGTAGCCGGATCCCGGCGGCTCGACGAAGACCACCGGCAGCGGGTCGGACTTGCCGGTCTGCAGGAGGGTGAGCGTCTCGAAGCCCTCGTCGTGCGTGCCGAAGCCGCCGGGGAAGAGCACGACGCCGTCGGTCTCCTTGAGGAACGTGAGCTTCCGCGTGAAGAAGTACTTGAAGTTGACGAGCTTCTCGTCGCCGCGCACGGTCGTGTTCGCGGCCTGCTCGAAGGGCAGGTGGATGTTCACGCCGAAGGAGGCGTCGCGGCCCGCGCCCCCGTGGGCTGCCTCCATGATGCCGCCGCCCGCGCCCGTGATGACCATCCATCCGGCTTCGGAGAACAGGCGGCCCAGCTCGCACGCCTGGCCGTACGCGGCCTCGCTCGGCCCCGTGCGCGCCGAGCCGAAGACGGTCACCTTGCGCACGTCGCGCCAGCGCGAGAACACCTTGAAGGCGTAGCGCAGCTCCTTGAGCGCCGCGTTCGAGAGCTTGACGTCGCCCGTGTCGGCGTCGTCCAGCGACATCTTGGCCGCCGTGGTCAGCATCTCGCGCACCGCCGCGGCCCGCAGCGGATTCGCGTCGCCGAGCAGCGTGTTCAGCTGCTCGATGGCGGCATCCACCTCGGGACGGCCCGTGCGGTAGCGGCGCGTCCCGCGCGCCGCCGCGCGCGCCCCCTCGTCGGCATGAGAGCTCATGTGGTCAGCGATCCGTGCTGGCGGGCAGGGGCGCCGCGGCGCAGGCGCGGCGCGCGGCGGCATGGGCGGGCGCTTCGGCGCCCGGTTCGTGCAGGAGGCTGTAGTTCGTGTCGCGCTGCACTGGCGTGAAGCCCGCATCGCGAATCAGGCGCTCGATCTCCAGCGCGTCGAGGCTGTGCGTCGTGCCGGCCGCCGAGACGACGTTCTCTTCCATCATCGTGGAGCCCATGTCATCCAGGCCGTAGCGCAGGCCCACCTGCGCGACCTTCGGGCCCTGCGTGACCCAGGACGCCTGGTGGTGCGGGATGTTGTCCAGATAGATGCGCGCGGTTGCCGCCGTGCGCAGGTAGTCGAAGCCCGTCGCGGGCGTGGCTTCGAGGGCGGGCGCGGGTCCCTGGAACGACCAGCAGATGAACGCCCGGATGCCGCCGGTGCGATCCTGCAGATCGCGCAGCATGCGCAGGTGCTCGACGCGATCCGCCATGGTCTCGACGTGGCCGTACATCATCGTGGCGGACGACTGGAGGCCGAGGTGATGCGCCGCCTCGTGGCAGGCGATCCACTCCTCGCCGGTCTCCTTGAGCGGCGCGAGCTTCTGCCGGACGACCTGCGGCAGCATCTCGGCGCCGCCGCCCGGTAGCGAGTTGAGCCCGGCGTCGCGCAGGCGCCGCAGGCACTCCTCGACCGTGATCTTCGATCGGCGCGCGATGTAGCGGACTTCGGTGGACGTGAGGGCGTGCAGGTGCGTGGCCGGGAAGGCGGCGCGGATCTTCCCGAACAGCTCCTCGAACCAGTCGATCTTGAGATCGGGGTTCAGCCCGCCCTGCATCAGGATTTCGGTGCCGCCGGCCTCGACCATCTCGGCCACCTTGGCCAGGATGTCCTCGTGCGGATGCGTGTAGGCATCCTCGGCGTCGGCGTGCCGGTAGAACGCGCAGAACGTGCAGTCCACGTAGCAGACGTTGCTGTAGTTGACGTTGCGGCCGCCCACGTAGGTGACCACGTCGCCGGGGACGTGGCGGCGCCGCACGAGATCCGCGAGGAACGCGAGCTCGGGCAGGTTCGGATGGGCGAGCAGGCGCAGCGCGTCGCTCTCGCTGATGCGCTCGGCGGCTTCGACGCGCTCGGCGATGTCGTCAATGCCGCGGCTGCGCGAGGGAAGGGAGCTCATGCGACACCCTGCGCGGCGCCCGGCATGGCCTCGCGCCGGATCTCCCGGTAAAGACCGTCGCGCTCGACCGGCACGCGGCCAGCCTCGCGAATGCGGCGCTCGATCTCGGCGATCTGCAGCTCCTGCGGCGTTCGCGCTCCCGCCTCGTGAACGATCTCCTCGCGCAGCACCGTGCCATCCACGTCGTCCGCCCCGTACCAGAGCGCCACCTGCGAGATTTCAGGGGAGATCATGATCCAGTAGGCCTTCACGTGGTCCACGTTGTCCAGCATGAGGCGCGCGACCGCGATCTCGCGCAGGTTCTGCGAACCCGACGGCGGGGGCAGGTGCGCGAGCCCCGTGTTGTCGGGGTGGAAGGCCAGCGGGATGAAGCACAGGAGTCCGCCCGTCTCGTCCTGGAGCGCGCGGAGCTTGAGCAGGTGCGCCACTTTCTGCGAGACCGTCTCGCCCATGCCGTAGAGGAGCGTCGCGTTGCTGCGCAGGCCCTCGGCATGCACGGCGCGGGCGACCTCGCACCACCCTTCGGAGTCCAGCTTGGCCTTGAACAGTTCGTGGTGGAGGTCGTCCGAGAAGACCTCGGCGCCACCGCCCGGCACGGCGTCCAGGCCCGCTTCCTTCAACGCGCGGATCGTGTCGCGCAGCGGGAGCCTGGCGGCGCGGGCGATCTGGTGCAGCTCGATCATGGTGAACGCCTTGACGCATGCGTCCGGGCGCTCCTCCTTCATGGTGCGCACGAGGTCGAGGTAGTACTCGAACGGAAGCTTCGGGTTGATTCCCGCGACCGAGTGAATCTCGGTGACCGGCACGTCGAGGTGCTGCCGGATGCGCGCCCGGACGTTCTCGACGGAGAGCACGTAGCCGCGCGGATCGTTCGGCTTGACCTGGAACGCGCAGAACGCGCAACCCTTGTTGCAGATGTTGGTGTAGTTGATGTGCTGGTTGCGGACGTAGTACGCGTTCGCGCCGTTCTTGCGCTCGCGCACGACGTTGGCCAGCGCGCCGACGGCGGCAAGGTCGGGCGCCGCGTACAGGCGCAGGCCGTCTTCGTGCGACAGGCGCTCGCCGTCCACGACCTTGCGGGCGATGTCCGCGAGGCCCGCGCGCTCGGCGGTGCGAAGCAGGAGTGTTCCGGGATTCACGCGTCGTCTCCGGGGATCAGCCGCCGACCTGCGACATGTTGCGCAGGCCAGCGTAGGCCTCGGGCGCCTGGAGTTCGATGAGCCCGCCGGGCCCCTTGGCGTTCAGGCTCGCCTGGAACGCGGCCAGGACGTCGTCGTCCGAGCCCCCGCCACGCAGCACCTGCAGGACATCCACCTCGCCGCGGTCGAAGAGGCAATTCTTGATCTTCCCGTCGGCGGTCAGCCGCAGCCGATCGCAGCGCGAGCAGAAGGGCTCGGTCACCGGATTGATGAAGCCGACCTCGCCGGGCGCGCCATCGGCGAACCCGAACGGTCGCGCGGGCGCCTCGGGCCGGGTCGCGAGGGGCACCAGCGGGAACACGGCCTCGATCGCGGCGCGCATCTCGGCGCCCGGAACGACCTTGGCGGGCTCCCAGCCCCCGCCCCCGTCCAGGGGCATGAACTCGATGAAGCGCACGGCCACGCCGCGCTCGCGGGCGAACGTCGCGAAGGCGACGGCCTCGTCCTCGTTCACGCCGCGCATCGTCACGCAGTTCACCTTCACGCGCGCGAACCCGGCGGCCAGCGCGGCGTCGAGGCCCCGCAGGACGGCGTCGAGCGCATCCCGCCGCGTGAGCTCGGCGAAGCGCTCGGGGCGCAGCGAGTCGAGGCTGATCGTCACCGACCGCACGCCCTGCTCGCGCAACGGCACGGCGAGCCGGGGCAGCGCGACGCCGTTGGTCGTCAGGTCGAGCGTGCCGATGCTCGGGATGCGCGCGAGCATGCCGGCGAGGACCGGCAGGTCGCGCCGCAGGGTCGGCTCGCCGCCCGTCAGCCGCAGGCGGGTCACCCCCATGGGCACGAGGAGGCGCGCGACGCGCTCGATTTCCTCGAAGCTCAGGATCCCGTCGCGCGGGAACCAGGTCATCTCCTCCGAGGGCATGCAGTAGGCGCAGCGGAAGTTGCACCGATCCGTGACGGAGATCCGGAGGGTGCCTGACCGACGGCCGAACGCATCCACGAGGCGCGCGGAGGGCCGGGCAGGGCCGGCTTGGCCGGCGGCGTCGGGGGTCATGGAGGAAATGCTACCAAGCCGGGGCCCCCTCCACCCGAACAGCCGGCCGGGGAGCTCCGGGGGCCTCGGGGGCCCCGCAGGCCGCTCGGCCCCGGGCTGGCACGCAGGGTGCAAAGGGAGGGGTGCCCGCAGCCGGGCGTGAGGAGCGCACGTGGACAAGGACGAACTCATCCGCCATCTCGATCGGACCCTCCGGATCCGCGCCATGTTCGCGTTCGAGGAAACGTCCTCGACGATCCAGGAGGAGGAACAGGTCTTCCTGCAGGAAGCCATCGACCTCGTGAGGCGCCAGCCGGTCGCGGCAGAGGCGCTCGGGGCGCCCTCGAGCTTGCTGGGCGCCTGCCTCGGCGACTGCTGAGACCGGGCGGCGCGCCGCAGATCGCTCGCCGCCCGGGAGAGGCGCGCGAGGGAGTGGAGGTGGAGGCGGCGACCGGATTTGAACCGGTGAGTGGAGGTTTTGCAGACCTCTGCCTTACCACTTGGCTACGCCGCCTCGATCCGCCCGCAAGACCTCGAGCCCCGCAGCGGAGCGCGGATCATGGGGGTGGCTGGCATTCCCGTCAACCACGACGGGAGGATGTTCCGGTCGGCTGGCTGGACCGGGCCGCCCGGGACGCGCCGCGCCGACTCGATTCGCGCGCCGCCCCCGTCCAGCACGTCGGCACGCGCTGCCCGCGGTAGCCTTGAGGGGTCGGAGCGTCGAGGCGTGAATGCCGGGGAACGGCTGCGCGTCACCGGCATGATCCGCGCTCGTCTCGCCCCGGAGGTCGTCATGTCCGCCCTTTCTCGTCTGGCCGTGCTGAGCCTCGTCCTCGCCCTGCCGGCGCCGTTGCGCGCGGAGACGCCCGCGGGCGGGGAGCCGCCGGCCGCCGAGGCGCTCGCGGATCTCGTCGCGCGGGCGCGCGCTCACCAGCAGGACACGGCCGCCATGCTGCGGCGGTACTCGTGGGTGCAGCACGAAACCACCGAGATCACCAAGCCCAGCGGGAAGGTCGCGGAGCGCTCCGAGCGGAAGGTCCGCGTGTTTCCGATCGAGGGAGGCGTGGTGGTGGATCTCATCGAGGTGGACGGACGCGCGCCGACAGCGAAGGAGCTGGCCGCGAACGAGAAGCGCAACGAGCGCGCCAGCCAGGACGCGGCCCGCCGCGCCGCGGAAGCGCAACCTGACGAGCCGGACGAGGACGCCGCGGGCTCGCTCCTCGAACTGCTGTCGCGAACGCGCTTCGAGGTCGCCGGCCGCCAGGTCGAGAACGGACGCGAACTCATCGGGATCGCGTTCGAGCCGGATCCGAAGGCGCGCGGCGAGGGTCCGGAGAAGAAGCTCCTGCGGCACGTGCGAGGGACCGTCTGGCTCGACGCGGAGACCGCGCAACCCGTGCGTTGCGAGGCGGGCGCCGCGGACCGCTTCCGGATGAAGGCCGTCGTCGGCGTGAAGTCCTTCGCGCTCGAGGCCGAGCAGGTCCGGGTGGCGGACGAGATCTGGCTGCCGTCGCGCTTCCGCTTCGAGGGCGACTTCACGCTGCTCGGCATCAAGCGCCACGTCCGCACCGACGTCGCTTTCTCCGAGTACTCTCGCGCGTCCGTGGCGACCGAGTCCGAGATCTCGGCGGTCCCCGCCCCCTGAGGCACGACGCCTCCGTGGATCCGTCGCTCCGCTTCGCGAGGTGGGCGTCGACCGGTCTCGGTGGCTCCCGCCCGGCGAGTCTCCGCCCGCGCGAGCCGGTGGCGAGCTCCGCCCTGGCCCGCCGCGGCCAGCGATCCCGCTGGCCCATCAGCCCCCTGGAGCCACGCCGGAGCTAATGTGCCCCGCTCGCGGGCGTCAGGAACTTCACCGTCACGACCGCGTACAATCCGCGTTCTCGCCAGATTCCTAGAACTCGACCAGCCCCCGGGGGCTCGTCTTGCCGGGGAGCCCGTCATGCGCCTCGACATCCGCGACGTCAGCAAGACCTACCCGAACGGCTTTCGCGCCCTGTCGTCCGTCTCGCTGACCATCGAACGAGGCCTGCACGGCCTGCTGGGTCCGAACGGAGCGGGCAAGACCACGCTCATGAAAATCGCCTGCACGCTGCTGCAGCCGACCAGCGGCACGATCCAGGTGGACGGGACGGAACTCGCGTCCGACCGCGCGCGCCTGCGGCGGTCGCTCGGCTATCTCGGCCAGGAGTGGGGCGCGCCACGAGCGGCGCGGTGCTCCGAGATCCTCGATTTGACGCTCCGGCTGCGCGGCGTGACCGATCGCGTGCGCCGGCGCGAGGAGACCGGGCGGCTCCTGGACCTCGTGGGGCTGGGCTCGAGCGCCAGGGCCAAGGTGAAGACGCTGTCCGGGGGCATGCTCCGGCGCCTGGGCGTCGCGCAGGCCCTGGCGGGCGATCCGGAGGTCATCGTGATGGACGAGCCCACGGTCGGGCTCGACCCGGACGAGCGCGTGGAGTTCCGGAACTTGCTCACGCATCTCGGACGCGACAGGACCATCCTGCTCTCGACGCACATCGTCGCGGACGTCGGCAACACGTGCGGGCGCGTCACGGTCATCTCGAAGGGCGAGGTGCTGTTCGACGGTCCGCCAGCGGAACTCGCCGCCAAGGCCGCGGGCCACGTGTTCGAGTGCACCGTGCCGCCCGGCGCCGAGGACGATCTGCTGGCCGGCGTCGCGGGCATCGTGTCCTCCGTGCCCGTGCCCGAGGGCGCGCGCATGCGCACCATCGGCCGTCCGCCGGATCGATTCGCACCGGTGGCCGCCGAGCCCGACCTGCAGGACGCGTACCTGCTCCTCGTTCCCGCAGCCTCTGGAGACGCGTCATGGAAGGCCTGAAGCGGACGCTCGCCCTCGCCGCCTTCGAGTTCCGCCTCAACCGGCGCATGGTTCGCGTCTGGGTGCTGGGCGCGATCTCGCTGTTGCTCCCGTTCGGACAGCTCGCCCAGTTGTTTGCCGTGCACCGCTTCTTCGCGGGGTTCAGCGGCTCGTGGGCCATCGTCACGCGGGATCTCGGCATCTTCCAGCCGTCCCTCTTCCATGGCCTGATCCTTGGCGTCTTCGGCGTGTTCTACGCCTTCGACTGGCGGCACCGCGATCAGTCGTCGCACTTCGCGGCCTCGCTGGACGCTTCGCCCCTGACGCGCCTCCAGCACGCGTGGGGGAAGTTCCTGGGGCTCGCGCCGGTCGTGCTCGCGCCGCTCCTCGTGCTTCTTCTCGCGCAGATCATCACGACCACGGTCGGCGGCGTCCGCATCCCGCTCGGCGTGTACCTGACGTGCTACCTGGTCTTCGCCGTGCCAATCGCGCTGACGCCCCTCGCGCTGGCCGTGGGCATGGCGGGGCTGGTCCGGTCGTCGGCGCTCGGCCGCCTGCTCGCGATCGTGGTGCCCATCGCCTGGCTGGGAGCCGGGTTCGGCGCGGGCTTCGGGCTGGCGGAGAAGTGGGCCGTGCTGCTCGGCGGCCTGGTGGACGTGCCGGTCTGGTCCGACTGGGTCGGGTACGAGTGGAGCACGATCGGGATCTTGCAGCGCGCCATGGCGCTCGTCCTGATCGTGACCTTCGTGAGCCTCGCGAGCCTCGGCCCGCTGGGCCTGCCGCAGGATGCGCGGGAGCGCCGCCGGCGCGGAACGGTGGTTCTCGCGTCGCTCGCCGCAGCCGTGGGCCTGTCCGCGACGGTCGGCTTTCTCTATGTTCGCGAGTCGGATGCCGCTCGTGCGGTGGTCGCGGCCGAGCGCGCGGCCTCCGAGCTTCCGGGCGTGACGGCGGTGCGCCGGGATGTCGAGATTGACCTCTCGTCGAAGGGGCGCCTCTCGGGAACGGCGACCTTGCGGGTGCGCAACGACGGCACGATGCCCCTCGACGCCGCGCCCCTGCGGCTCAACGCGGGTCTCGCCGTCACGTCCGCGAGCGTGGATGGCGCCGGCGTGGAGGTCCGTCGCGATCGCACCGTGGTGACCGTGCCGTTGCGCGGTCTGGCTCCGGGGAGCGAGGCGACGATCGAGCTGGCCTACGCGGGCCGGATCGACGCGGATTCGGTGGACGCGCTGTCGTTTCTTCGCACGCGCGAGGCCAAGGCCATTGACCGGAACAACCGGCGCGTGCTCGGCAACGGGACCGCGTACCTCGAGCGGACCGTGGCCGTTCTTCCGTCAGATGCTGGCTTCTATCCGGACACGGCCATCATCCAGGGGCCCGTGTTCCCCGACCGGCGATACCCCGATCTCGCGCCGGCGCGCATGACCGTGACGCTTCCCGAGGGGTGGACCGCGGCCGGCACCGGCGTGCGCGTCATGGAGGGACGGGTCGCCACGTTCACGTCCGACGAGCCCGTCGCGGGCATGGCGCTCTGCGCGGGACCCTATCGCGAGGCGTCCATGGAGGCTGGCGGAACGACGTTCCGGTTGTTCTGGCATCCCCGGCACGGTCGGAACATCGAGTTCTTCGCCTCCGCGAAGGACGCGATCGCCGCGGCGGCCGCCGAGCGCGTCGAGGACATCAAGGCGCGCACCGGCCTGAGCCTGCCGCGCGAGATCTCGGTCGTGGACGTGCCCCAGTTGATCGCGGTCTTCGGCGGAACCTGGGACTCGCCCAACCGTCTCGCGCAGCCTGGCGTCATCATGGCGAAGGAGGGCGCCGTGTTCGGCACGCACTTCGGCTGGGCCTACAAGCAGGCCGAGGACCGCGCCAAGAAGTCGGGCGGACAGGCCAGGGCTCCGGACGCGGCGAACGCCACCAAGTCCACGTCCGGCGTCTCCGAGTTCGACCCCGTCGCCGCGCGCGTGGACGTGCTGCGGCGCTTCCTCGCGACGGACTTCACCGGCGGCTCGATCGAGCGTCTCGCCATGCGCTCCGCGTGGGACGCGCGCGTCCAGCCGGTCGGCGACGGCCTGCCGATCCTCGGCCCCGCGCTGTCGGCCTACGTGGCCGAGCTCGCCCTCGAGCGGTTCACCGTGGACACGGCCGAGTGCGCTCGCCTCATCAACGACGGCCAGGTGATCGGCCCCATGATCCAGGCGCTCCAGAGCGGCCGCGACGATCGCGTCACGGAGATCGTCATGGGCGCCATCGTGGACTCCGACGACGTCTACGCCGAGATGGTGGAGACGCCGGTCGAGAAGATGGACCCCTCCGCGAAGCCTCGCGAGTGGGCCGGCATCCTGTTCGTCAAGGGGCGCCGTCCGCTCCTCGCGCTGCGCGAGGTGCTGGGCGCCGAGGGGATGGCGCGAGCCGTCGGATCCCTGGCCGACGCCGGCCGGTTCGACTGGCCAGCCTTCCGCGAGGCGATGCTGGCGCACGCTCCGGAAGCCGAGCGCGATCGCGTGATCGTCCTTCTCGACAACTGGCTTGCCGGCACGCGCCTGCCAGGGTTCGTGACCGAGAAGCCCGAGATCGCGCGCATTCCGGGCGAGCCCGAGCGGTGGCAGCTCACGACGACGATCAGCAACGTGGGCGATGCCGACGGTCTCGCGCGTCTCATCGCGGGCGAGGGCAAGGACGCCATCGGGCGCCTCGTCGCGGTCCCCGCCGGGGCGCGCGTGCAGGCGGGGATGATCCTCCCGCGGAAGGTCGAGCGCTGGAAGCTCGAGCCGTTCCTCGCGCTGAACCGCACGGCGCCCGCCGGCACGCTCGCCGTCGCCGAGGCGCTGCTCGCGGTCGAGCCGTTCGAGGGCGTGCGGGAGGCCCCGCCAGCGACGGGCGCCGAGCAGGTCGTGGTGGACAACCTCGACGCGGGGTTCACGGTCGTGCAGGAGGGCGAGCCGATCGCCTACGGCGCGGTGGACGACAAGGGCAAGCGCAAGCTCGCGCGCTGGCAGGGCTGGCGCTCTCCGTCCAGCTGGCGCGCGTGGCGGCATGACGGCAACTGGACGCGTCCCTACGGCCGCTTCGACAACACGGCTGCCGTCAAGGAAGGCACCAGCGACGGAAGCGCTCCGGCATCCTGGAAGGCCACGCTCGCTCCGGGAACCTGGCGCGTCGAGGCCTACCTGCCTGCGGGCAAGAACCCGCGTGGCGCGCAGCCCGCTCCAGCGTACGAGTTCGTGATCGTCCACGCGGCCGGATCCGATCCCGTCACGCTCTCGCTCGACGGCGGCCAGGAAGGCTGGAACGACCTGGGCCGATTCCGATTTGACGGGGACGCGGAGGTCCGCTTGCTCGACAAGGGCAAGGGCCTCATCGTCGCCGACGCCATCCGGTTCACCAGGAGCGCCGAGTGACACCACGACCCTCATCCCGGCCCATCACGATCGCCCTGCTGGCGTCGCTGGCCGTCATCGCCGCCTCGTGCACGCAGCCTCCGGGCGATCAGGCGGCGGACTTCCGCGCCACGGTCGTCGCCCGTCCGGCGGAGCGGGGCCGCATCGAACGCACGCTCGTCACGACCGGAACCCTCCGCGCGCGCGCGTCGGCGAAGGCCGTCACCGAGGCGGGCGGCAAGCTGACGGTCGCCCGCAATCCGCGCGCGGGCCGGCGCTGGGCCATCGGCGATGAGGTTCGTGCGGGCGAGTTGCTCGCGATCATCGCGCCGGACGAGCTCGCGACCACCGCGCGGCTGGAGGCGCGGCGCCGCTCGCTCGAGACCGCGCGCGCGGACCACGCCCGCTACGCGAGCCTGTTCGAGCAGGGGCTCCTCTCGTCCTTGCAGATGGCCGAGCAGGACATGCGGCTGTCCAACGCCGAGGCCGACCTGCAAGCGGCCGAGCTCCAGCAGTCCAAGAGCCAGCTCGTGTCGCCCATCGGCGGCGTGCTCGCGTCCGTGACCACGTCGCCCGATGGCGAGCTGGTCACCGAGCGCGCGACCATCGCCGAGGTGATGGAGTTCGGCGAGCTCATCGTCGATCTCGACCTCGGCGCCAGCGACATCCTGGACGTCGTGCCCGGACAGAAGGTGCGCGTGACCGTTCCGGGCACGAACCTCTCGGTCGAGGGTCAGGTGGCGCGCGTGGCGCCCGCGATCGACCCGCGCACCCGCACGTTCCGCGTCGAGGCGGTCGTCCCGAACGCGGACGGTCGCGTGCGCCCGGGCATGTTCGTGCGTTCGGAGATCGTCCTCGAGGCGCGCGAGGACGTCCTTCTCGTCCCCGCCGAGGCCGTGGTCGTGCGCGATGGCGTGCCCATCGTGTTCGCCGTCGAGGCGCAGCGCGCCTTGCGCCGCGTCATCACTCCCGGGCTCGTGTCCGAGCACGCCGTCGAGGTGCGCGACGGTCTCGGCGACGGCCAGCTCGTCGTCGTGACGGGACAGGAAACGCTCGACGATGGCGTCAAGGTCGTGGTCAGGGAGTGAGCGGCCCGTCGTGAACATCCCACGGTTCGCGGTGCGCCACCCCGTCACGGTGGCGATGATCTTCCTGGCGGGAACGCTCCTGGGCGTCCTGTCGCTCCGGCGCCTGCCGGTGGATCTGCTCCCCGACCTCGACGCGCCGAAGATCGCCGTCCTGCTGCGGTCCGGCGATCGTCCGCCCGAGGAGCTGGAGGACCGCTACGCGCGGCAGCTGGAGAGCGCGCTCGCGACGCTCCCCTCCGTTACGGGCGTGCGTTCGGTGACCTCGACCGGCCGGGTGCTGGTCATCGTGGAGCACGAGTGGGACTCGGACATGGACCGAGCGTTGCTCGAGGTGCAGTCCATGGCGACGCGCCTCGCGACGGATCGCGACGTGGACTCGATCGTGGTGCGCCGCTTCGATCCCTCGGACGAACCGGTGCTCGTCCTCGCGCTCGAACCCGCCAGCGGCGAGGACCACGAGGACCTCGATGCCGTGCGGCGGCTGGCCGAGGAGCGCGTGGCGCGCGCGCTCGAGCGGATCGAGGGCGTGGCGCTGGCCCAGGTGGCGGGAGGGCGGCGCCGCGAGATCGTGGTGCGCGTCGAGCCCGATCGCCTGCGCGAGATAGGGCTGGACGCCGAGCGCATCGTCGCGGTGCTGCAGCAGTCGAACGCGGAGGCGTCGGGCGGCACGGTCGAGGACGAGGGGCGGGTTCACGTCATCAAGGGCCTCGGCAAGTTCAGGAACCTCCAGGACGTGGCGACCGTTCCGGTGGCCGCCGCCCGATCCGGAGAGGCGCGCGCGCAGCCGCTGCGGCTCGAGGACATCGCGAGCGTCGCCTGGGAAGACGCGCCCGTGAGGGGCATCGTCACCTCCGATGGGCGCGAGGGCGTTTCGATCTCCGTGTTCAAGGAGGCCGGGGAGAACACGGTCGCCGTGTCCTCGCGCGTTCGCGAGGCGCTCCTGGGCATCGGTGACGACCTCGGCGGCCGGCCCATCCGCGTCGTGCGCGATCAGGCCGACGCCGTGCGCCAGGCGATCCGCGAAGTCCAGATCGCCGCCGTGCTCGGCGGCGTGCTCTCGGTCCTCGTCCTGCTGTTCTTCCTGCGCAGCGCGCGGGCGCTGCTCCTGGTCACGCTGTCGATTCCCGCCTCGATCGTCTTGATCTTCCCGTTCTTGCAGGCGCTCGGGCTCTCGCTGAACGTCATGACGCTCGGCGGCATCGCGCTGGGCACCGGCATCGTCATTGACAACGCCATCGTCGTGCTCGAGGCGATCTTCCGGCGGCTGCAAGAAGGCGAGGCGCCGTTCGACGCGGCCGAGCGGGGCGCCGCCGAGGTGGGACCGGCGATCCTCGCCGCCACGGCGACGCTCTGCGTCGTCTTCGTGCCCGTGCTCTTCATGCGGGGCATCGCCGCGGAGATCTTCTCGGATCTCGCGCTCGCGGTCGTCATCCAGCTCGTCTGCTCGCTCGCCGTCGCGATGCTCCTCATGCCGGCCATCGCCGCGCGCCTCTTCCGCGCGGGCCACGCGATCAGCTGGTCGGGACGGGACGTCATGGGCGAGGCGTACGAGCGGACCCTGCGATCGCTGCTGCGCCGTCCGTTCACCGTCGTGGGGCTCGCGGCCGCCTCGGTGGCCGCCGCGGCGCTCCTCGCTCCGCGCGTTGGCGTGGAGTTCCTGCCGCCGTCGGCCACCGGGGAGATCACGGCGCGCGTCGTCATGCCGGAGGGCTCGCGCGTCGAGGTCACCGCGCAGGCCGCGCGCCGCCTGGAGGACGCCGCGCGATCCGCCTTCGGCGAGGCGATCGCGTCCACGCACGCCGAGCTGGGCGAGGCCGTTCGCGAGGACCTCGTCCTGTCCGAGCAGATTCCCGCGGAAAGCCGCGGCGTCCTGCGCCTCCAGGTCGCGCGCGGCTCCGGCGTCACGACCGGGCAGGTCGAGCGCGTCCTCGAGCAGGCGGCGTCGGGAATCCCCGGTCTTGCCCTGCGTTTCGAGCCGGCGGACGCCGTGCTCGGTCGTCTCGCGCAGTCGGGCCCTCCCATTCGCGTGGAGGTGCGCGGACAGGATCTGGTGGCGCTCGAGCGCGTGACGGGAGATGTCGCGCGCGAGCTTGCCTGGCGCTCCGCGCTCTTCAACGTGCGGTCGTCGTTCGATGAACGGCGCGCCGAAGTCCGCATCGTGCTCGATCGGCCCGTGACGGCCGGTCTCGGCCTGACCCCCGATGGCATCGCGCGTCAGCTCAGGCGTCAGCTCGCTCAGGAGTCCGTCACGACGTTCCGGCCGGACGGCGAGGACCGGGCGATTGTCGTCCGGGGTCCCGAGCGATCGGCCGAGACCCTCGCGAGCGTCGTGCTCGAGGCGAGCGAGGGCCGGCGCGCCCGGCTCGGCGAGGTCGCCACCGTGAGCATCGAGTCGGCGCCCGTGCGCATCGAGCGATCGCGCGGCGCGCGCCTGGGCGTCATCACTGCGCAGGTGGCTGAGGGCTCGACGCTCGGCGTGGCGGGACAGGAGGTCGAAGACGCGCTGCGCGGCCTGCGCCTGCCCTCGGGGATTCGCGCCGTCGTCACGGGCGCGGAGGAGTCGCGCCGGGCCTCCTTCGGCGAGCTGGGCGTGGCGGTGCTGCTCGCCATCGCGCTCGTCTACATGGTCATGGCCTCGCTGTTCGAGTCCATCGTCCACCCGTTCACGATCCTGCTCACCCTCCCGACGGCGGGCGTTGGCGTCGTCGGCGCCTTGCTGCTCGCGAACACCCCCCTGTCGGTGCCCGCGCTGATAGGCATCGTCATGCTCGCGGGCATCGCCGTGAGCAATGGCATCCTGCTCGTGGATGTCGCCACGCGGCTTCGCGACACCGAGGGCATGCCTCGCGAGGACGCGATCGCGCGAGCCGGGCGCCTGCGACTGCGTGCGATTCTCATGACGTCGGTGACCACGGTGCTCGGCGTCCTGCCGCTCGCGTTCGGCGGCGAGGGCGCGAGCGTGCAGGCGCCGCTGGCCATCGCGGTCATGGGCGGCCTGATCTCCTCGACCGTGCTCACGCTGCTCCTGCTGCCGTCGGCCTGGACCATCCTCGATCGGTTGCGGCCGCAGCGGGCCTCATCGTGAGCACGCCCGGCGGCGCGGGCCTCTCGCGCGTTGCCGTCCGGCGGCCCGTCGCGACGGCCATGGTCTTCCTGGCCCTCGCGCTCACCGGCACGCTCGCGTGGCGGCAGCTTCCCGTGGAGCTCCTGCCGCGCTTCGACGCGCCGCAGATCTTCGTCGTGGCGGTGCTGCCCGGAGCCTCGCCGGATGCGATCGAAGAGGACGTGATCCGGCGCCTCGAGGGAGAGATCGGAACGCTCGAGGGCATCAAGGAGATCTCGGCTCGAGCGCAGGAAGGTCAGGCCGTCATCACCGTGTCGCTGACGCGCGACGCCGACGTGGACATGGCCGCCCTGCGCATCCAGCAGCGCATGGCGACCGTCGCGCCGACGCTGTCCGATCAGTCGCAGATTTTCGTCCAGCGGTTCGACACGAGCGCGATCGCCTCGTTCGTCATGGCGCTGAGCCTGCGGGGCTCGACGGATCTCGAGGCGCTCCGGCGCGACGCCGAGGACTCGGTCGTGCCGCTGCTCCAGTCCGTGCCGGGCGTCGTCGAGGTGGCCATCGTCGGCGGAGCCAGCAAGCAGGTGGCGGTGATCGTCGATCCCGAGCGGGCGCGAGCCCGCGGGACGAGCGCCGCGGAGGTGCGCCAGGCGCTCGTCGAGGCGTCACGGCCCGTCCAGTCGGTGGGGGAGGCGGTGGACCGTGCGCGCCGGCTGCCGGTCGTGCTCGATGGGCGCGCGCGGCTCGTGTCCGACATCGCGGACGCGCCCGTCCGCGGCGCGCGCGTGCAGGATGTCGCGGACCTGCAACTCGCGCTCGCCTCGTCGGTCGAGCGGTATCGCATTGACGGCAAGACGTCGGTGCAAATCACGGTGCGCAAGGACCCGCAGGCGAACCTGCTGCGCGTGGCCGCCGGCCTGCGGGACGCCGTGTCCGAGTTCAACGCCGGCCGTGGAGTCGAGGGCCGGCAGCTCCACGTGGACTTCGACGGCTCCGAGATCCTGCAGGAGAACCTCGACGAGCTGTTCAAGCGCGCGGCAACGGGCGCCGTGCTGGCGCTCCTCGTGCTGCTCGTGTTCCTGCGCGACCTGCGAACCGTCCTGGTCATCGGCCTCGCGATTCCGGCGACGCTTCTCATCGCGACGGTGCTGTTCGCGGCGTTCGGACTGACCGTGAACGTGCTGAGCCTGCTCGGGCTGGCCGTCTCCGTCGGCCTGCTCCTGGACAACTCCATCGTCGTCCTCGAAGCGATCACGCGGCGGCGCGAGCGCGGCGACCCGCCGGTGGAGGCCGCCGAGCGCGGCGCGGGGCTGGTCCAGCGCGCGGTGCTGGCAGGGACGGTGACCACCCTCGTCGTCTTCGTGCCCCTGTTCGTGATCGACACGGACTTCTCGCCGCTGTTCCGGGAGCTCGCCCTCTCGGTCACGCTCCCGCTGGCGGCATCGCTCTTCGTCGCGCTCACCTTGCTGCCCATGGTGGCGGCCCGGGCGGGGGCGCGCTGGAAGCTCGACGACGCCATCCGCTGGCCGGGGCGGTGGGGAGCCCCGCGACCGAGCTGGGCCCGATCGATCTACTCGGCGCTCCTGCGGACGTCCATGCGCGCGCCGGTCGTCACGTGCCTCGTCATCCTCGGGGCCGTCGTCGCCGGGCTGGTCTTCGGGCTGCCGCTGATTCTCGTGTTCGCGGATCCGCCGCGCGAGTCGCAGCAGCGGATCGAGATTCGCGCGGAACTTCCCGCGGGCTCGCCGATCGAGGCGGCGGACGGCGTGGCCGAGCAGCTCGAGGCGCTCGCGAGCGCGCTGCCCCAAGTCGAGGAGGTCCGGGCGTCCATCAGCGAGGAGCTCGTGACCGTCACGGCGGTGTTCCTGAAGACCGCCGAGCGGACGGGACCCGTGTTGATCGAAGAGGAACGCGAGGCCCTGCGCGAGAAGGTCGTGACGATCGAGAAGGGCGCGTCCCGGCCGACCATCAAGGTGGATCCGCCCCCCGATCCGGGTGAGGAAGCCTCGCTGGGTGGCGGCGGCGGGGGATTCGGACTGTCGGGTGGCGTCGAGACCGTGCGCATCAAGGGCCCGCCGGGACGGCAGCTCACGGATCTCGCGCGCCGGGCGCGCGACGTGCTCGAGCAGATCCCCGGTGTCATGCGCGTGACCTGGGACGTCGGAACGAGCCGGCCGACGATCGAGGTCCGTCCCGATCGCGAACGGCTGGCCGAGCTGGGCCTGCCCCCCTCCACGGTGCTGGCCATGCTCTGGACGACGCGCCGCGAGGGCGAGCGCCTCCCTCACGGCATGCGGCTCGGCGACGAGGAAGTCGAGCTCGCGCTCCACGTCGAGGGCGCCGATCGCCGCACGGTGGACGACGTGCGCGCGTTTCCGATGATCACGCCCGCGGGCGAGCTCGTCACGCTCGACACGGTGGCTTCCGTGAAGACGGGCTCGGAGCCCCCGGTGGCGCGCCGCCATCAGCGCGAGCGCACCATCACGCTGGGCTACCAGTTCGACTCGCGCGCCCGGGACTCGGGGGAGGCGCTCGAGGCGACGAGGGCCGCGGTGGATCGCGCGCTCGCATCGCTCCCGCGGCCGCCGGGCCACGGCATCGAGGTCGAGCACGCCGACACGCAGGGCCTCGACATCATGAAGCAGATGGTGATCCTGGGGCTGCTTCTCGTGTTCGCCGTGCTGGCCATGACGTTCGAGTCGGCAACGCTCCCGTTCCTCGTGCTCCTGGCGGTGCCGCTGGCGGCCGTCGGGGTCGTCGGCTCGCTGGCGCTGACCGGAACGGGGGTCAGCGAGATGGTGATCCTCGCCCTCATCGTGCTGCTCGGACTCGTCGTCAACCAGGGCATCCTCTTCATTGACCGGTCGGAGGACCTGCAGCGCGGCGGATGCCGGCGGCACGCCGCGATCCTGCGCGCCGCGCACGAGCGGCTGCGTCCGATCCTGATGACGACCGCGTCCACGGCCGTCGGACTCCTCCCCCTCGCCATCGACAAGGGCGGCGAGCAGGAGATCTGGCCGCCCTTCGGCCGGGCGCTCCTCGGTGGTCTGATCACGGCGACGCTCGTCTCGCTGATCTTCATCCCCGCGGCCGCTCTCTTGTTCGGCCGCCTTCGCGACACCTTGCGTGAGCTGGGCTTCGCGTGGACGGCCGTCACGACCGCCGCGTGCGGGGCGTTCCTTGCGTGGGCGTACCTGGTCGCCGAGCTGGTCAGGACGCTTCCGCTGCGCATCTTGCTGGCTCCTTTCGTGTGGCTCGTGTTCATCGCGCTCGCCCGCGTCGTGCTGGGCCTGGCGCGAGGGGAGCGGCCCCCCGATCTCGTCACGGGCCGCCCGCTGGAGGTGCGCGTCCACAACGCGCGCAAGATCTATGGCGGGGATCCGCGTCCGGTCCGCGAGGCCCGCCGCGTGCAGCGCTGGGACGCCATCGCGCGCCGCCTGGGGTTGAGCGAGAGCGGCCTGCTCCCGCCGGGAGAACTCCGGCGACGCCTGACCTGGCAACTCGGCGCGCTCGGCCTGCTGATCTGGCTCGCGGCGCAGGCGCAGACGACCTGGGGGCACCTCCTCCTCGCGCTGCCCATCCTCGTCGTGCTCGGCGCGCTCGTCGGCACGGCCGCAGGACTCGCAGGCCGGCCGGGGGCATGGCCGCTTCGCGGCTGGCCGTCGCGGCTCCTTCCCGCCGCGGTCGCGGGCGGCACGTGGACGGCGCTCTGGTTCGCCCGTCGCGAGGGCAACCCGGGCGACGGCGCGACGCTCGTGCTGGCAGGCATCCTTCTCGGCGCCTGGGCGATCGGCCACCTCGTGCGCGAGGGAGGCTTCCTGCGCATGGCCCTCCGCGCGCTGGCGCCGGAGCCCAAGGTCGCCCTGGACGGCGTCACGCTGGAGTTCGGGCCGGGGCTCCACGGTCTGCTGGGCCCGAACGGCGCGGGCAAGTCCACGCTCATGCGCCTCGTCGTCAATCTCTATCGCCCCTCGCGCGGGACCGTCAGCGTGAACGGTCACGAGGTCGCGAGCCACGCGGCGTCCCTCCAGCCCGTGATCGGCTTCCTGCCGCAGTTCTTCGGCGTTCCGCCGCGCCTGACCGCCCGCCGCTACCTCGACCACCAGGCGCTCCTCTCGGGCCTGGTGGATCCGGCCGGCCGCGCCCGACGGGTCGAGGAGGTGCTCGATCAGGTCGGCCTGAGCGAGCGGGCGGACGAGGCCATGGGCGGCTTCTCCGGCGGCATGCGACAGCGCGTCGGCATCGCGCGCACGCTGCTCAACGCTCCGAAGATCGTGGTCGTGGACGAGCCGACGGTCGGCCTCGACCCGCGCGAGCGCATCCGCTTCCGGCACTTGCTCGCCGATCTCGCGCGCGACCGCGTCGTGCTGCTCTCGACGCACGTCGTCGAGGACATCGGCTCGAGCTGCAAGGAGGTCGTCGTGCTCGATCGCGGCAGGGTTCTCTTCCGGGGGAGCCCGGCCGAGCTGACGGCACGCGCCAGCGGCAAGGCGTGGATCCTCGAGGTGGACGAGGCCGAGCTCCCGGGCCTGCAGCGGGGGCGCCGGATCGTGTCCACGACGCGCACGCCAGGCGGACGCATCGTCGCTCGCGGGGTGGGCGAGCCTCCGGCCGACGCCGTGCAAGCGGACCCCACGCTGGAGGACGCCTACCTGCTGCTTCTCGGGCGCAGCACGCGGGAGCTGACCGATGTGGCGTGAGGCGACCAGCTTCCGCGGAGCGGTCCGCGCGTCGGCGGACCTGCTGTGGCTGGAGGCGCGCCTCATGACGGGCGGGCGCCTCGGGCTCATGGTCCTCGGCCAGATCGCGTGGCTCATCACCTGCGCGGTCATCCAGCGCTTCCGGGACGAGCCGTGGGATCAGGTGTCGTTCTACAACCGCACCGTGCTGCTGCCCGTGCTGCTGATGGCCATCGGGCTGGGGATGTCCTGCGTGCTGTCCGAGCGCGACATCCGGCACCTCGAGATGAGCTTCTCGACGGCGGCGGGCCGGTATCAGCTCTGGTCCTTCCGGCTCGGCGCCCTGGGCTTGATTCTCCTCGGCTCCTGCTGTCTTCTCGCGACGGGGACGTGGCTCGCCGTGGCCCGCGAGGTGACGCCCTGGACCGCGGCCTTCCACGCGTTCATCCCCGCGGCGTGCATCGCCGTTCTGGCGGCCGCGCTGTCGCTCCTGTTCAACGGCGCGGCCACCGCGGGACTGATCTGCCTGGGCGTCACCGCCGGGTCGGGGATGATCCTCCACGGCGGCGGAGCCAGTCGCTTCGATCCCTTCCTCAACCCCTTCGACCCGCCCACCTCGCTGCTCGACCCGGGCGCATGGGTGCGCACGCTCACGTTCAACCGGCTCTTCCTGCTGACCATGCTGGCCGTCTTCACGGCCGTGGCGCTCGGGCTCCTCCAGCGCCGCGAGCGCCTGCTCTGAAGCGCGGCCGGCACGGCCGGACCTCGCGTGCCCGTCACGCCAGGTCGCCTCGCCGCGTGCATGCGGCAGGCCAGGATCCCTGCTGACGGCGCCTGCGCGCGCGGCCGATCCTTGCCCGGATCGCGGGCGGATGGTACGCTTTGTGGTCCTGCCAGCGCAGCCCTAAGTCCTTCGGAATCAGTGATCTCGGGATCGATGGCGCCCGGGTTCGCCTCCCGCCTCGGGCCGGGTGGGTTCGAAGCGATCCCCGCCCGGAGCCCCCGCATCCTCGCCGCCAGACCATGAGCACGCAGCCCGTGACCGCCAGCGACCAGCCGACCGTCGTCGTCATCGAGCACGATGGAAGCGACCGTCCCCCGATGTGGGCCGACCTCGCGCCCACGCACGCGGTCGTGTTCGTGCCGGTCGCCGAGGCGCTCGAGCGCTTGCGTTCCGTGAGCGCGGCGCTCGTCATCGTGGATGACACCCGGGGCCGCGACCTGGACGCGTTCTCGCTGCGCGACGAGCTCGCGGCCGGCGGCGTCACGGCGCCGATGGCGCTCATGGTGGCGGCGGGCGACGAGGACGCCGCGGTGGAGGCCTTGCGACGCGGCTTCGTGGACTACCTGATCAAGCGCGAGGATCGCCTCAACTCGGACTTGCTCCGCAGCCGCATCGACACGAATCTCGAGATGGCGCGCCTCAAGGCGGAGAACGAGCGCCTGCAGCGCGCCATCGAGGAGAGTCAGGCCAGGCTCTTCAACGTGTACGACTCGCTCGACGACGTCATCATGCAGATCGACCACGAGTGCCGGGTCGTGTCCATGAATCGGTCGGCGGCCGCGCTCGCGAACATCGAGCCTCGCGACGGCGTGGGGCAGGCGTGCTGGCAACTCTTCGATTTCTATCCGTGCGAGGAACGCGCGCGCAAGGACGAGTGTCCGATCTATCGCACCTTTCTCGAGGGCGAGACGATCCGCGGTGAGCGCGTGGATCCGCAGAGCAAGGCCGTCACGCAGTACATGACGTTCATCACCACGCTGAAGGGTGAGGACTACACGGTCTATCGAGAGACCGACATCACCGAGAAGCGTCGTCTCGAAGAGCGGATCGCAGCCGCGCTGCGTTCGCTCGGCGCGTCCACCGACGAACAGGGCGGGGGCTGATTCCGTGGCGGGCAAGACACGATCCGGAGAAGGCGCGCGCGCCGAGCGCGAGGTGTCGCTTCAGGAGGCCGCGGAGCTGACGGGGCTGTCCGGCAAGCAGCTGCGGCGCCACATGCGCGACGGGCGCCTGCGCCCCGCCAGTTCGAGCGGCGGTCGGTTGACGCTGACGCTCGGAGCGCTCCGGGAGGCCGGCCTGCTCGCGGCGTCCCCGGCGACGCACGTTCCCGAGCGGCAAGTCGAAGCCGGTGGCGCCGAGCCCGAGAAGGTGGAGCGCGAGAAGGCGGAGCGCGAGCGCGCCGAGCGCGAGAAGACGGAGCGCGAGCGCGCCGAGCGCGAGAAGACCGAGCGCGAGAAGGCGGAGCGCGAGAAGGCCGAGCGCGAGAAGGCCGAGCGCGAGCGGGCGGAGCGCGAGAAGGCGGAGCGCGAGCGGGCGGAGCGCGAGAAGGCTGAGCGCGAGCGGGCGGAGCGCGAGAAGGCCGAGCGCGAGAAGGCGGAGCGCGGCAAGGCGGAGCGCGAGAAGGCGGAGCGCGAGAAGGCGGAGCGCGGCAAGGCTGACCGCGAGAAGGCTGACCGCGAGAAGGCCGAGCGCGAGAAGGCTGACCGCGAGAAGGCCGAGCGCGAGAAGGCTGACCGCGAGAAGGCCGAGCGCGCGAAGGCGGACCGCGACAAGGCGGATCGCGACAAGGCGGCGCGGGCACGGCGCGAGGACGAGGAGCGCGCCGACAACGTCGTGCCCCTCAACCGCGGGCGCGGCATTGCCCTGGAGCCCGCTGACCTGGACGACCTCGAAGCCGACGACATCGCCTCGCTCGACGCGGAAGAGCCCGACATCGAGGAGATCGAGGGCGAGCTCGACGACGTCTCGCCCGCCTCGGACACGGACGCCGAGCCGACGGTGCGCATCGAGGCGGACGACGCGGGGCGGGCCGCTCAGGGCCGGGTTGTCGGCGGCATGCGCGCCGAGCCGGTCACGGCCGAGCGCGGCATGGTGGTGAGTGGCTCTGGCCCGTGGGTCACGGCGACGCAGATGCACGATCTCATGCGCCTGATGGTCGCCGAGCGCGAGGCGCGCTCCAGCGAGTGGCTGGAGCGGACCGAGTCCCTCTATCGCGAGATCATCGAGTCGCAGAAGGCGCGCATCCAGGTCCTCGAGGCCGAGCTGAAGGGCGCGCAGGGGAAGCTCGAGGATGCCCTGTGCCTGGTGCCCAAGGGGGAGAACATCATGGCCCTCGAGCAATCCATCCGCGATCTTCGCATCGAGGTGGACCGCAAGGAGGCCGCCCGTCTCGACGCCGAGCACGACCGCGACCGGCTCCGCGACCTGGTGGATCGCCTGCGCAACGACCTGTCTCGCGCCGAAAAGCGCAGCCTCGAGATGGCCGAGCAGCTCCGGCGGTTCCGCGCGCAGGGGCCGTTTGAGCGGTTGCTGGGCCGCGATCCCGACGACCGCTAGTTGCGGGGGCGGCGGGGGCGCATCTGCGGCGTTGGACTTCGGCTCCCCTCCCTGCGACGTACCAGAGCGTACGTCTCAGTCGTGGAGCCTCGTCCGCCTTGCAGCTGCACCCCCGGGCGCTCCCCGCAACATCAGGCGGGGATGGGAAGGGAGGCGGGCGGCGGGGGCGCATCTGCGGCGTCTGACTGCGGACTCGGCTCCCGCGCCCCAGGGCGTAGGTTGTGGCGTGAAGATCATGGATGGCAGGAGGCCTGCATTGCGGGCAGGGCATG
>CAZTIW010000030.1:0-61118 GCA_964613915.1 uncultured Thermoanaerobaculia bacterium
GGACTTCAAGAACACGGTCATCATCATGACGAGCAACATCGGCTCGCCCGTTCTGCTCGAGGGCGTGGACGCGAAGGGCGAGATCTCGGAGTCCGCCCGCTCGACCGTGATGGGCGAGCTGCGCCGTCACTTCCGGCCGGAGTTCCTCAACCGCGTGGACGCGACCGTGTTGTTCAAGCCGCTGCGGGAAGAGGAAATCGCGCGCATCGTCGAGCTCCTGCTCGTGGACCTGCGGGCGCGCCTTGCCGACCGCAAGATCGGCCTGACGCTGACGGATCGGGCGAAGCGGTTCGTCGTCACGGAGGGCTTCGACCCCGTGTTCGGCGCGCGGCCGCTGAAGCGCTTCCTGCAGCAGCAGCTCGAGACGCGGCTGGGTCGCGCGCTCATCCGTGGGGACATCGCCGATGGCCAGACCGTCACCGTGGATCTCGAGGACGGCCAGCTGGCTCTCGCGACTTCGTGAGGTCGCCGGCTCATCCCGGCGGTCGCAGGCGAACATGGCGCGGCAGCGGGGCCGGCCCTCCTCGGGGTCAGGCCCTTCGGATCACGCCGGCGCGAACTCGCGCGTGCGGGTGAGAAGGTAGCTGGTGCCGAGGGTGCCGTCGGCGAAGAGGTTCAGGCTCGACATGCGAGCTTCGTCGAAGTCCCAGTAGGTGACCTCGGCGCCGTCGAGGTCATGCACGGCGCAACCCTTGAACGTCCCCACGCGCGGCAGGTCGCTCAGGTCCACGCGATCGACCGGATCGCCGTACGGCTTGCGCAGCACGATGCGCCGCACGCCGATGTCGCGGCACCGGCGCAGGAAGTCGGGCATCTCCGGCGCGTTGTCGGCCGTTACCACGGCCGAGACCTTCACGGGGATGCGCGCGCGCGCGACGATGGTCGCGAGATCCGGCACGCGCTCCGAGCCCATCATCCGCGCATGCGTCTCCGGGCGGAAGCTCGGGAAGCTGATGCAGGCGCGGTCGTACTGGTTGAACACGTCCATCTTTCGCAGCGCGAGCACGCCGTTCGTGTGCACCGAGTAGCGGGTGCTCGCCGGAAGCCGAGAGCGCAGCAGCGACAGGAGCGCCGCTTCGTGCCGGTAGAGCTGCGGATCCGTCACGGTGCCCGTGAAGACGACCTGCTCGACGCCGAGCCGGGTGACCTCGGCAATGAACGCCTCCAGGCCGCGAGGCGGGAACTCGTCGAGGTTGTTCACGTTGACGGCGTCCGGAAGAAGCTGCCCGATGCAGAACGGGCACGCGCGGTTGCACGGCCCCGCGAAGAGGATGTTCGCGAAGTCGGGCCGCGCCTGCGTCATGGCTCGCCTGCCGCCGCGGCCGTCGTCTCCGCCTCCGCCCCCGCCACCGCGACCGCCGCGCGCCGCTGCCGCGTGAAGTCCGAGGCCGAGTTCGCGTCGCGCCGGAGCAGCGTGCTCTGGATTGATGGCGCGAAGAACAGCGCGATCACGCCGTTCACGTTGTCGGCCCCCCGCGGCGTCAGCCGCAGCGAGCGCGGCGTCATCTCCATCAGCCCGCGATCCGTCACGAACGCGACCTCGGCGGGGAAGTGGTCCTCCAGCGCGCGCCCGAAGCGCCGCGCGAACGCCGCGCGGTCAATTTCGCCGAAGTAGAAGCTCACCGCGCACATCTTGCCGGCGCAGTGCTCGAGCGGCAGGTCGTAGACGTCCTGGAGCGGAAGCCGGCCCTCGCGCACGGCAGCCGCGTAGGGCGCGAGGCTCTTCGTCGCGGATCCCGCGTTGTACGAGATGCTCGTCGGCGAAAGCGTCTGCGCGCCGAGCCCGATGCCGAGGTAGGGAAGCCCGTCCGTCACGCGCCGCGCGAGATACGACGAGGTCCCCACGTCGTCGGGAAGGCGGCTCCACGTCGTCTTCCCACAGGTGGCGAAGAACCCGGCGTCCGCGAGCATGGTCTTCGCGAGACGCGCGAGCGGCCTCACGTCGTCCAGCGTCACCTTCGGCGCGTGATGCGAGATGCGCGTGAGCTTGTAGCGCATGCGGTAGAGCGTGATGTACTCCGGCCCGAGGTCGATGGCGTGCTGGAGCGTCGCGCGCCAGCTCTCCTCGCTCTGGCCGGCGAAGCCGTACATCAGGTCCACGTTCAGGCGATCGAAGCCCGCCCGACGGATGTTCTCGACGGCCGCGCGCTGCTCGCTGCCGCCGTTGCCGGATCGCCCGAGAACGCGCAGCAGGTCCGGCTCGACCACCTGGATCCCCATCGAGATGCGCTCGATCCCCAGCGCGCGCACGGCCGCCAGCCGCGCCGGTTCCGCGGCCGCGACGCGCGGCGTGGTCTCGATCGAGATGTCCGCGCCCGGCGCGAAGCGGAAGTACTGGCGCGCGCGCTCCACGATGCGCGCGATCTGCTCGGCCGGCAGGAACATCGGCGTGCCTCCGCCGATGTCGAAGCCATGAAACAGCCTCGGCTCGCGGCCGAGCGCCGCCGCCCAGGCATCCATCTCCCACAGCATGTCGTCCACGTGCGCGGTCGCATCCGCATGTTCGTCGCGGCCCGTGACCGTGTACTCGCAGAACGAACACCGCACCTCGCAGAACGGCACGTGGACGTACAGGCTCAGGTCGCTCACGCCCTGCCACGCCGCGCGCGCGACGATCTCGTCGTCCGGCCGCGGCACGCGGTACGGCCGCCAGGTCGTCTCGTGCGCGATCGGATACGCCGTGTTCGAGACGTGATGGTTGCGCAGGCCCGCCTCGAACACGTCGGCGGGATCGAAGCGCGAACGGTCGGCGGCGACGGGGTCACGCCACCGCCGCGTCATGCGCGCGGGTCCTTCTCGACGGGGAGGCCCGCCGCGCGCCAGGCTCGCAGGCCGCCCGTGAGAAACCCGGCGTCCTTCCGCCCGCGACCGCGCGCGATGCGCGAGGCGAGGTAGCCCAGGCGGCCGTCCTCGTCCACGAAGATGGCTGGCCGCGAGGCGGGGATCTCCTTCAGCCGCTCCCGCAGCGAAGCGAGCGGGATGCGTCGCGCGCCCTTCGCGCCGCCGCGCGCCTCGGCGGGCCGCACGTCCACGAGCGTGACGCGCGCGCGCGCGAGCGACTCGGCCGTGCGCGCCGACGACAGCCCGGCGACGCAACTCGCGGCGATCGTGCCGGCCACGTTCAGCGGATCGCGCACGGGGGACAGGGGCGGGTCGTGGCCCAGGTCCACCTCGGCGAGCGCGGTCGCGGTCAGCAGCACGCCGTGCAGCCCCATCGCCAGAGCGTCGAGTCGCTTGTCCGCGCCCGGACCGCCGGCGACATCGCCGCCGACCACCGTTCCGTCCGCCGGATCGAACCGGAGCTCGACGAGCACCGGTGTCGCGGCCGTCACCATCGGATCCGTGGCGGGCGCCGAGGCGATGACGATGCCGGGCTCTCTCTTGCCGAGCGCGCGCGCGGCCTGGGCGCGCGAGAGCCCCGTCCGGCCGACGATGCGCGTGCCCGCGCGCACCAGCATGGTCCCGAGGAACGGCTCGCCCATGCGCTCGAGGCCACCCGCCGCCGCGGATCCGGCGACCTGCGCCGTGCGATCGGCCACGGCCGCCTGCGCGATCCACGCCGGCTTGTCATCCCAGAAGCCCGGCAGCGCCACGCACGTCCCGCAGGCGTGGATGTCCGGCAGCGACGTGAGGCACGCGTCGTCCACGCGCAACGCGCCGCCCGCGATCGTCTTCGCCCCGGCCTTCACGAGCAGGTCCGTGCGCGGGCGCGCGCCCGCCGCGACGATCACGAGATCGCACGCGATGCGCCGGCCGCGCCCCACGATCAGCGCCGTCACGGCGTCGCCCTCGCGCTCGGCCGAGCTGATCTTCGCCGATGTCACGACGCCCGCGCCGACCTCGGCGAGCCCCTCGACCGCGACGCTCGCGGCCACGGGGGAGAACTCGGAGAGGATCTGGCCGTGTCGCTCGAGCAGCGTGACGTGCATGTCGGCGCGCGCGAGCGCGTCGGCCGCCGCGACGCCCAGCGAGCCGCCGCCGATGACGACGGCGCGCCGCGCACCCCGCGCGCGCAGCGCGTGAATGAGATCGGCGTCCGCCGGGGTCCGGAACCGCGCGACGTTCGATGCGCCGGCGAGGCCCGGGATGGCGGGCATGATGGACTCGACGCCGCCGGCGTAGATGAGAGCGTCGAAGGCGAGTCGCGAACGTCCCGCCTTCAGGCTCTTGCGCTTCGCGTCCAGCTCCGTGGCCTCGACGCCCGTGCGCACGTCCACGCGGTACGCGTCGCGCAGTTCCTCTGCCTTCTCTCGCGCCGCGAGCGCATGCGCGCCGCTCTCGCCGGACACGATCTGCGCGATGCCACCGACCGAGTAGTTCGCGACGCTCGCCCGTTCCAGCAGGACGATCTGCGCGCGGTCATCGGTCTCCCGAGCCCTCGCCGCAGCCACCGGACCGGCCAGCGCACCACCCACGATCACGATCGTTCGAGGCGCCACGAAGCCTCCCCTCCGGCGAGCATGCCGGATGAGCGGCACCATGCCTCAACAGGCCCTCGTGAGGCCATGGCCGCAAGGGGGGCGCCGCTCAGCGGGGATCCGCGGGCCTCATCGTGGTCCACGCCGTGCGGCGGGTTCGCGTTCGTGCCGGGGGTGCGCCGCGCCGTAGTACAGCGTCACGCGCGCGTGACGCGCGGCGCTCGGGCGCTCGTCCAGGCGGCACAGCGCGCGGCGCTCGATCGGCCCGTCCAGGAACTCCTTCGCGTAGCGCCACGCGGCCGGCGACCCGCACGTGTCGCCGTCCGTGCCGATCTCGAGGACGTGCCGCACCGGCGCCCGGATGAGCCGCTCGACCAGCGTGCCGGGTGGCGCCCAGCTCACGATGACGGTGTCGGGCTTGAGCTTGCGGGCGAGGCGCGCCGCGTCGCCGCGCATCACGTTCTCGCCCGGCACGAGCCCCGCGATGGGCACGCCACGCAGCCGTCGGCGCTCGGCGGAACTCATCCGGCCGGCGGGCTTCTCCCACGAGCCGTCGTCCACGGCGACGATCTCGAGGTCCGGCGCGGCTTGCCGGAGACACGCCGCGAGGAACCCGTCGCCCGCGGCCGCATCGAGCACGCGGCGCGCCTTCAGGCTGCGGAGCTCCTTGACGAGCACGCTCAGCCACTCGCGCGTCGGCAGCAGGTAGACCGGCCCCGCGCTCGACGCCTCGCAGACCCACCACGCGTCCCCCGGCGCGCAGGCCTCGATCGCGTCAACCAGCTCGCGCTCGCGTGGCAGCCGCCGCGAGCCGTCGTCGCTCCAGAGCACGCGGGCAAGGTGCTCTCGCGCCGCGATGCGCGCCCGCGTCTCGCGCCCCTTCCCCTCGGGCGGAGGCACGGCTGGGAGGTGGCGCGCTGCGGGACGGGGCTTCGGCGGCATCACCCCCGCATCTTGCCTGATGTCGTGCTCCTGCCGGGCATCGCGTTCACGAGCGACGAGGTCGGCTTCTTCGTGGGTCTGCCTCCTGCCGGTCCGCTGATTGGCGGACCCGTGTTGCTGGACAGGAAGACAGACGCCCCCAAACGCGCACGAGCACACGAAGGCTTCGGACTGCCCGGACCTGGAGTCGAAGATCGCCGGCGCGCGCGCTGCGCGTGCCGGCCCGCGCTCTCATCCCGTGCCGAGCTTCCCCTCCGCCACGAGCCGCACGTAGTCGAGCGAGCTGACGACGCCGAGGACGTTCCGGTCCTTGCCGAGCACGATGGCGCGGTGGACGCCGCGGTTGACCATGGCGCGCGCGGCCTCCTTGAGGGCGTCGTCGTGCATCACCGTGCACAGGTCGGACGTCATGACGTCCTTGGCGAGGAGCTTGCTCCACGGGAACGCGAGCGCTGCGCCCTTGGCGGGCAACCAGCCCTGATCGGCGGGGATCTCGCCGCCGCGGGGCGTCCAGGCGCGCGCGAGGTCCATGACGATGGACGAGGTGACCAGGCCGGCGAGCGCCCCCCAGTCGTCCACGACCGGGACGCCCGTGACGTGGTGCTTCTTCATGAGCTCGGAGACCTCGCCGACCGTGGCGGCCATGCCGACGCTGACGAGATCCTGCCCCTTGATGACATCCGAGACCTTCACGACAGACCTCCCGAAATGACCCCGTGAGCGGAAGCGCCCGCGATGGGCTTGCGGGAATCGTGCCAGCCGGGGGGCTGCGGCGCCACCCCGCCGCCCTGGCGCTCCCGCCCGGCGCCCCGGCAACAAGTGCGGATTCTCTCGCACTCACCCCGGTATCATCCGCGCATGACCTCACGCCGCCAGCCGTGGTTCGTCCGGGGAGACCTCGATGGTTTCTTCGGCCTGATGGTGGACAACCTCGTCCAGGTGCTGCTCATCATCGCGCTGTGCATGGGGACGCTCCGCTTCCCGGCCGATCTGGTCTTCGGCCGCGTGCTGCCGGGCGTCGCCTTGAGCCTGCTGGTGGGCAACCTCTACTACGCGTGGCAGGCGCGGCGTCTCGCGGCGGCGACGGGGCGGACCGATGTCACGGCGCTGCCGTACGGCATCAACACGCCCTCGGTCTTCGCCTACGTGTACCTCGTCATGCTGCCGGCGTGGCTGGCGGCCGACGGCCTGCCCGACGCCGAGCGCGCGGACATCGCGTGGAAGGCCGGGCTCGTCGCGTGCTTCGCGTCGGGCGTCATCGAAACGCTCGGCGCGTCGGTCGGCCCGTGGATCAAGCGCCATGCTCCGCGCGCCGCGCTTCTCGCCGCGCTCTCGGGCATCGCGCTCACGTTCATCTCGATGGACTTCGCGCTGCGGATCTTCCGCTACCCGCTCGTCGGCCTGATCGGCCTGGGCTTCGTGCTCGCGCACTACATGGGCCGACGGCCGTTTCCGTTCAGCCTGCCCGCCGGTTTCCTCGCGGTGCTCGTCGGCTCGGCCGCCGCGCTCGTGCTCGGGGAGCCCGCGGCGCCGAACGTGGATGTCGCGTGGGGCGTGGCCCTGCCGATTCCCGCGGTCGGCGAGCTGATCGCCGGCTTCGGCCTGCCGGGCCTGGGCGGCGCGTGGACCGTCATCCTGTCGATGGGGCTCCTCAACGTCCTGGGCACGCTGCAGAACGTCGAGAGCGCCGAGGCCGCGGGCGACAGCTATGCCGTCGCGCCGACCATGGTCGTGAATGGCGGCGGCACGCTGGTCGCCGCGCTCTTCGGCTCCTGCTTCCCGACGACCGTTTACATCGGCCATCCCGGCTGGAAGGCGATGGGCGCGCGTTCGGGGTACTCGATCGCGAACGGCCTGTTCTGGATCGCCGTCATCACGCTCGGTCTCGCGCCGACGATCGCGCGCTTCATCCCGGTCGAGGCGGGCGCGGCCATCGTCGTGTGGATCGCCGTCATCATCACGGCCCAGGCCTTCGCCGCCACGCCGCGCAAGCACGCGCCGGCGGTCGCTTTCGGTCTCTTCCCGGCGCTCGCGGCATGGGCGGTCATCATCATCACGGGCGCGGTGCGCTCGGCCGGCGTGACGCCCGGGCTCGAGGCCATCCAGGCGATCGACGACGGCGGCTTCGCCATGACCGGAGCGCTGCACCTGTGGGCGGGGTTCCTGTTCACCTGCACGCTCTGGGCTGGGATGGGGGTGCACCTGCTCGAAAGGCGCTTCGATCGCGCCGCGATCTGGGCGGCGATCGCGGCCGTGCTCGCGTCCTTCGGCGTGATCCACGGCTTCGAGATCGGACCGGCCGGTCCTGTCGAGGTCATGGGCATCGGCGCCGCGGGCTGGGCCATCCCCGCGTGCTACGCCGCGCTCACGAGCATCTTCCTCGCGCAGCACTGGCGGGGGGCGGCGGCGGATGACGCCGAGCTCGACCTGGTGTCGTCGTGACCGAGCGCATCGTGATGGGCGTCGTGATGGGGGCGTTCGGCCTGCTGGTGCTCGTCGGCACGCTCCTGCGCCAGCCATGGCTCGTCGAAGGGCGGAAGTTCAAGCGCCTGTCCGAGGGCGCAGGTCCCCGCGTGGCGACCGGCCTCTACGTCGTGATCGGGGCGGTCATGCTCGCGCTGGGCGTGCTCAACGTGCTCGGCGTCTCGCCCTGGCGCGCGGACTGACTGCGAGAAAGCCCGGCATCGCGGGCGCGGCCGGCAGGCGGGCGCGCGGGCCGTGATCGCGGCCACCCTCGAGGACGTGAAGGCGCGCCGGGCGTTGTGACACACTCGCCCGTCCGGATCGGTCGCGGTGCTCGCGGAAGGAGCGGCTGGGCTGGCCGGATCGTCCTGGCGACGGCTCTCCGCCACCGCCTCACCCCCGCAGGACTTCCGGCATGGCCACAGCTGTCGGCGGACATCCGAAGGGCTTTCTCGGCACCGTGCGTCGCGACGCGTGGTGGCTGCAGCCCTTGCTCACGGTGCTCGGCCTGGGCGCGTTCTTCGGCTACGCGACCGTGCGGGCGCTCGAGGGCGCGCACTACTACGCGGCGCCGTACCTGTCGCCATTCTTCTCGCCGCTGATCTTCTCGGACATGACGCCGCCGGGGAGCGCCCCGGTGGATCACGCCTGGTTCGGCGGCTGGCCCGTGTGGTGGCCCGAGACGCCGCTCCTGCCCGCGTCGCCCGCGGTGTTCATCCTCGTCTTCCCGGGCGCGTTCCGGCTGACTTGCTACTACTACCGCAAGGCGTACTACCGGAGCTTCTTCGCGTCGCCCGCCGCGTGCGCGGTGGGTCCGCGGCCCGAGCGCAAGTACCGCGGGGAGACGGCGCTCTTCCTGTTCCAGAACCTGCACCGGTATGCGCTGTACTTCGCCATCATCTTCATCTTCATCCTGATCTACGACGCGATCCTCGCGTTCTTCAGGGATGGCGAGTTCGGCATCGGCGTCGGCACGATCATCATGGTGATCAACCCCATCCTGCTCGGCGCCTACACGTTCGGCTGCCACTCGTGGCGGCACCTGATCGGCGGCAAGCTGGACTGCTTCTCGTGCGACCGGCCCTCGCAGGTCCGGCACGGCCTCTGGAAGCGCGTCACGCGGCTGAACGAGAACCACATGATGTGGGCCTGGATCAGCCTGTTCTGGGTGGGGTTCACCGACATCTACATCACGCTCGTGTCGCGCGGGGTCATCCCCGACCTCAACACGTGGGGCTGAGGGACCGATGAGGATCGACGAAGTCCAGACCATCGAGCATGACGTGCTGGTCGTCGGCGCGGGCGGCGCCGGCCTGCGCGCCGCGATCGAGTGCGCCCAGCGCGGCCTCAACACCGGCGTCGTGACGAAGTCCCTCCTGGGCAAGGCCCACACGGTCATGGCCGAGGGCGGCGTCGCGGCCGCGCTGGGGAACGCGGACGAGCGCGATGACTGGAAGTTCCACTTCCGCGACACGATGCGCGGCGGCAAGTTCCTCAATCAGTGGCGCATGGCCGAGCTCCACGCGCGGCAGGCGCCCGATCGCGTGCGCGAGCTCGAGGAGTGGGGCGCCGTCTTCGATCGCACGAAGACCGGCCTGATCTCGCAGCGCAACTTCGGCGGCCATCGCTTCCCGCGCCTCGCGCACGTGGGCGATCGCACGGGCCTCGAGATCATCCGGACGCTTCAGGACCGGGCCGTCCACTCGAAGGGCCTGGCCGTTCACGCCGAGTGCACGGGTCTCGACATCATGCTCGACGGCGATCGCGTCGCGGGGCTCCTGGCCTACTGGCGCGAGACCGGCCGCTTCGTCCTGCTGCGCGCGAAGGCGCTGATCCTCGCGACCGGCGGCGGCGGCAAGGCCTGGCGCATCACGTCGAACTCGTGGGAGTACACGGGCGACGGCCACGCGATGGCGTACGAGGCTGGCGCCGAGCTCATGGACATGGAGTTCACGCAGTTCCACCCGACGGGCATGGTGTGGCCGCCGTCCGTGCGGGGGATCCTCGTCACCGAGGGCGTGCGCGGAGACGGCGGGATCCTGGTCAACTCCGAGAAGCGCCGGTTCATGTTCGACAACATTCCGCCGAAGTTCGCCGCCGAGACGGCGGACTCCGAAGAGGAAGCGAACCGCTGGCTCGCGGGCGACAAGTCGGCGCGCCGGCCGCCCGAGCTGCTCACGCGCGATGAGGTCGCCCGCGCCATCTACCGCGAGGTCAAGGCCGGCCGCGGGAGCCCGCATGGCGGCGTGTTCCTCGACATCGGCACGCGCCTTCCCGCGGAGACGATCAGAAAGCGCCTGCCTTCCATGTACCACCAGTTCAAGGAACTGGGGAACCTCGACATCACGAAGGAGCCCATGGAGGTCGGACCGACGCTCCACTACTTCATGGGCGGCATCCGGGTGAATCCCGACACGCAGATGGCCACGACCGTGAAGGGCCTCTTCGCGGCAGGCGAGTGCTCGGCGGGCATGCACGGCGCGAACCGACTCGGCGGGAACTCGCTGTCGGACTTGCTGGTCTTCGGGACGCTCGCGGGCGCCGGCGCGGCCGAGTACGTCGGCGCGCTCGCCTCGACGCCGGCGGTCAACGCGGATCAGGCCGAGGGGTGCCTTGCCCGCGCCACCGCGCCGCTGAACCGCGAGTCGGGCACGAACCCGTACCTGGTGCACGAGGAGCTCCAGGACTTGATGCAGTCGCGTGTCGGCATCATCCGCGAGGCCGAGGACTTGCAGACCGCGCTGACCGAGATCGAGCGCCTGCGCGGCGCGGCGTCGCAGGCCAAGGCGCACGGATCGTCGCAGTACAACGCCGGCTGGAACGAGGCGCTGGACCTGCGCAACCTTCTCATCACGGCCGAGGCGGTGGCGCTCGCGGCGCTCACGCGCGAGGAAAGCCGCGGCGGCCACACGCGTCTCGACCGCGAGGGCGAGCGGCCCGAGTGGTCGAAGGTCAACGTCGTCCTCAAGAAGGGCGGGGATGGCCGGATGGCGGTCCGCAAGGAACCCCTTCCGGAAGTCCCCGCGGAACTTGCCAAGATCGCGCTCGCGTCGATCGAGGATCTGGAGGCTGGGCGTGTCTGAGCGGCACTTCCGCGTGTGGCGCGGCACCAAGGACGGCGGCGACTTCGTGGACTACTCCGTGAACGTCGATCACGGCATGGTCGTCCTCGACTGCATCCACTCGATCCAGCGCGAGCATGCCGGCGATCTCGCCGTCCGCTGGAACTGCAAGGCCGGCAAGTGCGGCTCGTGCTCGATGGAGATCAACGGCAAGCCGCGCCTCGCGTGCATGACGCGCATGGACGTCTTCGAGCCGGACGCCGTCATCACCGTGCAACCCCTGAAGGCGTTCCCGGTCATCAAGGACCTGGTCACGGACGTCTCCTGGAACTACAAGCAGAACGCCCGCATCGTGCCCTTCACGCCGCGCCCCAAGGGAGCCGACGGCACGCATCGCATGATGCAAGAGGACGTGGACCGCGTGCAGGAGTTCCGGAAGTGCATCGAGTGCTTCCTGTGCCAGGACGTCTGCCACGTCCTGCGCGACCAGGACCGGCAGGACGCCTTCGTGGGTCCGCGCTTCATGATTCGGCTCGCGAGCCTCGACATGCACCCGCTCGACACCGAGGATCGGATCCCGGCGATCAAGAGCGAGTACGGCTCCGGCATGTGCAACATCACGCGCTGCTGCACCGAGGTCTGCCCCGAGCACATCGCCATCACCGACAACGGCATCATCCCGCTGAAGGAGCGCGTCGTGGACCGCTTTTACGACCCCGTCGCGCGGCTCTTCCGCGTGCTGACCGGCGCGTCGAAGTAGGCAGCGGCCGGGCGGCTCAGTCCAGCAGCTCGCGAATGCGCCGGGCCAGGTCATCCGTGTCGAGAGGAACGGCCACGAGTTCCGAGATGCCCGCCTGCTGCGCACGCGGGCGCGCTTCGTCCACGCCATTCACGAGCACGAGGATGCGCGTCGAGTCGAAGCGCGAGTAGCGCCTCATGACGGCGCACGCCTCCCACGGGTCCATCCCGGTCGCCACCTCGCTCATGACGAGGACGTGACAGCGGTGCTGGAGCGAGTGGATGAGGGCGTCCCGGCCGTCGTCGAACGTCGCCACTCGGCAGCCAAGACGCTGAAGCAGCGCCGCCACTCCGTCGCGCAGATCGCCGTCGGGCGCGACGACGACCGCGAGCGGGGCGGCGTTCACGAAGACCGGGCTGCCGGCGACGAGGACGACGTGCGACTGGTCCTCCTTCTCGGGGCCTTGCTCGCGGGTGGTCAGGAACTCCAGGATCTCGAGAGGCGTCGCGAATCGATCGTCGGGGTGGGGCTCGAGGCACCTCGCGATCACGTCAGCCACCACGGCAGGAAGCGCGGGCACGTGTCGCCGTGGATCCTCGACGCGCAGCCGAAGTTCCATGCGCTCCAGGAGCGTCAGGTGCGGCACGCGGAGCGGGCAGACGCCGGTGACCATCTCGTAGAGGAGGACCCCGAGGCTGTAGACATCCGCGCGCGCCGTGACATCGTGTCCGGAGAGCTGCTCGGGGCTCATGTAGTCGAGGCTCCCGAGGAGCGTGCCGTTCTTGGTGAGGCCGGCCTCCTCGACGGATTTCGCGACGCCGAAGTCCAGGATCACCGCGCGACCATCGCGCGAGGAGATCAGCACGTTCGACGGCTTCAGGTCGCGGTGGACGAGGCCTGCCTCGTGCGCCGCCTGGACGCCCGCGCAGAGCTGCCGGAACAGGCGCAGGGCAACCTGTGGAGCGAGCTTCTTGCGGGCACGCAACATGCTCTCGAGCGTCGTGCCCTCGACGAACTCCATCTTCAGGAACCGACGCTCGCCTTGCTCCACCAGGCCATGCACGATGGCCACGTTGGCGTGGCGGATGCGCGAGGCGAACTCGGCCTCGCGCTCGAAGCGCGCGACGAGCGTGGGATTGTGGGCGTGGCAGTCGAGCAGGGCCTTGAGCGCCACGATCTCGCCCGTCGTCCTGTCCCTGGCCCTGTACACGCAGCCCATGCCGCCCTGGCCGAGAGGTCCGAGGATCTCGTACCGCTCATCGGTCTCGGCCATCGAGCCGGAAGCCGGAGTCTCCCTCTCAAGCGTGTCCACGGTCGTCTCCCTCTTACTTGGACTTGCCCACGAGTTCGTGGTCCAGGCCAATGCTGGTCGCGACGCCGAACTCCCATGTCTCGTCGCTGCTCATGATCGTGACCTCGAGCGCGCCCACGACGCGCGCGTCGAAGCGGGAGCCGATCGTGGCCGCAATCTCGGCGAGAGCCGCCGTCTGCGTCATGGCCGGCTGGTGCGCGCGGTGGGACACGAGCGTGTGGAAGGCGTCGGCGACGGCAACGATCCGCGACGCGAGCGGGATGGCGTCTCCCGCAAGGCCATCCGGGTATCCCGTGCCGTCCCACCGCTCGTGGACGTGCCGGATGATGTCCACCAGATCCGGCGAACAGCTGAATCGGCGCAGGATCTCGGAGCCCACGATCGGCGCGGCGCGGATGCGCGCGAACTGCGCGGGCGTGAGTTGCCCGGGCGCGTTCAGGACCTCGAGCGGGACCGAGAACCGCCCGACGTCGTGGAGCGCTCCGGCCCGCTGGACCCGCGCGATCTCCTCTGCCGGGAGGCGGAGGCGGGCTGCGAGGCGCCCGGCAAGTTGAGCCACGGCCACCGCATGGCCCGCCATGTAGGCATCGCGCTGCTCGGTGACGGCGATGAGGTGGACGACGGCGTCCTCGACCGTGCCGCGATGCGTCGCGCGGATGTGGCTCAGCTCGATGGCGAGCGATGCCTGCCGTGCGGCCACGGCCAGCAGCTCGACCTCGGGCTTGCGGAAGCTGATCCCCTCGGAGCCCGTCCGCCGATCCGCCTGGACGAGGCCCACGACGCGACCGTCCATGAACAGGGGAGCGCACAGGCCCTCCTTGATCGACGCGTCATGGAGACTCGTGGAGGCCTCGCCCGCAAAGGCAACGGACGTCCCCGTGCGCATGACCTCTGCCTGGAGCGTTCTCGACACGGTGCCCGGGATCGTGTCGCCGTCCGGTCCGAGCGAGGCCACGGAGGTGAAGGTGCCCGTCGCCGGATCGGCGAGGCACACGGAGACGTGGCTCGCCTTCGGGAAGTACTTGAGGATCCAGGATGCGAACGCGCTGGCGACGGCGGCCGGCTCGTCTCGCGGCTGGATCGAGGCCGCCAGGTCCTGCAGGAGCAGGAGCGCGTCGCGATCCATCCTCCGTGCGGCGTCGTGGACTTCGCCGGGCTGCACCGCCTGCACGATCGTGACTCCGACCGGACCGTCCGGGGCGACGGGCGCGGCGATCGTCACGCGGAGGCACACGGGATGAGTTTCCTCCCCGAGCAGGATCTCATCTCCATCTTCGAGCACGGCCTCGTGATCGCATCTGTGATCGACGTTCACGATCCAGCGATTGCGCCGGATGCGCGATCCATTCGTCGAGCGTAGATCGCGCAGGAGCGCGCGGCCGTCCGCGCGCACGATCTCCGCGTGCGCCGTGGAGACGAAGCGATTCCGGAGGACGATGTCGTTCTGGGGGTCGCGACCGATGCGCGTGACGGGCCGCTCGAGGAGGATCGCCTCGGGGAGCTCGGCATCGCCGGTGATCGTCACGTGAACCAGGGGCGCCTGCTCTCGTTCGTGCGGATCGTGCGTCATGACGCCCTCCTGTGCCGGGGGACCGGCCGACACGTTGCCGGTTGATCCCATCGGCTCCGGAGCCCGAGAGCTTGAGCGCTGGTCCGAAGTGGGGGAGGAACGAGGCGGAACGGCCCCGGGTCATGGCGTCCCTCACGGACGGGGCGCGGCGCGTGCCCGGCGGCTCAGATCCACTTCAGCCGGCGGAAGATCCAGACCTCGATGGCGACGAGAAGCACGAGCAGGAGCCCCACCGCGGCGAACCCCCATCTCCACTCCGTGCCGGGGATTCCGCCGACGTTGATTCCCAGGTAGCCGGTGATGAGGCCCAGGGGCAGGAAGACCGCCGCGACCAGGGACATGATGTACATGTTGCGGTTGATCTGCTCCGACACGCGATCCGAGAGCTCGTCCTGGACGATTTGAGCCCGCTCGCGCGTGGCGTCCAGGTCCTCGACGTAGCGGAGGATCCGGTCGGCCACCTCGCGCAGGAGCCGCCTGTCCGCGGGGCGGAGCCACTCGACCTGCTGCGTCTGGACTCGCGACATGGCCTCCCGTTGCGGCGCGATGTACCGCCGCAGGCCGATCGCGGTCCGGCGCAGCTCCGCGATGGCGTGCCGCAGGTCCTTCGTCTGCCCCTCGATCACGCGCTCCTCGATGTCGTCCATGTCCTCCTCGAGCGCGTCAATCACCGGGCCCATGCGCTCGACCAGGCCATCCGCCACCTGAGAGAGGAACTCGCCCGGAGTCTTCGGGCCGTTGCTCGCGCCGATGGCGCGGCGGACGGCATCCACGGCCATGATGGGCCGCCGCCGCACGGTGATGATGCGTCCGGCCTCCAGCCACATGCCCAGCGCGATCATGTCCTCGGCGTCAGCGCCCGGGTTCAGGTTCACGCCGCGGAGGCTGACCAGCAGCCCGTCGCCGTACGCCTCGCATCGGGGTCGGGACTCCGAGGAGAGCAGGGCGTCGCTCAGGATCTCGTCCAGCCCCGATTCGCTCTCGAGCCACGCGCGACTGGCCGGAGCATCGCGTTGCAGGTGAACCCAGAGGACGCCGTCCTCGGGGCGGTGCGCGCGCACGCCCTCCCACGCGACGCTGCGTCCACCGCCCTGGCCGTCCAGGATGTACGCGCAAATCAGGTCGGGCGAGGCTTCCATGACGGTGCTCCGTGTGACTCGTGGCGAACCGGCGTGACGAGGTTACAACGGGCCCGCGGGAGCGGTCGAATCCACGCCGCGCGGGCCGTGGATTCCGGATACGATCGGGGCATGGAGCATTCACCGCGCCGGGACCGCGACGTTCTGCGCGACATGGCCAGGCGGGCCATGCTCGCGCGTGGTCTCGAGCCCGAGTTCTCGCCGGCCGTGGAAGAGCAGGTCCGTGCCATCGCGGGGCCGGCTCGGGATCCTGCGGTCGCCGACTTGCGCTCCTTGCCGTGGTGTTCGATCGACAACCATGACTCGCGCGATCTCGACCAGATCACCGTGGCCGTGGTCGAGGGGGAGGCCACGAGGATCCTGGTCGCCATCGCCGACGTGGACCCGCTCGTGGAGCGCGACTCGCCCATTGACCGGCACGCGGCGATCAACACGACCTCCGTGTACACGCCTGCCGTCATGTTTCCCATGCTCCCGCCGCGCCTGTCCACGGACCTGACCTCGCTCAACGAGGGCGAAGACCGCCTCGCTCTCGTCGTGGACATGGTCGTGGCAGACGATGGCTCCATCCCCGACTCGTCGGTCTACCACGCCACCGTGCGCAACCAGGTTCAGCTCGCCTACGGCGACGTGGGCGCGTGGCTGGAGGGCGAGGGCAGCCTGCCGTCGAAGGCGGCCGCGCTCCCGGGCATGGACGAGCAGCTGCGCGTTCAGAGCGCCGTGGCGCGGCGCCTCTGCGAGCGGCGGCACGAGGACGGCGCGCTCGAGCTCGAGAGCATCGAGCCGCGTGCCCGGTTCGACGATCAGGCGCTGACGGACCTCAGCGTCGAGCGGAAGAACCGGGCACGGCAGCTCATCGAGGACTTCATGATCGCCGCGAACGGCGTGACCACGCGCCTGCTCACGTCGCGCGGCTACCCGACGTTCCGCCGCGTCGTTCGCGAGCCCGAGCGGTGGCCGCGCATCGTGAACGTGGCGCGGGACCTCGGCGAGCACTTGCCGCCCGATCCGGACTCGCGCGCGCTGGCCGGCTTCCTCGCGCGCCGTCGCCGCGTGGATCCGGTGCGGTTTCCGGATCTGTCCCTCGTCATCGTCAAGCTCATGGGTGCTGGCGAGTACGTGGTCCAGCGACCGGGCGGGCATCCTCTCGGGCACTTCGGCCTGGCCGTGCGCGACTACTCGCACTCGACGGCGCCGAACCGCCGGTATCCGGATCTCGTCACGCACCGGCTCGTGCGCGCCGCGCTCGCCGGCCAGCCGGCTCCGTACTCGGTAGACGAGCTCGAGACCCTGGCGGAGCACTGCACGGACCAGGAGGACGACGCGAACCGCGTCGAGCGCCAGATGCGCAAGTCCGCCGCCGCCATGCTGCTGTCGGGACGAGAGGGCGAGCGCTTCGAGGGCGTGGTGACCGGCGCGAGCTCGAAGGGCACCTGGGCGCGCGCGTTCCAGCCACCCGTCGAGGGCAAGGTCGTTCGCGGATCGCGGGGCCTCGAGGTCGGCGATCGCGTGACCCTGCGCTTGCTGGCCACCGACGTCGAGGCGGGCTTCATTGACTTCGCCGCGGGCTGAGCGCTGGCGCCCCGTGCGGCGGCGCGCGACTCTGGCGCGATAGACTCCCGGGCATGGAGCCCCTCAACATCTTCGAGCAGGCCGCAAGCCTGACCGAGTCCTGGCGTCCGCGCGTGGTCGCGAGCCTGAATGGCCAGGAAGTGAAGGTCGCGCGCCTGACCGGCGAGTTCGTCTGGCATCAGCACGAAGGCGAGGACGAGCTGTTCCTGTGCCTGCGCGGCGGCTTTCGCATCGAGTTCCGCGACCGGGTCGTCGATCTCGCGCCGGGCGACATGATCGTCGTTCCGCGCGGCGTCGAGCACAGGCCAGTCGCCGACGCTGGCGCCGAGGTGCTCCTCTTCGAGCCGGCCGGCGTGCGCAACACGGGCAACGTAGAGCATCCTGACCTGACCGCCCCGGGCTGACCGGGAGAGGACCCTTCGCGATGACGCGCATTCCCCAGCCCTTCCGTCCGCATCCCTGGCACGGCCTGCCGACCGGACCGCAGCCGCCCGACCTGCTGAACGTCTTCATCGAGATGACGCCGTTCGACCTCGTCAAGTTCGAGGTGGACAAGCAGTCGGGGTATCTCATGGTGGACCGCCCGCAGCGCGGGTCGTCGCAGCCGCCCGCGCTGTACGGGTTCGTCCCCCGCACGTACTGCGGGCCAGCCGTCTGCGCGCTGTCGGCCGGCGCCGAGCGGGGCGACGGCGATCCGCTCGACGCCTGCGTCCTCTCGGAGAGGCCCATCAACCGCGGCGAGGTCATCGTGCGGGCGCGCGTGATCGGCGGCTTGCAAATGGTGGATGCCGGCGAGGCCGACGACAAGCTGATCACGGTGCTCGAGAGCGACCACGCGTTCGGCGAGGCACGGGATGTCGGCGATGTGCCGCCCATCTTCGTCGAGCGCCTGGAGCACTACTTCACGACCTACAAGGCCCGACGCGGCCAGCCGGCCGTCGCACGCGTCGCGTCCATTTACGGCCGCGAGCACGCCCTGGCCGTGGTCGCGGCCGCCATCGCGGACTACACGGCCACCTTCACCTGACGTCGCGAAAAGCGGCGGCTCCCGTCGCGGGATCGGCTAGCATCGGGGCGTGAACGAGATGCTGTTCCGGCGCATCCTGCTGGTTCTGGCGGGCCTGGCCTTCGTGGGGTTCGCCGTGTACGCCGTGTCGGCGCCGGTGCTGGCCGCGGCGCCGCTCGGCTACCAGCTCGCCACGGGCGACGCGATCGCCGAGTTCCGGGGCGTCTACTTCGGCGCCTGGCTCGGCATCGGCGCGCTCATGTTCCTGGCCTCGTGGCGCGCCGGCGACCGCCTGCTCGGCGACATCTGCGGCCTGATCATCCTCGGGCAGCCCGTGGGCCGCCTGGTCAGCGCCGTCATCGAGCGGGACATTCCGGGCATGAGCACGCTCCCGATGCTGGCGCTGTACACGGCGCTCGGCCTCGGCATCCTCATGGCCCGCCGCGGAAGGCCCGCGCCACCGTCCGCGTCATCCGCGCCGCCCTCGTCGCCGTCGCCGATCACGCGCCCGACGCCTGGAATGCCCGGACCCTGACGCGTGTGCGGCATCGCGGGTGTCGTCTCGCCGGAACTCGGAGCACGGGGGCATCTCGTTCCCGTGGTCACCGAGATGCTCCGGCGCATGCGGCACCGCGGACCGGACGGCATGGGGGCGCGCGCTGACGGCGCCGTCGCGCTGGGCGCCGTCCGGCTGACCGTCATCGATCCCAGCGAGGTGTCCCAGCCGGTCATCTCGCATGACGGCCGCTTCGTCCTGGCCTACAACGGCGAGGTCTACAACCACGGCGAGCTCCGGGCGGAGCTCGAGAGCGGCGGCGCGCGCTTCACGACGCGCACCGACACCGAGGTCGTGATCGAGGCCTACCGCGCCTGGGGTCGCGAGTGCCTCGCGCGCTTCGTCGGCATGTTCGCCTTCGTCCTCCACGACACGCGGACCGGCGAGGTCTTCGGCGCGCGCGACCGGCTCGGCAAGAAGCCGCTGTTTCTTCTCGAGCGACACGGCCTCTTCGCGTTCGCGTCGTTCCTGCCCTCGCTCCTGGCCATCCCGGGCTGGACGGCCACGCGCGATGCGGCGAGCCTGCTGGACCTGATGGAGCACGGCTACGTCGGCGGACCGCGGACCATCTTCCGCGAGGTGAGTCAGCTTCCCCCCGGGCACGCGTTCACCCGGCGAGAGGGCCGGCTGGACACGTTCGAGTACTGGTCCGCGCGCCGCGCGTTCCTGGCGGGTCGCGATCGCGCGCCGGCGGAGTCCGCGCGCGACGTGGAGGCGTTCGAGAGCGTCCTGTCCGACGCCGTGCGGGCGCGCCTCGTCGCGGACGTGCCCCTCGGAGCGCTCCTGTCAGGGGGCCTCGACAGCTCGACGATCGTCGCGCTCATGGGCGAGACCGGGCATGCGCGGGTCAAGACGTTCACGGTGGCCTTCGACGTGCCCGGCTTCGACGAGAGCGAGCACGCCGCGACCGTGGCGCGCGCCCTGGGCTCCGAGCACCACGTCGAGACCATGCGCCTCGACGATCCCGCGCGGCTCGTCGAGATGCAGCGACGCTTCGGCGAGCCCCTGGCCGACAGCTCGTCCCTGCCGACGACGCTTGCCTTCGAGGCGGCGCGCCGCCACGTCACCGTCGCGCTGTCCGGGGACGGCGCGGACGAGCTCCTGGCGGGATACGAGACGTTCCGCGCGGACAGCGTGCTGCGCATGCTCCGGCGCCTGCCGGCATGGCCCGTGCGGTCGGCCCTGCGCGCGTTCGCGCGGGCGCTGTCGGTGGATCACGGCAAGGTCTCGCTGGCGTATCGGGCGCGGAAGTTCGCGTCGGGCTTCGATCTCCCCGCGCCTCTGGCGCACGCGCACTGGCGCGCGCTCCAGGCGCATGGCGAGGCGCTCCTGCTGCTTGACGAGGATACGCGTCACGAGGCCCGCGGCCACTCGTCCGCCGACCGCATCCGGCAGCTCGACGCCGACGTCGCGGGTCTCGATCCCATCAACCGCGCGTCGTACCTCGATGTCATGACGTACCTGCCCGATGACATCCTCGTGAAGGTCGATCGCGCTTCGATGGCGAACTCGGTCGAGGCGCGGGCGCCATTTCTGGATCATCGGGTCGTCGAGCTCGTGGCGCGCCTGCCCGGCGACGTCAAGCTCCGCCGATTGCGCACGAAGTGGCTGCTGCGGAGCGTCGCGGCGCGGCGCCTCCCGCCGGCGACGCTCCGGCGTCGCAAGGAGGGCTTCAGCTCGCCGGTCGCGCGCTGGCTCGCCGGCCCCATGCGCGACCTGTTCTTCGATCTCGTGACGCCCGGCCGGTGCGCGCGGCTCGGCCTCGACTCCCGGCGCGCGCGCGTCCTGCACGAGGAGATGGTCGCGAGGCGCGGCTTCCACGGGTACATCCTGTGGTCGGTGCTCATGACCTGCCTCTGGGACGAGACGCTCGACCGGACGCCCGCGATGAGGGCAGGAAGCGAGTGAGCGCCGCGCCGCTCCTGCCCGGGAGTCTCGCGGCGTCGGTCGCGGGCGCCGCGTGGGCGTGGGCGCTGGCGGTCCTTCTCGGCGCCGCGGTCGCGCGCGCGGGCGCTTCGATCGGTCGCCGGGGGCGCGGCGCGCCGCCGGAGCCGCGGTGCGAGGACGCTCCCGTGGCTCTCTGCGTCCATGCCGTTCTCGGCTGCGCCGCCTGGGCCGCTCTCGCGCTGGCCGCCTCGACGGCCGGCTTGCTGAGGCCCGCGGGCGTCCTCGCGCTGGCGACCGTCGCGACGCTCGTCGGGGCCGCGGTGGCTGGCCGGCAGGTGCTGGCCCAGCTGCGCGCCGCGGTGGCGTGCGGACGGGATCTCCTGTGCCAGGCCGACGCGGCCGCGCGCGTGGCCCTGGCCGCGCTCGCCGCCGTTCCCGTGCTCGCGAGCGTTCACGCGATCGTCCCGACGTTGCACTACGACGATCTCGTGTACCACCTGGGCCTGCCGCGTCAGGCTCTCCTGACGGGCGCGTGGCCCGCCGAGACGCACTTTCATCACGCGATGATGCCCGCGAGCTGGGAGGCGCTGTTCCTCGTCCCTCTCGCGCTGGGGGGAGGGGTCGGCCCGCAACTCATGAACGTCGTCGCGCTGGCGGGCCTCGGGATCGTCGCGCTGACGCTGGCGCAGCGCGGTGGCGGCCCGCTCGCCTCGGCCGTGGCGCTCACGCTCCTGCTGGCGAGCGGCGCGTTCATGGGCTCGACGTGGACCGCCGGCAACGATCTCGCGTTCGCGCTCGCGCTCGCCTGCGCGCTCCATCAAGTGCTCGACCATCGCTGGCTCATGGCAGGAGCCTGCGCCGGCGCCGCCCTCGGCATGAAGCTCGCGGCCGCCCCGGGCGTCGTGGCCCTCGGCGTGGTCGCCCTGGCGATCGCGAGCCCCTGGCCGGGGCGTCTCGCGCGCGCGGGGGCGTTCGCGGGGATCGCGGTGGCGGTTGCGGCCCCGTGGTGGATCCGCGCGCTCGTTCTCACCGGCAACCCGCTGTACCCGGCGCTGCCGGGCGTGCTCGGCGGGCATCCGTGGGATGCCACCGCCGCGGCCCTGCTGGCGCGCGACTCGGCCGTCGGCGCGATGCCGGGCGACGGGCCGCGCGCGTTCGTCACGGGCGCCTGGCATCTCCTGGCGCATCCCGAGCGACTCGGCACGCCCGCGGGCAGCGTCGCGGTCTTCGCGTTGCTCGTCGCTGGAGGCCTTGCGCTCCGCCATCGTGGCGTCGCGCAGGGGGGCATCCTGCTGGCCTTCACCGGGCTGGCCTACGCTGGCTGGTGCGCGACCTCGCTGATGGAGCGGTTCTTCCTCGCGCCGCTCATCGCGGTGGCGCCGTTCGCGGTGGCGTTCGTGGCGATCATCGAGGAACGGGTCTCGCTGCGCGGCGTGCGCGCCCTGCTCGCGGGGGTGGCCGTCGTGGCGCTCGTGACGGGCTGGCTGGCTTCGCTCGACGGGTTCTACGGGACGCGCGGCCTTCCGGCGTGGTCCATCGTGCGCGACAGGGAAGGGCTGGTCAGGCGATCCCTCGATCTCGGGGCGCTCGAGCCGCTGGCCGCCTCGGAGCTTCCGGCGGGCAGCCGCCTGCTGCTCGTCGCCGAGGCGCGCGTGGCGCTCATTCCGTTTCCGGCGCGGGCGAGCACGGCGCTGGATCCACCGCTGATGGCAGCCTTGCTGCGAGAGGCTCGCGGCGTGGACGACGTGCCGCGACTGCTCGCGCCTCACGCGACGCACGTGCTCGTGAACAAGCGCGAGCGCGAGCGGTGGATCGAGGGCTACGGTCTCTACAGTCGATCCGGCGCGGCGGGCGTCCTGCTGTCCGCGTGGCTGGCGTCGCAGCCGGCCGTTCTCTCGGCGGGCGCGGTGGACGTGATCGCCATCCCGGACGGGACCTGAGGCGGAACTCGGGCCGGGCGCGTCCGCCCTTGCGTGCGAACCGTCGGCTTGCGGTATTCTCCCCGCGCGCCGCGCCGGGCCGACCGACTTTCGGGGCCATCGCGCTCGGTAACTTGACCGTCCCCGACAGGGATACAGAGGCCACGCGTTGAGCATCGTCCAGAGACTCGAGAGCCTGTTCGAGCGCGCGCTGTGGCAGGCCCGGCTGGTCGTCCTCCTGGCCGTCATCGCGACGATCGTGTCGTCTCTCGTCCTGTTCTTCATGGCGACGTGGGATGTCGTCGAGCTGACCTGGCACGCGCTCGGCTACGTGTCGCCGTCCCTGGTCGGCGAGGCCCAGGCGGATCTGCGGCGCGAGACCGTGGCGCACGTCGTCGAGGTCGTGGACGGCTACCTGCTCGCGACGTTTCTGCTCATCTTCGGCTTCGGCCTGTACGAGCTGTTCATCAGCGACATTGACGCCGCCAAGGGCGAGAGAGCCGCCAGCAAGATCCTCGTCATCGAGAGCCTGGATGACCTGAAGTCGCGTCTCGCCAAGGTCATCCTGATGATCCTGATCGTGCGCCTGTTCGAGCAGATCCTCACGATCGAGCAGCCGCGACCGATCGACCTGCTCTACGTGGGCGGGTGCCTCGTGGCCATCGGTCTCGCGCTCTGGCTCGCGCATCACGCGGAACACCGCGCCGAGTGAACCGCGACCGGATCGGCCATGACCTGATCATGGCGTCTCATCCAGCTTGACCTCCGGCCGCGCGGCCTCGGCGCGGGGCTTGCGTGTCGGCTTGCGCCATGCGCCGTCGAGCAGGAACGACTCCCATGCCCAGCGCATCCAGCGCACGAGCGCGGCCGCAAGCCAGAGCGCCCAGAGGAGCATGGCGATGCGGTACACGAGGAGCGGCGCGGACCACATCACGCACTCGGGGAGCGCGCCGCTCGCGCGATCGGCCGTCCATTGCAGGAGCGCGCCCGAGGAGTGATTGCCCTGCACCTGCATGTCGGGGCGGCCCAGGAGCCCCTGGTTGATGGCCGCGAACAGGACGCCCACCGTCACCGCCGCGCCGAGCACGACGAGGATCTGCACGAGGTCGAACATCGCCCACGGCGCGCGACGGCCGGCGCCCCGCCGGTGCGCGAGCACGAGCAGCCAGCCGATGACGGCGGTGGCGGCCGCGACGGAGACCTGTGACAGGCCGATCAGGAGCAGCACCCAGTCGTGGAGCCTCAGCGGCGTTCCGGGGATGCGCGCGAGCCCGAGGGCGAGCAGCAGCAGCACGCCCAGCAGCGGCCAGAAGAGCACGGCGGGGCCCAGGATCGGCCCGCTCACCCAGAGCACCCATCGATCCTGGGGCACGGTGATGGTCGTGCTCACGTTGACCGCCGGTCCGAGTTCCACCGGAGGCGACGCGAAGCGAACGGACGTGCCGCGATCCTCGCGCCACGTCAGCGCGAGGGCCGTCTCGCCGGGCGTGATCGGCAGCATGACGACGCCGTCATCCATGCGGACCGGCTGCGCGAGGCCGTTGACGGCGAGGCTCTCGACGGTGGCGCCGGCCGGCAGGCCGATGGCGTGCTCGCCGCCGCGGCTCGTGCGGAGCGTGGCTTGCATCGCGACGCTCGTGGCCCTGCGACCGGGGCTGATCGCCATGCTCACGCGATCGGTGGTGAGGAACGACCCGGGGGCCGCGTCGGGATGCGCGATGGCGAGCGTGACGCGCTCTCCCGGCCAGGGGCGCCACTCGGGCACGCGGATGGCCTGGATCTCGGGCGCATGGACAGGGGGGATGCCCGCCCACTCGACATGCCATCGCGGCGAGGCCTCGAGCGTCCACGTTTCGCTCCAGGCCGTGGACTCGCTCGCGACCAGCTCGAGGCTGGTCACGTCTGGTAGCGTGCCGGTCCACGACACGCTCCGCGTTCCGGGGCCGAGGTTGACGAGCGCGCGCCCGTCCTCGACCCGGACGTCCTCGCTCGTGACGGCCTCTCCCGCGAGCAGAGGGATCGCGAGAACGACCGGCGAGGTGGTCGGGGCAAGCGTCTCGACCCGCGTCCTCACCTGGAAGGTCAGCTCGAGCGAGATCTCCCGTCGCACGCGAACGAACGGGGGGAGCGACGAGGGCGAGAGCTGATCCTCGCGCGCGGTCGCGCCGTCGGATGGTCGCTCCCGCGTCAGCTGGAGGGTCTCCGCCGCGATGCCGTCGCGAACGCCGGTGACCAGCCATCCGGCCGCGCGGACCTCGACGCGCGCCGGCCGCAGGGGCAGGGGGACCGACACGACCGTCGTGTCGGGGAGCGCTCCCGCGAGATCGACCTGGTGCTTGCCGGTGCTGACCAGCAGCCACAGCGTGTCGCGTTCGCGCAGCAGCGCGCCGGCAGGGCGGCCATCGAGCATCACGCTCTCGGGCGACCACTGCGACAACGATCCCGGCAGCGGGATGGCGGTGTCCGCCGCCGCCGTCACCTCGAGGCGGGCGACGAGAGTCTGGCCCTGGACCTCGAACGACGCGCGGCCGATGGAGCCGCACGCAGCCCCGCAAGGCGCGCGCTCCAGCAGGTGCGCGCGGAGCTGGCCGAGGAGTTCGGGCGAGGGAATGTCGCTTGCGCGCGCGCCGGTCGCGCCCATGAGGACGGCCGCGAGGAGGCACGCGAGGCTGGCAGCCGTCGCTCCCGTGTCCGGCGTCGGAGGCGCGCCGTCTCCATCCTTCATGCGCGTTCGCAGCGATCGTAGCGGCCAGTCCGGAGGCACGATCGCCCGGAGCAGGAGCCCCATGAGCAGCAGCAGCGTGATCGCCGACAGCAGGCGCATCGCGATCGGCGGGAGGAGCAGGAGCCGGACCTCCTGGTCCCGCGCGACTGGTCCGCTCCAGATGAGCTCGTGCGATCGCCAGGTCCACTCCGGAACGCCGGGTCCGGTTTGCACGAGATCGCGCACGTCGCGCACGGTCCGGACCTGCGCGCCCGGCGCCTGCGGCAGGCGTATCTCGGCATCCACGCGAACCGCGTTCGACTTCATCTCCATCGGCGCCGCCGGTGGAGCGCCGGCCATGGCGGGCTCGAGGCCCACCTGGCGCGCATCGCCTTCATGCCAGGGCTGCACGGCTTCCAGCTGAGGGTGGAGCGCCTGTCGCGCCTGCTGGACGAGGAAGGGCGACGAGGCCATCACCAGAGCCACCGCCCACGCGCCGCGCGCGAAGGCCACGACCTGTCGCGGACGCCGGCCGCGGGGGAGGGCGATCTCGATCGCCGCGAGGGCCAGCAGCGGAAGCCATGCCCAGCGCGGCGCGCCGCCCTCGGGGATCGTCAGCACCATGACCGCGAACGCGAGCGCGCCGGTCCCCCGACCCCAGATGCGCGCGGCCGCGATCGCGACGATCAGCGCCAGGAACAGATCCAGGAGCGTCCAGCGATCCAGCCACGATCCGTCCGCGCGATCGACGCCCGTGGCGTGCCAGAGTCGCCATCCGGGCGGAAGGCGGAGCGTCGTCGAGAGCGACTCGAACTCGGCGTCCCAGCCGGTCGCCGCGATGCGCGCCGTGGATCGCTCGATGCGGCTCTCGGCCCGCACGTCCACGGCTCCCTCGCGAATCTCGAAGCCCGCCGCGATCGCGGCGGGGCGCACGGTCAGGAGCTGCGCCTGCCCCGCGACCGTGGCGCGTCCCAGAGCCAGCGGCGGACGCGTGTCCAGCCGCCAGCTCCGCCGTAGCGTCCCGCCGATCGTGTCCACGGCGGTGAACCCGCTACCGTCGAAGTCCAGCGACAGCGTGCGCGCGAGGGTCAGCGCGTCCGCCGGGGGCTCGGCGTCCCCGCGCCGCTTCTCGTCCAGCGTGAGCGTCGTGGCTGCGTCCATGCGGAACGTGGGCAGGCCCTTCCACTCCGCGGGCGTCGCCGTCTGATGCGGATCGAGCGCGGGGGCGCCCTCCAGCGAGACGACGCGCAGCGAGGGCCTCGCGTCGAAGGCCCAGATCTCGCGATCCGGCCACGGGGGCTGGGCCGCGGGGGGCGCGAGGCGGCTCACGGGGCCGGGCTGGCGCGCGCGGATCGCGACCGTCCACGACCCCGGTCGCACCTGCAGGCGCAGGCGGCCATCGGCCTCCAGGCGCGCCGGGATCGGCGAGTCGATGGCGATCGGGATCGCGCCCTCGAGCATGACGGGCCCGAGCGTCAGCTCGCGCGCGGCGCCCGCGACATCCAGCAGGATGCGCGTCGTGACCTCGAAGGGCGTCTCGTCCACCAGCAGGCGATGGACGGCGAGGCTCAGCGTGTCGGCCTCCGCTGCCGTCGCGCTCTGGCCGGCCAGCGCGATCGCGCCCGGCACATCCCGCGGTGGCGTGATGGTGACGCCGCGGAGTCGAACCGTCAGCAGCCCTGTCTGCGGCGGCACGTACAGGCTCGAAGGCAGCGAGCTCCACGTGAACTGACCGGTCACGACGTGCGTTCCGGGATCGAGAAGAACGTACGGGAACAGTCCCTCGAGAGCGGCCGCGGGTCGGCCGTCCACGCGCACGTCGAGAGGGATGTGGCCGCGGAGCTGCGCCGGGAGACTCACGCCCGTGCGACGCCACACCGTCCACACTTGCTCGAACGTGCCCCCGCGATCATCGAGCGCGAGGTTCAGGCGCGCGGGCCAGGCGCAGGCCGTCGTTCCGGTGCCGAGCTGCGGGCAGAGCGCGTCGCCCGCGTCGCGGAGGACCCACGCCTTCCAAGGTTCGAGCGCGGGCGGAACGACCGGCGCCGCGGCGCTGGCGAGCGGGGCGCTGGCGAGCGGGGCGCCGAGCGCGAGCAGGAGCGGCGCGAGAGCCAGCGGACGGGGCGGGCGGCGGCGCATCGAGACCTCCAGGGACGGAGCGATGGTGGCATGGATGCGCGTGCCGGGCGAGTCGGAGCGCGCTTGACCTGGCGCGGGGTCCTCGCGCACGCTCCCTCTCATGGCGACGTGGGCTATCGGCGACATCCAGGGCTGCTTCTCCACGCTCCAGCGGCTGCTGGAGCGGATCGGCTTCGACCCGCGGCGCGACCGGCTGTGGCTCGTCGGCGATCTCGTCAATCGCGGGCCGTCCTCCGTCGAGGTGCTGCGCTGGGCGCGAGCGCTCGGCGATCGCGTCGTGGCCGTGCTGGGCAACCATGACCTGAAGCTCCTCGCGGTCGCTTCCGGAACCTGGCGTGGCGGCGCGGGCGACACGATCGATGGCGTGCTGGACGCGCCCGATCGCGAGGCCCTCCTCGAATGGGTGCGCCACCGGCCGCTCGCGCACGCCGAGGGCGGCTGGCTCATGATCCACGCGGGCCTCTCGCCGGCATGGACGGCGGCGGAAGCCGTCGCGCTCGCGGCCGAGGCTCAGGCGGTCATCCGGTCCGCCGACGCGCCAGCGCTCTTCGCGTCGCTCAAGGAGCATCCGCCGCGCGCGTGGGACGGCGCGCTGACGGGCCTGCCGCGTCTCGCGGCGATCACGCATGCGCTGACGCGGCTGCGCACGGCGACGCTCGCCGGGGAGCCGTGCGAGGACTACACGGGGTCGCCTGACGGCGCGCCCGCGGGCTGCGTGCCGTGGTTCGACCTGCCGCGGCGATCGCGCGATGCACGCGTCCTGTTCGGGCACTGGGCGGCGCTCGGCCTCATGGTGCGAGAGGACGCCGTGGGTCTCGACTCCGGCTGCGTCTGGGGGCGCGAGCTGACGGCGTTCTGCCTCGAGGACGGCCGCGTCGCGCAGGAGCCGTGCGCGGACGCGCTGCGAGGGCGCTGACGCGGGCGGGCGCTAACCCGCGGGCGGGCGCGCTCGGGACTCGGAGTCGGCCGCTCAGGGAGACAGGGCGAGAGGATCCGGCTCGATCGCGCCCGCGCAGTCCACGACGTGGACCTGGTAGTACCAGAGGGGACCGCTGGCCGTGGCGTCCACGTAGTCGGTCAGCTGGAACGTCGGGTCGCCCATGAGCACGGGGTAGGGCCGCGTCTCGTCCACGTCCGTGCGCCGGATCTCATAGCGCTGCCAGGCCTCGATGGGGCTCACGCCCGGCCACTGCAGGTGCGCCGTCGAGTGAGGATCCATGCCAGCAGCCTTGACCACGCGCAGCCAGGGCGACACGGGCGCGGGCAGGCTCGCGGGCGTCACGGCGACGACCGTGGCGCACGTGGAGGCCAGCGGCACGGTGTCCTCGGCGCGGAACACGACGGTCGTCTCGCCGCAGGGGTAGAAGTCGGTGGCGTCGCGGCCGCCCGCCGTCCGGTCGTTGGTGACGGTGATCACCGGATCGCAGGCATCGGTGGCGGTCGCTAGAACCGCGACGGTCGCTCCGGTGGGCGAGTCGGGCAGCACGTCGATCCGGGCCGGGCAGGTGAGATCGGGGGGCGCGTTGTCGTGGACCAGGACATCCGTGACGCACGTGGCGACGTTGCCGAAGATGTCGGTCGCGGTGAACGTCACGAGCGTGCTGCCGCAGGGGTAGTCAGCGGACGCGTCGGCGCCGCCCGTCGTGCGATCGTTGACCAGCGAGGCGAGGCCGCACGGATCGCTCGCGCTTGCGATCACGCTCACGAAGGCCATGCCCGTGGCGTCCGCGTAGCCCTCGAGCAACGCGGGGCACGTGATGTCCGGCGGCGTCGTCTCGGTGACCGTGACGGTGGTGGCGCAGGTCGCGCGCAGGCCGGCGCCATCCGTCGCCGTGAATGTCACGATCGTGTTGCCGCAAGGATAGAGCGCTGACGCGTCGGCCCCGCCCGTCGTGTACGTGTTGACGACGACGGGCGGCGCGGGGCAGTTGTCGGATGCGACGGCCAGCACGTTCACGAAGGCCTGGCCGGTCGCGTCGGCGACGCCGGTGGCCGTGAACGGGCAGGAGAGCGTCGGCGGAATGGTGTCACCCGACGTGATCTCGAGGATGTCCGTGTCCACCTGGCCATCGTCGTCCGTGTAGGTCAGCACGACGGTCCACGGGCCCGTGCCCGTGGGCGACCAGCTCACGATTTCGCCGATGAGGTCCGGGTCGTCCACGAAGTTGCCGTTGCCGTTGGTGTCCACCGCGGGGTTGACATCCCACGTCCAGCTCGGAGGCCGGACGCCCGGCGTCGAGTCGGCGTCGAAGGATCGCGACCCGTCCAGCGTGATGGACGTGCCGCCAGGGCAGATGGACAGGTCCGGACCGGCGTCCGCGATGGGGCGCAGCAGTCCCGAGCTCGAGACGAAGGGGATGAAGCAGCCGAAGTTGGGGCTGTCGTAGTCGCCGGCGATCACCGAGAGCGGGCCGTCGGCCTGGACCCGCAGGAGCTCTCCGGACCACACGCCGCTCGACCAGTAGTAGTCCTGAGTGACCGCGTTGCCGCCGAGCCAGGGCGTCGGCGACGGGATCGAGAAGTCATGTCCCACGGCGCTGCCGAAGCCTTGCGTTCGCGTGAGCCACGTGATGTTGACGTTCGTCGTCGCGCTCTTCGCGAAGAGCTGGAAGTCGTCAGCCCCGCCGTTCTGCGCATAGCAGTAGAGCACGTAGGTGGCCGGCCCGGTCTGGACCGTGTACGCGACGTCCGCGTACTCGAACGTGTCGGCGCCCTTCGGGCCGACGTACACCAGGACTGGCTTGTCGGCCTCGATCTTCACGAAGTCGTTGTCGAACGGGCCCGAGGCCCCGAGCGTGTTGAGACGCACGCTGGGAGCGGACGGGCGCGGAACGAGTCCCGTGCCGGATCGCGATGTCAGGTCCGCGACGAAGATGTCGTAGTCGCCGTTCAGGTCGCCCTGGGCCAGGGTCACGAGCCTCGAGTCGTCACCGTCCGAGAGATCGGTGATGACGATGTTGGTGTTGTCCTGTGTCGGGAAGATCGTCAGGTCGCGAGGGACGAAGGCGTAGAACAGCGTGCCGAGCTCGCGGTAGTCCTCGCCCGCGCCCCAGGATGGCGGCGTGACCGTCCAGTCGTTGCCCACCGTCGAGCCGGCGCCGACCCAGACCGAAATCTCCGTGTTCGAGGTGATCCGGACGGTGTCGTCCTCGAACCCCGTGACGTGGTAGATCTCCATCTCGAAGTCCGAGTACACGAGTTGCGGCGAGGCGCGCGTCAGGGTGCGCGTGTCGTCCGTGTCCGTCTCGACGTTGGTCGCGAGATCCTGGATTTGAATGGATGTCGCGAGGGGGCCGACGCGCGCGAAGATGTACGCCTCCTGCGACACGAACCCCCAGAAGTCGCGGCCGATTTCCGTGCCGTTCTCGACGGAGCCCGGGCTGCTGGCGGGGATGATGGACATCCACGCGTTCGTCACGGTGGGCGGCGCGGCCGGGTGCTTGAGGCCGGTCTCGAGCGAGCCCGTCCACACGATGACCGGCTTGTCCTCGGCTGGGCCGCGAGACCGCTCCGCGATGATCCTGATGCGGAAGGTCGCCGTGCCGTTGTTGCCTTCGAACGAGTCGCCGGCGTTGCGCAGCTCGAAGGGGTTGCCCGCGATGTTCGCCGTGAAGAAGCCCGTCAGCAGTCCGCCGGTGCTCGCGTCAATCAGCGTGATCTGCGTGTTCGGGCGGGTGGCGATGATGCGCAGGTCGCCGCGCCAGAAGACCGTGTACTCGGTTCCGTTGACGACGGTCTGCGCCGAAACCGGGAGCGCGCAGGCCAGCACGAGGCCGAGCCCCGCGCGGCGAAGCCATGTCCCCATCGGGCGTTCCTTCCGCGAGGCGACGAGACGAGAGGCCGTCGCAACCTGCTGAAAATACGACCTCCGACCGCCGAAACCAAGCGCGCACGGCGTCGTCGAGCCTCCTTCCGACATGCCGAAATTGACCCGGCCCCGAATGAAGGAACGGAAGCGCCCTCCGCCGGCCCGTTTCGACCCGACTACGGCCATTCGTGCGCGCGGAGCGGAACAGCCGCAGCCGTGGCCGCAGGAGGACGGGGCTACCCCGCGGCTCCCGCGAGGATCTCGCGGAGCGTCGCCGCGATGCGCGTGTTGGCGGGGGCGTCGAGCACGGTCACCCGCAGGAGCGACTCCGTGTCCTGGCCCTGCGATCCGCAGTCCCGCACGTAGACGCCGCGGGTTCGAGCGGCGTCGGCCACGGCGCGCGCGCTCACGCCGGAGGATCGCGTGCTCGCGAGCACGAAGTTGGTGACGGACGGGAAGACGCGCAGGCCCGGGATGGCCGCGAGCTCGCCCGACATGCCGGCTCGCAGCTCGCGCGTGCGCGCGGCCATGGCGCGGTAGTACCCCTGATCGCGCAGCGCCTCGATCGCGGCGACCTGCGCGAGGAGCCCGACGGACCACGGCGGGATGAGCGGCTCGAGCGTGCGGGCCACGTCGGGGTGGGCGACCGCGTAGCCCGCACGCACGCCCGACAGCGCCCAGAACTTGCTCAGCGACTTGAGCACGATGAGGCGCGGCTCGGTCTGGACCAGGGACTCCACGCTCACGTCGTCTTCGGCGAAGTCGCTGTACGTTTCGTCCACGATGAGCCAGCCGAACCGCGGCAGCCCGTCGATCACGGCGCGGATGAAGTCGCGGCTCACCGGCCGGCCCGTGGGACTGTTCGGATTCACGAGAATCGCGATGTCCGCGCCGGCGAGCGCCTTGAGGTACTCGTCCAGCGGCACCTCGAACCCGCCGTCCTCGGTCAGGGGGCAGCGCGCGCATCGCACGCCCGCGACGACCTCGAACCAGTGGCGGTACTCGCCATACATCGGATCGAGCACGAGCGGCCGGTCGCCGGGACGCGCGAGGCGCGGCAAGATCGCGTAGGCGAGCGCCGACGTGCCGCCACCCAGCAGCAGGCTCGCGCCCGGAAGGCCCCGGGTCTCGGCGATGGTGCGGCGCAGCCCGTCCGCGTGCGTGGGCGGGCTGGCGCGCAGGGCCCACGCGAGGTGCTCCTGCACGGCCATGACGGCGACCGGCGACGGGTCGTACCAGGCGTCGAGCACGTCCGCGGGCACGATCGATCCCAGGCGGTCGAGCCGCGAGAAGTCGTGTCCGAGCGCGTCGAACGCGGCGCCGCCGTGATGGGCGTGCGGAGGGGGTGGGGCCAGGGGGTTCATCTCTGCTTGGCCGCAAGCTTGCCCCGCCCGGCGGCCCGCTGGCAATGAGCGGCCGCGTGCGCTCGCGCGCTACACTCCGCGCCATGTTCGGCGGTCTCGCTCTCATGTTCGCCGCCGCGGCGTCGCCCGGGCCCGCGGCTTCCGCCGCTTCCGTCGAGCCGGCGCCCGCGCCCGCTCCCGCGCCCGCTCCCGCTGCGCGCGCCGGCGGGCCGTGGCTCGTGGACGTGGCGGCCGAACGAGGGCTCCGTTTCCGGCACGATCCCGGCGCCAGCCCCCTGCGGTACCTGGCGGAGGCCACGGGCTCGGGCGCATGCGTGCTGGACGCCGACGGGGACGGCGATGACGACATCTTCTTGCTCAGCGGCGGCACGCTCGGGGCCGGCCCGGCCACGCCTCGCGAGCCCAACCGGTTGTTCCTGAACGACGGTCGCGGGCGCTTTCGGGACGCGGGCGCGGAGGCCGGCGTCGCCGGGCGCGGCTTCGGCATGGGCTGCGTGGCGGCCGATGCGGACGGCGACGGCGACGTGGATCTCTTCGTGACGAACTTCGGGCCGGACGAGCTGCTGCTCAACGATGGCGACGGCCGCTTTCGCGATGTCGCGAGCGTGGTCGGCCTCGACGATCCGCGCTGGACGACCGGCGCCGCGTTCGCGGATGTCGATCGCGACGGAGACCTCGACCTGTACGTGGGCGCCTACGTCAGCATGCAGGTGGACGGGCATCGCTGCGACGGGCCTCTCGGCCTCAAGCTCCCGTGCCGGCCCTTCGACTACCCGCCGCTCGCCAACAGGCTCTACCGCCTGGACGGCATCGTCGAGGGGCTTCCGCGCTACACCGAGATCACGGCCGAGGCAGGGGTGGCCGATGCGGCGGGCAAGGCGCTCGGCATCCTGTTCGAGGACCTGACCGGCGACGGGCGCGCGGATCTCTTCATCGCCAACGACACGACGCGCAGCACCCTGCTCGCGCAGCGCGAGGACGGCCGGTTCACCGACATGACGTTGCGCGCGGGCGTGGGGCTGTCCGCCCACGGGCGGCCCCAGGCTTCCATGGGCGTGGACGCCGCGGATCTCGATGGCGACGGGTTCGACGAGATCGTCGTGACGAACTTCCAGGGGGAGACCAACACGATCTGGGCGGCGACGAGCCACGGTCGCTACCGGGACGTCACGGATCGGAGCGGCGCCGGCGCGGCCTCGCTCTCGAACCTGGGCTTCGGCGTGCACTTCGCCGACCTCGACCTCGACGGGGACGCCGATCTGATCGTCGTCAACGGTCACGTGGACGATCAGGTCGCTCGTCATGACCGGACCACGACGTTCGAGCAGGACGTGCAGGTCCTCGAGAACGCGTCCTCGCGCGGCGCCATCCGGCTGCGCGAGATCCCTGGCGGCGCCGGCGCGCGCGCGGTCGTCGGTCGCGGATCGGCCTTGCTCGATCTCGAGGGCGACGGCGATCCGGACGTCGTGGTGAACGTGCTCGGCGGCGCGCCGCTCCTTCTCGAGAATCGCGCCTCCGGCGGCCGGCACTGGCTTCAGGTCGAGCTGCGCCAGGCGGGGCCGAATCCGTTCGCGATCGGCGCCCTCGTCGAGGCGCGCGCGGCCTCGCGCACGATGCGGCAGCGCATCCGATCGGCGTCGTCGTACCTCTCGAGTTCGCCGCCCCGCGCCTGGTTCGGACTCGGAGGCTCGCAGCGCGCGAGCCTGCGCATCACGTGGCCCGATGGCGAGGTGCAGGAGATCGCCAGCGTCGCGAGCCGGCAGCGACTGATCGTCCGCCGCGCGCCCGCGGTCGAGGCGCCAGCGCCAGCGGCCCCCGCGCCCGCGCCCGCGGCCGGGGCGCCACCGGCGGCGGAGGCCCCGCGATGAGCCGCGACGAGCGCGCGGTCGCGACCGCGATCGTCCGGCGCCTGCGCGAGGCCGGGCACGAGGCGTACTTCGTCGGCGGCTGCGTGCGCGAGATGGTGCTCGGCCACGCGCCCGAGGACCACGACGTGACGACCGACGCCACGCCCGATCGCGTGGTGGAACTGTTCCCGCGCGTCGTCGAGGTCGGCAAGCAGTTCGGCGTCGTCATGGTGGTCGAGGATGGCGTCGTCGTCGAGGTGGCGACCTATCGCACCGAGGGAAGCTACACGGACGGCCGCCGGCCGGACAGCGTCAGCTTCTCCACGGCGGCCGAGGATGTCTCGCGGCGCGACTTCACGATCAACGCCCTGCTCTACGATCCGATCGAGGATCGCATCGTGGACCATGTCGGCGGCGTGGCGGACATCCAGGCCCGGCTCCTGCGCACGGTCGGCGAGGCGCGCACGCGATTCGAGGAGGACCGCCTGCGCATGCTGCGGGCCGTGCGCTTCACGGCGCGGCTGGGCTTCCGGCTGCACGAGGACGCTCGCGCGGCGTGTCGCGATCTCGCGCCGAAGGTGACCACCGTGTCGGTCGAGCGCACGCGCGACGAGCTGACGCGCATGCTCGCGCATCCGTCCCGGGCTGCCGCCGTGGCGCTGCTGCGGGAGCTCCGCCTCCTCGATCACGTGTTGCCGGAGGTGGGCGAGCTGGCGGAGCGGCGCGGCGGCGGGGCGTCCGCATCGGCGCTCGACGCGACGATCGCGGCGCTGGCGCGGCTCGCGCCGGACGCGAGCGCCGAGGCCGCGTGGGCGACGCTCCTCCACGACACCGACGCCCCGGCGGACATCGCGCGGCGGCTGCGCATGAGCCGGGCGGAGATCGCGCGCATCGGACAGATCGCCGGCTTCGTCCGCCAGGATCGGTGCGGGCAGACCGCGCAGGACTGGAACGTGCCGCGCGTGCGGCGCTTCGTGGCCGAGGCGGCCTTCCCGGACGCGCTGGCGGTCGCTCGCGCGATCGATGCTGCCGCGCCGGGCGTCGCGGCCCTGGACGCCGCGCTCGAGCAATGGGGACGAGAGCTCCCGGCGCCGCTGGTCAACGGCGACGACGTCGTCGCGGCGGGCGTGCCTCGCGGCCAGGGCCTCGGCCGCGCGCTCGCCCGGCTGCGCGACGAGCAGCTGGCGGGCGCCATCACGACGCGGGAGCAGGCGCTCGCTCGCGCCGTGGAGCTGGCCTCGCGGGAGTGAGCACTTCGCGCACGGCGGGCGCCGCGTTCGCGGGACGGCGGTGGAACGAATGCCCTGCCACCAGATCGCGCGTCCCGTGAGAGGATGCCTGTTGCCGCACGACTGCGGGCAGGCCACGGGAGACACCCGCCGCGCGGATCCCTCCACGCAACATGGCTCGTCCGGAAAGCGGCGACCCGACCCCACTGTTTCGAATGGACCAGGAGACTTCATGCGATTGACCGGACATCTGTACTTGCTGCTCGCTCTCGTCCTCGCTGCCGCTGCCACCGCCGGGCCGGCCAAGGGCACGGGTGGCGGGAAGGCCGGCACCTCCACCATCGGAGGCGCTGCCATCGACTCGACGACCAACACGCCTGACATGGGCACGTTCACCTACAACGACACGAAGCGCACGTCGTACACGGCGACGATCGACTGCGTGCGAGTCGAGGGGAACAGCACGTTCTTCTCCGGCGTGATCCGCGTGGCATCGAAGCTCGCGCGCAGCATGGGCATCCAGCCGGGGCTCACGCATGTCTACGGTCAGTACTACGACGGCGGCGAGCCCGAGCAGGACTGGCTGAATCTGACCCTCATGTATCCGGACCCGGAAGAGTCGACGAACTACTGCGAGGACGGATTCGAGGGCAGCTACTACGATCTGACGCACGGCAATCTCCAGGTGACGCCGACGGCCACGCCCGAGTAGCCCCGCGATCACCGCCGCCGCCCTCACTTGTCCAACATCAACACTCACCATCCACATGAAGCCGCTGCTGATCACCATGGATGAGGCGCTCCTGAAGCGTCTGGACTCGGACGAAGAGGTCAAGCGCGATGGACGATCGGCGGTCATCCGGCGGGCGATTGCTGAGTACCTCGCGCGGCGGCCGCGGCGTCAGGTCGCCGAGTCGTACCGGCGGGGCTACGCCTCGGGCGCAGGCGAGGAACTGGCCGAGTGGGTGGGGGAGGGCGCGTGGCCCGACGACTGAACGCGGCGCCACGCTCCGGAAGCGTTCGCTTCGCTCGCGGCGTCCCTCAGTTGCCGAAGGCGCCGGGCGTCAGCGAGCAGGGCGAGAGAGCGCGCACCTTGGAGAACACGAGCCGGGGAGCGCGCGTGACGCCGCCGGGCTCGACGCTCGCTTGCGCGCCGACAGGGACGTTGACGGTGGTGGGCGAGGCCGCCATGTTCGCCTGGGTGGGGGGCACGTCGCACTGGCCGTCGCCGCCGGCGTCGGTGCAGTCGAAGGTCACGACCTGGTAGGCGCCCGCCGGATCCGGCAGATCAATCCAGGCGTGACGCAGGTCGGACGCGCTGGCCTTGGTGACGCGAAGGCTCCAGTTCATCACGCCAGGAACGGGATCGGGGCTGGCGGTCGTCATGACGGAGGTCATGCCGGAGCAGCCCGCGCCGTCCGTGACCGTCACGGAGTACGTCGCGCCAATCACCGAGGCCGTGACGGTGTCGCTCGACGAGCCGTCCACGCCTGGATCCGCGCCCGCGCTGTCCCACAGGTACGTCGCGAAGCCGGCCTGCGCGACGAGCTGGACGCTTCCGCCAGGGCAGAGCGCGGGGTTCGCGGGCGCGATGGTGGGCTGGAGGGGCGGCGCGTCCACGACCGTGACGGCCTGCACGCCGGTGCAGCCGGCGTCGTCCGTCACGGTCACGCTGTAGGTGACGCCGACCTGATCGGCCGTCACGGACTCCGTCGTGGCGCCGTCGTCGCGCGCGCCCGCGGGCGTGGTGCTCCAGGCGTAGGAGACGAACCCGGGCGCCGCCGCGATGGTCACGGTTCCTCCGGGGCAGAGGCCAGGCGTCGCGGGCGCGAGCGCCGGATCGGGCGCGCGCACGTCCACCGCGATGGACTGCGTTCCCGTGCAGCCCTGCGCGTCGTCAATGGCGAACGTGTAGGTCGTGTCGGTCGCCGGCGAGACGTTGATGACCGCGGTCGTCGCGCCGTCGCCCGGCGCCCCGGGAGGCGTCGTGCTCCAGCGGGCGTTGCTGTAGGGCGGCGTGCCATCGCTCGTGGTGGCGGTCAGCCGGATGGTATCTCCTGAACACATCACGCGGTCGCCGCCGAGATCCACGACCGGCGCGGGGTAGAGATCGAACGTGACGCTCGCCGTGTCCGAACAGGTGGCCGGCTCCGTGGAGCACGCGACCTCGACCTCCCAGGTGTCGTTCAGGAACGGCGTGACATCGATCGTGTCCGCCGCGGGGAAGCCGAAGATGATGGCGCCGTTCACGCGCCATTGATGGATCGGCACGCCTCCGGGGCAGTTGTAGACGGTGGAGCCCGTCGCATCGAGCGTCACGGGCGTGCCGGGGCAAGTGCGCAGGGTCGTCGCCGAGAGCTGCGCGTCCACGGCGCAGGACGGCAGGACGGCCTCGTACTCGAGCTGGCAGATGGGACCCTGCGATTCGACCGGGAGTTCGGCGCGCAGCGGGTCGGTGTACGGCGTCGCGTACGTCACCGAGGTCGCGCGCGCCCCGCCCGTGAAGTCCGCGCCGTTGCCCGTGAGGAAGAACCGCCCGAGCGCGGTCGGCGTCACGTCCACGCGGTACCGGACGATCCCGGTCGCGCCCGGCGCCACGCTGCCGGTGAAGTCAATGCGGCGCGGGTCGCCGGCGTTGATCGTCGCGGTGAGGCCCCCGCCGCTCGTGAGTCCCGCGGGATCCGTGAGGATCGCGTCGGGCGCGACGTGCGTCATGCCCACCACGTTCGCGAGCGGATACGCCTGCGGGTTCTCGAGCGTGAGCACGACCTCGACGGTCGAGGTGAGGCCGACCGAAATCACGGGGAATCCCGCCACGATGCTGGCGCGCTGATTGAGCACCTCGCGGAGAGGCGCGCGCCCGGAGTCGTCGGGAAGGTACAGGCGCCGCGGGCGATCGGCGTTGAAGACGGGGAACGGAGGCCGGTCCGGGACGTCGGCCCAGCTCGCGAAGCTCCGCGCGGGCGCGGCGTAGTTCAGGACCTGGGCGCCGAAGAGGTTGAAGTCGCGCGCGGGGCTCAGGTTGCTGAAGCAGTCCTCGAGCTCGGCGCCCGGCGCGCCGAAGTCCCAGAACTCCCACGTCCACATGCCGTGATCGCTGGAGTCCAGATCGCCGGGGTTGATGCCCCCGAGGTCCACCTCCCACCAGCGCGCGTCGGGCGACGAGCCGCGCGTGTCGAAGCGGAAGCCCTGGGCGGTGACCTGCGCGTTGCGGGGCGGCTCGCTCGTCGGGCTCCCGGGCGGCGGGGACTCCATGTCGAACGTGATGAACTGCAGGCCGCACACGGGGCCGATCGAGTCGCTTCCGGCGGTCGGGCTCACCACGAGAGGAAAGAGCTGGAGGGGCTCGAGGATCGTGGCCCCGCCCTCGTTGACGTGACCGCCCGTGAAGTTGAGCGTGTAGGCGGCGCGGCCGGGAATCCTGACGCCGAACACCGCCACGTCCTGCTCGTCCGCGCCACCGTCAATCATGCGCGCGACGAGATGGTAGAGGCCCGGCACCGCGCGGTTGTCGTTGAACAGCGTGACGAGCTGGCGGTTGGTCGTCGCGTCGTCGGGCCCGAACGTGCGCTGCGCCAGGAGGGCGTCGAGCGTGCCGGCGCCATCGGGACCGAACAGGTCGTAGCGGATGCTGGCGGCCGGAGCGGCCGGGCTGGCGAGGTTCAGGTCGAGCTGACCGGCGCCGAGGGCGGGGTTGAACAGGCCCGGGTCGTAGAGATCGACGCGCAGGCCATTGGTCGGAACTTCGATGTAGACGACCTGGAACTTGGAGACATCACCGAGGGCGATGTTCACCGTCGCGTTGACGGCGTCGTGCGCGGTCAGGACGAAGTAGCCGGGCGGATCGCCGCCGGCGCCCGGCACGCCGAACGAGGCGGCGCGCAAGGCGGCCGGGGGCAGCAGGACCATCGCCGCCAGCGCGAATCCGTGCGCGAGGCGGGCAAGCGACGCGAGGCGCCGCGCGGCGGGCCGTCCCGACCGCGCGGCAGGCAACCGGTCCGCGTGTCGCGAGGAGCTGCGATGAACGATCACGCGGTTGCCCTGGTCGCCGCCGCGCGGGGGAAGGGAGGAGCGGCCCGGGGGCCGCCCCGCTGACCCAGCGGTCTCAGCGCGAACGGCGGTTCGTGTCGCGGTGGTTCGTGGCGCCGTCGTTGATGGGGTCGATCTCGATGGGCGCGCTGGCGATGCACTCGACGCCGTCCACGATCACCGTGCCGGTGCCGGCGGGCGCGTACACGTGGCACGCGCCGTAGCCGTTGTCGAACGCGGAGGGGAGGGCGAAGGGCCCGAACGTCTGGCGCTGGGCCACGGGTCCGAAGGACGTGACCTCGACGAAGAACAGCCGGTCCTGGCCGTAGAGCTTGAGCGCCACGTTGACCTGGTTGTTCACGGAGGCGGGGCCCGAGCAAATCGACTGGGTGACGTCGCCGAAGCGCAGGCTGGTCGGCTGATCGTTGACGTAGACGCGGCCATACTGCCGATCCGTGTCGGTGGGAAGAGCCGGGCCGAGCTGGACCGGGAACACCTGGAAGCCCGGGCCGCCGTTGACGCCGACGGACTCGAAGCCGACCTTCATGCCGAAGACGTCCGTGCGCTGCTGGCCCACCTTGAGGGACATGACTTCCTGCTCGCCGAGGGGCGAGCCGGGGTAGTGCTCGTCACCGTGCTGGTGCACGAAGAGGACGCGCAGGTCGCCCGAGCCGTAGGGGAGATCCGCCGACAGCACCTGGGTGGACAGCGAGTCGCATGTGGGATCGGGGACGAGTCGCGCCGGAGTCGGCGAGAAGACGTAGATCTGTCCGAGCTCGGCCTGGAAGGTCTGCGGGATGCGACCGCCCGGGAAGCTGTCGTTGTCGAAGGTGTGCTGGAACGCGGGGGTTCCCGCGAGAGCCACCGTCGCGAGCGTGCAGGTCGCGAGCGCGAAAAGGATGCGGCGCATGACAGTCTCCTCGAAAGGGCGCACGCTGTCCCAGGAGAGGTCTCGGGGGCTCGCGAGCGCCGGGCGTCTTCTCGATCTCTATGTGGCAGATTAGGGCCGTGACGCGCGGCACGTCAACCACCCCCCCACGCGAACACGTTCCCGAGTGTTCTATTATCGTTCGTATTCCGGCGCGGGGCAGTCGCCCGCTGGCGCTGATCCACAGGGGGCCTGTTCGGGCTTGAGCGCCGCGTCCTTGCCCACGACGGTGGCCCATGGACGCACGCGCCAGGCGCGCACGAGGCCTGCGCGCACGTAGGGGTCCTCTCGCGCGAAGGCCTCCGCGCTCTCGGCCGACGTGCCCGTGAAGAGCAGCACGGCGCCGTCGGCGGGATCCGCCAGCGCGCCGCCCAGCACGAGCTCGCCGCGCGCGACGGCCGCTTGCGCGTGGGCCAGGTGGGCCTCGCGCAGGGGCGCGCGGCGCTCGACGTAGTCGTCCGCGACGTCGTAGAAGAGCAGGTAATGCATGTCGGCTCCGCTCGGTTCGCCACCGCGCACGGCGCGGCGGCGACGCAGGTCCTCGAAGATCGCGAGCGCAACCTTCTCGGGGAGATAGGGAATGGCGATGGCGTGCTCGGATCCCGTCGCGGCGGCATCGAGGACCAGCGTCGCCATGTGACGGCGCCGATCGAGGAAGCTCGCGCGGAGGGTGAGGACCTGGATCTTCTCGACGGGCAGGAAGACCCACTCGCGCTTGATCCAGCCCGATCGGAACGCCACGACGCGATCCGTGACCGCGTAGCGCGCGAACCGCGCCCAGCCGCGCGCGTGCGCGAGGTTCAGCAGGTGAAGCGCCAGCAGGACGGCGAGCACCAGCATCGTGGCCGCGGCGCTCCAGTCAGCGATGGCCGATGCGATGACGACGATCGCCGCGGCCAGCCCGAGCATCACGGCGCCCGGCATCGCCTCGCGGCGGGCGGCGCGCTCGTGCAGGCGCTCCCATGGCAGCTCGTCCAGATCCAGGCCGGCGGCGAGGTCACCGACGAGCGCGGCGACGCTCGGCGCCGGCGCGATCGGCGCGACCCAGCGCAGGCGAATGGCGTCGTCGCTTCCGTCAGGCTGGCGCGCTCCGGCGACATCCACGCGCAGCGCCTGCCTGCCCAGCCGCCGGTGCAGCCAGCGTTCCTCGACCACGAAGCGCTGGATCTTGTCGAGCATGGCGCCGCTGCGAACGCGGGTCAGGAGTCCCGCTTCGGTCTGCAGGTGTCCCGCGCGCCGCTCGAGGCGGAAGCCCGCGAGCGTGACGAAGGAGAGGGCCACCGACAGCGCGCGAAGCAAGATGAGGACGGCGACCAGCGTCAGGATGGCGGCGATGACTTGCAGCGCGCCGGACTGCAGCTCGGCTTCGGCGACCACGACGGTCCACAGGCTTCGCACGAGCGGCAGCTCCTGGGGCTCGACGTCGAACTGCCAGAGCACGCCGAACACCGCGGCGACGACGACCATCCCGCGGTTGGAGACGATCCCGTGCCGCACGATCTCGCCGAAGGGAAGCTCGAGGAGCACGTCGCCAGGCGGCTCGGCCGCCGCCGCCGGATCCGCGTCGGCGCCCGCGTCGTCCGCGCGGCCGCGCACGGCGCGCTCGATGCGCGCGGCCTCGGCGAGCGCGATCACGTTCATCACGGCCTCCGGCTTGCCGCCCGTGGCCGACTCGAGGCGCAGTTCCGTCACGCCCAGCAGCCGGTGCAGGACGTTCCTCCGTTGCGCGACGTTCTGGATGCGCGCGAAGGGGACGTGGCGCTCGGTGCGCGACAGCACGCCCTCGCGCACGAAGAGCTGGCCCGGGTCGAGGCGATAGCGGAAGAACAGCGTCGTGATGACCGCGTGGGTTCCGAACAGGATGGTCGCGGCCGCGCCCCACATCGCCCACCGGTCGCCGCGGCCGAAAACGATCAGCACGGCGAGAGGGAGGAGCCACGGCTTCAGGGTGCTGATCAGCACGAACATCCAGGAGGCGGGATGGAGCCGCTGATCCACGCGCGGCGCGGCGGTCAGGGGTGGCGTGATGGCGGCCGCCACCGGAGCGGTCACGGCCGTCGGACTGACCGCGGGCTCGGGGGACGGCCCGCTCGCAGGGCTGTCGTCAGACACCGTCACGGCCCGACCTGTCGAGCAGCCGGTCGCGCAAGCTCACGGCGCCCTCGTGCGGCAGTCCGGGCAGGCGAATCACGTGGTCATGCGTGCCGGCCGTGTGGAGATGGAGCTCGGCCATGCCCCAGCGTCGCTCCAGGGGACCCTGCGCGACCTCCGTGTGCTGGATGCGCGCGCGCGGCACGAAGACATCGCGATGCGTGATGGCGCCGCGCGTCATCATCAGGCCGTCATCCAGCAGGCGCACGCTGTACCGGCGATGCACCGCGGTTGCCCAGGTCCAGCCCAGCCACGTGGCGAGCGCGGCGCACGGGAGCGCCGCGAGAATCCCGACGACGCCGCTGCCGGCAAGCAGGCCGATCAGAACCGCGCCGCCGGGAACGAGGAGGACGTTGAGCCAGAACGTGGCTTGCAGGCGCCAGACCCATGGCAGGTACGGGTGCAGGACCACGCCGGCCGGCGGATCACCAGACGTGACGACAGCTCCCGCCGCGCTGGCCGCGGGCGCGGCCGGGGCATCGTTCTCGGCGATCGAGTTCGCGTCGGGATCCATGTACGCCTCTTTCTCGCATTCTACCCGGAAGCATGTGAGGCATTATCGGGGGATGACAGACTGCTTGCCGAGGGGCCCGCGTCTCGCGCGAGGCTTCGTGACGATCGCAATCGCGATCGCGATCCTGGCGGGCGCGGGCGCGGGCGCCGCGCTCGCGCAGGAGCCGGGGCTGCGCCTGGCGAAGGCGGGCGGTGGCGACGTGCGGGTGGACATCGTGCCCGATGCATCCCTGCCCGTGCCGCTCGAGTGGAACCTCTATCGCGGCGCGCTCGCGGACGTGGCGGCCTACGCGCAGGCGGGCGATCCCGATGGCCGGTGCGCGGTGCCGGGCACGGACGCGGACATTCCGCTCGCTGGAGAAGCCGCGCTGCCGGGGGCGTTCTACTACCTGCTGACGGCGGTGGATGCCGTCGCGGGCGAGACGGGCCTCGGCACGGACTCGTTCGGCGTGCCCCGTCCCAACACGAACCCGTGTCCGCGTGGTTGCGGCACGGAGGTCCTGCCGACGGCCAGCATCACGCGCACCGAGGGCCTCGCGATCGCGCCCGATGGCACGGCCTACTTCTCGCAGTCCGGCGCCCTGGGTCGCCGCCAGCCCGGCATGCCGCCGCAGGCCGCGTGGGCGCCGCTTCCCGGCGCGACCACGGTCTGGGGAGTCGCTTGGCGGGCGGACGGATCCGTCTTCGTCGGCTCGCCGACCGCCGGCGGGAACCTCTTTGTCGTGGACACCACCGTGCCCAGCCCGGTCGCGCGCGTGCTCTACGCGGCCGCGGGCGGCGCAAACGGAGTCGTCGTCGGCCCTGACGACGCCGTTTACTACAGCGACTTCAACGCCGGCCGCGTGCATCGCGTGGACGACGCCGGCCTGCGCCGCGAGGTCACGGCCAGCGCCATCACCCGCGCCAACGGGTTGCTCTTCGACGATGACGGGACGCTTCTCGTGCTGGCGTACAGCGCCGGCCAGATCTACCGCCTGACGCTGGACGCGAACATGACCGAGATCGCGCGCGTGCTCGCGGGGACGATCGCGGGGTCGTCGCTCGACGGCATCGCGAAGGACGACGCCGGGCGGTACCTGCTGTCGGACAACAGCGGGGGACGCCTCCTGCGGACGGACGCGTCCTTCGGCAACGTCGAGGTTCTCGCGACCGGCCTGCCGGCCGCGGCGAACATCGCGTTCGGCAAGGGCGCCCTGGACTGCCTGGACGTCTACGTCGCGTCGTCCGGCCCCCTGGGCTTCTTCGAGTCCGACGTTTCCGGCAGGCCCTGAAGCGCGACCGGCAGCGATGGCGGCTTGCGGGGCCAGGGAGGCGCACGTAGACTCGCGAACGGGGTCGGACGGGAGCGCCACGCCGAGGGTGTCGGGCGCCAGGGAGGCTGACTGGCATGCCGCCAGAGGCAAGTTCACGCGTGCCGCCGATCGAACCGCGCATCCCGTGGCGCATGGCTCTCGTGCGGCCGGTGGATCTCATCCTCGCGCTCGTGACCGAGGACGCCACGCGGTATCGCTTCGTCGCGCCGGCCCTCGCCGGGGCCGCCGGCGTCGCCGGCTTGATGCTGATGGACGGGCGCTGGCTGATGGCGCTCGGCGCCGCGGCCATGGCCGCCGTGTTCATCCCGGCCACCGTCTTCGGCGTGTCCTGCGCGATCGCCGTGGTCGCGACGTGCCTGACCGGCCAGGCTGACTTCGGCCGCACGTGGAGCGTGATGGCCTGGACCACCACGCTCGCGACCCTGGCGCTGGCTGCCTGCGGCGTCGTCCTGGTCTTCCTTTCCGTGGCGGTCCGCCTTGCGCTGAGCGCCATGCAGGCGTCGCCTTCGTCTCTCGAGGGGTTCGCTCCGTTCCTCGGCTTCGTGGCGCTCGTCGGCCCGATGGGACTGGTGGTCTTCATCGCGTCGCGCTGCCTCGCGCAGCTGCGCGGATGGAGCGCCTGGGCAGCCGTGGGGCTCCTCTTGCTGACGGCGAGCGTCATCCTGGCGCTGCCGCTCGCCGCGGGCCCCATGGGCCCGCGCGCGATCGCCGCGCTGGCGTACCTGTCGTCCGTGGCGACGATCTTCGTGGCGCGACGGATCGCAGCTCTCGTGCAGCCGGGCGGCGCGAGGCCCGTCCGATCATGATGCCCGAGATCCTGTTCCGCCTGCGCGACTCCGAGAAGGGGCTCCTCGCCCGGCATCTCGCGGCCGCCGCGGCGCCCGGCGGCGCGGGCCTGCCGCGCGCCGTCGCGATGATGCGCGACAGCGGTTTCGTGTCGGGCACGTGCGAGCGGCATCTCAACGTGATCGAACGTCATCTTTCAGCCGGGCTGTCGCTGGCCGACGCTCTGAGGGAGCTCCCGGGGTCCTTCCGCGCTTCCGAGTCGGCGCTCGTCGAGGCGGGGGAGCGCGCGGGCCGCGTGGACGCCGCGCTCGCGGCGTGGGGCGCGCACCTGCGCCGCCGCGGGGAGCTGCGGCGCGAGCTCGTGCCGGCGCTGGCGTACTTGCTGGCCACGGCTGGCGCCGTCTTCGTGTTCGTCACGGCATCCCTCTGGAAGGTCGTGCCGACGCTCGCGACGATTCTCGTCGAGACGGGCCAGGAGTTCTCGCCGGCGCTCCGGGTCGTGGTCGTCATGGCCCAGCCGCGCGGGTGGATCGCGGCCGTCGCGCTGGCCTTGCTGGCGATCGCGCTGTGGCGCCTCGCGCGCCGGTCGGCGGCGGTGGCGCGCGCGCTCGCGCGGGGGCTCGCGGCCATTCCGATCCTGGGGAAGCTGCATCTTCAAGCCGCGCGCTGGCTCATGCTCGACATGCTGGCGACGCACGTGGCCGCCGGCATGGCGCCGGCCGACGCGATGGCGGGCATCGCCGGCGCGATGAGCTGGCGGACGGACGCGCGCGATGTCGAAGCCGCGAGCAGGGCGCTTCGCGCCGCCGAGCCGCTGCCGCGATCGCGCGGGGGGCTGTTCGACGCGCGGACGGCGCGCGGCATCGAGCGGGCGCTCGCGGACACCGACCCGAACGCGGCCCTCCGCGCGCTGGCCGCCGACGCTTCCGAGGCGTGCACGCGTGGCACGCGCCGCGCCGCGAGCCTGACGATGGTGGCTTTCACGCTCGCCGCCGGGCTCATCGTGGGATTCTTCGTCGTCGCGGTGGGCGAGTGGACGCTGGCCGGCACGTCACGGCTCGTGCCATGACGTCGCGCCTCCGACCGCACGAGGAGCGGTCGCTCCTGATGCTCGCGGCGCTGGCGGCGGACGAGGCCGATCCGGCGGCGCTGATCGAGCGCGCCGCCCGCGCGCAGCGCTGGCCCGCGCGCCTGCGCCGGCCGGCCGAGCGGCTCGCGCTCGCGTTTCGCGCGGGCGAGCCCCTCGCTCCCGCGGTCGCCGGCTGGGCGTCGCCGGGTGTCGTCGGCGCGCTGCGCGCCATCGAGGCCGGTCGTTGCAACGCGCCGGCGCTCGACATCGCGCTCGCGCGTGCGGACGGCGCGCGCGAGCAGCGCTCGGCCGCTCTCGCGCCGCTCCTGTCACCGCTCCTCTCGCTTGCCCTCGCGTCGGTGGCCGCCGCCGTGACCCTCGCCGCCGTCGCGCCGGCCATCCACGACCTGGTCACGCAGTCCGCGGGGCTGCTCGGCGGCCCGCCCCCATCGCGGGCGCTCGCGCTGGTCGCGGCGCACCCGATCCTGACGCTCGTCACGATTGCGGCCGCCGGGATCCTGCCGATCGTGACGCTGTCCGCCGGAAGCCTGCTGCTGCGGACGCGCGCCGGATCGGCCGCGGCCCTGCGGCTGCCCGTGCTCGGCGCGGCGCTGCGCGAGCGCGCGGCGGCGGATCACCTGGATCTCATGGCGAGCCTCATCGCGGCGGGCGTGGCGGATCACGAAGCGCATGCCCTCGCCTGCGAGGCCGCGGGTCTCCCCGCGCTGCGGGCTCGCGCCCCGCGCGCGGCGGCGTGCGTGCGCGCGGGCGAGCCGCTGGCCACGGGCCTGCGCGAGATGGGCCTGCCGCGACACGTGGCGGCGGCGTGGCTCGCGGGCTCGAGCCCCGGTCGCGACATCGTGACGCTCGCGCGCGAGATCGCCCGCTCCTCGAGCGAGCGCGGAGAGCTTCTCGCGGCCTGGTGCGGGCGCGTGGCGGCGGGCATTGCGCTCGCGGCGACCGGCGGGCTCGCGTTCATGACCATCGCGATCGTGGCCTTGCCGCTGATGCGCCTGGGCGGAGGAGGCTGACCATGCCGATCGCGCTGCTGACCGAACGGGCCGATCACCGGCGCTGGCTGGTGCTCGACGAGCTCGCGCGCGCCGCGCGATCGGGAGACGACCTCTCGCTCGCGCTGCGCGAGGCCGCGAGCGACGCCCCCGTCCCGCGCAGCGTGCGCCGCGCGCTCGGGCGCGTGGCCGCGGCGCACGCGAGCGGCACGACGGTCTCGGCCGCCGTCAGCGCCGAGGAGGCCATCCGCACGGAAGCGATCGTCGCCACGCTCGAAGCGGGCGAGCGATCGGGGCGGCTTGCCGAGGTGCTGGCCAGCCTGCGCGACGCCCAGGCCCGCAGCCTCCACCACTCGCGCCGCCTGATGGACGCCGTCCTGCATCCGGCGCTCACGATCGCGGCGGCCCTGGCGCTGCTCGCCTTCGTGCTGGCGATCCCCGCGCCGCGACTCGTCGGGCTCGCCGGGACGCGGATCGCGCCCGCGGCGCTCACCGCGTTCGCGCTCGTGGTCGCGGGCGTGACGGTCGCGATCGTGCTCGCGCTGTCGCGCCGCGCGCGCGAGCGGATTCCGATCGTGGGCGCCGTGGCGAGCTACCTGGCCTCGCCGCGCCGCGGGGGCGAGCGCGCCGCGCAGGCGGACGCGCTCCGCGTCATGCTCGCGGCGGGCGTGCCGGAGCCCGAGGCCCTCGAGCTCTCCGCGCGCGCGATCGACGCGGACGACGACGAGGCGCGGGCGATCCGCGGCCTGGCCGCCGCCATCCGTCGCGGCGAGTCCGTGGCGGACGCCGCCGCCGTGGATCAGGCCATTGACCCGCTCCTGGTCGCCGCGCTGGGACGGAGCGGCGCCGCGGCGGACTGTCTCGCGCGCCTCGCGCGCTGGCGCGAGATCGAGGCGGAGCGTCTGGCCGCGGATGTCGAGCGCGTCAGCGCCGTCGCGGCGCTCCTGATCGCCGGCGCCACCTGCGCGCTCGTGCTCGTCGTCGCCTGGGGGGGCTACTTCGAGATCGTCACCCGCATTCACTGAGGAGCCCGCCCGTGAGACCTCGAAGCCAGCCCGACGACGCGACCCTCGCGAGCCACCCGACGGTCAGGCTCGTCGATCGGCTGCTGGCCGAGGCCATGCAGCTCGACGCGTCCGACCTGCACGTCGCGCCATGCGAGCACGGCGGCCTCGCGCGCGCGCGCGTTGACGGCGCGTTCCGCGAGATCGCGCGGCTGACGCCCGAGGACCTGCCGCGCGTCATCGGGCGGCTCAAGGTGATGGCGGGCCTCTCCGCGTTCCGCACGGCGGAGCCGCAGGACGGTTCGCTGCGCGCGGGGACCGGCGCCGAGGCGCGCGACGCGAGGCTGGCGACGCTCCCGGTCGTGGGCGGCGAGCACGCGGTCGTGCGATTCCTCGACCGGCGCGGGAGTCCGCGCGAGATGGGCGACCTGGGCTGGCCGGACGCGACGCTCGCGGAGGTGCGCCGTCTGCTCGCCCAGCCGGCGGGGTGTCTCGTCGTCGCGGGACCCTGCTCGTCGGGCAAGACCACGACGCTGCACGCGATGGTCCGGCACCTGATCGCGACGCGCGGCGAGGCGACGCACGTCGTGTCGGTCGAGGATCCCGTCGAGCAGGTGATCCCCGGCGTGGCGCAGGCCGAGGTGGACGTCGCGCGCGGCCTCACGTTCGCGCGCGCGCTCACGGCGATGCTGCGGCAGGATCCGAACGTGCTCGTTGTCGGCGAGACGCGCGATCCCGAGACGGCCCGCGTCGCGATCGAGGCGGCCTTCACGGGGCATCTCGTGCTGACGTCGCTTCACGTCGCGAGCGCGTCCGAAGCGCTGCGCCGGCTCGAGCTCATGGGCGTGCCCTCGTGGCAGGCGCGCGCGGCCCTGCGCGGGGTCATCAGCCAGCGCCTCGTCCGGCGGACGTGCGCCGCGTGCGCGGGCTCGGGCTGCGAGGCCTGCGCGGGCGCCGGGCATCGCGGGCGATTCGCGATCGCGGCGGTGGAGGCGCTCGAGGACGGCGAGCCGCGCCTGCTCACGCCGTCGCTCCCCGTCGCGCTCGAGCGCGCCGTCACCTGCGGGCTCACGACGCGGGTCGAGGCCTCGCGCGTGCTGGGCGAGGACGCCACCTCATGATGCGGCGCGGCGCGCGCGGCGTGACCTGGGCCGAGTCGCTGGCGGCGCTGGCGCTGGTGGGGCTCGCGGTGCTATCGGCGACGGGCGTGACGCTCGCCTGGAACCGGACGGCCCGGAGGCTCGCCGATCGCATGGTCGCGACCGAGGCGCTGGCCAGCGAGATGGCCCTGCTGCAAGCGCAGGACTTCGCGGGCCTTCCCGATGGCGAGCGCGGCTGGCGCTCGGGCGCCGACGCGTCCTGCGGGCTGCCGCGCGCGACGGGCACGGTAGCCATCCGGCGCGAGCAGGGCGAGCCGTTCCGGCGCGTGCGCGTGGACCTCACGTGGGCGGGCGGGAGCCTCGCGCGCGAGACGCTCCTGGAGGCACGATGAACGGGCGCGGCTATTCGCTCATCGAGGCGCTCATGGCGACGGCCGTCATGGCGATCGTGGCGCTGGTCGCCGGCGCCATCGTGCACGAGACGAGCCGCGAGGCGCGCGCGGCCGAGGCGGCGCAGGTCGCGTTCGAGGATCGCTGGCTCGCCGTGCAGCGCCTCCGTGCCGAGGTCGAGCGCGCGTCGTCCGCGTCGGTCACCGGCGCGACGCTCCGGCTGCGCGGTTCCGGCTGGCAGTCGAGCTGGCGCGCCTGCGGCGGCGCGCTCGTCCGCGAGGGCGGCCCGGCTCCCGCGCGCGGGCCGACGGCGCCGCCACCCTGCGACGGCGCCCGCTTCTCGCTGCGCGCGGTCGGCCAGCGCACGGTCGTGGCGTGGGACATCACGCACGTCGCGTCGGGACAGGCGCTGCTGGGAGGCCCGCGATGATGACGCTGCCTCGCCTTCACGCGCGCGCGTCGCAGTCGGGCGCCGCGCTCATGTGGGGGATCCTCGCCATCACGGTCGTCAGCGCCTGCGCGGGCGTCGTCAGCGCCAGCCTCATGCGCCGCGTGCAGGTCGTGCGCGTCGCGATCGAGCGCGGCCATGCGGCGGACCTGCGGCAGGCGGCCGATGTTCTCGCGCGCGTCACGGCGGCGAACGGGCGCGCGTCCGCGGCCAGCCTCGCCGGCGGGAGCGTCGAGGCTTCCGTCGCCTGCGATCCGGCGCCGCGCGTCGTGGTCGTCACGACCGCCCGCGCCACCGGCGAGCGGCGCGTCACCGAGCGGCCCGGCCGAGCCTGCCCCTGAGCGGACGGGCCGAGAAAACCGCGCCTCTCCCCAAGTCGCTCGCGATCTGCGAGGATCGCGATGGCTCGAGGCGAGCGACCCGGAGACGACGGCGTGGACATCAAGCTCAGCGATCGGCAGCTCGTGGTCGTGGGGGACCGCGTGCTGTGCCGCATCGAGAGCGGCGACTCGGTCACCGGCGCGGGGCTGATCCTGCCGGCCTCCGTGGCCGATCACCAGGACGTGCAGGCGGGCCGCATCGTGTCGGTGGGCCCGGGCATCGCGACGTCGCCGTCGTCGTTCGCCTTCGACGATGACTGGGAGAAGCAGCGAGCCGAGCCGCGGTACGTCGCGATGCAGGCGCGCGCCGGCGATCTCGCGGTGTTCTTCCGCAAGGCCGCGGTGGAAGTGAGCGTGGACGGGCAGAAGCTCGCGGTCGTGCCGCACGGCGCGATCCTGCTGCTCCTGCGAGACGGCAACGCGCCCCGGGTGGCGTGAGAGGAGGGGGTCCATGAGTCCTGGCGAGATTGACTTTCAGGGCGGCGGCCCGTCGGGGCCCGCGACGTGTGACGGCTGTGGTCGGCAGCTGCGGGATCAGTACTGGGCGGCCGCCGGCAAGATCGCGTGCGAGACCTGCCGCGAGCTGATTGACGCGTCGGGCACGTCCGGCACGCCGGCTTCGCGGTTTCTCGTGGCGTCGGCCCTGGGGGTTGGCGCGATGACGCTCGGCACGGTCGCGTGGTGGGCGCTCGGGAAGTTCGCCGGAATCAACGCGGCCATCCTCGCCATCGGCATCGGCTGGCTGGTCGGCACGGGCATCCGGTTCGGCACGCAGGGCCGCGGCGGGCTCGTCTACCAGATCATGTCCGTCACGCTCACGTATCTCTCCATCACGTTCGCGACGATGTTCCTCATCATCGGGCACGTGCGAGCCGAGGCCCCGGACACGGGCGTGCTGGCGTACCCGGCGGCCTTCGTGCTGGCCTTCATCTCGCCGGTGATGGGCGGCCTCTCGAGCATTCTCTCGGTGATCATCATCGGCATCGGCCTGGTCGCCGCGTGGAAGATGAACCGGCCGTTCCGCGTCGAGTGGTCGGGGCCGCACGCCGTGTCGCAGGGCGCGAGCGGCGAGGCCCCGCCACCGCTTCCCCCGCCGCCGCCGACGCCGGGTGGCTGAGACATCGCCAGCCGCCACCACGTGCCCGGCGTGCGGCAGCAGCGCCGCGCCGGGGCTGCTGCAGTGTCCCGGATGCCGGCGCTTCATCCACGCCGATCGCCTCGGCGAACTCTCGCGCGAGGCCGAGGCGGGCGAGCGCGAGGGCCGGCTCGGTGACGCGCTCGCCGCGTGGCGCGAGGCGCTGCGGTTGCTCCCGCCCTCCGCGCCGCAGGCGGCGCAGGTCGGCGATCGCATCGAGGCGATCCTGGCGCGGCCCGAGGCGCGGCGGGATCGAACCCTGCGCCGCGGGCCGTCCGCGCCGGGTTCGGGCGCCGGCCGGGGGCTCGCGTGGGCCGGGCTCCTCGGCGTCCTGATCGCGGGGCTCACGAAGCTCCCCGCGCTGGCGGGCCTGCTCGGCATGTTCGGCGTGCTGTGGGCGGCCTTCGGCTGGCAGCTCGCGGCGGGCCTGCTGATCTCGCTGTACATCCACGAGCTCGGCCACGTCGTCGCGATGTGGCGGCGCGGGCTGCCCGTGACGGCGCCGATGTTCCTGCCGGGCATCGGCGCCTACGTGCGCATGAGCGAGCGGCCGGCAACGCCCGCGGAGGACAATCGCATCGGGCTCGCCGGGCCCATCGCGGGCCTGGGCGCCAGCATCGTGGCGTGGGGGCTGGGTCTTGCGATGGACTGGCCGCTCATGCTCGCGGTCGCCAAGCTCGGCGCGCTTCTCAACCTGCTGAACCTCGCGCCGGTCTGGCAGCTCGACGGCGCGCGCGGGTTCGCGTCGCTCGTGCGCTGGCAGCGCGTGGCGGTCGCCGCGACGCTCGCCGTCGCGTTCATGGCGACGGGCGAGGGGCTCGTGCTGCTGCTCGCGATCGTGGCGGCGGCGGTCGCCATTGCGGGCCGGCCGGCGGCGCGCCCGGACCACGTGGGCTTCGCGAACTTCCTGGGCCTGGTCGTGACGCTGTCCGCGATCCTGCGGCTCGCCTCGCCCGCGCTGCCGTGAGCGCGCGCGTCTTCGCGACGGATCGCTGGCCGTTGCCGCTGCCGGCGGGGCACCGGTTCCCCGAGGCGAAGTACCGCCTGCTGCGCGAGCGGCTCGCCGCGTCCGACTGGTTCGCGCCCGGAGATCTCGGCGAGCCCGAGGCCGCGGACGACGCGACGCTCGCGCTCGTGCACGAGGCCGGCTACGTCCGGCGCGTCGCGCAGGGCGCGATGAGCCCGGCCGAGATCCGTCAGCTCGGGCTGCCGTGGTCGCCGGAGCTCGTCGAGCGCTCGCGTCGATCCGTGGGCGCGACGATCGCGGCGTCGCGCGCGGCGATGGCGGGCGGGAGCGGGGGCGCAGGCGTCGGAGCGAGCCTCGCGGGCGGGACGCACCACGCGTTCGCCGATCGGGGCGAGGGCTTCTGCGTGTTCAACGACGTCGCGGTGGCGGCGCGCGTGCTGCAGCGCGAGGCTCTCGCGCGGCGGGCGCTGGTCGTGGATCTCGACGTGCACCAGGGCAACGGCACCGCGGCGATCTTCGCGGGCGACGACACGGTCTTCACGTTCTCGATGCACGGGGCGCTGAACTACCCGCTTCGCAAGGTCGCGAGCGATCTCGACGTCGAGCTGGCCGACGGGACGGGCGATGACGCGTTTCTCGCCACGCTCGCGCACGCGCTCGGCAGCGCGATCGATCGCTCGCGCCCCGACGTCTGCTTCTTCATCGCGGGCGCCGATCCGTTCGAGCGCGACCGCCTCGGCCGGCTCGCGCTCACGAAGGCCGGCCTCGCGGCGCGCGACGCGCTCGTCATCGATCGCTGCCGCGCGCTCGGACTGCCGCTGATCGCCGTGATGGGCGGCGGCTACGCCGAGGATCTGACCGACATCGTGGACATCCACGCCACCACGGTGCGCCTGTTGCTCCGCGCCTGACCCGGCGCGCTCAGGCCCCGCGCTCGATCGCGTGCCTCGCGGCGCCGTGAAGGGCCGTGCGGTCGTCGAGGATGACGTGGACGGGCATCGCCTGCATCAGCGGGCGCATGCGGCCCTTCGACAGGAAGGCTTCCGAGAAGGCCGGCCCCTGCAGCCAGCGGAGCAGCTTTGGCGCGATGCCGCCCCCGAGGAACACGCCGCCGAGAGCGAGGAACTTCAGGCCCAGGTTCCCGGCCTCCGCGCCGTAGACCGACGCGAACATCTCCATCGCGCGCACCGCGGTCGCGTCGCCCGTCTCCGCGGCCGCGGCGATGCCGGACGCTGGCAGGTCGCGGTCACCGCCGAGATGCGCGTGGATGGCTTCGAGGCCGGGCCCCGACAGCACGCGCTCCCAGCTCACGTGACCGTGCACGCCGCGCAGCTCGCGCAGCAGCGCGTCCTGCTCGGCGTTCGCCGGCGCGAAGCTCGCGTGGCCGCCCTCGCTCGCGACGATGACATGCGCGCGCCCGTCCCAGGCGAGCCCGGCCTCGCCCAGCCCCGTGCCGGCCGCGATGAGCGCGCGGTTGCTCGGCGCGGGCGGCGGCTCTCCCGCGAGGAGCGTGCGCAGGTCGGCCGGCGCGAGATCGGCGATGCCCCACGCGGTCGCCTCGAGATCGTTGAGGAGCCCCGTGGCGGGGAGCGACAGCACGCGGGCCAGCACGCGCGCGTCCACCTCCCACGGCAGATTGGTCGTCCGGCAGCGGCCGTCGCGCACGGGTCCCGCGATGCCGAACGACGCCGCGACGGGAGCGCGCCCCGAGTCCGCGAGAGCCTGCTGCACGATGGCCTCGAGCCCTGGCGCGCTCGCCGAAGGATACGTCGCCGCCCATGCCTCTCGCAGCGGCGCGCGGCCGCCGGTCGTGCCGGGCATCACGAACAGCGCGAGGCGCGCGTTGGTGCCGCCGACGTCGCCCGCGAGAACGACGCGTTCAGTCATGGCGCGTCTCCTCCTCGGGCTCGAGCCCGCCCGCGACGAGGCGCGCGACGAGCGCGGTCCAGCCCGTCAGGTGGCTCGCGCCGAGCCCGCGTCCGTCGTCGCCGTGGAAGTGCTCGTAGAACAGGATGAGGTCGCGAAACGCGGGATCGGTCGCGTAGGCGGTCTCGCTGCCGTGGAGCGGGCGCCGGCCCGTCGCGTCGGGCAGGAACAGCGACACGAGGCGCCGCGAGATCTCGCGGCTCGCGCGCAGCAGGTTGACCCGCCGGCCCGATCGCGCGGGGAGCTCGACGAGGACATCTTCGCCGTAGAAGTGATGGAAGCGCTCGAGCGCCTCCACGAGCAGGTAGTTCACGGGCATCCAGATCGGCCCGCGCCAGTTCGAGTTGCCGCCGAACAGCGACGACTCGGACTCGCCCGGCACGTACTTCACGGTCCACTGCTCCTGGCCGACGCTCAGGACCAGCGGCGCGTCGCGGTGCGCCGCGGACAGCGAGCGGATGCCGTGCGGCGACAGGAACTCGCGCTCGTCGAGCAGGCGCGCCAGCACGCGCTCGAGCCGGTCGCGCGAGGGCAGGGCCAGCAGGCGATGCGCGCTCCCGTTGCGCGTTCGCACGTCCGAGACATGACGCGCGAGCGCGGGCCTGTTGTCGAGAAACCACCGGAAGCGCTTGGCGAACCCCGGCAGGGTTTCGAGCTGGCGCTCGGACAGGGCCATGACCGCGAACAGGGGAACGATGCCGACCATCGAGCGCAGGCGCAGCGGGATGCGCTCGCCGTCGAGCGCGAGCTGGTCGTAGTAGAAGCCGTCCTCGTCGTTCCACAGGCCCGTGCCGCCGATCGTGTTGGCGGCGTTGACGATCTCGACGAAGTGCTCGAGGAACTTGCTCGCGAGATCCTCATACGCCGGGTTCTCGGCCGCGAGCTCGATCGCGATCTCGAGCATGGTGAGCGCGTAAAACGCCATCCACGCCGTGCCGTCGGCCTGCTCGAGATGGCCGCCCGCCGGCAGGGGCCGCGACCGGTCGAACGCGCCGATGTTGTCGAGGCCGAGGAAGCCACCGCCGAAGACGTGACGGCCCGAGGCGTCCTTGCGATTCACCCACCACGTGAAGTTCAGCAGGAGCTTCTGGAAGCAGCGCTCGAGAAACGCGCGATCCCGCCCGCCGCGCGGGCCCGTCATCTTGTACACGCGCCAGCAGGCCCAGGCGTGCACGGGCGGGTTCACGTCGCCGAGCGCGTACTCGTACGCGGGGATCTGCCCGTTCGGGTGCATGTACCACTCGCGCAGCATGAGCAGGAGCTGCGCCTTGGCGAACGCGGGATCCACGCGCGCGAACGCGACCGCATGGAAGGCGAGATCCCACGCGGCGTACCAGGGGTACTCCCACTTGTCGGGCATCGAGAGGACGTCGCGGTTGTAGAGATGCGACCAGTCGGCGTTGCGGCCGCGCAGGCGCTCGCGCGGCGGCCGGGGTTGCGCGGGATCGCCTTGTAGCCACTCGGACACGACGTACCAGTAGAACTGCCGGCTCCACAGGAGGCCCGCATGGGCCTGCCGCGCGACCAGGCGCTCGTCGGCGCTGGCGCTGGCCGGCAGCAGGTGGTCGTGGAAGGCGTCGGCCTCGGCAATCCGCGTCGCAAAGAGGTCGTCGAAGGCCGCGCCGAAGGGCGTCGCGGGCTCCTCGGACAGGGCGCAGAGGCGCAGCCGGATCGTCACGCTGGCGCCGGGTGTCAGCTCGACATGCCAGCGCGCCGCCGCCTTCGTGCCGCCGTCGGGGCTGGTGACGTCGGCGCGGCCGCCGATGACGCGATCATGGAAGGCGTCCTTCACGCGCGGCGACGCGTTCGCCTGGCCCCACAGGCGCGCCGTGTTCGTCTCGTTCTCGGTGAACATGAGCTCCGGCGCGCCCGCGTCGCCGGCGGTGTCCGCGAGCAGCACGAAGCGGCCGAGCGTCGCGTGGCCGGCGAGGATCGCGGCGGCGTCGCGCCGCGCGAGGCTCGGCTTCGGGAAGTACCCCTCGCCCGTGCGTCCCCACGCCCAGGTGTTGCGAAACCACAGCTGCGGCAGCACGTCGATCGCGGCAGGATCGGGCCCGCGATTCGTCACGGCGATGCGGATCAGGATGTCGTCGGGGTCCGCCTTCGCGTACTCGACGCCGACATCGAAGTACCGGCCCTCCGCGAACAGGTCGAGGTCGAAGAGCTCCGGCTCGCGCTGCGCGCGCGATCTCCGGCGCGACTCCTCGGCCAGCCAGGCGTAGGGGTACTCGGCCTGGGGGTACTTGTAGAGCGCGCGGGCGTACGAGGTCGTCGGCGTGGCGTCGAGGTAGTAGTAGAGCTCCTTGACGTCCTCGCCGTGGTTGCCCTCCGGGCCCGTCAGCCCGAACAGCCGCTCCTTGAGGATCGGATCGCGCCCGTTCCACAGCGCGAGGGCAAAGCACAGCCGGCCCTCGCGATCGCACAGGCCCAGCAGTCCGTCCTCGCCCCACCGGTAGGCCCGCGATCGCGCGTGGTCATGCGGGAAGTCCCGCCACGCGTCGCCATCGGCCGAGTAGTCCTCGCGCACCGTGCCCCACTGCCGCTCGGGCAAGTAAGGCCCCCACCGCTGCCAGTTCTTGGCCCTGGCCGCGTCTTCACGCAGTCGCTGCGATTCGGGATCCTGCCGGAGGGTCACGCTGCGCGGGCGCCTCGGAGGGTCTCGTGGCCGCGCGGGCCCCGATGCGGGCGGGGGGATCGGGCGATCCCCACGAGAGTCACCCGCCGAGAGTACCTCAGCCGCGCCGGCGCGGCCGCGGGCGAGCGCGATCGAGTCCTCGCACGTCCGCAGGGACATCACGCAGGGAGGGCACGCCCTCCGCGCGCCCACCGCGTCGAGCTCCGCTGGCCCCGCCATCGATGGGGGCCGTTCATCGAGGGGCATCATGAAGGCGAGTTGCTCGTCTCGTACGCGTCCGGGGGCGGCAGGCCCTGACTTGCCCTGCGAGGGCGGCTCGGGGGTAACATCCAGCCGCCGCTGATGGGATGCCTGGCAGGGCCGCCTCGCGGACCGGGATGCCCGGCTCGGCGCGGCGGCTGCCAGGACGGCCCCAGCACGGAGGACCGTGACCGCGCGCGTTCGTCGCTTCCTCGTCGCCGCCAGCCTGATCCTCATCGCCGCCATCGGTCACGCTCCGCGCGCTGCCGCGCAGGGGAGCGGGCCCGTCAAGAACTCGCCATCGAACCCCTGCGCGTTCGACGCGGGTCTCGGGCGATCCGGCCGCTGCGCCGGCGCGGGCGACACGGTGTCGTGGGTTGTCCATGCGGACAATCCGCTCGGGACCGATACGGTCTTCGGCGTGTACGACACGGCGCTGTCGCCGGCAGGCTGCGCCACGTTCATCTGCCCCCCCGTGCTCAGCGTCAACGGCATGCCGGTGCCGCTCCCGCCAGGGGCCACCTGCGATCCCGCTACCGGTTTCGACATCCGTGGCTTCACGGTCCCCGGCTTCGGCTGGTTCGACGTCACGTTCCAGACGACGCTGTCGGCGACGCTGTCGTCGGGGGACAGTTGCGCGAACCTCGCGACGATCGTGTATCCGTGGGGCGACGTCCCGGCGGTCGAGCCCGTGTCCGCGTGTTCGCGCGACGTGGGCGGCGGCGTCTACCCGACCATCATCGACATCTGCGGCGGTTCGACGGGGACACCGTCGTTCGCGCTCATCAAGACCGCCGAGAGCAGCGCGGGGAGCCCGGTCGCCGACATCGATGACGGCGCCCGCGTGTGCTATCGCTACCGCATCGAGAACACCGGGACCGCGAGCGGGACGGTGGACTTTCAGGATGCCTTCGACGCGCATCTCTCCGCGCTCGACTTCGATCCCCTGGACCCCTTCGCGACGGGCTCCTGCGGTTGGGCAGGCAACACCGTGGGCTGCGGCGGCATCGTCGTGGGCCCGGGCGGAACGGATGAGGCGCGCATCTGCGGCACGTTCACGTGCACCAACGGCCAGGTGGATCTCTGCAACGCGGCTGTCCTGACCGTGCAGGATCCGCCCACCGGAACGCTGGTGCCGTCGCGCGCGTGCGCGAGTTGCGGCACGGGGCCGACATGCCTGCCGGTGCTGGCGCCCGACTTTTCCTCCTCGACCAAGACGGCGGCGCTCACGGACGCGGATCGCAACGGGTGCGTGAGCCTCGGCGACACGGTGACGTTCACGTTCACGGCCATCAACGGCGGAACCGACGTGGCATCGTCGGTCGCTTTCTTCGACGCGGATCCGCCGGGCGGCGTCGACGCGGGCACGTGCACCTGGAGCGTCGGTGGGGGCGCCTTCCAGCCATGCCCCGCGACGCCGGCCATCGGCTGGTCGCTCGGCGCGATGGCGCCGTCCGATCCAGCCATCGTGATTCGCTGGGGAGTCACGATCACCGCGCCGCCGGCCGCGGGCGCCTGGTGCGATCAGAGCGGAACGCTCTCGACGCCCGAGTGCGCGACCACGCGTGTCATGGGCGACACGTGCCTGCCGGGTTGCGCGTCCGGCCCGGAGGTCAGCGCCGGCATCGCCTGCCTGCCGCAGACGGTCCAGCCTGGCGAGGAGGTCGCGATTCGCGTCGCCATCTGCAATCAGTCCGGCGTTCCCGCCACGCGCGTGCGCTTCGTGAACCCGATTCCCCCTTGCGCCGCGTACGTGCCGGGCACGCTCGCCATGGCCGCGAGCGCGAGCGCGCCGGTGCCGATGACCGACGCCGCCGACGGCGATGCGGCGGCGTTCGACGCGGGGCGTGCGGAGTTGATGTTCGATGTCCAGGCTTTCCTGGGCCGGGCGCTCGCGCCGGGGGAGTGCGTCGATGCCCTCTTCCGGCTGGTCGCGCAGACCTGCGCGGACGTCGGCTTCTTCGATCAGGGGACGTTGTCGGCTGACAACATGACGACGAGGCCGACCTCGTCGTGCTTCGTGTCCATCGTCGCGCCTCGGCCCGATCCCGTGTTCACGAAGTTCGCGACGCCCGATCCTGACGTGGCGCCGGGCCATCTCATCGCGTACACGCTGCGCCTGTGCAACCAAGCCTCCGCGTCGGCGGACCTGCTGGACGCGGTCATCACGGACGACGTGCCAGCCTGCGTGACCTACGAGCCGGGCAGCCTTCGCGTCGATGGCCGGCGCATGACCGACGCGCCCGGTGACGACGACGCCGAACTTGCGCCGACGGGGCCTCCCGCCGACACCGTCACGTTCCGCATCGCCCGGTTAGCGCCCGGCGAGTGCGCCGACGTCACCTGGCAGGCGCGCGCGAGCCTCGCCTGCGGCGGGATGTTCGTCAGCAACAGCGCGCTCTTCAACGCCACGGGCGTCTCCGGCCCGCTCGCGTCGAACACGGTCACGACGGCCATCGCGACGTACTCGCTCGTGAAGACAGCCAGCGACGCCGATGGCGGCCGCCTCGTGCCCGGCGACGAGATCGAGTACGCGATCGAGTTCTGCAGCGCCTCGCCGCGTGACCTCCTGCAAGTGGACGTGACGGATCTCATCCCGACGCTCGGCGGCGACCCGCCGTCCGACTGCCCGGTCACGTACGTGCCCGAGTCGATCAGCATCCAGATCGACGGCCAGGCGGAACAGCCACTGACCGACCAGATCCTCGATGACCTCGGGCGCTTCGAGCCGGGGCCGCCCGCGTTCATCGAGGTCATCGCCTCGCCCCTTCCGCCCGCCACCTGCTTCGTCGTCCGCTTCCGCGTCCGTCTCGACGGCTCCTGCGTCACGGGCGAGTGCATCGGCAACCGCGCGCACGCCACCTACACGACCCCGCTCGAGGAGATCGATTCCAACGTCGCCACCGCCTGCACCGGCGCGCTCCTCTCGGGCCAGCTCATGCGCGACGTCGGCCGCGCCTCGCTCACCCCCACGCGCGGCTGCGAGTTCGGTCCGCGTCTTCTCGAGTTCGCGTGCTCGGAGATCCCCGGCATCTGCGTCGAAGACGCTCCCGGCACGCGCTGGACCCTGCTCCGCGACGCCCTGTTCGGCACCGCCCCGCTCGCGTTCTACGAGTTTCCCGGCAACGGCTGCTGCGTCGCGACGCCCCCCGACGGCACGCGGCTCATGGTGCGGAAAGATGCGAACGGCGCGGATGTCGTGGTCGAGATGGTTGCGGGGTGTCGGTAGCGTCGTCGCCGCGAGCCGGCGCCGAGGCGGCCGGGCCTGTCGTGAGGGGAAGGGATCGTTGCCGTGCGGCGGATCGCTGCCATGGGAGGGCCCACGCTCGACGCGGGCCGCGCGGGCTGACCCTCTGAGGCGAGGGTTGTGGCGTGAAGATCATGGATGGCAGGAGGCCTGCATTGCGGGCAGGGCATG